>NZ_JAGXJW010000014.1:23436-145398 GCF_019091135.1 Cohnella sp. GbtcB17 | reverse complement strand
CTGCTGAAGGACCCGAACGCGGTCATGTACGGCTATCCGCACGAGCTGGCGGGCGGCATGCTGCAGCGGGCGATGATCGCGCTCGCGCTCGCCCTCGAGCCCGATATCGTCATCGCGGACGAGCCGACGACGGCGCACGATACGGTCTCGCAGTTCGAGGTGCTGGAGCAGTTCGTCGCGCTGCGCGAGCGGATCGGCTGCGCGACGATCTTCGTCACGCACGACCTCGGCATCGTCAGGCGCATCGCGGACGATATGCTCGTCATGAAGGACGGCGCCGTCGTGGAGCGCGGCAAGGCCCGGGATCTCTTCGCCTCGGCCCGGCACGAATATACCCGCCGCCTGGTGTCGGCGAAGCTGGCGCTGAACCGGCATTTCGATCAACTGATGGGGGGCGGCGGCGATGCTTGTCATGGACAACGTCAGCAAGATTTATAAGAAGAGTGGGCTGTTCGTAAAGGAGCGTCGGCAGGCGCTCTCCGGGAGCAGCTTCGAATGGCGCCCGGGCGAGAGCGTGGACACCACCGGCGAGAGCGGCAGCGGCAAGTCGACGCTGGGAAGGCTTGCGCTCGGCATCGAGCAGCCGGACCACGGACGCGTCCTGTGGGACGGGCGGCGCATCGACCGGCGCCGGATGCGGGCAGGCAGCATCGGCGCGGTCTTTCAGGATTACGCCTCCTCGATCAATCCGTTCTATACGGTCGAGCAGGCGCTGCGCGAGCCGTTGAAGCTGCTGGGGGTGGAAACGCGCGAGCAGCGCCCGGCAATCGACCGGCTGCTTGAGCAAGTCGGCCTGGACGTCTCCTATCGCGGCAAATACCCGCATGAGCTGTCGGGCGGCGAGGCGCAGCGCGTCTGCATCGCGAGAGCCGTCTCCACGCAGCCGCGATGCCTGCTGCTGGACGAAGCGGTGAGCGCCCTGGACGGCTCGGTGCAGGTTCAGATCCTCGATTTGCTGAGATCGCTGCGATCGTCTTGCAGGATGGGCTATATTTTTATCACCCACGATATCGAGGCGGCGGCCTATTTGTGCGACCGGGCCCTCATCATGCGAAACGGCAGGATCGAGGAGAACATTCGAATGGAACGCCTGAAAGACGTTCAATCTCCCTATGCGCGGCAGTTGCTCCGCATGATGATCAGGTAACCGCTAAGCCTCGAACGACCTGAGAGAGGAGCTGCAGCTTGAAAGGCGCATTATCTTTCCCATTTTTGCGATTGTACGGACTTACGCTATTGTACTTCGGCGCCAATTCGGTTCTGAATGTCATCCTGCCGCTGAAGGGCCAGTCGCTGGGGGCGACCAATACGGCGATCGGCATCATCATGGGCGCCTATTTGTTCACGACCATGCTGTTCCGGCCCTGGGCGGGCCTTCTGATTCACAGATATGGACCCATACCGGTCCTGCGGACGATCCTCGTCGTTAACGGACTGGCGCTGCTTCTCTACACGGTGACCGGTCTCGGCGGTTATTTGGCCGCCCGCATGCTGCAAGGCGCGTGCACCGCCTTTTTCTCCATGGCGCTGCAGCTCGGCATCATCGACGCGCTGCCCGACCGGGAGCGGTCGCAGGGCATTTCGATGTATTCCCTCGTCGCTTCCGTGCCGGGCATCTTCGGCCCCCTGCTCGCGGTCGGCATGTGGCAATCGGGGACTTCCTTCTGGTTCGCCGCATCGATGATCGCGTTTGCGCTCCTCACAGGGGTCGTCGGCTATACCGCCAGGATGACCCCGCATGCAGGCAAGCCCACGGCGGACCAGAAGAAACAAGGGACGGAAATGCTTCAATCGTTCGGCCAGTTGATCCGGCATCCACGGTTGTTCAGGTGCAGCATGCTGATGCTGGCCGCCTCTCTCGTATTCGGCGCGTCGACCACCTTTATCCCGCTGTATGCGCCGCAGGTTCGAGCCGGCCATGCGGAGATCTATCTCTTGCTGCAGGCGGGGACGTTGGTCGCGACCCGTTGGGTATGGAGAAAACGAATCCCATCCGACGGCCGGTGGCATACCGGTTATGTCGTGACCGTGACGCTGCTCATCGCGGCGGCGGCGCAGGCGATCGGCTTCGCGGCGGCGGGAGGCGCAGCATTTTTCTATACCGGCGCCCTCCTGCTCGGTGTCGCGCAGGCGCTTCTCTATCCCGCGCTGACGTCGTACCTGTCCTTTGTCCTTCCTGCCGCGAGCCGCAATGTACTGCTCGGATTGTTCATCGCCATGGCCGATTTGGGCATGTCGCTGGGCAGCATCGTCATGGGGCCCGTCGCCGACCTGGTCTCGTATCCGTCCATGTATACGATCTGCGCGATCCTTAGCGTCGCCATGCTGTTCTTCGCCTATGAGCGGCGCGCGTCTGCGTCCGAGGCATAAATATAAAAGACATCGCCGCCTCCTTCCTTAAGAGAAGGGAGCGGCGATGTCTTTTACATGCCGGATCGCTGATCAATTGCAAAATCTCTCGCGCACTTCTCCATCAGCATGCAGAAGGAGCGATTGTGGCCGATCAGAAAGGAAGAACAGTCGTACCGGCCGCGCGCCGGCTCAAAGGTGACCAGCAATCGATGCTTCATGTATGCCGTCGCCGCCTGTACGAACCGGTCCGCTAACGGCGAGGATGCGAACGTGATGTAGGCGTAGAGAGAATGATCCTCCGGCTCGTCGAGGACGCTGACGCCCGCGCAGGAAAACTCCGTGACGAGCCCGATACGCTTGAACTGCGCCAGCGCGCCGAGCAGCTCCGCGTCGATCTCCGTCGTCCCGAGCCTGGCGGTCCGCTTGGCCCTGCGCCTGACCTTCGGACGCTCCGTCCATTCGGCGAGCTCCGCTCTCCGCCGCCGCCACTGCCGATCCGAATGCCGGCTGACGACGCGCTCGCCGGTGTCACCGGCATTGCCGGCAGTGCCGGCGTCCGCTTCGGCCATCTTCCCCACCTCCCGCTGCGCTTGTTTCTTCCTTTACCCGCTTTAATCGCGCTCCGGTTTATATTCTTCGTACGCTTCCTCCACATGCGCTTCGATTTGCGCTGCTTTTGCTCATGCTTGGCCGACTCTCGGACTCAGCGCGTCTCGCGGTGAAGCGTGTAGCGCTTGAGACGCGGACAGTACTTCATCAGCTCGATGCGCCCCGAATGGGTCCTCTTATTTTTAGTCGTCGTATAGTTGCGGTCCCCGGTCTCGGTGCAAGCAAGCGTGATAATAACGCGCATTGTCATTCTCCTCTAATCGTAATATTTACATATATGAAGCGTATCTCTTTGCTGTCCCGCTGTCAAGTGCGCTCGAACGGAGCAACTTTAGGTGAATTAATAACGTCTTAGGAGACGAGAAAGAAGGGGTATAGGGGGCAGATTTCGCATGAACGTTTGTAAACAATTGCTCGCAGGCGCGATGTTGACAGGTGTACTCGTCGCGGCGGCAGGCTGCGCTTCTTCCGAAGAGAATGCGCTCGGGAGCGCGGTTGCTTCGCAAGTCGCCGCTCCGATCGCCGAAGGGACGGCCCCGCCTTCCGCAGCGTCTGCTTCAGACAATCAGCAGGAGTCGAAGGAGGCATCGGACTATGCGGTCAAAGTCGGGCGGGGGCTGCTTCATCTGCAGGACTGGGACGACCGCACGGATCTCGAAGGCTTGCTCGGCAAGCCGCTCTCGCAGAAGATGGAGGCGCTGGAACACGCCGATACGCTTACCGGCTCATTCGTGAAGGAGCTGACCTACGAAGGACTGCGTCTTGAACTGTTCTCGCCCAAACAAAACGGCCAATCCTTCTGGGTCATGTCGATTGAAGCGACTGCGCCGCAGTATGAGACACCGGGCGGGATCGCCGTGGGCAGTACGGTTGCGGATGTGAAAAAGGCTTATCCGGGCATCACGATTGGCGACGGGCGGACGAATCCGGATAATGCCGCTTACCTTATAAGCGATAACGAAGGACGCAATCTTGAATTCGAAGTGAAGGACGGAACGGTCGCGAAGATTCATTTGTTTTTCTTGATTCCGTGACCTTCCTCGACAAAGGAGGCGAAAAAATTGCGACTGATTTTTATGCTTTTATTCGTAGTCACCCTTTTACTGAGCGGCCGCACATCAGGTGACGGCGGAGATTCGCGCGGCTTCGCTCTTCATGTCTCAGCGCTGAGCGAAGCGCCGACGGCAGATCGGCCGATTGAGGTAGCGGCCACGCTGACCAACACCTCGGAACGGGCGGTCCAGATTTTGCACAGCTCGCCGCTGACGCAGATTCAAATTTACGATGAGAACGATCGGCCCATCGTCAACACCTTCTTAACGCATGATGTCGGCATCGTTCATATGCTGAAGCCGAACGAGCCTTACGATCCGGACACGGCGAATAACGTTACCGGCAAAAGAGTGATTAGGATCAAGAGTCCCGGCACCTATCGGCTCGTGGGCACGGCGTCTTTTTACATCCAGACTGAAGAAGGCGAACTTGGCGAAGAGCAAAAGATCACTTCCGCCCCTTATGAGATTGTCGTACGCTAATAGATAACCGTATGCCAAAGCGTACTTATCTTACCGCTCGCTCCTCCTTAGTCCCCTCATCGACACCGCGAAGCAAATCAGCAGCACGACGGCCGCGAGCGCATACGGCGCATTGATCTCGATGTCGAACAGCACGCCTGCGACGATCGGTCCGACGATGTTGCCGAGGCTCGTGAATGCCGAGTTCAGGCCCGCGACGTAGCCCTGCTGGTCCTTGGCCAGCTTGGACATTTGGGTGCCAATCGTGGGACGGAGGATGTCGATGGCCAGAAACACGGCGAAGGTGACGGCGAAGATGAGCCAGAACTTGTGCACGAAGAGCATGAGCAGGACAAAAACGGCGCTGGCGAGCAGGCAGGCGGCAATGATCGGCTTTTCCCCGAACCGGTTCAGCAGCCAGCCGAAAATCGTGAGCTGCACGACGGCGCCGGCGATCGAGCCGAACGTGATGACGAAGGCGATGTCCTTCGGATCGAAGCCGAACTTGTGGTCGACGAAGAGCGAGTAGATCGTCTCGAAGTTGGCGAGGCCGAACGACATGACGAACACGATGACGAGGCTTAGAAAATAAGGCGCGCGATACGAATGCCGCAATTGGGTCAGCAGACCGCTCCGCGGCTCGGCGGCTGCGGCTTGCGAAGCCTCGGTTCCTTTGGCCGGTAGCGATTCCTTGAGGAAAAGCATCGTCACGACAGCCGCAACGATGCCCCCGACGCCCGCGGCGTAAAAGGGCATGCGGATGCCGAACTCGGCGAGATAGCCCCCGATGCCGGGACCGATGATGAAGCCCGTCGTGATGGACGCGTTCACGTATCCCATGCCCGCCGCGCGCTCCTCGTCGGTCGTGATGTCCGCCGCGTACGCCATGACGGCCGGCATGATCATCGCCGCGCTCAGGCCGCCGAGCGCCCGGGAGACGAACATGAGCGTCGGCGAATGCGCGATGCCGAACAGCCCTTCGGAGACGGCGAATACGAGCATGCCGACGACGATCATGCGTTTACGGCCCAGCGTGTCCGACAGCCGTCCGGCCATCGGCGAGAAGAGGAACTGCGCGAGCGAGAACACCGCGATCATCAGCCCCATCAGGCTGCCGCTCACGCCCAGCTCGTTCATGAAGCTCGGCATGATCGGGATGACCAGGCCGATACCGGTGAATACCAAGAACAGGTTCAGCATCAGAATCAAAAGCGCACCCTGTTGTTTAACCAAGATAGCCATTACTAACGTCCTCCAAGTCGTTTACACGAATACTGAATAATCATTCTAGATGTGGGCAAAAAAAAGGGAAGACCGCGCTCAGGCGATCCCATGCAGGAATACGTCCACCGCCAGCCGGTACGCGGCCAGCGCTTCGCTCCGCTCCATATGCCGGGCGTGCTGGCTCAGTCCGAACAGCAGGCCGTCGAGGATCATGCCGAGCGCGCCCGCATCCGCCCCCTTGAACTCCCCGGCGTCGATGCCCCGCTGCAGCAGCTGCTTGTTGAAGTCGACGTACCCTTTGATCATCTGCCGGATTCGCTCCTCGACCTCCGAGCCTTTCTCGGCATTGTGATAGAACTCGTCCATCGCCTTCGTCAGCGGATGGTTGAGCTGCTCGAGCGCCATATGCTCGGCCATGCCGTACAGCTTGTCGGCCGTCGTCGCATAGAGCCCCTCTTTCTCCCGCCAGGTCTCCTCCCACTCCCGATCCCATTCCTCGATCAGATGCAGGAATAGCCCTTCCTTGCTCTTGAAATGGTAATAAATATTGCCCGCGCTGCACCCCGTCGCCTTCACGATCTCCTCGATCGCGGTCGCTTTATAGCCTTTCTTGATAAAAAGCGCTTTGGACGCGTCTGCGATTTTCTTTTTGGTTTGCTCGGTTTGGAGCTGCTTTTTGTTGATGAGGATCACCTCGCGAAACAAGACTAAAAATACTGAACAATTATTCAGTATTGTAACGTGCCTCTATGTAATTTGCAATATCGACTGGATTGCGCACGCTGTTACCGCTCTCTTCTCAAATTGAATTCATTTTTATATTTGTCCATAATCCCGCGCACATACTCCCCAAACACTATCCGAACCTCTGGTGGCTCCAGCACTTCGCATTTATCCCCGAATGCGAGCAGCTTGTCATAACCGAATGAATGGTTGACGATCGGATACATGGCCAAACAAGTCTCTTCCCCCATCTCCAGAACATGCGACTCGCCGAAACGTTCGATCACCCGATCGACGACGGAGCGATGGATGCGAATCTTGACCTCGACCCAATCCCCGCTCATCCACGCTCCCCCGTCCATCGGCAGCGGCTTGAAGTCTCTCGGTGAAAAACGGTCCTGCAATACGTGCATCCCGCTCGCCCGCGCCAGCTTGAAGATGCGAAAATCCGCGCGTTCGACGCAATAGCCCTGCTCGCGTATGCCTCGGCTGCTGCCGTCTATATAAGCGCAGACAGACAAAAAGACCGGGTCTCGGTCTTCTTGTCTGTCGTACGAGTCACTTTACAGAAGGAACCGCCTTCGGTTCGGAAACGGCAGTCTGATCGGCCTTCGGGACAGGCACCGCCTCCGAAACGGCATGCACGCTTCCAGCGGGCACTGGCGCTGCTTCAGCAGCTTGGTCGATCGACGGGCCGGGTACCGTCTCTGATGCGGCATGTACGCTTCCAGCGGGTGCCGGCGCTACGGTCGGGACCGCACTCGCTTCCTCAGCGGGCGCCGCTTCCGCTTCTCCTGCCGGCGCTGCCGTAGGGTGCGGCTCGTCGTTGGGGCCGGCTGCCGCGGCTTCGGCTGCGGCTGTCGGCACGGGAGCCTTCTCTCCGGCCGCGGCCACAGTCGCGGTCGCGGTCGCTTGGGGCTCCGAAGGCGCCAATTCCTTTTCCGCGACTACGGTCGGCGTATTGTCCGAAGCCCATACGGCCGCGGTCGTGCTGACGCCGGCGACCAGGAACAAGGCGGCTGCCGTCAGCAGCATCGTTTTCTTTTTCATTGTTTTCGCGTTCAGCATAAGCGTTAATCTCCTTTTGAGCTGTTGACCGTCGCCGGATAAGGAGGCGCTAAACTGCGCCGGCAGGTTCCCCGATCCGGCCATGACGTTAAGCAGCGTAATGCCGTATCTTTTTCGCTCGGCATGGGACATGCCGATGACGACCTCTTCATCGCAGGACAGCTCGCTCCAGAGCTGAATGTCCTTACGCAGCAAATGAACGAGCGGGTTGTACCAGTGCAAGGCGCCTGCGGCCAGCGCGAACGCCTTGACCCACAAGTCCCTCCGCTTCAGATGTATGCATTCGTGACGGAGCACCATGTCCAAGTCTACGTCTGCGGCAAGCGTCGGCGGAAAATAAATGACGGGCCGCCATAGGCCGACAAGGACCGGGCTTCGAATGATCGGACTGGCGGCAAGCGCGACGTTGCTTTTTACACCGAGCTCCTTCTTGACTAGGGAGAGCCGTTCGGCCGCTTCGCCGCGCTCCGGAAGAGCGATGCGCGTGCGCGCCAGCGCCGAGGTGAATCTACGATAATCGTACAGCTGCCGCACCGCAAATCCGATCGCGCCGATCGCCCATATCCCTAAAATGACAATGGCCGCACCGGACGGAATGGTCCGACCCGATAAGAAAGATCCAGTTAATGTCGCGCCTGCGCTGGATAAGGGAGACGAATCCGGCACGGTCGGCGCATGCGCGCTCATCAGCTGCACCAACCGAGAGATTGCGACGGCAAAGGGCAGCAGATAGAACGAGAGCGCGAGCTTTTGAAGCCGGTAACGCCACTTGGCAGGGAACGCTTCTATGGGGACTTGCCGCGACAATACAAGGATAGCAGCGACGACGCTCCCGGCGACGGCGAGCGTAAACAGCACTTCAAGCATCGCGTTCATCGGAGCACCTACTTTTCCGAAAACCATTTTTTCAGATCGGCGATGTCCTGATCGGACAGCTTGTCGCCGTCGTACATGGCTGCGATCAAGTTCTTAACGGAGCCTTGATACAACCCGTCCAGGACGTGCTGCGTCTCGAGCAGCTTGTAGTCCTCCGGCGAAATGCGCGGCACGTACCTGTTCGTCCGGCCGTCCCTGGTAGCCGCAAGCGCGCCTTTGTCCACCAGACGCGATAAAAAGGTGGAGATGGTCTGCGCCTTCCATGCCTTCCCCTTTTGCGCGAACATGCGCAGCAGCTCCGTCGACGTGACCGGAGGCGTGCATGCCCAGATCGCTTCCATTAACTCCATTTCCGTATCCGACAGCTTCTGAATTTGGGTCAAGGTGAACACCTCATGTTCCGTCATGCGTCCATGACGGCATCGATTACTACACTACGTAGTAATCTTAAATTACTACAACACGTAGTAGTTCGTCAAGCGAAGCCGAATGCGAAGGCTCGTCACGCAAGCGCAAGTTCGTATAAAATCAGGGTAGCAGGCGGAAAGACAGCTGAAGCGTTGGGGGGACGAAGGTGCGGATAACGAGGGAGTCGGCTCCGGAAGAGCTGACGTGGAACTTGAAGGATTTGTACGCGGATCAGGCGGCTTGGGAAGCGGCGCTGGCGGAAATCGAAGGCTTGCTGCCCGCGCTCGAGGCCTATCGCGGAAAATTGACGGAAGGCGCGTGCACAGTTGCCGAATGTCTCCAAGCGCAGGAGACCCTGCAGGTCAAGCTCGTGCGGGTGTCCACTTACGCCAGGCTTCAGCAGGCGCAGGACGGGACGAATCCGGAATATCAAGCGAATGCCGCGCGCGCGGGAGATTTGATCTCAGCCGTGAATGCCCGGCTGGCCTTTATCCGCTCAGAGCTGCTTCACATGCCGGACGGCTTGCTGGAGCGCTACTTGGAGGAGGAGCCGGCGCTTGGCGTCTATCGCAAAAGCTTGCAGGACCTGCTGCGGACGAAGCCCTATGCGTTGTCCCCGGATACCGAGGCGGCGCTCGCGGCGCTCGGCGAAGTTCTCGGCTCTCCGTATACGGTTTACCAGCGGAGCAAGCTGTCCGATATGACGTTCGCCCCGGTGAAGGACGGCGCCGGAGCGGAGAAGCCCGTGTCGTTCGCCCTGTTCGAGGCGGACTACGAGGAGTCGCCGGACCCCGTGCTTCGCCGGGCGGCGTTTGAATCGTTTACGCGGACGCTGACGACCTATCGCCATACGATCGCGGCGGCTTATGCGACGGAGGTGAAGAAGCAGACGGTGTTGTCCAGGCTGCGAGGGTATCCGTCGGTTACGCATATGCTTCTGGAACCGCAGGAGGTCGAGCGTCGGCTCTACGACAACGTCATCGATACCATTCGTGTCGAGCTTGCGCCGGCGATGCGGCGGTTTGCCAAGCTGAAGGAGCGTGTTCTCGGGCTCAACCGCATCCGATTTTCCGATCTGAAAGCGCCGCTCGATCCCAGCTTTAGTCCCCCCGTCACCATCGAGGAAGCCGGCCGCCTTGTGAAGGAAGCCTTGGCCGTGATGGGCACGGAATATTCGGATATCATCCATGCGGCGCTTACGGAACGCTGGGTCGACTATGCGGACAATATCGGCAAATCGACGGGCGCGTTCTGCTCCAGCCCTTACGGCGCGCACTCCTATGTTATGCTGACCTGGACGAACACGATGCGAAGCGCCTTCTTCCTCGCGCACGAGCTGGGGCACGCGGCGCACTTTATGCTCGCGGCGCAGTCGCAGCGGTACGTCAACTTCAAGTCCTCGATGTTTTTCATTGAGGCGCCTTCGACCTTAAACGAGCTGCTGCTGGCGCGCCATATCGTGAGGCAATCCGAGGACCCGCGCCTGAAGCGCTGGGTGCTGCTGCAGCTCATGAACACCTACTGCCACAACTTCGTGACCCATCTGCTGGAGGCGGACATGCAGCGCCGCGTATACGAAGTTGCCGAGCTCGGCACGCCGCTGACCGCGGCCAAGCTCACCGCCTTGAAGGAAGCGGTGCTGCGGGAGTTCTGGGGCGACGCCGTAGAGCAGGACCCCGGCGCAGGTCTGACCTGGATGCGACAGCCTCACTATTACATGGGGCTGTACCCGTATACGTACGCGGCGGGTCTGACCGTGTCCACGCAGGTGGCGGCGACGATCGAAGCGGAAGGAAGGCCGGCCGTAGACCGCTGGCTGCGCGTCCTCAAAGCGGGCGGCACGCACTCGCCGCTCGAGCTGGCCAGGCTGGCGGGCGTCGATATGAGCAACCCCGCGCCGATCCGGGCCGCGGTCGGGTATGTGAGCTCTATCGTGGATGAGCTGGAGCGGATGTTTTGAGCTTGAACCCGGGGTTTGTCGACTCTCACTATCGCGTCAAGCGCCGCCTGTCAGCCGCCTGTCAGCAGCCTGCGCAGCCGTTCGTCCCGCAGCCAGAGCGTGCCCCAGACGAGGACGGCCACATAGACCGGGAATAGTGTGTTCGAGAAAAGAGGCGCGTCGATTCGAACTTGCACCGCCACTGCTCCGCCCAGGTACCCGGTCAGCAATATCGCGCCCAGGAAGGCGGTACGAGGCATCATATACAGCAAAGTAGCAAGCAAGCTGAGAATGCCCATGATCGCCAAGTGGTGTTCCGCGAATCCGAGTTCTCGGGTTGCCTCGACGACCGGTGCCGGCCCAACGAGCTTGCCGATTCCGTCAAAAAGCATAAAAAGTACGGCAACGCCTCCCATTGCCCGCGACGTCCAGCGCCTAACGCCCGAGATATTCGAGCGTTGGGCGGCGGCCTGCATGTTCGTTTCACGTTCGATCATCATGAATTGATCTCCCCTTCGATTATGGTGGATGCGAGCAGCCGGCGCCGAGCCGTTTATTGCTTAATGATCTGCCGATGAACGGTTGGTTGGGCTGCTTCTATACAGACAACGAACGGCTGAGGGCGGAATCGACACGCGCGCGAAAAAAAGATAAAAAATAACCGCCCCGAGTTTCAGGCGGTTTATGGCATATTATGAACGTAATTAGGCGCCCGTTTATTGAAAAAACGCCGCCAGCGCGGCCTGCTTCCGGTTATCTCCCGCCTCGCTTACTCATACTCGGCTCAGTTAGCCGATTTTTCCGCTTATCTCGGGCTTCGCTCACCTGCACCAGGATAAATTAGCCGTTTTTTCCATCTATTTTCGGTTTTGCACACACCTTAACCATCTGTACTATTGCTAAACAGACATCTCGCAGCGCTGATAGTGCCCTTTTGCGCTTATCGGCACTTTTTCCAGCGCTTCGCCGGCGCCGATAGCGCCCTTCTGCACTTATCGACACCCTTGCCAGCGCTTTACCGGCCTAGATAGCGCCCTTCTGCACTTATCGGCACCTTTACCAGCGCTTCGTAGGCCCAGATAGTGCCCTTTTGCGCTTATCGGCACAAACCGAAGCGAGCACCCAGGCCAAGGAGGCCCGGATGCTCGCTTTGGTTAAATTAAGCCCGACTTTTGCAGCAGTCGCTGCACGAGTGCCGCGACCTCAGCTCTGGTGACGGCTTCTCGCGGGGCGAGCCTCGTGTCGCCGTGTCCCGTGGCGAGGCCGGCCGTCACGCTCGCCGCAACGCCCTTTTGCGCCCATGCGGATACGTTCGTCGCATCCTTGAACGGGCGAAGCGCCGCGTCGGACGATGCAATCGGCAGCTTGCCTTGCAGCCCGGTGATCGCCATAGCCTTGGAGAGAATGACCATAGCCTGCTCCCGGGTGAGCTTGTCCTCCGGCCGGAACGTGCCGTCCGCATAGCCATCGATCAAGCCATATGCGCTTGCCGTAGCGATCGCGGCGCCGTGCCTGTCGCCGGCCGCCACGTCGGAGAATGCAGAAGCGCCGCTCTCCGGCTTCAGTCCGAGTCCGCGCACGACGATCGCCGCAAATTCCGCGCGAGTCACTTCGCGATCCGGACTGAACAGTCCGCCCCCGGTGCCCTCGACGACCATCCGGGAGCCCATGTCTTCCACCGCGGCCTTCGCCCAATGATTCGTCATATCTGAAAAAGACCGCTCGTGCGAGACGACCGCATACGTGCTGTTCGTCAAGCTGTTGATCTTGGCGTAATAACGGCCGTCGATGACGACGACTTGCGTCGGCACGTGGCGCGTCGTCCCGTCCGGATCGACGACCACGCCCGTCGTAATCTTGCTCGCATCCACGCCGTCCGGAATCTGGATCGTTCGCTCAACATAGGTGTTGAATCGAGCTGCCTCCACCGACTCCGTGCCATAAATGGCGCGAACCGTGAAGCTGACCGGCGGCCCGACAAGCGTAAATGCGCCGTTCTCGGCTGCCTTCTCCACCATTGCCGTCGTGTCCGCACCCGGAGCGGCAATCTCGATCTGCACTTGAATGTCTTCCAGCTTCACCGATTGGCCAAGCTTCCCGGACAAGGCGTCGATGTTGAATTGCTTCGCCGGAATCGTATAGCTCGCATTGTCTGTCCGAAGAACGAGCGTAGCCGATGCGTTCTCCATATTTTTGACGAGTTGTCCGGTCAATTGTCCGATCTTCAGCGCCGACTCTCCGGCAACCGGTATCGTGACAATCGCGTTGCTGCCCTCCGCGTCCAGCTTCGCTTGCAGCTTGGCCGCATCGACGGTGACGGTCGTCGTCTTCACGCCGCCGGCCTCGGACGTTTTCGATTTGCCCAGCTTTTCCACCTTGCCGTTTACGAGTACCTCTACCTCATCCGTCGGGACAGGGTTCGCAGGCACATCAATCGGCGGCACGTAAACATCATCCTCGGCCACGACGATGGCCGCCGTCTGGCCGAAGCGCACGACCGCGCCCGCAGCGTCGATCTCCGCAACCCCGATTCGATCGCCATTCGCCGCCGCGATCAGGCCGTCCGCCGGCAAGTCCGCATACGCGGACAGGTTCAGCGTATCGCCCACGTTCGGCACGACCGCTTGGCCGCCGCCGAAGTTTTCGTACACCAGCTTGTTCACCGACATCGGCTCCGGCATTGGCGTTACCGCGAGCCGCGTCTTGCCGTCGTTCTCCCTGCCGCTCGGGTCGGTCGAGACGACCGTCAGCCCCGACGCAGGAACCGGACCCGGACCCGGTCCTTCGGATTCATCCGCTACGACGGCCGCAGTCTGGCCGAAGCGAACGACGGCGCCCGCGGCGTCGATCTCTGCAACCCCGATTCGATCGCCATCCGCCGCCGCGATCAGGCCGTCAGCCGGCAAGTCCGCATACGCGGACAGGTTCAGCGTATCGCCCACGTTCGGCACGGCCGCTTGGCCGCCGCCGAAGTTGTAGTACACCAGCTTGTTCACCGACATCGGCTCCGGCATTGGCGTTACTGCGAGCTGCGTCTTGCCGTCGTTCTCCCTGCCGCTCGGGTCGGTCGACACGACCGTCAGCCCCGACGCGGGAACCGGATCCGGTCCTCCATTCTCGTCCGTCGACACGGCCACCCCCTGGCCGAAGTGAACCACCTTCCCCGTTGCCGTATCGATCTCCACCACGCCGATGCGATCGCCGTTCGTCGCCTCAGCCAGTCCGCTCTCCGGCAGATCCGCATATTCGGTCATATCCAGAACATCGCCCACTGTAGGCACAGCAACGTCGCCGCTGCCAAAATTGCGATATACAAGCTTGTTGCCCGATGCCGGAGCCGGCGTCACGGTCAGCTTGGTCTTGCCGTTGTTCGCCGCGCCGCTCGGATCGCTCGCGTCGACCTTCAGTCCGTTGACGGTAATCTCCAGCGTTCCCTCGCTCCCGCTGACGGCATAATCGACTCCGCCGAACTTGCCGACGTAGCCGGAGTATACCGCTTTAAGCGTATGCGGTCCTTCCGAGAGACCGCTGAGATTGAAGGTAAATACACTGTATGCCCCCGTTAACGAGCCCAACTGCACGTCTTTTTGATGCAGAGCGCCGTCGATGTAGAAGGACTGCGTGCCTGCATAGCTCTGGTTGCCGATCCCCGAAGACGTAGGGGCGCCCGTTACGTAAGAAAGGTAGAAGCCGTTAATCTGCCCGAACGTAATGTTTTTCAAACCGCTGATCGTTGTCGTCGAAGGCGTGCCGCCGAAGGAGAGCTTCGCGCTCTTGTTCCCCGCCCTGTCTACCGCTTCGACCTCATACAAAGCATCGGCGGGAGGATTGTTCACGGTAGTCGTCGTACCGTAAACTTGGGTAGGCGTTCCGTTGACGTACAGATTGTAATAGTCCAAACCGCTTCCGTCGTCGGCGGCGCTGCCCCAGGACAGATCGATATGGCCGCCGTTCTCGCTCGGCGCGATCGAAGCGCCGTCCGCCCATGTCGGCGGCGTGTTATCTACGAGAACCTCGGGATAAAAGACGCTCGTCCGGCGGCCGTCTTGATCGACCAGATAATAGCCGTCCTCCAGCGTCAGCTCGCCGTCGACCTCGTCCGTCGTGTCCAGCGTGACCGGAATCGTTGTGCTTGTAAAAGGATCGAACGAACCGAGCTTCTGGTCGTCTGCGGCGCGATAGACCGCGACCTCCTGTCCATAGGAGACAAAGGCAGAGCTTGCTTTGATCGTCAGCTCGTGCGAATGAGCTACCTGATCCGATACGGCGGCCGGCTCCACGTCGAACTCAAGATCCATGCCGCCGTACAGCTGCGGATAACCGTCAGCTTGCATGAACCAGTAGTGTTCAAAATCCCATTTCTGGTTCGCCGCCGAAGCCGACGTGAATGTCGTCTCGTCCTGCAGCTCGGACGTGCTGCGCCCGATGCCGTACTGCGCGGCGTCGGACTCGTCCACGTCAAGCACGCCCGAAGTTGTCGTATCCCAGTAGGACGCGACAACTGCTCGCTGCGAACCGAAGTTTTCGCCGATCAAACCGTTGGTAAGGCCCGTCGATGCGACATGTCCGGCTGCGTAATTGTGCACAATCTTGTCATCGGTCGAGACACCGAGCAAGCCGCCGGTCACGGAGCCGCTCACATCGCCGGTAGCGTAGTTCATCTGGATATCGTTCTCGTTCGATGCGCCGATGAGACCACCGATATTGCTGCCCCCGGAAGACGTGACCGCCCCCGTCGCATAACTTCTCGTCACTCTCGTGCCTGCACCATTGCCGAGCAGGCCGCCCAGACCTTCTCCGCCTTCGACGTTGGCCGCGGACGAGGAATTGTACACCTGGATTTTGTCGGACAAGCCGATGAGTCCGCCAACGTTTTTACCGCCGGTCACAAGACCAGCCTCCATGCGATTATAGGCGAAAACAGCGTAACCGGATTTGATCGCTTCCGCGCTTCCGACCAAGCCGCCAACGTTTTTGTTCCCTGTTACGTCACCTGTCGCCTTGACTAAAGACACCCAGGCCGGCTTGTTTGCGTCCGTCTGCTCGACCGTTCCCGCCAGCAGCCCTACATTCGTAGCGCCGAAGACGCCGATCTCCGGATCTGCCTCGATCGTAAGATCGTATACAGCACCGTTGACGATTCGGGAGAACAATCCGATGTTGTCCTCCGCCGGCAGACCGATCGACAGGCCCGAGATCGTATGACCGTTGCCGTCGAACGTGCCGGTGAAGCCTGTGTCGGATCCCAGGCCGATCGGCGTCCACTCGCTTTTCAGCTCGATATCGTTCATTAACTTGAAGTTGCCGCTTAACGGATAATTGCTGGAACCGATGAGACTCAACGTAAATGGATTCGTGACCTTCCATGGATCCTGCTCCGTCCCTTCCCCGCTCATGCCACTATCGGCATAAGCCCTCCCGCCTGCGGAGGAGAACAGCGAGATGACCAGCGCCAGGCTGGAGAGGAGCACAAGCCATTTCCTGTCACGCAAAGCGATGTTCCATCGCGCGCCGTACCGTGTGTTCACGTCGTACCCACCTTTGTCCAAGAGATTCCAATCAACGCTCAGCTTAGCGGACGGCACCTTAAAGAAACCTTAAAAATCGACATTTTTCTATTGCGGTCGTCAAATAAAAACAGGCTTCTCCGTTCCAGGAACGGAAGAGCCTGTCGTTTTAGATTCAAGCCGTTTTATCCGGGATGCGCACCGTGACGGTCGTGCCGCGGCCTTGCTCGCTCGCAAGCTCGAGCGCGATCCCGTATTCGTACTTCAGCCGTTTGTTGATATTCAGCAGGCCGACGCCATGACGCTCCTTCTCATCGGCGCGGTCGAGTAGCGTCCTCAATCGCTCCGGCGAGATGCCAACACCGTCGTCGGCCACGACCAGCTGCCATTGCCCGTCCGACAAGGCGGCCGTCAGCTTGACCGTGCCTCCCTCGATCCGACCGCCGATCCCATGCCGGATCGCATTCTCGACCAGCGGCTGCAGCAGAAGCGGCGGCAACAGGAGCGCATGGGCTTCTTCTGCAATGTCGTATTCAAAGCGGATTCGATCCTTGAACCTGGCCTGCTCGATATCGACATACGTTCGAATGAGCTGAAATTCCTCCGCGAAGGCGATCCGTCCCTCCGCATTGCTGAAACGAAAGCTGCCGCGCAAGTAGTCGGAGAGATCGACGATCATCTTCCGCGCGCGATCCGCGTCCGTGTAGCTGGATGCCGCGATGCTGTTCAGGACGTTATGCAGAAAATGCGGCTTGTTCTGCGATTGCAAAAACGCGACCTCCAGATAAACCGCCCTTCCGAGCGATTCCTTCATCGCCAACAGGCTGCCGATTCTCGCCCTCAGCTCCACCAGATCGAACGGCTTCGGCAAGTAATCGTTGGCGCCGGCCTGGAAGGCGGCCACCTTTTCCTGCGGCTGAATGGCCGCCGTCACCATCAGCACGGGCAGCTCCAGCAGCGAGTAGCGCTTGCGGAGCTCCCGGCATACCTCGTAACCTGACAAGCCGGGCATCATCAGATCAAGGATGACGAGGTCGATCCGGCCCGGCCGGTCGATCTCCGCCAGCGCTTCATACCCGCTCTTGACCGCGATGACCCGGTAGTCCAGCGGCTGAAGCGCGTCCAGCAGCACCTTCAGGTTCACGTGCTGATCGTCGACGACGAGCACCGTACGCTCGCCGTCCGGGTTCGCATAATGGGGCGTCGCAAATGAATATTCGGCTGCCGGGGGTTCGGCCCAAGCGTGTGACGGGGACGAAGGGGGCGACGGAGACGAGGCTGCTTCGAGCTTTCGCTCCGCGATCGGCAGCGTAAAGGTAAACGTCGAGCCGACGCCGGGCGAAGAAGCGACCGACAGGGTGCCGCCCTGCAGCTCGACCAGCTGCTTCGCGATCGACAGCCCCAGGCCGAAGCTGCGGCCCTGCTTGCCTTCAAGCGATTTGAACGGCTCGAAAATGAACGGAAGATCCTGCTGCTCGATGCCCTTCCCCGTATCCTGCACCGCCAGTTCAAGCCTGCCGCCGTGCTCCGCTCCGGTAACGACGACGCTGCCGCTCTCGGTATGCTTGATCGCGTTATCCAGCAGGTTGCCGATCACCTGACTCAGACGGCTCTCATCGGCCAGCGCAAGCGGCAAATCCGCAGGAACACGATTCTCCAGCACAATGTTCCGTCCCGCACACAGATAGGAATAGAACTGCACCTGCACCTCCGCGATCGAGCGGACGTCGATCGGCGCCGGCGCGATCCCGAGCTCGCCGCGCTTCAGCATGGAGAGGTCCAAGATGTCGTAGACGAGCTGCGACAGACGCTTCGTAATATCCGTAATGAGCCGCAGTTTATCCCGCTGATCGGCGGTCGGCGGCGATGCGGCATTATCCAGCATCGACTGGGAGATGTTCATCACGCCGTGCAGCGGCGTCTTGAACTCGTGCGAGGTGCGGGCCAGAAAGTCGTCCTTTATTTTGTCCGCCTGCAGCAACTGACCCGACAGCTCTTCGATTTTGCGGAAAGCGTTCGAGAAGCGAAGCGACATGAGCAAAGCCAGCATCAGCAGCACGAGGAAAGGCTCGATCGGCGGGAGCGCATAGATCGGCACGCCAAAATAAAAGTTCATATTCAGACTTAGCGCCATTACGTTCAAGGCCAAGACGGCCACGGCCAGATATCGGCTGCCGGCCACGCGGTGCAGCGCGGCCAATATGAACACATAAGTCGCGTACAGCAGCGCGAAGGTCGCGAATAAAGAAGTCAGCGGGCGAGTCAACCCTCCCGAGAGCTGCGGCGCGAATCCGGCATTGAGCACGCCCAGTACCGTTCCCGCCGCCACGCCGCCGCGAACGAGCCATTTAAAGCAATAGGGCCGGAATGCGGTGTTGACGTACAGGAAAAAACCGAGTCCCACGCCGATCGCCGAAGTCAGCTGGATGCGATAATAGAGCCAGAACGGAACCTTGCCGGCAGCAAGAAGCAGCACCCGCTCGCCGCTGACGCTTATGAACAGCGCGATGCAGAGACAGACGAGGCCGAACATGGCCAGCGAGAAATCGTTCCTGCGCTGCGTATATAAGCCGAAAAAATAAAGTCCCATGATCAGAAAAACACTGACCGAGATCCAATCGTGCGCGGTCGCCCGGTCGCGCAGCTCGGCGATCTGACCGGCTTTGCCCAGTTGAAGCGACTCGACGATGCCGCTGGAGGCGCGAAAATCGAAGTTGGCCGCCTGGAGCAAAATTTCGTTCCAGCCCGGCTGCAGCGTAAAGTAGCTCACATACGGCCGGTTATAGGCCTCGTATTCCCGCTCTTCCGCCGGATTTCCGCTCGAGCCGACGATCCGGCCGTTGACGATCAGACGGTTAGAGATCGGGATCGACGCCGTTTTCAAACCGTAGACCTCGCCCGTATCGCGGACCTGAACGCGCAATCGATAGGTCGCCATGCCGAACGTATCCATCTGCCGCGACCAAGATCCGGGCACCTGGATCATAGCCGGCGTCAGTCGCTCTCCGCTTGCGGCGAAGTCCCGTACGGTCAGCAGCTTGTCCGGATACAGCTCCCACTGCCCGTCCAGCCGAACGACGCCGCCCTCCTCGAACCGCCACGCGCTGAGGTCCATGTATCCGTTCGCCGCAGCCGGCCCTGACTTCTGATGCCAGGAGGAGAACGGCAACAACAAACTGTAGGTCGCGATCAGCAAAACGAGCGTGATCAGCGCCGCCGCTACTTTTTTCCTCATCGGATGCCCCTGAAAGCATCGTCTGTCGCCTGTCGCAGCAGCTTCAGCGTCTCGTCTTCCAGTTCGGCGCCCAGTTGAATGCGCACCGCCTGCTCGAGCTGCCGGCCGACACGGCAGGCTTCATGACGATCGCCCGCCTCCAGGTGCAGGCGCATCAGCTCGCGTCCGTCCTGCTCGGACTCCGGGGCGAGCGCCAATATGCGCTCCAGGCTGTCGGCCGCGAGCTCGCGACGGCCCTGGCGTCTGAACGAGGCGTGCCATGCGCGAAGCGCGCGAATATACGAAGCCCTGAGCTCGAGCTGCCTGGGCAGCGCCCAGCCGAAATCGCAAGCGTCCATGTACTCTCCCTGGTACAAACGGTTCATCCGGCCGTACACGCTTGTGTCCTCAACCGATGACGCGTCTCCCAGACATCGTTCGAACGCCGCGACATCGACCGTTACGCCCTCCAGCTCGGCCGCGAAGCCCTGATCGAACTTGCGAATGCCGATCGGAACGCGATGCTCCATCAACGTTTTCCTCAAATACGACAAGCATGTATACAAATACGTCTTCGCCTTGTTCAGATCGTAGCCCGGCCATAGCGCTTCGATGATCGCCGCCGCGCTAGCGGACTTTCCTTCGTAGTGGATGAGATACGCGCAAAGCTCCTTTTCCTTTTTCGTTTTCCAGGACACGCCTCCCTTGCCCGCTTCCGGCGCATGGACCTGGAACCCGCCCAGGCACTGAACGACAGGCGCGGCGCTCGACGCGGCGTTCCCGTCCGGGTCCGATTGGGACGTCGGTTGCGGCAAAGATTGCCGGATGCGCGCCACCGCATTCTGCAGCCGGTCCATCGTAAACGGTTTCAGCAAATAGTCGGTCGATTGGATCTCGAATGCTTCAACCGCATACTCCGAATAAGCCGTCGTGAAAATGATCGGCAGCTTCGGCAGCGTCTGCCGGATCCTTCTCGCCGCTTCCGTCCCCATGATGCCCGGCATCTGATTGTCCAGGAACACCGCGTCGACAGACAACCGCTCCAGCGCTCCAAGCGCCTGCACCGGATTCACGTACCTGCCCGCAATCTCGATATCCGCCATCTGCCCAAGCAGGATCTCCAGCAAATCCAGGGCATCTTCTTCATCGTCAATAAGCACCACGCGAATCATACGGATTTGTCTCCCTATTCCATTTCGCCAAATTTTGGCTCTTTTCTTGCCTTTTCGACAGCGAGGGGGCGGTTCCCTTCTTGATAAAGTTAATTTGCGACGCAGCAGGTCGATTTATCGATCGTTTTCGGCTGTCCCCGGCTCCGCACACCCGCGTCAGGCCCAGTTAGCAGGTTTTTTCGGCTATCTCCGGCTCGCACACCCACATTCGGCCCCAGTTAGCAGGTTTTTTCGGCTATCTCCGGCTCGCACACACACATTCGGCCCAGTTAGCAGGTTTTTCCGCTCATTTCCGGTGCCGATAGTGCCCTTTTGCACTTATCGGCATCTTTCCCAGCGCTTCGCCGGTGCCGATAGTGCCCTTTTGCACTTATAGGCCCCCTTGCCAGCGCTTCGCCGGCCCAGATAATGCCCTTTTGCACTTATAGGCCCTCTTGCCAGCGCTTCGCTGGCGCCGATAGCGCCTTTTTGCACTTATCGTTACAAACCAGCTGCAAAGACTCAAACAACCGCTGCAATCTGACCCTGATGATGGCGGTCGTGATCGTTAAACTCATGGATGATGTAGAGCAGCGAATAGGGCGTACCGGTGTGCGGGCAAGTCTCGATGCCGTTTACCGTGACGTATTTTGCTGCAACTTCGGGCTCGTCCAACAAACGTTCGACCAACGCATGGCGCGTTTGCTTGAATTCGTCGAGCAGGCGATCCTGGGCTACCCCCGATCGGGCGTACGCATACGCGATCTGGTTAAACGCATCGAACGCCGGAAACGTCACCCCTTCGCCGCGCTTGATCGCGGGAATGACCGTATCGATCAGGTACTGGTCCCAATGCTGCAAATGCGCGATAATCTCCGCTACGGTCGCTTTCCCCTCGGCAACGGGCCCCGACCATATCCGTTCGTCGATCCTCCGCAAAGTGTCCGTCCAGTCCGTGAATTGCTTAAAAAGAACGATCGTATCGGCGCCCAAGCTGATCACAGCGACACTCCCTCCAAACGCTCAATATCGCTGCCTAGCCTGTTCATGCCGTGAAGAAATAAGATCATCGGATAGTCCGCTTCGGTCGAGGAATAGTCATGGGGGAGAAATAATTGATAGTTAGCGACCGTGTTCTGAGTCGAATCGGCTTGGCGACTATGACTGCTTACGGGCATCTCGTTCACTCCTTTAAGACAAGTTTTTCGTAAATATCATTTCTAAAGGCTCCCGCTCAAGCAGCAAGCAACCCGAATCCCGATAGCCGGACTTTCTATAGAAATGCTGCGCCTCTTCGTTAGATAAAGTGGACGTCATCACCAGCCTAAAACCCTTTTGCATCATCTCCTCTTCCCAGAAACGTATAGCTGTCCTTCCGAATCCCTTGCCGCGATAAGGTTCATCGATCCAAATCATATTCATGAACGGCGTATTGTCCCAAAAGTATCCATAGCGCATCCAGCCGATCGTGTCATCATTGTCCGATTTAAATAGATATATTTCTTTTTGCCTTATTTTTGGCGCAATTAAGCTTTCCAACACATGTCGATCATGTTCTCTTATGTATTGATAGTCGGCCTCAGTCGCATAAATAATTTTCAAAAGTCCCCCTCCAAACGAACCGTTCACCGGTATAATCATAATACGCATCCGAAAATTCTAGCATCGCATTCCGGGAGGTAGTACGTGAGCTACAAGGCGATTCTCTTTGATCTGGACAATACGCTGTTAAACTACTCGATGAGCGAGCTCAAATCCATGCAGAACACCGTAGAAAAGCACGGGCTCATTCATAAAGCGACTTTTTCTTGGGACGCTTTCTGGGCGCTTTTCAGCGACGTCAACTTCCGTTATTGGAACGAGCGCATGGTATCCAACTATACGATTTATCAAGTTCTCGAATACTCGTTCCGGGATACGCTCCAAGGTCTCGCGTTGGATCACTCGGAAGCGAGACTCCTCTCTACGTTATACTGGGAAACCTTTTGCCGCGCCTGCGATTTCGAAGAGCATGCCATGGAGATCCTGACTCACTTGCACGGCAGGCACAAGCTGGCCATCATCTCCAACGGCATCGGCGAAGCGCAGCGCAGCAGGCTTGCGGCGGGCGGGATGAACCACTTTTTCGATGCCCTGATTATCTCAGATGAAGTAGGGTACTGGAAGCCCGACAAGCAAATATTCGACGAAGCGCTCCGGCAATTAAGCATTGACCGCAGCGAGGCTTTGTTCGTCGGCGATTCGTTGCGGGACGATTATGTTGGAGCCGTCAACGCCGGCATCGACTTCTGCTATTACAATCGGTCGGGCCTGCCGATCGATGCGGAAGTTCGCCCGAAGTACGTCGTTCATAGTTTGATGAATGTGGCGAGCTTGCTGGAGAGTTAATCATGGCGTTTCCGCGAAAGAGGTGAAACATGAGCATACTCGACGGTCTCTAGCTTCCCCCAAGGAGGTTGGAGAACAGATGAGCAGAAGTTTTAAAAAAGCGCCGGTTTGCAACGATCATACGACTCCGGGCACATGTCAGGCCAAGCGGATGGCTTCCAAGGCCGTTCGACGCTACAAAGACGAGATGGCGAACGGCAAGTGGTATCGAAAGCTTTATTGCTCCTGGATCATTTGCGATTATCGGTTCTACCAGACGAAGCGGCAAGCGATCTTGGAGTGGGAGACCGAACGCTGGGCATGGAGACAAAGACGCGCCAAAACCCAAGAAGAATGGATCAATCACTGGGAAAAGTTCTACCGTAGAAAATAAGAACAAGCGCCGGTCAGGGAAGCCCGGCGCTTGTTCTATGTGAGGCGAAAGAGTGCTTTGGCCGTCTCCCTTTCGTAAATGATTGCTTGTCGCTTCCATTTACCAAGGAACGGCTTTTTGCCGTTTGCTAAATGTTCGGGGCGCTCGTCATTATTCGTTCAAGAGCCTCATGATAGCCACCGCCGCTTGCGCCCTTGTGACGATCCCCGTTGCGTCGAAGCGATTGCCGCTCACGCCCTGCAACAATCCTTCATCCACAGCGGTCGCCACATAACGTACTACCCATTTAGGAATCCGGTCTGCGTCGCTAAAGGAAAGAGAAGACGCTTCTACATCTGACGGTACCTGCAATCCGGCAGCCCGGACAAGGAGCGCCGCCAGCTCAGCCCTGTTAATGATTGCCAGCGGGCGGAATGTACCGTCAGCAAAGCCGGTAATCAGACCCTTTTGTGCTGCTTGAGCGACATACGACTGCGCCCAACCGGCGATACTGCCAGCATCGGTGAACGTAACCGCTGATGCATCTTCTGTCGGAAGCTTCAACGCGCGAGCCAGCATGGCAATGAATTCTGCGCGGCTCACTTCCCTCTCAGGCTTAAACGTCCCGTCTTTATAGCCGGTTATGATCCCAAGCTCCACGGCCTTGCGAATGCTGTCCGCCGCCCAGTGACTGCCCGGCACATCGGACAAAGTGACCTTAACACCCGAATCCGAATCGTCAGGCTTTGTATCCGGATCTTTATCCGGGTCCGGCACTTTACCCGGATCCGTCCCTTGATTCGTTCCCGTGCCGGATCCTGGCTGCTGCGGATCTACGATCGAAGCGACAGAGAACTGAATCTCGTAGACAGACTTCCTGATCCCGTCTTCCGCCGTCACTTGAATAACGGCCTTACCCGTCGTAGACGCCGCCTGCGTAACCGTGACCTTTGCCTTCTGATGCATGGACGCTGCGGTGACGACCGGTACGACAGTTGTTCCGGCAGGAAGCTGGACATCATAGCTCGTTTTACCCGAATCAAACCCTGCAAGCGAACTGCCGTCAACGGCAATCCCCTTCAGTCTTGCATCATGAGATTCGCTATCCATGTACACTTCGATTGCGCTGACCCGGGTGATTCCCAGTGAATCCCCCTTATAGCAGATAACTCGAATCTTCTCCGTTAAAACCTCGGGAATCAGGGCCTTAACCGCTTCGGATCCATTGCCCTTGACTGAATAAAGTGGCAGCCACTGGCCTCCGTCCCAATATTCGACATCAAAATCCTTCATTTGGAACCCGCTGGTCGAATAGATCTCGACATGATTAAAAGCCGTCGGCTGCTTGAATTGCACCTCAAGCCATTGCGGGTTGTCATACGAGGTCTTTTCATCCAGGCCTGACGTCCACCCTGTCCAATTTCCATGTTGGCTCGTAATGGCCTTGATCGGACGATAGTCGTTAACATAATCCGTAGAGGATGCCGTGACGGTCGCCCCCTCGAATAGCGGATTAACGATGACGTCGTTGAATTCGATCGTATAATCGTAGGTTCCGCTGACGCCCGAGCCGTCAAGCGCGGTAGCCACCACTTTTACTGCGCCTTCCTGGAGAAGTTGAATAACGCCCGTATCGCTGATTTTTGCCTTGTCGGTAGGCGTAACGCCATCCGGCTCGTATACGGCCCATTCGACCAACTGATTGAGCGAATCGGCAGGATCGAAGTAAGCCAGCAGTTGACGGTTGCCCCCGTCCTTGATCGTAATATGCCGAGCCAGGGCAGGAGGCTCGCTCTTGTCTTGCCGGGCAATAATAACCGTTTTGGCGGCCATTCCGCTGCCGTCCTTGGCAGTTGCGGTAACGCGAACGATACCGTTGCCCAGCGCCGTCAGCATACCGGTCGCATCAATCGAAGCCAGATCGGTAACCGAGCCGTCCGGATTGACCACGTTCCAGTTCACATCGTTCGTCCTGTCGCTGCCGGCCCTATTCGCCGTCATCTGAAGTTTGCCATGCTGCGTAAAAATCGTAGTCGCATTGTTCTCGCTGGATACCGTGAGCTTGGGTGCAACAGCGGATTGGGCCGAGGCGACAAGCAATATCCAATCTTGCTTGTCCGGCTTCTCTGGAACGGTCCACTCTCCGTTAATCGGTACCACTTGATCGGAAATGAGCGTATATTCGCCCGTCCTCGTGTTGTACCATTGCGCTTTATAGGTTGTATTCGCCATCCTTTTCAGCTTCCCTGTCTTCTTGGAGCTATCGGCGAAATAGGCGACGTACGTATGGTTGCCAATCGTACTTAGGAACGATTGGGCATCGGCCGCGAAGTCCGCATAACTGGTGTCGCTGAACACGGGTGTCAGCTTCCACCATTCCATATCCGAATAGAACCGTTTAAAGTAAGTCATCTGGCTGCCCGCCGTTGCTTGCAGCCCATCGAACCAGCGGTAATAAGGGCCATAGTGGAACCAGTCGTCCGGCGAATGCTGAATCGCCCATACCCCTTGGGCGCCATAGCCGAAGCCGAACGAGCCGTTCTGGAATGCGATGTACGGCGCGGTCCGCGCCTTATCGGACGTCACCCCGTTATGCTCGTAAGCCGATTCATAAGTGACGATCGGTTTGATGATCGGAAACGCCATATAGGACGCAAACAGTTCCTTGGTAAAGGTTAAAATTTGTGCCGCAAACCAAGAATGATACGGCTTATCTCCCCATGTCGTCTCGAACGTCGGCACCACCGCCATGTGGGCGGTTAGCGGCTGCTTGTAGCTGTCGCTGTCGTGTATGCCCTGGGCTACAAAGTGCCAGTACTTATCGTCGCTATTGAACACGGGAGGATCGACTTCTTGCGCCGTCGTCCATAATACCGGGTAAGCGCCATACCTGGCCTGCCAGTACCTGCCCAAACGCTGGAGCAAATCAGGATCGGTCACATTCAGCACGCTATGGAAGGTCAACGCCGCGTTCGCATGGACAAGCCCGGCATCCGCGACATATTGAAATTTCCGGTCGATATCCGCAAGCTTGGCCAAGCTGTCCGCTTGAATGCCCCGCGTCACATTCAGTCCGATCCCATTGGCATACAGCGGCTCCGATTGATAGACGGTATAGCCTTGGCTGACGCGATGGTCGACCGCATATTTGAACTGAGAATCGATGCCGTCGACATTTGACGATTCAAAATCTTCGTCCGGCATGAGCCAGTGCGTGTCTCCCAAATAGAAAAATGGCGTCTGGTCGTGGTACATAAAATAACGCTTGTTTTCGCCTGTCGTTAGAAAACCCCGCTTATAGATTTCCAGCGTTCCCTCGTAAGGTACGGCCGTAAACGTGATCGGCGCCGTCCGATTCAAGCCTTCGTCCGCGGTATCGTTCGATACCGTCGTTACTTTCCATTCTCCCGCTGCCGTAGGAGCAAATCTGACTTTCCACGTATTCCCTCCGTCCCAGAAAGCCGGCCGAGTTAATACCTCGCCGTCCGGACCCGTAAAGGTAGCGGTTACGTCTACATCCAGGAAAGGATCTCCATAGGATTTCCCGCTTTCGAGCGACATTTCCAGTTCCCGCCACACTTCTGCCTCAGGCAAAATGACGACGTCGGTCCAGCCGGCTATTCCCGAGCCGTCCGCAGCCGTTGCTTCTACGGTTACGACACCCGGCGACTTGGCAGTCAGCAGACCGGTCGCGGGATCGATAACCGCTGCGCCTGGCGAGCCATTTTTAGCATATACGCTCCATGTGACCGATGATTCCGTGGCCGTTGCGGGTTGAACTTCGGCATTCATTTTCATGGACAGACCGTTGACGACCTCAAGCTTCGCCGGTCCTCTTACCAAGATGCTCTCCGCCGCAATTGGCTGAGAAGAATAGACTTGCAATTCATATACGTTCGCCCAATCGCGTGCCGTCAAACGAACATATCTGCCTTCCGTCCCTTCGGGAAGCAGCGCCCCCAGCTCGTTCGGCTGACGCTCTCCGTCCGTAGCGGATTTATCCTTCATATAGTCGTATTCGGCCCCGTTGCCGCTCACGACCACTGTCCAATGCACAGCATCGTCGGACACATAGAGCTTATTCGTCCCGTGCCACATCCGGTTGAAAAGCACCTTAACATAATCGAGCTTAAGCTTGCGGCCTAGATCCACGTACATGTCGACCAGACCGTAGCCCCCTGCCATCGTTGCAGGATTGCCGTCCGTCAGGTTAACCGGATCTCCATCGTTAAATTTCATGCCGTTATAGCCGGTAACCCGAGCCCCTGTGGAGACGATTCTTAATCCGGAAGGCGCTTCGCTGTAATCGGTATTCGGAGCAACAACCTCCTGTGAGGAATACACCCGTATTTCATAAAAATTAGCCCAATCCTTGGTCGATATGCGGACATATCTCCCCTCGGTTCCTTCGGGCAACAGTGCCCCCAACTCGTTCGTCTGGGTTTCTCCGTTGGTAGCGGTCGTATCCTTGATATACTCGTACTGACTGCCTGAACCGGTAATAATCTGCTGCCAGCTCTGAGCATCATCCGAAACATAAACCGTATTCACGCCGTCCCACATTCGGCTGAATAGAATGTTCACATAATTTAAAGGCATTTTCCGCCCCAGATCCACATAGAAGTCGACCAGTCCATACCCTCCGGACAACGTATCCGCCTTGCCGTCCGTCAAGTTAGCCGGATCGCCTTCGTGGAATACCATGCCGTTAAGCACGTTAACAGAAGCTCCATTAGAAACAAGATAGGATTCTGCCGGCGCTTCACTGTATGTCTTGCTCTCTTCAGCTTGCACGACTCCAATAGGCAAAACTTGGACTATTATACACAGAAGAAGCAGTGGTGCAATCAGTCTTACTAGCCGTTTATTAACCATGATTCGATTCACTCCTCGGCGAGTCTATTGGTTTTCAGTAAAAGCCGCGGGTTTTGCATGAGCCCGGCGGGGACAAGCATGTAATGCTCCTTGAAGAAGTCTCCCTCCGTCAACCAATGATCCGGGCCATAAGACGAACTATGAATCGGCTCCATATGGAGCGGGCCGAACGTATTTCGACGCGTCAGAACAACGTCCAGCCATAGCGGCGCATGGGAGAAAACGATTTCAGAAACATCGGTTACATTAGGCCTCCAGGGGATTGAGGCCATCGCCGCGTTTGGGCTTCCCGCTCTTAGGCATGCACCTTCGTAAGCGGGTATCTCCAATGAAATAGAGGATCCTCCGATAGATTCAAAATGTGCCATGACCTGTTCGATTAACGAATCGTAAGGCAGCTCATAGCTGACTGTCCCGCCATAGAACGGCAGTCCCTGGTCCGCCAGATTGCCGATTACGAGCCGATCCGGCAAATCGCGGATTGTTTTTCTCGTCCCCTGCACCTCTACGCCGAAGTGACCGAGCAGATAGACCGCCTCCAAGTCCGTTGCCGCGTCGAAGTCAACCGTTATCTCTATCCGGTTCTCTCCATCCCGAAGATATGCCGCCGGAATCGGGATCGTTCGGAATACAGGGTCGACCCACCATTCCGTGTTGCCCTGCAACGTGAGCGTCTCACCATTGACGGCAATGTTTTTCTGTTCCGGTCTCTCTACGGCAAGCCAGCAATCAGCATCGGCTGCTCCTTGTCGATAAAATTCATAGGCCAGCGTTAATTGGTGCCCGAGACGATGCGTCGGCGATTTATGTTTGATGACATGCCAAGGCTGCACCATGTCACCCGATCGGAAGGGGAACCCGAGTTCCTGGCGGACTTTGCGGTCCAGCTTCAGAATCTCGCACGCCTCTTCCCATTCGTTTTCGCCCAGCCTCCAGGAAGCGCGATCCAGTACGCATACATTCGGCTCGTCAAGCTTGAACTTATAGGGGCCCTGGAGTTCATATGCCGCCGCAGTCTGCAAGCTGCTCCGCTGGGGCAGTTCATCCTCCTGTTGCTTGGCAAGTACGAATATCCGCTCGCCTGCCGGGGAAAAATCGGCGATAAGCTCCGCCGAGTCTGCCATCTGCTTGAAAGGCACCGCAAACCGCTCTCCCGTCATACAGTTCCATTCTTCCACGCATCCGGCATACGGAATTTGCACTTTCACGTTCGTATAATAGGCATCGCGATTGATGTTGAGTAAAATGACATACGTGTCGTCATTGTCTCTGCGAACCTGCGCGAAGATGTCGGCAATCGGCCTTCCTTGCTCGTCGCATACAGACACCTGCGCACCCCGCAGATGAATCCCGATCTGCGATACCGCTTCTTCAAGCAGCGGCAATTGTACCGACTGCTCGGCAAGCGCCCGGCATTCGCCCGAGGGTTCGGCATTCACGTATGCAGGCGCTTCTCCCGCGAAGATTACCGTACCTCCGGCATTCCGGAATTCCTCCAGCAGCCGCAGAGTAGTAGAACGGATCGTCGTCATGCCCGCAATCAGAACCGTTCTGTATACTGCTTTACCGACTCTGAACACCGCATGGCCATCTTCATCCCGTTCGACCGCGGACAGTCGCTGCATGATCTCCTCGTCTCCGTAATCGAAGTCGACCCGCGAGCCCGCGAGCCAATGGAATACATCGGCGAATTGCGTTTCCAGCAGCCGGATTTCCGGCGTATTGGCTTCCAGGGAGTCGGCCCACCCGGCACGGACCTGACACCATACGCTCTCGATCGGATGAATGACCAGAAGCTCGCATTGCGGTTCCCCATGGCTCATCACGGTACCCAGCCTGGCGAAGTAGGTTTCCACCGTCCGATAGTCCTTCCACCACGCCGACTGGAAGGAGATGCTGGCGGGAAAATCCCGCTTGGACTCGCCCTCCATCGTGTACCAGGACAAGTGGTGACAGCGCAAGTTAATCCCGAACAGCGTCTGCCAATTCCCGACCGCTTTGTGACCTTCGAGCGGCATCTGCCAGCCGGTGCAGCCGTACAATTCGGACAGCAGCCACTTCCGCCCGATTTGTCTGGCCACCGACGACAGCTGCTTGGCTACCCAATAGCATCGGTTCCCTTCGTTCAGGATATCGATGCCGGGATACTCCATATGCTCGTAGTAACGCATGACAGATCCGATCATGGCCGTCTGCGCACTAAGGGAATCCTCATGCAGAACATGCCCGGTTAACACCAAGCCGTTCGAACGGCACCACTCATCCAGCGGCTTTGCGTAGCCGTCGATAAACAGCTCCTGCAGCAGGTCCACCACATGCCATTTCACTTGCGAGATCTTTCGACCTTCCGGCAACAAGAACACCTCGGGCAGCCGATCCAACAAATCGTAACCGAATTTGGCAGAGAAGCGTTCAAACAGTTCATACGTCCAGGGAAGCAAAAACTCAGGGGACGCGTTGGTTATGCTGAAGGAGGTCATAAGCGGTCCGCGATGGGGTTCGTCCGTGAATATACCTGTGATTGCCTTTCCGAACAGGTCTCCCATGCGATTCTTGTATTGTTCGTGCGTAATCTTTATAAAAACTTCCGTTGCTTCGCGGTTCATCGTATCCACATAGGTCTGTCCATTATAAAAACTGTCGGGTTCCATCTCGACGATCTCGAAGGCAATGACATATGATTCTGACACAGATACTAACAAGTCCTCTTCCCTTAATCTTCGACCGTCATAATAAGCATTGTCTTCCAGCCTGCATGCGAAGGCGGCAATCCATGAATCCTGCCAACGAGCTTGATCTGACGGAACAATCTGCATCTTCACAAACTTCCGGCGGAATCGCGGCTCCTCTGTGACCATCCCCCCGGCAGTGCCGCTCGGCCATCGGTCTTCATCGTACAGCCAGGCCTCCATCCCCCGTTTCTGCGCTTCTTCCGCGCAAGCCTTCGTCAGCTCGAACCATTCGTCTCCCAAGTATTCCGTGATCAACCCGGTCCGCGAGTGCATAAAAAAACCGCCGAACCCCATTTGCTCGAATACGTCGATCTGCCTGAGCAACTCTGCGCGATCAAGCTCTCCGTTCCAGGACCAGAAGGGCTTGCCCCGATATTCATTGCCGGGATTCTTAAACTTTGAAAATAGTTCCTTCATTTAGCTGCTATTGCTCCTCTCAAACCCGTCTCAAGCTTGTCTCGCCGGTGCAGCACTGCTTGCTTATCCTTTGACCGAGCCCATAACGAGCCCTTTAAGCATATGTTTCTGCGTCAATATGAAAAAGAGAAGCAGAGGCAGCATCGCCAGGACGCTGATCGCGAATACCGGACCGAAATTGGTGGACTGCTTGTTGAAAATAAACTGTACGATCATCGGCATGAGCGTCATTTTCTCCGACGAGTTCAGGAAAATAAGCGGAGTCAGGAAGTCATTCCAGATTCCATAGGCGTTCGTGAGAATAAAAGTACCGGTAGCCGGCAGCAGCAAGGGAAAAATAATGACCCAGAATGTCCGTACGGATCCGCAGCCATCTATATTTGCCGATTCTTCCAACTCGCGCGGAATCGACTTCGTGAACGCAGCATAAAGGAAGGAAGCAAACGGAATGAACCCTGCCGTATATAAAAAGACAAGCAAGAGTCGCGTATTGATCAGATGAAGAGAAGTCGCCAGTTTAAACAAGGGAATGAGCGAGCCTACGGTTGGAATGATCATGCCTGACATAAACAAGTAGAAAAAAATCTGGAAGCCCCGTTCCTTCCGGCGTGACAGCGCATATCCGGCCATGGAGGCGACGAAAATGGTCAGCGACAAGCCTCCGATCGTGATGAGCAGCGTGTTCCACAAGCTGCGGAAAAATTCCACGCCTAGCGCCTGCTTGTAATACTCCAGATACAGCTGGTCCGGTAATTTAAGCGGCTTGTAGAAGATGCCGGGTTCCTTAAACGTCATGGCGACCAAATACAGCACCGGCAGCATAAATAGCAATGCCGCTATAATCAGCGCAATCTCCATGCCGAGAGAGGCCCGCTTGGAATCGTTCATCAGAGCTCGACCTCCTTACGGCGCGTGAAGGTCAATTGTACGATGGATACAATGACGATAAAGATGGCCAGCACGATGCCGCCCGCGGTGGCATAGCCGTAGTTGTTTTCCTTGAACGCCGCATTATATACCGCCAAAAAGAGCGTATATGATGAGGTGCCCGGACCGCCGTTGGTCAGAATATACGGTAAATCGAACAGCTTAAGCGCGCCGACCACCGTAAGGAAGAGTACGATAGATACAGCCGGCATAAGCATGGGCAGTGTAATGTAACGGAACAGCGAGAAGCCCCTTGCACCTTCGATCTCCGCAGCTTCGTACATGTCCTTGGGAATCGCCTGCAGGCCCGCCAGATAGATAATGGCGCAATAGCCGATCGCCTGCCATTGTGTCAGCAAGATGATGGACGGGAAGGAAGTCTTTACATTGCCCAGCCAATCTTCCGTGATGGCTCCGAGTCCGATCTGGTTCAACACCGCATTGATAAATCCATCGAATTGCAGCATTTGTCCCCATACGACTGACGCCACGACCAGGCTGATGATGACCGGCAAATAAAAGGCCGTTCGAATGAAGGAGCGCGTGCGAAATTGCCGATTAAGCGAGATCGCGACAAGCAGCGCCAGCGAGTTTTGCACGAGGAGGCCAAAAATCGCCATCTTCAACGAATTTTTAAGCCCCTCCGTCATATGCGGATCTTTCCAGACGTGCAGGTAATTGTCCCAACCGATGAATGTCGGTGCCCCGATTCCGCTCCAGTCGGTGAATGAATAATAAATGCTTTGGATAAAAGGAACATAAAAAAACAAAAGGAATATGGCGGCTGCGGGAACTAAAAAAAGGCTCGCCGCCACGACCTGCTTTCGCTTCAAATTCATCGCCGCAATTCCCTCTCTCAAGTAATAATGCGTTCAACCGCAGTTGCTGCGGTTGAACGGTAGCGGCTTAAAGTCGATACAAAGCCTTTAGATTTCCTTTATTCAGGCAAAATCACGATTGAGGCAGCACGACTGTCGCCTTATCCTTTTCCATGGCATTCTGCGCCGCCTGCAGATCCGAAGGATCGAACTTGACGCCCGAGACGACCTTGGTAAGAACGTCTACCATGGCATTGCTTGCGCTGGCCGGCATAAACGCGCTGAGTTTGTAAGGCAGCGTAAGTCCGCTGTCCAAATACTGCTTAATCGTATCGTTTACAGGATCCGTGCTTTTCACTTCCACGCCCTCCAGCGTCGGCAGGCTGCCCTCTCCTTCCTGCCACGGCCCCATAATTTCCGGGCTCAGAATCAGATTGACAAGGTCTTTCGACTCCTGCACCAGCTTGGTTTTGGCGTTGATGCCCAGTCCGCTGCCGGAGTTCACGACGAGGCTTTGATGGCCCTGATCGTCCATGAACGGGAAGAAACCGATCTGGAACGAATCGTAACCGCCCTTGGCGATATTTTCTTTATTCGAAGCAGGCATCCATGGGCCTTGAACGATCATCGCCGCTTCGCCGGAAGCGAATAGCTGTGCCGATTGCGGCCAGTCTATGCTAAGCGCGTTTTCGTTAAAGTAGCCCTTGCTTTTCATCGTCTCGATGTTCTGATAGACCTTTTGAATGACCGCGTCGTCGAACTTGATGGTCCCGTCGTACAGCTTCTTGCCAAAGTCCGGATCGTTCGGGAACGTATACGATTGCAGCCAGCACATGAGAAACATATCCGCGGTCCACAAGTCCTTGAAGCCGAGCGCGATCGGCGTTTTGCCGGCCGCCTTGATTTTTTCGCAAGCGTCAAGAAACTCTTGCGCCGTCTTCGGCGGTTGAATGCCCAATTGGTCGAACAGCTCCTGGTTGTACCATATGCCTCCGCCTAAGTAGCCCCAGCCCGACGCTCCATAGATCTTGCCTTCATAGTTCAAGGTAGGATCCTTCTTCGACGATTCGGACATTTTGGAGACCCAAGGCTCGTTCGACAGGTCCATTAAATTGCCGGCTTTTGCGTAGTCGAGCGTCTGGTAGAACGTCACGTCCGGCGCGGTGTCAGAGGCGAATTGCGCTTTAAGCTTGTCAAAGTAAGTCGCTCCAAGCGTAACGTCCCATTGAATCTTGGCATTCGGATAAAGCTTCTTGTAACCATCTTCAATCGCTTTTTTGAATGCCACTTGGTATGCCCGGTCATCCAGGAACCAGGCTCCGGCACGAATCGTAAACTTCTTGTCGTTGGAAACGACTTCGCTTTGCTGCGCTCCGGAATCCGTTGCGCTGCTGCTTGCGCTAGCAGGCGTCTCGGAGCTCCCCGAGCTGCCGCCCGCATTTTTGGAATTGCTGCAGCCCGCGAACACGGTGCTCGCCAGCAGCGTCAGCGCGCACAGGATCATCGCCCTCTTTTTCATACACATACCTTCTCTCTAAGAATGATGGCTTACACCCCAAAGTATAATGGCCTTGCCGCAACGCTTGGATGCTTGCATTCATGTTTATCATCGCTCTATTTTACTTCTGTTCTTTGTCGTCTCGGTTGTCACCCTGCCAGAGGCGCTCAAAGATGATAGAGCTCGAATTCGTAAAGGATCGGTGCGTTCTCGTTGCCGGACGTAAAATAGATTCGCGCTTTGCTCCCCGTCACGGCGGGGAACGTCAGCACTTTCGGAATGAATGTCGCGCCGATCGTCGTTCCTGTATACGCGGTCTGCCAGGTCGCGCCGTTCCAGTATTCGATTCGGTATCCCTGCGTCCGGTTGTTGTATTCGGTCAACACGACTTGGTTAAACGTCGTATTTGCGCCGAAATCGACGGCCAGCCATTGCCCGCTCCAGCAGCCGTTGCACGCTTGCCAATCGGTGATATAGTTCTGGTCGAACGCCTTGGGCGCCGTTTGACTCGTATCCCAGGACGACGAACTGGAATAGGTCTTGCCCAGCGCCAGATTGGTTGGCGCCGCGGCGGTCGTCTTCTGCACGAGCAGTACCCAGTCGGAGGCGTCCGGCTTACCCGGTATCGACCAGAGCCCGCCCGAAGCATGCACCGTGCTGGAGATCGTCGAATACGCGCCGGTGCGCGGATTGAACCACCGTGCCGTATACAGGCGGCTGTTGTCCATCTGCTTGAGCGTCCCGGACGCCGTCGTGCCGTTAAAGAAAAACACCACGTAGGTGCTGTTGCCGTCCGACGAGAGAAGAGAACGCGATCCGTCGCTGAAAGAACCCCAAGCGCCGTCGTCGAACCGCGGTGTGAGCTTCCACCATTCAAGGCTCGTATAGAAGGCTTTGAAATAAGAGAGCCGATCTCCCGTCGCCAGATTAGCGCCATCGTACCACCAGTAATACTTGGCCGGCATCTCATAGCCAGTGCCATAATCGTCCGGCACTCCCGGTTTGGCATAAATGTCGTTCCACACGCCGGCCGCCCCGTAGCCATAGCCGTAAATGCCGTACTGGAACGCCTTGTAGGCAGCGCCTAACGCACCGTTTCCGTCGGTCCAAAATTGGTCGTAAGCGCTCTCATAAAGCACCGAAGGCTTGGCGACGGCATTGTTCCAGAAGTTTTTGGCGATGCTCATCCCGGTCATGTCGCCCTGCCATTGCACGGCCCAGCCGTCGTGATAGGCTTTGCTCGCCCACCATGAGGTCGAAGCGACCGTGTAGCTCGTATCCTCCATGTGCGGCAGCAGCGGATGGCTGTAAGCGTCGTTGTCGGAGATGCTTTGGCCGACCGCGTACCATTTCTGGATCGTCGTCGCATCATAATTGCCGTATTGATTTTTATCTATTTCCTGCGCGATCGTCCAGATAACAGGATATGCCCCATAGCGGGCGACCCAGTATCGCGCGACTTTGGCCATATACGCGTTCGTGTAGACGCCGTAGCTTGCGGGATCGTTCGCCCAGCTCACCTGTGCATTGGCATGGACGAGGCCCTGATCCGCGATGTACTTGAACTTTCGATCGAGGTTCGCGAAGCCCGCAAGATCGGCGCTCGTAAAGCCGTCGCTCAGATTGGCGACCGCTTCCTCGTCGGCGCCCGCGTGCGTCCCGCCGCCGTGCGGCTGCCAGATCGGTTCCGATTGATAGACGGTGAAGCCTTGGGCGACCCTTTTGTCGACCGTGTACTTGAACTGAGATGCGACACCTGTCACGTTCGACGTTGAGAACCGCTCATGGGGCAGGATCCAGTGCGTATCGCCCAGGTAAAAGAACGGCGTACCGTCGGCGTAGGTGAGGTAACGGCCATTCGTGCTCGCTTTCAGGAAGCCGTGCTTGTAGATATCCTTGCTGCCCGTATAGCTCACGGCATCAACTGTCTTCGTCACGTTGTGCAGGCCCGCATTCGCCGTATCCGTAGCGGTCGTCGTCATCGTCCAGCTCCCGGTCTTCGTGGGCGCGAAGCGGACCTTCCACACGTTGCCCCCGTCCCAGAACGCCGGACGCGTAATGATCGTGCCGCCCGGCCCCGTAAAGGTCGCCGTCACGTCCACGCCGTTGAACGGATCCGCGTAAGTAACGGAGCTGTTCAACGAAATTTCGACTGCCTGCCACTGCTGTACCGAATAGTCGGCGGCATACGCCGTCCGGGCGCCGGGGATTCCCCCAAGCACCGCCAATCCCAGCATTGAGCCGAACAACACACAGAAGCAAACGATTTTTCGCATCTGAATCTCTCCCTCTCGGTCAAGAATGAAATACGTTTCGGATCGCTTCTAGATAACCCATGCCGTGCTTGGTGTCCGGTTCCAGATACCCCCCCTCCGTCCATTCGTTCCATGCATAGACGGTCAGCATCGGGAGCGAGAGCCGCGTGCGGTCCAGATACGCCTTGGCTTCTCGCAGCGCCGCTTCAAAAGCGGCCGGCGTATTGTCCGTGGCGACCGGCGTATACGGATAATCCCCTCGGACGTACGGTAGATCCGGATCGCAGCGCGGGCTCGGGTCCCACCCCATCGTTACGTTCGGATAGTAGGGTACGGAGGCGAACCGCGCCTGCAAGTCGTCCCACATCCCCGTCGCTTGCCGCGACCACGCCCCATAGTCGACGCCGGGGAACGATTCTGGCTCTGTATGATGCAGCCATACGTAGGACGTGACGCTGTCCGCGCCAAGCCTGGCGAGCAGCGCGTTCGCGTCGGGGCCGATGATGTCGGCATGCCGCGGATTTAATCCCCACTCGACGAAATTAAGATGCAGATCCGCATAGCCGGCTTCCCTGACCTTGCGGCGAAAGTCGGCCAGCGCTTCCGCCGTCGCCTCGATGCCGCCCAACCCACGGATTAGCGTCATGCATTCGTAGATCGAGAAGTACAGCTTCCCGTCGATCGTCAGGTAGTTGTCGTAACCGAGATAATGCCCCACAATATAATCGGTCATCGCGTCGAACCGCGCCCGGGACGCTTCGTTGTGATTCGCCCACATGAGCGCGAACTTCAGCCGATCCCGGTTGCCGGCCTGCAGGAATCCCTCTTCCAGCGCGCGCTGCAGGAACGGCCCCTCTCCCCCGCCCATGTCCCAATACCAATCGTACAAAAAGCAGGTAATGCCGTGGTCGGCCGCCTCCCGAATCTGCATCTCCGACACGCGCGGATCCGCTTCGTCAATCTCGCCCCAGAGCGGCCGCTTCGGCTGCTCATGCCCGGGAAAGCGGGGCTTGGCACTTCGCAGCGACGGCCATTCCGTCCATCCCTTCCCTTTGCTCGCTTCGTTTTTCGGATCCGCATGCCACTGCGGAAAGTAGTAAACCGCTACCTCGTAACCGCTGCCCATTCGAGAGCTCCCTCCTGCTTATCTCCAACAGGATAACTTGCTAGCTCAATTGTAATCGCTTCACTTTCTCGCATGGATACTTGCATTCTGGTTTATCATTGCTGTGTTTTACTTCCCTCCGTCGCGCTGCGCAGAGGCGTGGAGCTTGTAGGCGCTCGGAGACATCCCCACGACCTTTTTGAACAGCAGGCTGAAATGCGCGTAATTTTTGAACCCGACCGCGTAGGCCACTTCGTACGCCTTCAAGTCTTCGCTCAGCAGCCTGGCCTTCGCCGCCTCGATGCGGGTGAGCCACAGCAGATCGGAAAAGTTTTTGCCGGTCTCCTTCTTGATCACGCGGCTCAGATAGGAATAGTTGACGCTCAGCCGTTCGGCGACCATCCGCAGCGTCAGCTCGTCCGCATACGCTTGTCCGATGATCGCCTTCGTCTCGGCGACGAGCCGCTTGGGCGCCTGCTCGACCAGCGTGCCGATCCGGACGGCGCAGCCCTGCAGCAGCTGCTCGATATCCCGCATCATATCGGTCAGGATGACGCTGGACAGCAGCTTCTCCCGGATCCGCAGCTTGTCCTTCGGATCGATCGAGAGACCGAACTCCTCCATCACGTTCTCCGCCTTCTCGACCAGGTTGATGCAAAAATGCTGAATGTCCGGTTTGCCGGCGCCCACGGTCAGCATCGCCCGGTAGGCCTCACGCAGCGCGTTCGCGATGCCATCGCGATCGCCGATGCGCAGCAGGTCTTCCAGTCGGCTAGTGGACAACAGCAGCTGCCGATCCTTCTCGCTTCTTATCGACCGGATCGCCTCGTAGGCGATGACGGACCGCTTGCCGATCAGCATCCGATATTCCATGCATTCCGCGATCTGCCGGAGCGCGTCCGGCAAGCGGAGCAGCGACGGCTCTGCCCGGCCGATCCCGACCGACAGGGAGAGCTCGTTCGCAGTGCCTCCCAGCTCCACCATTCGCCTGGCAAGCTCGAACGCCTCTTCTTGCAGGCTTGCGGGATCGATCCCGCTCCCGCGCAATAACACATAGAGGCCGGCATTCGTTCCCTGTGTCCAATAGGGAACGGGACTTCGTTCCAGCGCCGGCATCACCGCCGCCAGCACGGCGCGCTCGCGGAACGGACTTCGCTCTCCGGCCGCTCCCGCGACCGTATCCAGCTCGCCGTAGAGCAGGATAAACGGCTCGTCCGGCTGATTGCGGTCGCGCAGCCACGTCAGCTTCTCCTCGTCGCGCTCCGCCGTCCCGCCGAACAAGGCAAAAAAAGCCTCCTGGTGCTTCCATTCCGTCATGAGCTGCTGCTGCACCTGCTTCACTGCCCATACCAGATCGGCCGCGACGAACGGCTTCGTAATAAAGTCCACGGCGCCGAGGCGGATCGCTTGCCTGGCATATTCGAATTCGTTGTAGGCGGACAGAAAAACGATCGGCAGCTCGGGCAGTTCCTTGCGAATGGCCTCCGCGAGCGCGATGCCGTCCATCACCGGCATGCGGATATCCGTCAGCAGAATATCCGGCCGGATGCTGCGCGCGAGGGTCAGCGCCTCCGCCCCGTTCGCGGCGACCCCCGCCACGCTGCAGCGGATGTCCGCCCATTCCGGCATACCTGCGATATAGTCTCGAATTTCCCGTTCATCGTCCACGACCAGCATTTTCATCCCGTCGATTCCTCCTGCCATATTTGGATCGGTATCGTCGCCCGCACCGTTACGAAGCCCCCGTCGCGAGTCAGCTTGACGCCATACTCGCTGCCGAAATGATGCCGGATGCGGTCGTTCACATTGTCCATGCCGGAGCCGAGCCCGCGCCTTGCCCGCTTCTCGCCGGCTCGCGGAGAATAGCCGTCCGGCGCGGCTTCTTCCTCGGGCGAAGGATTGCGGATCACGATCTCCAGATGGTAGTCCGCCTCCTTGACCTCGATCTCGATCTTGCCGCCTTCGGGCAAGCGGTCGATGCCGTGCAGAATGCTGTTCTCCACGAGCGGCTGCAGCATGAACCGGGGGACGGCCGCCTGGCGGAACATCGCGGGCAGGACGATGGAATACTGAAGCCGCTCCCCGAAGCGGTATTGATGGATCTGCAGAAAGCTCTCCACGTATTGCAGCTCCGTCGCAAGCGGCACGAAGGTGCCGCCGGGCGTGATCGAATAACGGAAAATGGCCGACAGCTTCCGCACGACATCAGGCACGTACTTTGCTTTATCCGGCGCCTGGGAGATGACGCTGATATATTCCATGATGTTGTACAGGAAATGCGGGTTGATATACATGCGGATCGCCTTCAGCTCCGCTTCGCGCACCCTCAGCTCGTTCTTATAGTTCGTCTCGATCAGCTCCTCCGTCCGGGTGACCAATTGATTGTAGCCGCGGCAGAGCATGGCGATCTCGTCCTGTCCGCGGATGTTCGGGAAGAGGCGGTATTCCGCAAGCTCCGCCTGGCGCATGAGCCGGTACAACCGCCGGATCGGATGGGTGATCCGCTTCAAAATTTGATAGGTCGTAATAAACACGGCCGCCCAGGCCGCCAGTGTCACCGCCAGCGCGAACAGCGTTTGCTTTTTGACCAGCGCGTTCGCGCCTGCGGTCGCGATACGGACATATTGAAAATCGGACGTTTGCGATTTCTGCCGCACGACGAGCCGGTCCTCTTGAACGCCCGAGTCCAGCAAATTGCCGATGTCGGACAGGTCGGAGGAGGATACGATCAAATTGTCCGCGTTCGCGATATAAAACGTACCAGGCTCGTAGGTCTCGTATAGCTGGGAGGCTTTGGCCGGATCGAGGGTCAGGACGAGCATGCCGATCTCCGTTTCCGAAGTCATCGCAGCCCCGCCGGCATACAGCTTCAGATCGCAGGCCATCCGCTTGTAGTCCGTAAAAAACGCCCATTGCGGCACGTTCGGGAACTCGAAGGGCAGCAGCCCAAACGCCGATACGTATTGCAAGCGCTTACCAGAATCCGTAGCATAGATGTCGCCCGCTTTGTTGATCAGATACATATTGTCGACGAATTCGCCGACATTGTTGCGGGCCTGCTCCAGCTCCGACTGCATCAGCTCGGCCGCGGCCGCTTCCTGCCGCCGGTGGTCCTCGTCCCCCGGCCTGATTCCCTCGCGGGCGTCCATCAGCAGCAGGGAACGGATCGCTTCCTGCCGCCCGAGCTCCGACAGCAGCTTGCGCACCTCATGCAGCCGGGCGTCGATCTTGCTCGCGGTGGCGTTCAGGTCCTGCTGCACCGTCTCCGTCTCCTTCTTCTCCAGCAGCTGATCGGAGCGGACATAGAAGGCGGCGCTGACGACGACGAGCGGGACGAGCGTCAGAATCGAATAGCTGATGAGCATCTTGTACAGCAGACGGGAGCGAATCGTACGAACAAGGCCGGCTAGCATGCCGGCCCCTCCTTGCCTTCATATGCAACGTGAGCGATCATGGCCTCGTCATCGAATGGCGTCTTTTGCAAACAACGTCCTCCTTGTCTAATTTTTAGTCTGCTCTCCTTCGAACACCCGCTTCATTGCTTTGCCTTCATTATAGGCGCGGGGAGCCGGATTGTAGTTAGAGGGGATATCGGAAAAGGTGGACGATTTTACGTCGGGAAGCATCGCGTCCGCATACTGTCTCGGCGATCTTTTTTCGTATCGCCTGAACAGCCGGCTGAAGTAATGCGCGTCGTCGTAACCGACCATCTCGCCGATGCGTTTGATCGAATGCTTCCCTTCCAGAATGAGCTCCTTGGCCCGCTCCATGCGGCACTGTATGACGTATGCCATCGGCGATTTTCCCGTCGCTTTCTTGAACATCGCGCGCAAGTGGTTGGGCGACAGCGCCAGATCGGCCGCCAGCCGCGCGAAGTCGATGTTCTCGCGGTAGTGGTCGCGCAGATAGTGAACGACCGCGTCGATCTCTTCCCTCCCCTGCTGCTTTCTGGCGCTCTCTTCCGCATACGCGGTATCCAGATACATGAGGCGCAATATTTTCAGCAAAATCGCGCGCATCTCCAGCTGGAAGCCGGGTGTCCGCTCGGTGAACGCGCGAAGCAGGTCTGTGAACAATCGTTCGTAATGAAGCGGATCGCCGGTCCGAATCAAGGACGGAAATTCGACTTCCCCCGGCTCGACGAGCGGACGTTCGTCCAAGCCTTCCTCGACGGGGAGCGTTTCCTGCGTATAATCGCAGTCCGTGTACACTTCCGGCGGAAAATCGAGCGTGGCGCCCATATACAGAAAATCGAAGTGAACCGCGAAATAACGCGAGTGTCCGGGGGGAATGACGCAGGAATTGCGCTGATGGGGCCGAATGACGTGCAGGTCGCCTGCGCCCACCGCGTAGGTCACGTCGTCAATGGCGTAGACGCCGCCTCCATGCGTGAAGAAGACAAGCTCATGGTCGTAGATATAGCGGGGCGGCACCTTGATGTCTCCCGGCCCGTCGTATTCGTGGATATAACGGACATAGGGCGCCAATTGCAAAAAATCGACTTTGCTGCGCGCGGAAACGGTCATGGCCGAGTCACCCCTTTGCGTTTCTGCCTCTATCTTCGCCGGATGGGCGATTCCAGTCAAGCCCGGCCGACAGACCGCCTTACAGCTTCATCTCGCCCTTCACCATCTTATCGGTCTGATCGATCAGCGTCTCGATAAACTTCAGCGATGCCGCAAGCTCGGATTCGGAAAAGGCGTCTAGCGCGCGTATGAAAGAAGCCTCTATCTTGTCGTGCATCATATCGTGCACCTCGAAGATCTGCCTGCCTTTGGTCGACAGGCTGAAGTACACTTCCTTTTTGTTGTCGTTCAACTGGCTTCGCTTGATGAAGCCCTCTTTTAACAGCTTGGCGCTTATTTTCGTGATGCTCGCCTTGGACAGATTCATCTTCTCCGCGATCGACGTGTTGTTAATGGGCTCGTGGCGCCCGATGCAATCGATGACGTGAACGCTGGTCATATGGCTTGGAATCGACGAGATGCCCTGCACGCGCGCAAGATCGGCAAACGCATCGATCTCGGAAGAGACCGTCTGCTCGAATACATGCAGATAGTGGTTGAATCGGCTGTGCAGCAATCGCTTCAGTCCGTCGGATGTGTTCGTCATGTCAAAGCGCCTCCTGCCGGATTGGTAGAACATCGTTTATTTATAAACAAATATATCACATTGAAATCGCGGGATGAAATTAATTTGACAGAATCGAACTCCGTGATTATAGTTTACCTGTAAACAATATTGAATGAACCATCGCTCCGTCGATGCGAAGGGGAGGCATCTATCATGAATTGGTCCAAGACGATTCGGGAACGAAGATCCGTCCGCCGCTATAGCTCACGGCCTGTTGCTCAAGAGACGATCGATTCCTTGCTGAATGAAGCCGCGCATCTATACCGGGCCGAAGGAGATGGCGCTTCGCATTGGCGGAGCCTCTGCTATCGCACGCCCGAAGCGCGCCATAGGCTGGCCGACAGCATGATCGCCAAGATCAAGGGAAGCACGCTCGGCAAGCTCCTGCCTGGCAAAATGATCGATCTGATCAAAAAGCAAGCGACGGATACGCCCGCACACCTGGTCTTCATCGCGGAATCCGGCAGCACGCAGCGGCAGAGCGACGAAAATTATGCGGCGGTATGCAGCATCATGCAAAACGTCCAGCTGCTGGGCTGGGAACTGGGAATCGGCATGCTGTGGTATACGGATCAAATATTGAACAGCGCTGCGTTTGAGCGGGAGATCGGTCTGCGGGAGGGCGAGCGATTCGCCGGCATTTTAAGCATGGGGTACTATGAAAAAGTGCCGAGAGCGCGCAAAAGAACGCCGGCGGAGCAGAAGTGGACGATCGTTGAAGGTGACGTGAGCGGGTATGCGGACCATCTTCAGGTATCTTCGCGTAGCGTTCTGGCCCTGCTGAACGATGCCGTCTGGGCGCCCAACGACGGACTGCGCGAGCCGTGGCGTTTTATTTATGCAGGAGGCGGCGAAGCGGCGGATCGGCTTCGCGCTCTGAACGGGGATGCTGCCGCGGCGTTCCTCCTGGTCGTGGCCAAGGAGGAATCGGATTCCCATAAACGCGAGGAAGATTACGCGGCCGTATGCTGCCTAATCCAGAACTTTCAATTGCTGGCCGCATCCGAGCCGTGGCCCGTCCGCCGCACAATGCCGGAATGGATCTACGATCCAGAGCATTGCAAGCCGTTCGGCGTCCGGCCGCAGGAACGGATCGTAGCGGTGCTGGCGCTTGGCGGCGACGGGCGAGATTCCCGCTCCACGCCGAGCAGCAAAAAGACATAGATAGGGCTATCGCGCAAAAGTACACGATCGAGAGCCGCATCCATCCGCTGCTTCGAGGCACACAACATCCGGCGGCTCTCCCGGCGCACCGGATCTTAAACGGTAGAGCGTTCAATCAACTTGACCGGTATTTCCTTTTGAACGAAGCCTCCGCCAAGCGAGCGAAGGAATAATTCCCGGCCGATCTCCATTAAGGGAATTTCAAAAGTGGTGATATTTAAAATTTTGGCGATCGGTTGGTTATCAAACCCGACGATGGCAAGTTTGGACGGCACATCGATTCCTCGCTCTTTGCAGCATGCTAATATTCCGGCTGCGACTTGGTCGCTCGTAACAAGAAGCGCAGTCGGGGGATTGTGCATCGCCGTCAATCGTTCTACGATCCATTCGCCGTCTTCAAAATGAACGGTATCATAAAAGATGTAATTCCGATCGAACGGTTCACCTATGCTGCGCAAATAATCCCGGTACGCCGCCTCCCTTTGTTTACTGCTCGTCCCTGATTTCCTGGCCAAGCAGCAGCCAATTTTACGATGACCCTTGCCGCTTAAATATGCCAACGCGTCTCTACAACTTTTATAATGATCGACAAACACGGACGACACCGAACGCCCTCTCGCATCCTCAAATACGATAATGGAACCGTAACCGGTGTACTCCTCAACAATTTCCCAATTGCTAATCTTTGAACAAATAATGAGGGCGTCCAGTTGTTTCAGTTTTAGCATTTTTAATGCTTCCAGCTCTCGCTACTCTTCGTAATTGGTTTGAATGAGTACCAAATTATAGTTGTTTTTTAAGGCTTCTTCAGCGATGCTCTCGACGACGAGACCAAAATAGGGTGTTTTTATGGAGGGAACCACCACGCCGGCGAGATTTGTTTTTCCTTTAATTAAATGAACAGCGTTCATATTCCGCTCGTAGTTCGTCATTTCCATTGCGCGCAACACGGCCTCTTTCTTTTCCTCGCTTACATACGGAATGCCATTGATGACGCGCGATACTGTAGTAACAGACACGCCGGCGAGTTTTGCAATATCTTTAATGTTGGCCACGATCCCCACTCCCTTCCCGAGAGCCGTTCCTATTGATTTATGTATAAGAGTTTCGCCTGCTTGACATGAAAAGCATTCCATACATTACGTTGGTTTTGCAAGCTTGCAGAACGAAATGCTTGAAACAACGCGTAAAGAGGAGGAGAAGCTCAATGAAATGCATCATTTTTGATCTCGACGGTACGATTGGAAACACATTACCGCTGTGTATCGCCGCTTTCAAAAAAGCGATCGAACCGTTGACCGGCAAAGCTCTGAGCGATCAGGAAGTTATCGATACCTTTGGACCTTCCGAAGAAGGATCCATTCAAGCTTTGATTCCCGACTATTATGAACAAGGAATTGAAGATTACATTCGGCACTATCGAGACCTGCATACGATGTGTACCGCTCCATTCGAGGGTATGAGAGAGGTTCTTGATTACGCAAAAGACCAGCAAATACGGCTGGCCCTGGTTACGGGCAAGGGTGAGCGAAGCGCTAAAATTACGTTGGACCTGTTCGGTATCGGTTCTTATTTCGAGGTGATTGAGACCGGCTCTCCGCAAGGTCCGAGAAAAGTTCAGGGGATTCAAAACGTGCTGAACCAGCTTGGGATCTCGCCTGCGGACAGTATATATGTGGGAGATGCACCCAGCGATATAACCGCATCCAGGGAAGCCGGCATTCCGATTGTATCCGCCGCATGGGCAGACACAGCCGACATAGAGCAGTTGAAAATGCTCCAGCCCGACAAGCTGTTTACAACGCTACAAGCATTCGGACAGTACATCCAACAGACGATCGAGGAACGTGATTCAATCGTGGGGAGTGCGCAGGAGCGCTCATCCTGAAAAGGAAGCCACGGTGAACCTCCCTGAGGAAGTTTTCCGTGGCTCTCTTCGGCTTTCTTTGGCTCTCTTCAGACAGACAGCTTCTTCGTCCCAACGTAAGCGGCGAATATATCCGCAAACGCGTCGGCCGTATTCAGCGCTTCCTGCAGCGTATTGTTGGCGCCGCCGAATTCGAGCAGCATGCTGTTGGGCGACAGCGATTGGTTGTACTCGCCGTCTCCGTGCGCCTTGTCCTTCATGAGCACGCCTCGCGACAATCCCGGATACTTCTTATCCAGCCGTGCGCTCAGCGCTTCCGCGAATTGCTTGTTGGCTTTGTAATCCGCATTGCCCGTGCCGATGACGAATAGCACCCGGGCATACGTCTTGCCGCCCACCGTCACCGTCGTCTGCTTGCGCGGCACGTCGCCATCCCTGTGAATATCGAAAAAGTAGCCGAGCGACGCGTTCTCTCTCATCGCCGTCTGTACGATTTTGCGAGATTCGGTATACGATTGCGAAAAGCTCATGTTCTTTGTGGCGAGCCGCTCCGTGACATCGTCGTCCGCCGTAAACGCCGAGACGCCTTTTTTCTGCAGCGCAGTTCCCAGTCGATCGCCCACGAGCGTAATGTTAACCTTCGAATCGTCGATCGACGAGCCCTTGGTTTGCGTTGCGACGTTTTTCCAGGACTCCCGATTGTGCGTATGATAAATATAAACCTGACGGCCGCTCGCCGCATTCGCCGTCTTCGTGCCGGAATCTTCCACGCCCCCGCTCGTCGACACGACCCAGTCCGCTACATAGGCCGTCCCCTTCGCGCCAAGGGAGATGCGGTACCAATCCCCCTTCTTGTCGAGGATGGGATACGTATCTCCAGGCTGCGCCTTGCCCACGATATCGTCCTCGGTGCTCGGACCTTTTCGCAGGTTGGTGACATCCGTGATCTTCACGACCGACGGCTCGGCACGCGTCTTGACGACCGCCGTCGTAACGCCGCTTTTCAAACCTTTGGTCGTCTGCTTAATATAATCGGCGAACACCCAGCCCGCCTGTTTGTCCGACAGTTGAATTTTCAGCCAGTCGCCCTGCTTGTCCAACACCTCGTAGCTGCCGCTCTTGCCGATCATCTGGATGACCGACGCCGTCAGCTTCGGCGATGTCCGAACGTTCAGACGATCGACCGTGCTCTGTGCATACGTTTTGCTCGCCTTCACGTCAGCCGTTTTCACCGCGGCGCCGCTCTTCGACTGGGAGGAAGCCGCCTGTGCAATAGACGGTCCGGTCGTACCGAGCAACAAACATGCGCTGATTACCGCGCTTCCGATCGCATAACGCAATAAGTCCGCCCCTTTCCTTTTCAAAACAATAGGAAGATGACTCATCCGGCTTCTCGACCTACAGGATTTCGACATCGATCTCCGTTTTCCTGCCTGGATCGCTAAATTTCCTCCTATCGCGATTCGCGGTTCGTGGTTCACGATTCGTGGTTCGTGGTTCGTGGTTCGCGATTCGTGGTTCGTTTGTGGACTCAGGGGACGTTATTTTTGTTCCTCTCGCCATTCGTGGCCCGCTTGCGGACCCAGTGGCCGTTATTTCGAGGTCGCCGGCCTTTTTTAGCCTGGATCCTGGTTAATAAGGTCCCTCCGGTCCGTAACGACTGCAATTGGACCGTTTTTACGAAAATAACGTCTCCCGGGTCCGCTGCCCCAGTGGCAGACGTACAAAAAAAGCCAGCCGGATCATCCGGCTGACCTGCTATAACTCCCTTTCTCATTCATTTAGCAGCCGTCCGTCATCATGCCACTGGCCGTACATCTTGTTTTGCCTGGTGTATTGAATAAACTTCTCCAATCGCTTGGCGAACAATTCGTCATCCTTCTTGTTGCTTTGAATCGTATCGATTCGGACGGCTCGGTACAGAGCCGGGAACCGGGCGAAGTTCTCGTAAGTCGTCGCGTCCGCCTTAAGCCTCTGCTCGATGATTGGATCGATCTTAAACGCTTCCGGACGCAGATCCGGAAGGACGCTTCTGCCCGCCTCCGTCATCAGCCCCAGCCGCTCGAGCCGGCGCACCCGCGCTTTATTCAATTCGGTCCATGCGCTTTTTTTGCTCCTGGGAGAAAGTCTTTGCGCAACCTCCGTCTCTGAGATTTTCTTTTTCGTACTATCGATCCACCCAAAACATAAGGCTTGTTCGACGACGTCCAGATAAAGCAGCGCTCCCGAAGCCGGCTTCATGCCGACGACTACCCAGCATTCCTTTTCTGTCCCGCTATTTTCGCGGAGCCAGGCCCTTAGTTCCTCTTTCGTTTGGACGTCCAGCAGATTTTTAATTTCCATTCATCGCGAGCACGCGATCCAGAAACTTGTCCGCATCGCTATTAAACTTCCAGAATATGCCAAATCTGTCCACCAACATGCCGAAGCAAGAAGACCAGGGCTGCTCGGATAATGGCATGATGACATGGCCGCCGACCGACAGACGCTCGAAGTAACGTTCCAGCGATTGCTTGCTTTCGTTCGCGATGCTGATGAGCACATTGTTGCCTTTCACCGGCTCGCCCGGTCCCTGCTTCATCGCGGACAGCAGATCGGATATCATGATCTTCCCGCCGGCGAATGCGATCGACGACTCCATGATCATGTCCAATTCGCGCTCCGGCAAAGGATAGTTCGGATCCTGCGGAAGGTCCCCGTATTTCACTTGTTTCACCTCATCCGCCTCGAACGCCTTGGCATAAAAGTCGATCGCTTCCGCCGCATTCCCGTCAAAGTTCAAATACGCGATAACCGCCATGTTGAAAACCTCCTCTTTGTGATAAGAGCAGCATAAGCTATGATAGGTGACAGCATATTGTCATCATTCCAGCCGGGCGGGAGAAATAAGATGGATAAAATCGAGCGGTTAATCGCGATCGTCATGATCCTGCTGCAAAAGGAAACCGTCTCGACGACGGAGCTCTCGCGCTTGTTCAACGTCTCCAAACGAACCGTCCTCCGCGATATGGAGACGCTCGGCTTGTCGAACATACCGATCTACGCGATCCACGGCGCCAATGGCGGCTACGGCATTATGGACGAATACAAGATCGACAAGCGCCTTCTGAACAGCGGCGACCTGGAGAATATACTGGTTGCCCTGGGCGGGTTGGAGCAAATCTATGTGAGCCGGGAAGTCGAAGTCACGATCAAAAAGATTCAATCGATGGTTCGCGCCGCGCCGCTGAAAAACACCATTCAGCTGTCCTTTTACGACTGGAGCGGCCGCGACGAGATGGCGGACAGCTTGCGCCTATGCCAGGAGGCGATCCGGCACAGTAGAAGATTGACCTTCGACTACATCGATAAAAACGGCAAGCCCACGAAGCGAACCGTCGAGCCGTATCAGCTTCACTTTAGCGAGTCGAGCTGGTACTTGATCGGGTTCTGCTTGACGCGCGCGGCGTATCGAACGTTCAAGCTGTCCAGAACCGACCATCTGACGTTGGACAAGCAGACGTTCGTACCCAGAGACGACGCGAAGAACCGCCAGCTCATAGAAGACTTCTCGGCGCAGCTCGTCGAAGTCCAGGCGCTCATCTCGCCCGCAATCAGGGATCAATTTATCGAAAGGTACGGAAGAAGCAGCCTGGCGCCCCATAGCGCGGAGTGGCTGTCGGCGACCATACGCATTCCGCAAAGCCAAATCGTTTTCAGGCACTTGGCCGGCTTTGGAACGGAACTAAAGCTCGTAGCGCCGGCTTCTTACGTGGCGGATTTTCAACGATATGTAGGAGAGATCATGAACTATTACCGGTAAAAGAGAAAGCCGGCATGTGCTGGATCATTATAGCGATAAAAACGGGATGAAGCAGATCTCTGCTTCATCCCGTTTTACTTGCTCTGCTTCAAAATCGGCGCATCCCATCACTGATGGCGTACGCTTTACGTCAGCAGGTTGTAAAGCACCTGCCCCATCTCTGCTCGTGTGGTCGTGCTCGTCGGCGCCAGCTGTCCGCCATGGCCTCCGATCGTGCCGGCCTCGACAAGCACCGTCATCGCATCCTTGGCCCAAGGCGCGATCTGTCCAACGTCGCCGAAGCTGGACAGCGTCTTGCCGGAGCTGCTCTGCGGCAGCTTACCGGTCGTATTTAACGCATTGTACAGCAGCGTGAACATCTCCTGACGGGTAATCGCTCTGTCGGGCGCGAACAGATTGTCGCCTACGCCTTCGGCGATGCCCAGCTTTTTGGCCGCAGCCAGATAGCCGGTGTAGTATTTGCTGCCTGCGTCCGCGAAGTTATCCGATAGGCCCGCATCCGGTGCGATATCGTAAGCCCGCATCAGCATGACCATGAAATCGCCGCGGGTCAGGCTTGCATTCGGACTGAAGCTGCCGCTGCCCGTGCCCGTCGTGATGCCTCTCGCTGCGATGAAGCCCACCGCTTGGTTATACCAGGCATTTGCCGCTACGTCCGCGAAGCTGAGCGGATTGAAGCCTACGGCATAGTCGCTGAAATGCGTGGCGGTAAAAGTCACCGTGCCGGTGCTCGCATCGTAATGTCCGCTCGGAACCGCGGTCGCCTGACCGCTGCCATCGACGTACCATACAACGATGCTCTCCGTATGAGCAAGCTCGGCCGCCGACGGCGTATAAGGAATCGCCACCGTTACGGACGCGCCCGGATTGTTCCACGCTGCCGCCTTCCCGTCGATTTTTACGGAAAGACTGATCATCGGCCTTTCCCCGATAGCTGCTTTTGCAGCTTCGGACAGTGCGGAATTGTTGCCCTGTGCGATGGAGATTTCCGCTTTAGCGCCGGCTGCGCCCGTCAGCATGTTCGACGGAATCGTGATGCTACCCTTGTCGGTATTCACCGTCAGCGCGCCCTGCCGGGCAGTCGTCGACAGCTCGGATACGGGAATGACCAGGGTGAACGTACCGACATTCGGGATGGACGGCACGGTGATGACCGAGGTTCCAGCATTGGGCACAAGGCCGCTGCTCGAAGTCATATCCAGCACCGCCGTTCCTGTCTTCGCATTGACCTGAACCGGCAGCGACATATCCTTGGAGCCGTTGCCCGACGCGTTCGTCAACCGAATCGCCGCCGTATAGCTTGGAGCAGCAGGCGCGGGGCTTCCCGTGTTGTTCGGCGTGCCGCTGCCGTCCGTGACGCTGATCCATGCAGCCGTTACCGTCACAGGATGCGCAGGCATGATGAATGTCGTGGCCGGATTGCCGGCGTCGGATAAGATGACCCCGTCGCTCGAATTCCAGCCGGCAAACGTATAACCGCTGCGGCTGCCCGCCTGAATTGTAACGACCGTACCTTCCGTATAGTTGCCAGCTCCGGACGCCGAAGCATAGCTGTCGTTTACGGTTACCGAATACGTAGCCGCAGGAATCTTTTCGAATACCGCTCTTACCGTCACCGCCTCGTTAGGCATCGTAAACGTGTTGCCGACGATATTCAGATCGGCCGGGCTGATTGCCCGCCATTCCTTGAAGACATTGCCCGCCTCGGGCATCGCCGTCAGCGTCACTTCGGTATCCTTGACCGCCGAATCCATGTCGGCGTTCGCCGTGCCAGACCCTTCGGTCTCCACCGTGATGCTGTGGCTGATCGGGGAAGTGCTGTCGATGACATCGACGGTAAAGACGGCAGGACGACCTTTGTCGAAGGAAACCGTAAACTCGACCTTGCTGCCTTTGACTAGCCCACGCGCAGCCAGAAATTCGTTTTTGATCGTCAAAACGTTGTCCGCTACTGCGTAATTTTCCTCGGACAGGCTAACCGGCTGCCCGTCTTCTCCGCCATAGACGACACCCGTGACAGAGGCCGCTTGGTTCCATACGATCGCGGTGCTGACATCGCCGGGTGCGACGAGATCGTAGTCCGCGTGCTCGGGGCTGAGCTCCGCGTCGTCCCTGGTGACGTTGATCGTAAAGTTCTTCGAATAGGCGGCGCCGACTGCGCTTCCTTCTTCGATCGTTGCAGTTACGACCACGGTGCCCGTTTTTGTTGCGGTCAACACATTGCTATTGAGCGCGGCGCCGGTTTTGCCGGCATCCTTTACGCTCCAAACGATGCTCTTGCGCGTGGCGTTCGTGGGCGACACCGTTCCGAACAGCGTGAGCGCCTGCCCGGTCTTCATGGCGGCCGGCACGGCTGATACGTCCGTCACCACGCGGAAATCGCTGTCGCTAAGGTTGCGGATCTCGATTTTCATCCGCTGGTTGTCCTTTGCCTCGTCATCGGCCACCATCACCTTCGCACCGTCTTTGGTCGATGCATCTTGTACGGTGATGACTTTGCCGTTGCTCTTGTTCGCGATTTTATAGTAGTCGCCGTCCGGTTCCAAGCTCCACTGCTGCGTATCCGGTATCGCGTTGCCGATCGCTCTCGTATTTTGAGCGATCTGCCCGATCGGCGAACCTGCCAAAATATCGATGACATGGCCGCTTTGAACGGATTGGATCTGATAGTAGCCCGTGCCGAGATCCAGGAAGCGCCATAGCTGGTTGTTGCCGTCTCCGTTGGACCATTGATTGATCACCGCGCCCGGGTCGCTCGACACGCGGTCGACGTCCAGCGCTTTTCCGCTGTGCTTCGGCTGGATTTTCACCATTTTTTCCGGGATGATCTTCGTAGCCGTAGAGCGCGTATAGCCGCCACTGAATTTATCGATCGTCAGACTGTCGATATTAAATCTGCCAGTATCCCCGTCCTCGCGAATGAACTCGACGATGTTTTTGCCGGCCTTCAGGTTGACCGATTCCGTGGCGTCCATCCACGAATCCCAGTCCGCCGTCGGAGGCAGCGACACCTGCTTGACCTTGCCCTCGTTCACGTACATCGTCATCGTAATATTGGCGGACTGCGCGCCCGAATACCTGAGCGTGGTCGTATAGGAAGCCGTGTTCGGGACGTTGACCTCGAACCGGATCGAATCGCCCTCCTGCTCGAAGCCGCCTACGAAGCCGTTGCCTTCGTACCACAGATGATCTTTGGCCACGTTCAAGCTGCCGTCTCTTGCCGCATCCTCTGCCTGATACTTCCAGGGCGTGCGCTTGTTAAGGTGGATGCTGTCGATTTTGATCACACTTGCCGTATCGGATTCGCTTCTATAAGCAATCGTATTTCTTCCCGCCTGCAAGCGAAGCGTCTCCATCTGCTCCTTCCAGACCGAGGCGCCTCCGGTAGCCGGGAGCGCGATCTGCTTCACGTATGCGCCGTTCAAGTATAACGCCAACGTTTTGCCTGTATTTTCGCTCGCATATCTCAGCTTGACGTCATAGGAAGCCGCATTTTCTACGTCTACAGCGAATTCTACCGACGAATTGGCTTTGGACAGCCCGTTCACATAACCGATCCCCGTATTGCCTTCCTTCGCTTGCACGACCTTCGCGTCCTTCGAGCCCGTCGTTTTGGCGCTTTCCGCCTCGTACGTCCAGGTCGTGGCTTCGGTCACGGCGATATAATCCAGATTGATGTTGCCCGAATCGCCGTCGTCGTACTTATACGTGATCGTATTGCTTCCTTCTTTCAAGGAAACATTGTCGTAGCGATCGGCCCATTGGTCCCAATTCTTCAGGCTAAAAAAATCGACCGGTTTGACCTTTTGGCCGTTGACGTACATGCTGAGCGTTCTGTCTTTGGCGTCGTTAAAGCCCAGGCTGTAGCGCAGCTTCACCGAGTAGCTGCCTGCATGCGGCGCGTTGACCGTAAAGGCGACCGCGGATTCCGAGATCCATAGTCCGCCGACGAAGCCGCTGCCGCTGTATCCCTGATGGTCCGTATTGGTTTGGGCATTGCCCGACAACTGCGCATCCTCCGCTTCGTACAAGGCGGTTTTCTTGACGATCATGGCGTCCAGCGCCAGCGCGCTCTGGCCGGACAGCCGGATCGTATTGCTCCCGGCGTTAAGCTTGATATTGTAGACGGTCTTCAGATTAAAGTTTGCCGCGGATCCTGCGTTAGACGCAAACGAGATCGGAGCGGGCGCCTGCCCGTTCACGGCTAATTGCATGTTAACGGCGGCGGCCGAGCCGTTGTTGTATCTAAAATCCAGCGCGTAGGTTCCTTCAGCGCTCGTATTCACCGTAAATTCGACGTAGTCGTCCGCGCTGCCGTTGCCGAAGCCGACATACACGCCGTCCGACGCATAAGCGCTGTTGCCGACGACTTTGGAAGCCCCCGACAGCCTTGCCGCTTCCGCCTCGTAAACTTCGCTTTTTTCCTCGCCCGAAGGTCTGCTCAGCACCGTGCCTGGATTGGACGGAATGCCGAGATTGATAAAGTCGTTGTCGTCCCAATGAATCTGTTGGGCCCGGATGCCGCGGTTGCCTCCGCCCTGTCCGTGCGTCGGTATGCCGTGGTACAGAATCCAATCCTCCGTACCGTCCTCGGACTTCAGGAATAACGGCGAGCCCGGTCCGTAGGAGCTGTTTTCATCCGATCTTTTAAGGGCGGGTACAGGGTGTTTGATCCATGATTCCGCTTTCGTAATATCGGAGGCGGCATCGGCTACCGAGACGCCGACCGCATAGTTATCGTTCATGAAGCTGCTGGCGGAATAAGCAAAATAGATTTTGCCGTTTCGCTCGACGACCGCGGCGCCTTCGTTGATATTATCGTTCTTCTTTTCCCAGTCGTACTGCGGCATGGCGACCGTCGTTTCCTCGCCTTCGAGGGTCCACGGGTTCTTCATCTTGACGATCGTCGGACTCTCGTCGAACTTCAGGTTGCCGGGATTTTTAGGGTCGTCGAAATAATAGTATTTCGTATACGTGAAGTATTGTTCGCCGTTCAGGGTGACCACGCCGCACGCCAGACCGTAGCCTTGCGTATTCAGCAGCCCCTGCTTCGTCGTCACCTGTCCGTCTTCGTCCGCGTTCGCGGACTCTCCTTTTAGTGTCCAGGTGCCTTCAAAAGGGTCGGAGGACGGGTTCTCCAGCACGTAGGAGCTGGGATGTCCGTATCCGAAGCTGTTCTCCGGACCGGAGGAGAAATAGATATACCATTTTCCGTCCAGCCGATAGATGTACGGGCCCCACACATAACCGAAATTGTCCGGCTTCTTCCATACCATTTTGCTTTTGGCGGTGGCTACGCCGAGAAGGGTTTCATGTCTTTTTAAGGTGATATTGTTATCGCCCGAAGAAGCCGAATAGTAATAGCCGTCGGCAGCCCTCGCGATGGTCGGATCGGCCCCGCCCGTGAGCGGGTTCTGGTAGTTGGAAGTGACCTCGGCATAAGAGGCGTTCGGCAGCAACCATCCAAGGACGATCATCAAAGCCAGCATCGTCAAACTGATTTTCCGCATCGTAATCTCCTTCTCTCTCTTATTTTTGACCGTTGCCGGTCGGGGCGGCGATCAGCCCTTGACGGCGCCGGCCGCAAGCCCGGAAATGACCTGTCTTTGCATAAGGATATAGACCAGGATGCTCGGCAGGATGACGATCATTGTGGCGGCGAACATGACGCCGTAGTCGCTTGCGAACTGGCTCTTGAAGTAATAAAGCGCCAGCGGCAGCGTCCGGCTCTGGTTGCCCGTCGTGAGAATGATCGCGAACTGAAATTCATTCCAGCAAAGCAGAAATTGCAGGACGGCCGCCGTACCGAAGCCCGGCCGCGAGATCGGCAGAATAATCTTGAAGAAGGTGCGGATGAACCCCGCGCCGTCCAGATAAGCCGACTCTTCCATTTCCTTCGGAATCGTGAGGAAGTAGCTCGACAAAATATATAACGAGACTGGCAGGCCGAACCCCGCATATACGATGATCAGTCCGATCAGCTTGTCGTACAGTCCGATCGTATTCACGGTCAGGTAGAGCGGTTGGAGCATCGCGGCGCCCGGAATGAGTAGGGATAGCGACAACAAGACCATCAGCAGCTTCTTCCCGCGGAATTGGAACCGCGCCAGCACGTAGGCGGACATGCCCAGGATCAGGAGGTTTAGGGCCGTCCCGAGGATACCGACGATCACGCTGTTTATGTAGAAGCGGGACAACGGCGCGATCTTGAAGGCCATCGTATAGTTCGAGAAGCGAAAATGGGATGGCCAAGCAAGAGAGTTGGACAAGATCTCAGCGTTTGTCTTGAAGGAGGCCATGAACATCCATAAAAAAGGGCCTAACGAGAGCAGAACGATAACAAGGACGAACAAATATTTGCAGATAGCCAATGCGATTTTCATTCTATTGCTCCAATCGACCCGCTCACGTGGAAGAGCTGCCTATTCTGAATAAATAGCGGACCAGCAGGACGAAGACGATCCCGAAGCCGATGAGGAAGACGCCCACCGCATTCGAATAGCCGAAGTTGTTGTCCATCATGGCGGTCTTGTAAATGTACATCGGCAGATTCAACGTGGTATTGCCCGGACCGCCGCCGGTCGTCATCATGATGATGTCCATCTTCTGCAGCATGCTCGTGCCGGCGAGAATCACGCAGGTGCCGATGATATTGCGAAGCATGGGGATGACGATAAACAAATTGATCTTCAGCTCGCTGGCGCCGTCGATTCTGGCCGATTCGAAGAGGCTGTCCGGGATCGCGGCGATCTCCGCGAGGATCAGAATCGTCACGACGGCGGCATAGGGCAGCCAGGTCATCGTAACGGACAGGAACGCCGTCGCGTAATCCATGAACCAGTTCTGCGCGTATTCGGAATCGCCGAACAGCCGGACGATGCTGTTGACCGCGCCGAAGTTGGGATTGAGCATGCACAGGAACAGCATGCCGACCGCCGCCCCCGAGATGATGTTGGGAAACATGAATACGGTTCTGGCAAACTTCCAGTAAAATTCCTTCATGTTCAGGATGATGGCGAATACGAGGCCGATGAGCACGTGGACCGTGGATTGAAGCAGTACCCACAAGGCGGTGTTCCAGAAGCCTTCCTTAAAGCTCGTATCCTTCGCGAACATATCGATGAAATTGCGGAAACCTACAAACGCCGGCTTCAAGCCGGTCGACCACTCGGTAAACGAAGTGCCGAACAAAATGACGATGGATACGGCATACACCAGCAAGAACAAGGCGACCGTCGGCACCAGAAACAACGCGATATAGCCTCTATAGTTGGTCATTCGTCAAAATCCTTTCGGGCGATCGGACGCCCCCGGCGAATGGGGAGCGTCCGGCCGCGATTTCCGGCTGCCTGCGCCGACTATTTGTTTTTGGCGGCGATGTCGCTCAGCTTCTTGGCGATCTCCTCGGCGGTCGACTTGCCGAATACCAATTCCGGATACAGCAGCTTCCATGCATCCGTCACGTTCGGATACACGATAGAGTCGAGCGAACCGTAATGGACCTGCGACTGATTGCCGACCGCGATCGACTCCACGAGCAGCGGGTACTTCTGCTTCAGCTCCTCGGACGGTTGCACCTGATCGGACACCGGCACGACGTTGCCGAATTCGAGCGCGATCCGCTGGCCTTCAAGACCCGTCTTGAAGCGGATGAACTTCTCGGCCGCATCGCGCGTTTCCTGCGTCTTGCCGCCGTTCATATAGCCGACTTCATAGGAAGAGATCATGCCGTTCCCCGGGAATGCGGCGATGCCGACCTTCTGGTCGAAGCCCGCGGCGCACTTCGTCGTATCGCTGAAGTCGCCGATCATCCAAGGCCCGTTTGCGATGATAGCTGCTTTGGCCTGGCAGAAGTTGTTGGCTGCATTCGCATAACCGGCCCCAAGCGCGTCCTTGGTCGTATATTTTTCCAGCATCGTTTTTACTTGATTAAGCGCGCCGATCATCTCGGGCGTATTGAAATCCGACGGGTGCAGCGTGTTCATGAACTTGTTGCCGGCATCTCCGCTGGTACCTACGATCGAGGCCAGAATCAGGTTCGTCGTCCATGCATTTTCGCCCGTCATCAGCGCCAGCGGCACGAAGCCGGCGGCCTTGAGCTTTTCGTTGTTGCTCATGAATTCGTCCCACGTCTGCGCGGGCTTGATGCTGGCCTTGTCGAACATTTCCTTGTTATAAAAGTAGCCCACCGTCTGTTTCTGGTCGCTGATCGACCAGACTTTGCCTTCGCGGGTGTTGGCCGCAAGCGCCTCGTCGCCGATCTCCTTCGCCCACTCGGGGTCCTGGCTAAGGTAATCGTTGAAAGGGGTTGCAAGATTGCCTTTGATCAGAATATCGTTGATCCCGTTTTTGCCCATGACCACGTCGGGAATGTCCCCGGAGGCCGCCAAGATCTTGATCTTATCTTCATAAGCCGAATCGCTCGGAATCTCCTCGACTTGTACTTCGACTTCCTTGCCGTATTTCTCGTTGAACTGCTTGATCTGCTCCGCTTCGAGCTTGGCGGAAGCATGTGTACCGACCCGGTACGTCAGGTATTTGATCTTAACCGGCGCCTTGGCGGCCGCCTGTTCGCTCCCTTGCGCCGAAGCTGTCGCCGAAGCCGGCGGGCTGTCGGACGACGGCGCGCCGCTGGCCGGCGACGAAGAATTGTTGGAGCCGCATGCCGTCACGGACGCGAGCAGCACGAGCGCGCCTGCCATGGCGGCGCTTGTCTTGTAGATCGTTTTTTTCACTTTGCTTCCCCCTCCAAATAGCCGATCCTGTCTTGCAACCGCTTGCTTGATTTCCCCCGTAGCGCTACGAGCTCATTATAAGACAAAAGGGGAATCGTTTTTCGACATCATGAGTTGCGTTATTTTGATGCTTTGCATCGGGAAGGATACAAGCGGAGATGCCGGCACGTCTTTACTGCCGTTATTTTTAACTTTCTTATGTTTTTTTGACTTCCTGTCCGCTACGAGGTCCGCTGGACCACGTTCTCCTATCCGGGGATGCGCAAATGGTATTATAATAGGCTTTGCTTTCAGTATCGTTCGCCGAGGAGCAGTCATCATGCCGAATATCCGTAATTGTAAACCCTTTCAATACTTGAATGTGCTGGCGAGCATTCCGATCCGTCATAAGATCGTCGCTGCCGTTTTTCTGCTCATTCTCCTTCCGATGACCTTGGCCGGCTTTTATTTTCACTGGAGCATCTCCTACATGCTGACCAAAAATGCGAACGAAAACTTGTCCCAGCTCATTCATCAGACCAACGACAATATCGAAAATTCGTTTCAAATCATCGACAATACGTCCCTTCATTTCCTATCCAACAAAGCGGTCAGAACCTGGTCCGTCGAGGACGTCTCCCTTGGCGACGACTTTTATAAGAAGTTCCTGAACAAGAGCGAGATCGAGGAGGATCTCAAGTACAGCCTGATGTTCAACAACGCCTGGAATATCAGCCTGCTGTCGACAGCCTATGTCTTTTTCGACGCGGATAACTTCATCTCCGTCCTGAAGTCGCAGCCTAATATCGAGCAGACCAACCAGCATAATCTGAGCGTGTACCGGACGGTGAGCAAGAACAAAGTGAGGGGAAAAGAGATTCTGCCGCCTAGCGCCGGCGATCCGACCCTTTACTTCACCCGCATCGTATCGAATATCGATATTCCGACGCAGCGTCTTGTCCTCATCTTCGGCACCAGCGAGGCGGACTTGTCCGCCAAATACGCAGAGCTCATCGGCTTTCCGGGTTCTATGGCCTACATCATCGATAATCGGGGCTTCGTATACTCCAGCTCGGATAAGCGTCAGCTCGGACTTCAGGTTGAGCCGTCGATCTTGCAGCTCAAAGACAGCACGACCGTGAACGATGTCAGCCTGGACGGGCAGAAATACATATTCGCGTCGCAAAGCATCGGCGGCACCGGACTGACGTTTATCGTCGGCATTCCCAAAAAGCAGATCCTTGCCAAACTGTCCGACAGCATCCGGAATTACGTATGGATCATCGTGCTGATCGCCTCCGTCTCCACAGCGGCGGGCATCCTTGTTTCGCTTCGCTTTACCCGTTTCATCCGCGATCTGTTTCACAGCTTCAACAAAGTCAAGCAGGGCGATTACAACACCGTCATGCCGTCGTACAAGGACGTCGAGCTCAACCTGCTAAGCGGCACCTTTAATAAAATGACCGGCGAGATCAAGCATCTGATCGGCGAAGTTTACGAAAAGCAGCTGCTCGTCAAGGTATCGGAGATCAAATTTCTTCAGTCGCAGATGAATCCCCATTTCCTGTTCAATACGCTGATCACGATCGGCTACAAAGCCCGGCTGTCCAAGGACGAGACCGTCTACAAGATGGTTACCGCCATGACCGAGCTGCTGCAGGCTGGGATTTATTCAGGAGGGACGGACATGATCCCTATCCGTCAGGAGCTGGAGTTCATCCGATTCTACCTGTACATCCAAAAAGAAAGATTCGACGATAAATTCGACTACGCCATCGAGGTCGAAGACGAATCCATTCTCGACCTGCGGCTCCCCAAGCTGAGCATCGAGCCCCTCGTGGAAAATGCCATCGTGCACGGACTTGAGAAAAAGGTAGGCAAAGGCACGCTCACCCTCCGTATTCGCAGGGAAGGCGATACGATTTATTTCGAGATTACCGACAACGGGCTGGGGTTCGAGAGCGGCTTGATGGACAAAGACCATGCGCTAAGCGCAGGCAAGAAAAAAACCGGACATCACCATATCGGACTGAACAACACCAACAAGCGAATCAAGCTGATCTACGGAGACGCTTATGGCATCGATATCGAAAGCCGCAGGAATCTTGGCTCCAAAGTAACGGTTCGCATACCTGCAGATCGGGGGGAGACATCCTATGTATAAAGTCATGATCGTCGATGACGAAGCGGTCATCCGGAAGGGACTGATCTGCTTCATCGATTGGCACGCGCTGGATTGCGAGGTGGTCTGCGAGGCCGGCGACGGGCTGGAGGCCGTTCAGCTGCTATCGACGCATCAGGTGGACATTATCCTGACCGACATTCGTATGGCCGGCATGGACGGGATCGAGCTGACTCGCTATGTCTACGAGAACGATCCGCATATCAAGGTGATCCTGCTAACGGCGTTCGCCGATTTTTCGTACGCACAATCCGCCATCCAATACCAGGCCGTCGACTTCGTCGTGAAGACCAATCCGAGCGAAAAAATCCCGGATGCTGTCCGCAAAGCCAAGCAGCTGTTGCTGAAGGAAAAAGACCGCGAACGGAAGCTGATCCAGCTGGAGAATATGGTCAAGGACAGCAGGAGCGAAGTCCGCGAGAAGTTTCTAAAGGACGCCTTATGCGGCATCGTGGCCGATAAAGCGGCGCTCTTGAACGGCGCCCGCGCGCTTGGCGTTCAACTGGCCGATTATTTTATCGTTCACGTCGAGATTCATGAAGACTCGGCTCTCCGCGAGACGGACAGAGGCGCCTCCGAGGACTTCCACAAATTTGCCGACGCCATACAGCAGTATCTATCTCTCGCATTTCAAGCGGATCCCCACGACATGCTCGTACTGAACCCCAATTCGCTGTCGGCAATCGTGTCCTACCCGGGTCGCCGCTCCGACGACTGCATCCGAACGCTCGCCGCTACCTGCAACGAGATCCTGCTCATGGCCGAGAGCTTTATGCGCTTCTCCGTCAGCATCGGCATCAGCGGCATGCATGGGGACGTGACGACGCTCGCATCCGCCTACGCAGAGTCCTGTCAGGCCATGGAAGGCAGCTTTTACAACGAAAATCATGTGTCGGTCTATGCGCCCCGTTCCGAACACGTCCCGGCGATTGAAGACAGACCGTATAACGTGGCCCAGCAGGTCAACGAATGTCTGCAAGCCGGACAATACGACACGGCCATCCAGCGATTGAACCAATGGATGGAGAAGTACAGGCGCGCCAAGGAGCCGGTTCAGAACATCAAGGCCGCGTGCTTGCTAATCGGCACTTACTGCTTCAAGCTGCTGGAGACCGGACAGCAGGCGGCTTCGATCCAGGCCGGCGACGAGTCCTCTCTGTACAAGCAAATCCAGGAGAGCAAGAGCATCCATAGCCTGCTGCATATCGTCGAGAAGCTCATCGTCGAACTATCGGACGTCCTATCCAGCGACAGGCCGCACAATTATATCGTCATCGAGACGCAGAAGTTTATCCGCGAGAACTTCAACCGGAATTTGACGCTGCAGATCATCGCCGACCATATCCATGTCAACAGCAGCTATCTCAGCCGCCTGTACAGGCGAGAAACCGGCGAATCGATCGTCGACGCGATCAACAAGCACCGGATCGAGATCGCCAAGCGATTGCTGAAGGACCCTTTCAAAAAGGTATCCGAAGTCGCCAGCGCCGTGGGGATCGATACGCCGGCTTACTTCACGCACGTGTTCACCAAATACACCGGGGTTAGTCCGAAAAAGTATAAGGCGAACCTCTATCAGGGCGCAAGTCGGTAGCGATCGATCCGCCTTCCTTCAACACCTGAGTAAATGCATACTCATTATGTAGAAATGCAAAGCTGGCTTCCGCGCCCATATCCTACAATAACGAGAGATTCATCAACTAATCCTCTCAAGGACGGTGCTCATATGAATAATCAAATGGCATTGGCGGAAAAAAAGCAGCAATATGATCAACTGGGCTACGCCGTCTTTCAGAACGTGCTGGATGCCGAGCTGATGGGGGAAGCCAAAGAACATATTGCCTGGCTCATGAAAAAGTATCCCGAGAAGCGGCCGGAGCAATTGGGCAACGATCTGCTTGCCAACGATCCGTTTTGGATCCGGCTGATCAGCGACGATCGGCTGCTCGATATCGCCGAACAGTTCATCGGACCGGACATCGCCTTGTTCGCATCTCATTACATCAGCAAGCCGCCCTTCGACGGCAGGCCGGTGCTGTGGCATCAGGACGGCAGCTATTGGCCGCTTGCGCCGATGAACGTCGTCACGCTGTGGCTGGCCGTTGACGATTCTGTGCGGGAAAACGGCTGCTTGCGCGTCATCCCCGGCACGCAGACGATGGAGCTGCAGGAAATGAAGCAGAATACGCAGGTCATGAGCGTATTGGAGTCGGAGGTCGACCCGTCGCTCGTGGAGGAAGACAAGGCGGTCGATTTGATTCTTCGCTCGGGCGACGTGTCCGTGCATCATCCGAACGTTATTCACGGGTTGGAAGCGAATCTTTCGCCGCTGCGCCGCTGCGGGTTGACCATACGGTACATCCCGACATCCACGCGCATCACCGTGGACAACTGGCCAAGCGCGTTCCTGCTGAGAGGAAACGCGGTGCCTGGCGTTAATAGCTATTTACAAAAACCCAAGTTCGATCAGGCGCAGCATATGAGCTTCCGCGGCAGCGAGGCATGGAAATAGGCGGCTGACGAAAAAGAGGCTGGAGACGAGGATGGAGGCGAAATACGGATGACCCAGCAGCCCGAACGGCTGACGATGGAACAGTTTATGCCGAAGGACGCCTCCATCCAGGTGTTTTCCGGAAGTCTCCGCGGCCCTACCGGGCTGCATTGGCATGAATTTTATGAAATTACGCATATCGTGTCCGGAGAAGGGACCAACGATTGGAACGGTCAATCTTATCCGGTGGGACCCGGCAGCACTTTTTTGCTCACGCCCGCGGATTTTCATCATCTGAGCCCGCTTACGAGCGATGGCCTGGAGCTGATTAACATTATCTTCTCCGAGGACATGCTGGACGATGAGCTGCGGTTTCTGCTGTTCTCGGAGGCGCCCCATCTCGGGCATCGTTATGCGCCGGAAGAGGGAGCGTCAGCGGATTTTGCCGCGATCTGGAACGAAGCGAACGACACCCGGCCGAAAACGGAAGATGCTCGAAAACTTGCTCGAACGCATATTGCTGAAGCATGCCCGCGCTTGTCGCGGATCGGCATCGCTCGAACGCACCAAGGACTCGCGAACGCTGCCGCTGGCGATTCGCAGGGCCGTGCTCTACACGGAGCATCATTTCAGGGAGGATCTGACGCTAGAGGCGGTGGCGAAGCAGGCGGCGCTGGCCTCTCGTTCCGGGGCTATTTGCAGCAATTGCGCGTTCGCTTCGCGAAATCGCTGCTCCTCGCTTCGGAATCGTCGATTACCGAGATTTGCTACGCGTCGGGCTTCAATACGCTGGCTCATTTTGAACGGGGGTTCCGGGAAAAGACGGGCATGTCGCCTATCGCGTTTCGTAAACAGGCGGATTCGAACTGACAGCTTGAACCGGCATTTGCCACGTTGAACAACGACGGCGAACGGGGTATCCCGTTCGCCGTCGTTCGCGACTACTAGCCCCGCCAACTATCGACCGCCGTTCATACTTGACCGCTTTGTTGCTCGCAGCCCTGTCAACTATCGTTCGTCATTCATACTTGGCCGCCTTGTTGCTCGCAGCCCCGTCAACTATCGACCTTCGTTCATACCTGGTCGCCTTGTTGCTCGCATTAACGGAATTCGAACGCGTCGATGACGACATTGTAGTCGCTCGCCGCAGCGCTTCGTCCTGTCTACCTCCACCTTATATTTCATTTAAATTTGTATTATGTCAATATAAAGTAATATTAAAAACAAAAAGCCCCCCTGCGTCTTCTGACGGGACTGTGCTCAAACGTATACGATTTTGTGACTCTTTGGCCTCTACGTTCGTGACATTCGGTTGTTAGGATGTACGAGGAAGGCTGACGGCGAGATTCGAAAGCGTCACGCGTCAGACAGGACCGACAGGAGGAGACCTTCATGTTAAACGTGCAAATCGTGCTTTTCGACGGCTTCGATCTCATGGACGCCCTTGCGCCTTACGAGGTGTTCAGCGCCGTCTCGCTCTATTTGGATAACGCCATCGCTTTGGAGCTCGTCACCGCCGAAGGACCGAGATTCGTCCCGAGCGGCATGGGCGGACTGCGGATCGAAGCGAGCGGTAGGCTGTCGCCGGAACGCGGCGGCATCGTGCTCGTGCCCGGCGCCGCCGGCGGCGTCGAGGGCGACGGATACGATTCCGTCCCGGCCATTCTCGGTCGGGCCATGACGACGGACTTGACCGGGCTGATGGGACAGGCGCTCGCACGGCCGGACGTCACGGTCGCCACCGTATGCGGAGGCTCCTTGCTGCTCGCGATGGGCGGGCTGCTGGAAGGCCGGCATGCGGTCACCCACCGGCTGGGCATGGGCATATTCGGAGCAACCGGCGCCATCCCCGTCCCGGCGCGCGTCGTCGACGACGGCGATCTGGTCAGCGGAGGCGGCGTCACCTCGGGACTCGACGTCGCCTTGTACCTCGTGGAGCGCGAATTGGGGCCGCGTATAGCGCACGAAATCGAGAGGCTGTTCGAATACGAACGGCGGGGGACGCCCTGGCGGCAGCAAGGGCTGGCGCCTATCGTTCGTCCGCTGTCGGCGGACGAAGCGCAGACGGAGGAGCCGGACTTCGCGGAATCCACAATCGCCGGTCCGTTGAGCACTAGCGAGTCGATGTCCGTCTATGACGGAGAATGGGAGACGACGATCGCGACGCCGGTCGGGAAGCTTGCGGTCCAGCTCTCCATCGCGACCCGAGACGGCCGTATCCAAGGCACGGCCACGCAGGGAGGGGAGACGGTCGAGCTGTTGAACCCGGTTGTGGCGAAGGGCAATCTGCAGTGGTCGATGCGGGTCGCGAAGCCGATGCGCCTGCATCTGAAGTTCGAGGTCGCCGTTGACGGCGACCGAATGGTCGGCGCCGCCAAAGCCGGCATTCTGCCGGCATCCAAATTAACGGGCCGCAGGGTAGCCGGACCGAACGCTGCGACTGTCCAGGCGTGATCCGTCGATTCGATTCGTTCACCGGCTACCATGAATCGGACATTCTCACCCGCACCGTGCGGGCGTATTCCGACGGACTCGGCTCATGCAGCCCAAAAACCCCGCCTCCGATACGATCGGAAACGGGGTTTTGCACCTTTTGCGATTAATTGATCAGATCGGCGGCCTGAAGCAGTCGGCGTACGATCACGGCGGCTTCCGCGCGCGTCAGATTGGCCTCTGGATCAAGCTTGCCACCCCGTCCCTTCAAGAGGTTCAGGTTTATAGCGCTAGCGATAGAGGAACGAGCCCAGCTCGGCACGTCGCCGCCATCGGCGAAGGCGCTCAGCGCACGATTCGCTTCATTCGTCGTCACAGTGGCTTCCAGCTTGGGGATCGCACCCGCACGAATCAGCACGGCCACCGCTTCTTGACGCGTAATGTTCCGGTTCGGAAGGTACGTCCCGTCGACATATCCGTCGATCAGGCCATAGTCGGCCGCGGCTTGAACGGCGCCCGCGTACCAGTTGCCCGAAGCGACGTCCGAAAAGCCGCCAGTATAGCTCCTGGATTGAATTCCAAGCCCCCTCGTCACGATTGCCGCAAACTCCGCTCTCGTAATCGCCGCGTCAGGCATGAATTCCGTATCGTTTACGCCTTCAATGATAAGACGGGAAGTCATGTCGTTCACTTCGGCGCTCGCCCAATGCGAGCTCACGTCTCCCATTGCGCGAGGATTATAGATGACGGAATAAGTGCTGTTGGTCAAGCTGTTAATTTTCGCGAAATATTTGCCGTTCTCTTGTACGACGACCGTCGGTTCGTGATGCAGCGATCCGTCGTCCGTCAGCACGACGCCCGTCGTGATGCCGCTTGGCGACACATCGTCCGGAATCGCGATTTTGCGTTCTACGTAACCGCCAAACTTGTTTACCGGAACGCTCTGCGTACCGTAGACTGCAGTAATCTCGAAATCGACAGGACTTCCGATCGTCTGAAGTTGACCGGACTTTGCAGCCTCATGCACCTGAGCCGTCTTATCGGCGGACGATGCGGATATTTGTATGCGGATCGTAATGTCCTGAAGATTCGAGCCTGCACTTAACTGCGCGGACAAGCCTCCGATATCGATCAGGGAAGCCGGGATTGTATACGTGCCTTTGCCGGTTTGAATCTGAAGCCGGGCAGCGTTGGATTCCAGCGCCTTGATCACGCTCCCGTTCAGCTCGCCGATCACGTCGTCGCTGCTTCCGCCGACCGGGATAGTCAACAGCTTGCTGTTTTCTCGCGACAGCTTGTCCAGCACCTTCTGGTTATCCAGCTTAACCGTCGTGACGGTGCGCCCGCCTACCGTTTGATGCTGAGCAGTTGCCAGTTGATCCTGCTTCACGCCGTCTACCCAGATCTCAACGTCCGGATTCGCCGGTGCCGGTGTCGTCGGAGGAGGAGTCGGCGCGTTGTTAACCGTTACGTTCGCTTCCGCCCGATAATCGCCGTAAACGGCGGTAATGATCGTTTGACCGGCAGCGACTGCCGTCACCATGCCCGAAGCGTCAACCGTGGCGACTTCCGAGTTGCTGGAACTGTAGGTCACGCCGGAGCTCAGCGCCTTCGTGCTGTTATCGTCATAGACCGCCGTCGCTACCGATTGATGCGTGCCTCCGACATCCAGCGAATAAGCGGAGCTGTCCAGTTGAATGCCCGTTATGGCAGGAGCCGGCGGCGGCGTGTCATTAACCGTTACGCTTGCTTGGGCCTGATAATTGCCGTACTGGGCTGTGATCGTCGCTTCGCCGGCTGCCACCGCCGTCACCATGCCCGAAGCGTCAACCGTGGCGACTTCCGAGTTGCTGGAGCTATAGGTCACGCCGGAGCTCAGCGCCTTCGTGCTGTTATCGTCATAGACCGCCGTCGCTACCGATTGATGCGTGCCTCCGACATCCAGTGAATAAGCGGAGCTATCCAGTTGAATGCCCGTTATGGCAGGAGCCGGCGGCGTGTCGTTAACCGTTACGCTTGCTTGGGCCTGATAATTGCCGTACTGTGCAGTGATCGTCGCTTCGCCGGCTGCCACCGCCGTCACCATGCCCGAAGCGTCAACCGTGGCGACTTCCGAGTTGCTGGAGCTGTAGGTCACGCCGGAGCTGAGCGCCTTCGTGCTGTTATCGTCATAACGCGCAGTCGCTGCCGATAGGTGTGTTCCGCCGACATCCAGCGTGTAGGCGGTGCTATCCAATTGAATACCCGTTATGACAGCAGGAAGCCCCCATACCGCCCTAAGCTTTTTGGTTTCGGTCATCACGATCGTGTCGCCAGGCGCGTAATCGACGGGCATATTGCCTGTTGTGCTCCAGCCTTTGAACACATATCCCGGCCTGACCAAGTCTCCTTGATCGGCCACGATCGCGGTTTCGTTCGGCAAGTAGCCTACAGGCGTCGCTGCCAGGGAACTGCCTGTGCCGCCGTTGCCGTCATAGACGAGAGCAGCTCTCAAAGTAGAGATATTGCCCGATAAATAGTTGGTGCCGTAAATGTAACCCGAGCTGTCGGCCGCGACATCGAAAATCTGGTATTGGTTGGATGCATTCGAAAGGATACCGGTCTCGACCCAATCCCCGGAACCTCCTCCGCTTGCGAGCTTCATTGCGATGGATTCACCCGTTAACCCCGCCGCCATATTCGCAGCCCATACATTATCGTACCTATCAATTCCAATCCCGTACGCCGCGAAAGAAATGCCTGAAGATGAAGGCGTAATATCCGTCCAATTCGTACTTCCCGCTGTCAGCTTGAGAACTTGATACGGACTCGTGCCGATGCTCGGGGACTGTCTTGTATTGGTGATAAAGACATTTCCGGCGCTGTCGACTGCAATATCGAGCGGATTTGTGACCGCGCTCGTTGCGATATCGGTCCACGTCGATTGAGCTTGATTCCATTTCCAAATATGCGGCGTTACCCCCGTTTGGTTGCCGTATATGCCGTCGATTACGTATACGTTTCCTTGCCGATCCACCTCGACGCCCATGGCATACTTCAAACCGACAGGCGTGATCTGCTCCCAGGAAGTGGTTCCGTGCGTCAGCTTCAACAGTCTGGCCGTATTGGGGGTTGCGCTACTGGCAGTGCCCATAATCCAGGTATTGTCGGCCACGTACACATCGCCTGCATCATTCACCGCAATGCCGATCGGCGTCGTCACGCCGGAATCGTACGTAATATCGGTGGATGTCTCACCGTTGTCCGAAAGCTTCTCGATTTTGCCCGAATGAAGAGGCGTACTGCCGATCATTGACAAGAAACGAAGCTTGGAAATATAAAAATGGCCGGCATTGTCGATATCCATGAACATCGGCATGTAGGTCTCCCCAGGATTCGTAGGAAACTGTGGCGGATTTAATTGATAAGCGGGCTCCGTATAATTCACCCAAGTAAGAGAACCCGTGTAAGCCGGAGCCTGCGGCGTCGGTTTGGCATAGGCTTTGCCGCCTCCCCATCCGGACGGCATCAGCAGCGTGGCAGCCAGCAAACTCGAAAGAATACCCCATTTTTTCGACTGATTCGCCATAGATTTCATTGTTGTCTCCTTTTTATTGAGCGATATCCTGCCTTAAATCAACCAGGAAGCTTGCAAAAGCCGTTGAATCAAAGTTGCTACCTCAGCCCTCGTAATAGATGCCTTCGGCGCAAGCACGGCGGCACCTCGTCCGGACGCAAGGCCGGCCTGCACGTTGTCTTGAACGCTGCTTCGCGCCCAGTCGGAGATGGCTGATGCATCTTTATACGACCGAAGGATGGCATCGTCCGCTTGCGCAGGCAGCTTCGCCTTCAGTCCGGTCATCGCCATCGCTCTGGATAGAATCGTCATGGCCTCTTCGCGCGTAATCTCGTCGTTCGGTCGGAAGGTGCCGTCCTCATAACCGCTAATGAGTTCGTACGCGTATGCCGCGTTGATCGCGCCGCCGTACCAATCCGTCGTTTTCACGTCGGCGAACGCCGTTGCCCCCTGCTCCAGCTTCAGCCCCAGGCCGCGCACCAGAATGGCTGCAAACTCGGCTCGGGTGATCGCCCGATCGGGATTGAACCGGCCGCCTCCCGTACCGTCAATGACCATTCGCGAGCCCATGTCGTTAACGGCGGCTTTCGCCCAGTGGTTCGCGACATCGGCAAACTCGAGCGGATGCCAAACGACCGAGTACGTGCTGTTGGTCAAGCTGTTTATTTTCGCATAATACTTGCCTTCGATCTGAACAACCTTGGTCGGCACATGCCGTACGGTTCCGTCTGCGTCAACGACGACGCCCGTCGTGATGCGATTCGGATCGATGCCGTCCGGCAAAGCCACCGTGCGCTCGACATAGACGTTAAAAGTCGTGACTTCGACCGTTTTCCCGCCATAGGTGCCCGACACCGTAAAATCGACCGCAGGCGCGACAACGGAAAACTCGCCCTTCGACGCTGCGTTTTCGACGACCTTGGCCATGGTGTCCGGCGTTTGCGCGATCTCGACTTTAAACCGAATATCCTCCAGCTTCGCGCCGCTGCCGAGCTTGCCTGCTAACTCGTCGATGTTGATCTCCTTCGCCGGCAGTGTGTACGTTCCTTTGTCCGTCTGCAGAACGAGCGTCGCCGAAAGGTTTTCCATGCTTTTAACCATTTGGCCGTTCAACTCGCCGACAATGACGTTCGACGACGACTTGACTGGAATGGTGACGATTGCATTCATGCCCTCCGCTTTCAGCTTCGCCTGCAGCTTCGCCGGATCGACGGCGACCGTCGTCATCTTGACGCCGCCCGACTCAGTCGTCGTTGCTTTGCCCGCATTTTCAACCTTGCCGTTAACCAGGACATCGACCGAATCTTCCTTCGGACCCGCAGTTCCGGTCGGTGCTTCGTTCGAAGGCTCGGGAGTCTGCGGCTCCGTGACAACCTTTGCTGCCGTTTGACCAAAATACACGACGCGCCCTTGCGCGTCTACTTCGGCTACGCCGATCTTGTCGCCGTTCGCTGCCGTGATGAGTCGGTCGTTCGGGACGTTCAAGTAGCCGCTAAGCGTGTCGCCGACATTCGGTACGACTACGGTGCCGCTGCCGAAGTTGAAGTAGACCAGCCGGTGACTGTCGGCGACGGCCGGCGTTACCGTTATCAAGGTTTTGCCGTCATGGGCTGCGCCGCTCGGATCCGTCGCGATCACCGTCAAACCACCGGCAGGAACGGATACATTCGTTGTAAAAATCACTGTAGTCGACGGCCCCGCCGGAACGGAACCGCTGGCCGCCACCCTCACCTGGACCGTGTGCTCGCCGCTTAGCTCCGGCATGTTGGTGCCGTCATACCGGATATAGGCGCCGCCGTCGATCGAGAATCCCATCGTCGTGTCCAAACCGACTATCTTATTGCTCGCATCGTCGGCGCTTATGTCAGGAGCTCCCGGAATGGTTGCATCGGAGTCATGGACGGTCACCTGTGCAGGGATGGAGGCAAAGTTCGTTGCCGTAGCCGCTACCCGTACGTAATAAATGCCCGGTGCGAGCCCGACAACCGATGTCCCGCTCACCTTCGTCCATGCACCGTTACTGCCTTCTTTGTACTCCATCTCAAGTTGGATATGGAGAATCGAGCCGTCATGAGCTCCGTTATAAGTGACATCCGTCACGGAGATATCGACCGGCGCTGCCGGACGCGCCGGCAGGACAAGCGTCTGCGCCGGGCTGTCGGTAGTCGTCGTGCCGTTGCCTGTCTTCACGATGCTCACGGATAAGCCCAGCCAACTGGCGTCGATCTTCAGCTTGCCTTCGCTGTCCGCCACGACAGCAGAACCGTTGATGGTGTAGGCGCCGTTCGGCTCCAATCCCGTCAGTTGCTCCGCCGCGTAGTCGACCGCCGCCGCGGGCATCGTCTCAGCCGACGCGTTGTACGCTGCGATCGTCACCGTCTGCGTCGCCGAAGCGAAGGACGAAGACGTCGCTTTGACGCGCAAGTAGTACGAATCCGGCACCAGCCCCGTTACGCTCGTGCCGGTCACATCCTGCCAACTGCCGGACGCTCCCCGCTTATACTCCATGCCCGACGTTACGTCCGTCAGCGTGCCGTCGTTGCCGCCGATGGAGCTCTCGTCCGTTTTACCCGCGGTCGGGGTAGCCGGGCGCGCCGGCAGGCTAATCGACTGCGCCGCGCTGTCGATCGTCGTCGTGCCGTTGCCTTTTTTCACGACGCTTATCGACGTGCCCAACCAACTGGCCTCGATCTTCACTTTGCCGCTGCCATCCGCCGTTACCGCCGTACCCTTCACAGAATAAGCGCCGTTCGGCTCCAGCCCCGTCAGCTCTTCAGCCGCGTAGTCGATCTTCGCGTCCGGCTCCGGCTCCGGCGTCCCGACGAACGCCGCGATCGTGACCGTCTGCGCTGTCGAAGCGAACGACGTCGACGTCGCTTTGAAGCGCACGGTGTACGTATCAGGCGCCAACGCCGTCACGCTCGTGCCGCTCACGTCCTGCCAACTGCCGGACGCTCCCCGCTTGTACTCCATCGCCGGCGATACGTTCGTCAGCGTACCGTCGTTGCCGCCGATGGAACTCTCGTCCGTCTTGCCTGCGGTTGGCGCCGCGGGACGCGCCGGCAGGCTAATCGTCTGCGCAGCGCTGTCAGTCGTCGTTGTGCCGTTGCCTTTTTTCACGATGCTTACCGGCGTGCCCAGCCAGCTAGCCTCGATCTTCACTTTGCCGTTGCTATCCGCCACCACAGCCGTACCGTTAATGGAGTAGGCGCCGTTCAGCTCCAATCCCGTCAGTTGCTCCGTCGCATAGTCGACATCCGCCGCCGGCTTCGTCTCAGCCGACGCGTTGTACGCCGCGATCGTGACCGTCTGCGTTTCCGAAGCGAAGGACGAAGACGTCGCCTTAACGCGCACGTAATAGGTATCAGGCGTCAGATCTGTAACGCTGGTGCTGCTTACATCCTGCCAACTGCCGGACGCTCCCCGCTTGTATTCCATGCCCGGCGTTACTCCCGTCAGCGTACCGTTGTTGCCGCCGATGGTCGTCTCGTCCGTCTTGCCTGCGGTCGGGATCGTCGGCCGTGCCGGCAGGCTAATCGTCTGCGCCGCGCTGTCGGTTGTCGTTGTGCCGTTGCCTTTTTTCACAACGCTTACCGGCGTGCCCAGCCAGCTAGCCTCGATCTTCACCTTGCCGTTTCCATCCGCAACCACAGCCGTACCGTTAATGGTGTAGGCTCCGTTCGACTCCAGTTCCGTAAACTGCTCCGCCGCGTAGTCGACATCCGCCGTTGGCTTCGTTTCCGGCGTCGCTACGAACGCTCCGATCGTCACCGTCTGCGCCGTCGAAGCGAAGGAAGAAGACGTCGCTTTGACACGCACGTAGTACGTGTCCGGCGAGAGTTCTGTTACGCTCGAGCCGGTCACATTCTGCCAACTGCCGGACGCTCCGCGCTTATACTCCATGGCCGACGTTACGTCCGTCAACGCACCGTCGTTGCCGCCGATGGTCGTCTCGTCCGTCTTGCCCGCGGTCGGCGCCGCCGGGCGTGCCGGCAGAGCAAGCGTCTGCGCCGCGCTGTCCATCGTCGTCGTACCATCGCCTTTCTTCACGACGCTTAACGACGTGCCCAGCCAGCTGGCCTCGACCTTCACCTTGCCGTTGTCATCCGCCGTTACCGCCGTTCCGTTAACCGAGTAGTTGGCATTCGCGACCAATCCCGTCAACTGCTCCGCCGCGTAGTCGACGTCCGCCGTCGGCTTCGGCTCCGGCGGCACCGCTGTGACCGTTATCGTCGCTGTACCTTTCTTGCTACTGTCGACCGTTGACGTTGCCGTAATCGTATAATCGCCCGGCGCTGTATCCGCTGCGACGGTCACATTCCCCGTGCCGTCCACCGCCACCTTGCCTCCGGCGTCGCTGCTCGCCCACTTGACCGTCGTCATCACGCCGCTAATCGCGTCTACCGCCGCCGTAAACTGCTTGCTGCCTCCCTGCGGCACGGTTGCGTGATCCGGGTTGACGCTCACGCTGTTGATGGCCGGCGGCACCTTTTCGGATTGAACGATGGTTCCATTTGCGCCAGCCGCGACATACGTGCTGTCGCCATAAGCGACGGCGGCCAGATCATTCGCACTGCCGCTTGCCCGGCTTGTCCAATTCGCTCCGTTGCCGGAGGTCAATAACGTTCCGCCGACGCCTACCGCTGCATACATGCCGTTTCCATACGTAACGCCGCTGAGTTGATTCGCAGTGCCGCTTGTTCGAGGGGCCCAGCTCATCCCGTCAAGAGAGGTCACGATCGTACCGCCGTTCCCGACTGCTACATACATATCGTTTCCGTAAACGACGCCATTGAGCGGGTTCGATGTGCCGCTCGTTCGCGAAGTCCAGCTGATCCCGTCAATAGAAGTCTCAATTGTTCCGCCGTTCCCGACCGCCACATACAGACCGTTTCCGAAAGCAACGCCCTTCAGATTATTTCCGGTTGCGCTCATTCGTCCCGTCCAGTTCAAGCCATTGCCGGAGGTTAAGATCGTTCCGCCGGTGCCAATCGCCACGAAGTTGCCGTTACCGTAGGCAATACCGGTTAGTTGGCTCGACGTGCCGCTTGTTTGTTTGGTCCAGCTCGCGCCATCGGCAGAAGTGACGACCGTACCGTTTAAGCCCACCGCCACATACAGATCTTCCGCGTACGCGACGCCATACAAATGATTCGGCGTGCCGCTCGTTCGAGTCGTCCAGTTCGCTCCGTCGCCGGAAGCGACAATCGTGCCTGTTGCGCCTACCCCCATAAACATACCGTTTAAGTAAGCCATCCCAAGCAGCGTACTTAAGGTGCCGTTCATACGGCTCGTCCAGTTCACGCGGTCAGGGGAAGTCAGGATCGTGGTTTCCCCCACCGCGACATACGTTCCGTTGCCATATGCCGCGCTCGTTAGCGGTATGGTCGTCCCGCTGCTTTGGTTCGTCCAGCTTACGCCGTTGGCACCGGTCAAGATCGCGCCGCTGTCGCCTACAGCTACATAATGCTCATTGACGAAGCTGATGCCATAAGCTGTTGAGTAGTTGGTCCCGCTAGTTCTCCAGCTCACGCCGTCATCGTTGGAGAACAGCGTCCTATTCTGACCGCCCAAAGCCACAAATCGGCCGTCCCCGTAGGCAACGTCCGTTAGTGAATAAGCATAGCCGCTAGTCTGACTCGTCCAGTTCACGCCACCATTGCTGGAAGTTACAACGACTCCGCTGCTCCCCACCGCCGTGTACGTACCATTTCCGTAAGCGACGTCATACAAAATATAAGAGGTATTAATGCCGCTCGTTCGGCTCGCCCAATTTACGCCATTGCTGGAAGTCACGATCCTGCCGTTGTTCCCGACCGCCACATACAGGCCGTTACCGTAAGTGATCCCGGCAATGTTCGTCGTAAGTCCGCTCGCTCGGCTCGTCCAGCTCACTCCATCGGCGGAGGTGAGGATCAACCCTCCTGCACCGACCGCGACAAACAGGCTGCTTCCCCATATCACCTTATTCAATATATTCACAGTGCCGCTCGTTCGGCTCGTCCAGTTTGCTCCGTCGCTTGAGGTTAGAATCGTTCCTTTGCTGCCTACCGCTACGAAGGTACCGTTTCCAAATGTAACGCTGCTTAGCGTATTCCCCGTCGGCAACGGGCTGCGAAGCGTCCACGTGTCGATAGGACCAGCCCATGCGTATTGAGGGATCAGTGTCATCATTAAAAACAATACGGTAACGATCGATACCCAACGTTTAATCATCGTTTAAATTCACTCGCCTTCATGCTGATATACGATGGCGTCATTATAACCCGAGCGATGTTGCAAAATTGTTGCAAACAAAAAGGAACCCGCCCCCGGATTGCTGGAGCAAGTTCCCCGATCCTTCATGCTATCGCGCAAAAGTGTACGATAGAGCGCTGTCCCCGTTCGTCGTTCCTTCTATCGCGCAAAAGTGCACGATTTTCACCCGAAACTCCCGGGTTCTCGCTTAAAGAGATGAGCTATCGCGCACATTTGCGCGGTAGCTCGCCATAAAACACCGTCTCCGCCTCGTATGATGCACTTTTGCACGATAGCACTTGCATTCAACTCACTTCCGACTCGCGCCCAACTCCCATTCGATTCGCTTCCAACCCACATTCAGCTCGTCAAACCGCGAAGCAACGCGGCAAGCGCAGCCCCCGGCAACGTCCCCAGTTCGGCACGGAGCAACTTGGCATACGCCTCATAATAAGCGGCCGCGCGTTGGGCGCCGCTGATGCGATGATGAAGTTTCAGCGCCGACATCCGCAGCGCTTCGTCGTAAGGGTCGTGTTCGATCAGCAGCTCGGCCAGCAGCAATGTTTTGAGCGGCTCCGTATCGGTTCGTTCGTAATACGAGAGCAGCCTTTTCCCAAGGTGCAGAAAATACTGGCGATACTGCTTGCGGTAGGGCTCGCACCAGGCGCCGTCGAACGCTTGCAGGAACGGTCGGCTACAGCGCTGAACGAGCTGTTCGATATGCGCCAGGTTGTCCGGTCCCGGCTCGACGGCGTCCAGCACGAATAGCTCCAACTCAGCCGCGTCTACGCCCAGCGCTTCTTCGGAAAATGCCAGCTTGTAGCCGTTCCTGATCGAAGTCAGCGCGATCCCGGAGCCGCAATCCCTTAATGTCTTGTTGATCCGGCTCACCGTGCTTCTAAGATTGATGCCTGCCTTTTCCTCGTTCTGGGTCGGCCAAAGCGCTTCGAAAAGCTCCCACTTGCTGATCTCCTTCTCCCAAGACTGCAGCAGCATATAAGCGAGCAATTCGGCACACTTGGAAGTGACCCAGCGCACGGGCTCCAGACCTCCGTCCAAATAAAGTGCGAACTGCCCGAACAACTCTACGGCAACCGTCCGTTGCCCGTCGCCGCCTGCAGCGCCTGTGCGGTGCTGCCGCCTTTTTGCGACGCGTTCCAGCGAACGCCGCAAATCCTCTTCCATCACCGGCTTGAGCAAGTAGTCGAGCGCATTGACCCGGAACGCATCGATGGCATATTGATTGTGAGCGGTAATAAATACGACTTCCATGTCGAGTTTGTCCGCATATACCTGCTCCGCGATTTCGAGTCCGTTCAGCTCCGGCATTTCGATATCCAAAAAGAGTACGTCGGGCTGCAGCGCTCTGGCCATTCCGAGCGCCTCGTGCGGATTCGCGCAGCAGCCCAGCACCGCCACGCCGGCGCCGGCAAGCATCCGGTCGATCTGCTCCGCAACCAGCGGCTCGTCGTCTACGATAACGGCTCTCATCATCCTTCGCCCCCCTCTCCGTATGCATCTTCCTCTTTCGCCCTTGCGAGGGAAGGAATCAGGAAGGAGACCGTTGTTCCCTTGCCCTGCAAGCTCTCGATCCGCAAGCCTTGCCCATATTCATTCATAAGCCGCTTATGTACATTTATCAGGCCGATGCTTCCATCCATCCGTTCCGGCTTCAGCATCCGATTCAACTGCTCATCGGCCATGCCGACCCCGTCGTCCTGAACGGCAATCTGCAGCCCCTCCCGCTCCAGCTTCGCCCGAACGATCACCGTGCCTCCCGACAGCCGCTTCATAATGCCGTGGCGTATCGCGTTTTCAACGAGCGGCTGCAAGGTCAGTGCCGGAATCAGCGGCCCCGCTTGAGCATCCGTATCCCATTCCACATGCAGACGTGCGCCGAAACGAGCTTTTTCCAACTCGATGTAGGACTTAGTGAGCGACAACTCGCGCTTCAGACTGACTTTGGCGTGACGGGGATCGAGATCGAAGCTGAGCCGCAAATAGTTGCTGAACTCGCCCAGCAGCTTGCCCGCCCGCGCGCCGTCGCTGTAGCATAACGAGATGATGCCGCTGAGCGCGTTGTAGACAAAATGAGGCTTGATCTGCGATTGCAAAAACAGCGTCTCCATGCGAATGGCCTGCTCGACCGCTCCCTTTAATTGAAGCAGCGTCTCGACCCGGGCCAGCAGCTCCTTGCCGCTGAACGGCTTCACCAGGAAGTCGTTGGCTCCCGCCTCGAAGCCCATCGCGACATCTGCGGGCGAGTTGCGCACCGTGAGCAGCAAGACGGGCAGCTTATAGAGCGGGTACTCCGCCCGAATGCGCCTGCACACCTCATACCCGGAGAGCTCCGGCATCATGACGTCGAGCAGAACAAGCGACAGGTCGCCGCGATGCTCCTGGATCAGCTGAAGCGCGTCCGCTCCGTTGTAAGCCGTGAGCATGTGATATCCGCTGAACGTAAACCACTCTTGAAGCACCTTGATGTTGGACGCGTCGTCGTCCACTAGCAAGATTTTCGCCTTGCCGGATTGAACGACCTCGTGAGGCGATAGGTGTTCGCTTATCGGCGAGCTTGCCCCCGGCAACGACTGCGGCTCCATACCGGCAGCGGCTTCTGCCGCGGCGGCCTCCGTCTCCTTCTGCGCAGCCCCCGGCTCCCTTTGCGCCTCCGCCTCGGGCAGCCGAAGCTCGAACACGGATCCCTTGCCCGGCTCCGACCGCTTCAGCTCCAGATCGCCGCTCATCTGCAGCGCCAGCGCCTTCGAGATCTTAAGTCCCAGACCGGAAGATTGGAACGCCAAATCCGCCTGATCTCCTTCGCCTGTATATGGATCGCCTTTGAAAAGCGCGTGCTGCCGCTCTTCGCTCATCCCGGCGCCGGTGTCCGTAAAGGTCAAATGAAGCCAGCCCTCGCGGGACTCGGCGGCGATCGACACGCTCCCTTGTTCGGTAAACTTCAGCGCATTGCCGACCAGGTTCACCAGAATCTGCTTCAGGCGATTCTCGTCGGTGAACAAATAATAGGTTCCCGGAGGCACCCTGTTCACCAGCTGTACCTGATCGTTCTTGCGCATGTACTTAAGCGCCTCGAGCGTCCCTTGCACCGTGCCACCGATATCGAAGAGCCGGTTGTGGAACGCCAAACTGCCGCGCTGCAGGCTCTGAAAATCGATAATATCGTTGACCAGGCTCGATAGGCGTGTCGCTTGGGCGATGATGAAGTCCAAATTGTCTCGATGCCGCCGCGTCAGCCCCGAATCGCTGTGGTCGATCACCACCTGAGCCAAATTGATAATACCGTGGAGCGGCGTCTTAAACTCATGGGATGTGTGGACGAGAAACTCGTCTTTCTGGCGGTCGTACGCGATGAGCTGCTCGGCCAAGCGCTCGCTGCGCTCGGACGCCTCGCGGGCTCTGTCCGACATGAGGAACGATTGCGACAGCACGAGCAGCAGCGGCGTGACGATCATATAGTACGGATTGTCGAGCGCCAACTGATAACGGGTCTGGGCATACACCCAGCTGATGATCAGGAAAAACAAGCCCGACAAAATATAGTAAATATGAACTCCGCTATTCCGATACCGGAAAATCCAGCGAATGACAAAAGCGAAGGCGGCGATATGAAGGGCGACTCCCAGCCAAAGAATATGAACGAGATAGGCGTTCGGAATGACGATCAGAACCGCGAGAAACGTTAATGAAATCCGGCTCAGCCATTTGTATCCCCAGCCTCCCTTGTAGTCCAGGTACAAATAGACATAGAGCGCGAACGACAAGATCGACACATAAGGCAGGATAAAAAGCATCTTCTGCAAAAACGGAAAGGTCATCGCGGGAAACAGGGACGCCATGACGATCTCGTTGTCGAAGCTGAAAAACAACCCTAACGACAGGCAGAACAGACTAAAGAAAAAAAGATAAGGCTCCTTTTTCCATTGCTTGAACGTACCTGCGAAATAAATGCCGAAAACAAGCATGGTCGTCATGACGATCATATCCGCCAGCCGCGCGTTATCCCGCCTCGCCCACACGTCGTCCGTCAAACCGAACTCCGGCGCCTGCACCAGTCCGCCTTTCATGTAGCGGTAGCTGGCGATCTGGATCAGGACTTCGACGGTATCCCCATCCGCCTTGATCATGCCGATAAACGGAAGGTTGCTCGGTACGAATCGGTCGGCCGACAAAGCCGGTTGGCCGGCACCGCCGAGGTCCGCCCCGTTCATATAAATATGGCTGGACAAGCGAATCTTTTTGCCTCTGAGGCTATAAAAATTCGCTTCGCTCACCTCGATGCGCAGACGGTACGTCCCCGCGCCGTACCCGCTGCCGGAGGAATCGGAATTCTTCCAACCTCCCGGCACACGGACGATTGTGCGCTCCGACTCCAACGCCCTGCCATTGGCGAGAAAGTCCTGCGGAGTCAGCAGCTTGTTCGCATAGAACTCCCATTCTCCCTGCAGCGGCACGATTCCCTGCTCCGCAAAATCCCATTGCCTGGCGTCCAACACCCCGGCTCGCGCTTCCGGGTACTGAAACGTGGGTTTGAGCCACTCATAAATAAACAGCGATGAAACGACGGTAAATACGCCGATCATGCCGAGCAATACCGTCAATTGTTTTCTCGTCGTACCCGTTTCCTGTCTCATTCTCATATTCGCACCAAATGTCTGCCACTATATTTATAGGTCACCTCGTAAAGTTCTATTCGATTCGACATTTTCCTGCATTTTACGAGAAAAGACAGCTTCTATAACCCTCCCTATAACCAGAGGTAGATTCCAGCTCCCACATTGCCATTTATACTTTACGTTGATTGCTCATCTATGCGTGGAGGGATTTGGAATATGAAACGTTTTTCTATTTTTTTAATCGGGGTGCTCCTATTTGCCTTGGCAGGTCAAACCGGGTCGTTGGCCCCCAAGGCGCATGCCGCTGCCGACCCGGTTCCGCCCGAAGCGGACGGCTGGGTGCAAGTGTCCACCGCAGAACAGCTTGCCTATATCGATGAGCATCAATCGTTATATTTGTCGCGCCATATTCAATTGATAAACGATATCGATATGTCCGGTAATGAGTGGATTCCTTTTGGCGGGAACGGTGAAGCCCCCTTTAGCGGCACCTTTGACGGAAGCGGATATCGGATCTCGAACATTCGGATTCCGATCGCATCCTTGCCATATGTCGGCTTTTTCGGCCAATCCTCAGGCGTTGTCAAAAATCTCGGCGTCGCTGTAGATATTGAGGGCGGCACATTTACCAGTGACGGCTCTACCTTCACGGGCGGCCTGATTGGGGAACTTAATGGAGGCCGTATCGATCGTTGCTACGTTCTGGGAAAAGTGGTCGGCGTCAATGCGACGACAGGGCCTGGTGCCATCGCCAGCACAACGGGGGGAATGGTAGGGGCGGCACTCAATTCTTCGATCACGAGCTCCTTTTCCACTGCAACCGTAATTGGCGCAAGCGGTCCAAATCGGAGAAGCGGCGGACTGGCAGGTACGCAAGGGGTCGGAACGATTAGCAACGTTTATGCAAGAGGAGACGTTACCAATCCGGTAGACTACATTGGCGGGGTCGTTGGTTTTATCATTTATGCAAACGTGGATACAGGCTACGCAACGGGGAAAGTAAGCTCGCAGGGCTCCATGCCACAGGGGGGATTTGCGGGCAGTTCATTTTCCGGAACCAAAATTCGGAAATCCTATTTCGATACGGAGGCAACAGGACAAGCGAACGGCGTCGGCATTGTTGAAGGAACGCCCGAAGTGTTCAGCCAAACGACAGCCCAGATGAAGCAGCAATCGACCTATTCGGACTGGGACTTCGTACATACTTGGGCCATACATCCAAACGTAAACGACGGTTATCCGTATTTGCGCCCGGCGATTTTGACGGCTGCATTGCCCGATGCGAATAAGGATGCTCCCTACTCCCTCACGCTCACCGCATTCGATGGCGCCCTAGGCGGGTTGACCTGGCAGGCGACCGGGCTCCCCGCTGGCATGAGTCTTAACGCCAACGGCGTGCTTCAAGGCACGCCCCGGCAATCCGGAAGCTTCAATATCGAACTTACGGCTACGGATGCCGGTCAAGCAAGCGCTACGGCAACGCTTGAGCTAGTCGTCAAGGAAGCGGCGCCCGATATAACTTCCCTTCAAATTAGCCCGGGGAGCGCGGTCGGCACAACAAAAGTGACGGCCGTGCCCGGCCAGTCCAACCATTCATTCGCCTACAGGTTAAGCAGCCTCGGCAACGCTCGCCCGTGGGTATGGGATGCTTTGCCTGCCGAAGCGACGGCGTATACGTTAGGATCGGATATTCCAAATGTTCAGGCAGGCCAGTACCTGGAAGTCTATGAAGTGGATTCGGATCGTCTCATTCAGGCATGGCAGACCGTTCAACTGACGGATGCCGACATCTTGTCGGCCATTCCAGTCGGGCTGCAGGCAACCGCAGAGGAAGAAAAAGTAAATCTGTCATGGCAACCGTTGGGGGGAGTGGAATCCTACCGGATCTATACGTATGAAGGCTCGGATATGCCAGCCGATCCTGATGAATGGACGCTTGTCAATGAAAATGAAGTGACGCAAGCCGCTTATGTCGTGAACCATTTGACCGCAGGAAAACGATACTGGTTTGCGGTAACATCGGTCACGCAGGAGGAAGAAAGCGGATTTTCCACGCCGGCAGCCGCCATCCCCTATACGACTGTGACGGGGGTTGTAACTCCGGCGGACATCAAGGTGGGTAAAGGCATCCAGCTCGATGATTTGAAGAAGCATTTTCCGGAGAAAGTCCAGGTGCGTGTAAAAAACCAGTCTTTATTGGATGTGAATGTGAATTGGGATTGGGAACAGACCGACTATGACCCGGATCAAGCGGGCACCTACAAGGTGGTTGGTCAATTGCAGCTGCCGGCGTTTGTTCACAACCCGGCAACAGTGCAGCCGGCGCTGTCCGTCGTCGTACTCAAAAATACAATTGCGCGTTTAAACGGCATTTACGTGGACGATACGCTGCTGCAAGGGTTTCAGCCCGATATTTTCACCTATACCCTTGAAGTTTCTTATGCCACAGAACGATTGACGGTCACGGCGGCAACCTACGATGCGGCGGCAGCCTATGAAGTGCTCGGCGGCAACGTCCAAACGCTCGAGGTAGGGAATAATCCGATAAAACTGTCGGTCACAGCAGAAGATCAAACGGAACAATCGACTTACACGATCAACGTGAAGCGTCAACCGGACAGCGAAGCGCCGCGATGGCCGGGCGGCAGCGAGCTGACGGTATCGGATATCGCACCGACGAGTGCAGAGCTGACGTGGCCAAGCGCGACGGATCATGCGGGCGTGAGCGGCTATCGAATCTATGTCAACGATAACGAACGTGAAACGGTAAGCGGGAGCGTTTATGGAGCCGCCATCCGGGAGCTGACGGAGAATACGACGTATACGTTTAAAATTGTAGCCTTCGATGCGGCGGGCAATGTCAGCGAAGCGCTAAGTCAACAAGCCACGACAGTCCAATCACCGGCCGGAGGCGGTTACGTATTATCCGGCAATGCCGATCTGACGGATCTGCAAGTATGGGGTGAGGTTGAGGGCGAGCCTTTGAAGCTAAGCCCTTCGTTTGCTCCGGGAACGACAGCATATACGGCACGAACAGAAGCCGAGCAAGTCTCCCTTGTACCGATAAAAGCAGATATCTCGGCAAAAGTGACCTTGGATGGCAAGGCTATCACAGACAGCGTCAAAGTCGATTTAACGGATGAAGATAATCTGCTGGTATTGACTGTGCAAGCGGAGAACGGCATCCGGAAGGAATATAGGCTGAGCATTTATCGAGAGCAGACGAAACCGGCTGCCCCGCTCGTCGAATTGACCGACATTGCCGGACACTGGGCTGAAGGCAGCATCAAGCAAGCGGTGTCGCAAAAAATCGTCGGCGGTTATCCGGACGGAACGTTCAAACCGGACAACGCTGTCTCTCGCGCCGAGTTTACCGTCATGCTGGCTGACGCTTTGAAGCTGGATGGGAATGGCGCTGCGGCAACATTCACAGATAACGATCAAATTGGTCAGTGGGCGAAGCGGGCAGTCGCGCTCACCCTGCAAATGGAAATCGTTAACGGGTACCAGGACGGGAGCTTCCGACCGGACAAGCACATCACTCGCGCGGAGATGGCGACTATGATCGCCCATGCATTAAAGCTGCCTCGCAACGTGAATGCAACAACCAGCTTCGCGGATGACGAAGACATTCCGGCATGGGCGAAAGGCGCAGTCGAAGCGATTCAAAAGCTCGGTATCGCGAACGGTCGTGGCGGCAATCAATTTGTTCCGAACGATGCAGTAACGCGTTCAGAAGCGGTCGTCATGCTGCTCAAAATGCTGGAGGTTCAGGCGCAAATGTAGAAATGAGATCGGAAACGCAAACGGGACGAAGCAGGTATTCTCTGCTTCGTCCCGTTTGGCTGTTCGGCTTTTGGACAGCCCCTTGCTTTGCCTCAAACCTCGCGGATATTTTCCAAATATCTCACCAGCGTGACGATCGTTTCCGCGCGCGTGACATATGCGCCAGGCTCAAAACGGTTGTCGTCGCGACCGCTCATGATGCCCAGCTGTTTAAGATCGCTAACCGCCTCTCTTGCCCATGGCGGGATCGCTTCTTCGTCAGCGTATGCCGCAGGCATGGCGGGATCGACCGGCTTGAATTCTTTTTTGCCGTTCAGCGCATGAGCACGCCGGATCAGAATCGCCAGCTCCGATCTTGTCAATCGTTCGTTCGGACGGAAGGTTTCGTCCCCGTAGCCAACCATAAGTCCGAGCGCGGCGACTTGGCCGACCGCTTCGGAGGCCCAGTCGCCGATTGCGCCGGCGTCACGGAAAGCCGGCGGAGCGGCTCCGGTATCGACGGGCAGCGAACGAATCAGGATCGCGGCAATCTCCTGTCTTGTCACGTTCGCGCCCGGCCTGAATGTGCCGTCCGGATAGCCGGTGACGATGCCGAGCGTGACGGCTCGTTCTACAGCCGCCTTCGCCCAGTGGCCGGTCATATCCGAAAGGGAAGGGCTGCCGTTCAAGCCGGGGGCCGCTTCGAGCGTCACCGAATTTGACGGCGCCGACATTGGACCGCTCCCAGCTGCGTTGATCGCCTGCACCGTAAACGTGTAGGACACGCCCGCGCGCAGGCCCGTCACCGTGATCGGGCTGCCACTGCCGATCGCCTCCAGATTATCCGGTGCGGACACGACCCGGTAGCCGGTAATCGGACTCCCCCCATCGGCGCTCGGCGCGACGAAGCTCAACGTCGCCTCCTTCACGCCTGCCTTCGCCGTCACGCCCGTCGGCGCGCCCGGCACCGTGACCGGCGTCGGTGTGACCGGCGGCGTGCTCGGCGGCGGCGTTGGCGTAGCCGGCGATGGCGTCGGCGTGGCCGGCGATGGCGTCGGCGTGGCCGGCGGCGCTTCGGGCGTCACCGCATTCGACGGCGCCGACATCGGACCGTTGCCCGCGGCGTTGATCGCCTGCACCGTAAACGTGTAGGACACGCCCGCACGCAGGCCCGGCACCGTGATTGGGCTGTCGCTGCCGGTCGCCTCTACGCTATCCGGCGCAGACACGACCCGATAGCCGGTGATCGGGCTGCCTCCGTCTTCGCTCGGCGCGCCGAAGCTCACCGTTGCCTCCTTCACGCCCGCCGTCGCCGTCACGCCCGTCGGCGCACTCGGCGGCGTGACTGGCGTGGGCGTCGGCGTTGGCGTCGCACTCGGCGTCGATGTCGGCGTTGCACTCGGCGTTGGCGTCGCACTCGGCGTCGGCGTCGGTGTCGCGCTCGGCGTCGGCGTTGGCGTCGCACTCGGCGTCGGCGTTGGCGTCGCACTCGGCGTCGGCGTCGGTGTCGCACTCGGCGTCGGCGTTGGCGTTGCACTCGGTGTGCTGTCTGTGACGTCAACGACTAACGTCTGCGGCGCGCCAGCGCTGAACGAAAACGTCAGGTTGGCGGAGCCCACGGCCAAGCCGGACAGATAGCCGCGGTGAATCGTGACCGTATCGGCCGACAGCGTGTAATCCATCCCGGCCTGAAGCGCGGTACCGACGTTCGCGATGCCGGTCAAAGCATTGCCGTTCAAATTCAACACGACCGCGATATCCGTTTGGTTCGGCGGATTTTTATCGAAGGGAGCCTGCGTCGGGCTGATCGCGCTATCGCGCGCCGGTCGCGGCGCGATCGTCAAGACCGCGTGCATCGCTCCCGCCGCGACCGACTTCACGTAGTAGCCGTCCATCTCGGCGATTTTTTCCGGCACCAGACGATTCGCGGTATCGCCATGTCCCAGCTGGCCTTGGTCGCCGAGTCCGAACGAATAAACTTGTCCGTTATTCGTCGTAAACAACGAAAAATCCCTTCCCGCCGCAACATTGGCTGCGTCAACCGCGCCGGCCACGACCGTCGGCACATTCAGACTGGCGGTATTGCCCTGGCCGAGCTGACCGCGATTGCCGTTGCCGACAGCGTACACCGTTCCGTCCTCGGTCAGCAGCAGCGCATGCCTTGCTCCCGCCGAGGCCGCTTGGACGGGCTTGTCCATCGCTTCGATCAAAGTCGGCACGTTGACGTCCGTCGTGTGCCCGAGCCCCAGTTGACCGTATTGATTGCGTCCGAAGGCATAGACGTCTCCGTTGGCCGCGATGAGCAGCGAATATTGTTCGCCGGCCGCGATCGCTTTGATCTCGGGAAGGTCGGGAATCCGCACGAAGCTGGAGCTGGACGTCGTCTGTCCAAGCCCCAGTTGTCCGTATTTGTTCGAGCCGGCTGCGTAAACCTCTCCCGCCACGGACAGCAGCAGCGAATGATCGCTCCCCGTTGCGGCCGCGGCGATGGGCGGCAAGTATCCAAGCCGCACCGGTATATTTTGCGTCGTGCCAGTGCTGAGTCCCAGCTGACCGTTCAAATTGATGCCAAACGCATACACATCGCCGTCAGCCGATACGACGATCGTATGCTGGTAGCCGGATGCGACGCTTTTCACCGGAACGCTCTGGAGCGCGGATACCGGCTGCGGTTCATCCGGATTGCCCCCGCCTCCGATCCCCAATTCGCCGTTGGCATTCCACCCGCCCGCGTACAACGCGCCTGCTTCCGTCAGCCAGAAGGTATATCCGTTGCTCGCAGCCACCGCCGCAATGTCGGCCGGCGTATCGATCGCGGTCGGGACGCTCCGATCGGCGGAATCTCCTTGTCCCAGCTGTCCGTACGCATTGTCTCCAAACCCGAAGGCCCGCTTTTCCTTGCTCGCGGTGTAAATGACCGACAAATTCAGCTGCTCCGCCGGACCACGATTGAATTCGAATCGAAGCGGCGCCGCGCCGACGCCAAGCGCAGCCAAATAACTTTTTTTGACGATCGCCGTCGTCCCGCCATCCTCCAGCACGTAATCCGTCCCCGGAACAAGCTCGGTCGCGCCGTTGCGTATAGCGGTCAGCGCATTGCCGTTCAGCTCCAGCGATACGGCGATGTCCTGCTGTTCGCGTTCATACTTCTCGAAGATCGCCTCGGTCGGCGAGATCAGCGACGCAAGACTGCCCGATACAAATGAAGAATACGCCCCGCCTTCGATGAATTGAATGTTCCATAGTCCTTTTATGCGCACCGGCGCAAGCTGAGATTCGGTGTCCCGATCGCCAAGCTGGCCGGACGAATCGTAGCCGAAGGCATACAACGCGCCATCCTCGCCCATCGCAAACGAATGATACCCACCCGCCGCGATTGTCGTAAGCTTGGGCAGGCCGGCCACCTTCGTAGGTACCGATCGATCCAGCGTATCGCCCAGTCCGAGCTGTCCGAAGCCGTTTAGCCCGAAGGCGTAGGCCTCGCCGTCCTCCGTTAGCAGCAGCGCATGCGAACCGCCCGCCTCAATCTGCCGAATCCGTTTATTTTCCGCATCCAACGCAGAGATTCGCACAGGCGTATAGCGAATCTCCGCTTCCCCCGACGCGCCGAGGCCGAGCTGTCCATTCACGCCCAGGCCGAAAGAGTAGACGTCTCCGGCTTCCGTCAGAAGCAGCGAGAAGTCCGTTCCCGCGCTAATGGCCGCTATAGGAGGAAGCTGCGCGAGCTTGGTCGGCACTGCAGCAGAAGAAACGGCTTTTCCAAGTCCCAGCTGACCGAAGTTATTGCTGCCGAATCCATATACTTCTCCGGTCACCGTTAGCACCAGCGAGTGGCTGCCGCCAGCCGCTACGGCCTTGGCGGGAGGAAGGCCCGCGATCTTGACCGGGACGTTTAAGGAATTCGCATTCCCATGCCCAAGACGCCCGTCGACGCCGAGACCGAACGAATAAACGTCGCCGTTACCCGTCAGCACCAGCGAGTGGTTTCTGCCTGCGGCTGCGTCGACCGCATCCGCGATCCCGGCGATCGCTTGCGCCGTATGACGCGTCGTCGTGTCGCCAAGTCCCAATTGGCCGTAAGTGTTGTTGCCGGTCGAGAGCACATCGCCGCCCTCCGTCACGAACAACGTGAAGTTGCCGCTAGCCGCCACGGCCCGCACCTGGGCGCCAACATCGACGGCTACCGGGACGCTTTGATCGGTTGTATGCCCGAGCCCCAATTGCCCCCGGTCGTTTTGTCCGAAAGCTAACAAGGAGGTCGCTGCTGCGCTTGGATCCGGCGGAGCCGCTTTTACCGTTCCGGATAACCATTGCAAAGGCTGAAGCAGCCCGACCAATAGGACCGCGGCAAGCAGTCTGGCCAACATGGCGTGTATCATCGTCCCCCTTTTTCCGCGAATCGGATATTGATAACCCGAACCTCCAGTGGAAAGCAACGCTATCCGCTCCTCTCGTCACGCTCGAAAAATGTCAATTTATAGTACTATTCAACAGCGTCGTTCCATTTCCTTGCACCCGCCCCAAAATTGCAAAAATGCTTGATATAACAGGACTGCAACGCCAAGTTGACAAGACGCAACCCCTAGTCGCTAGCTTGCGGCAAGGGGGGGTTTTACAATTTTTTAAGGCTGACTTGCGAAAGATCAGCACACATCACTTAAATCGGGAGGATAACCATGACGAAGGATATGTTAAAATTTGTGGTAGAGCATCTAAAGGACTGGGACCCAGTGCTTCAGTATGCAGGGATATTGCTGGTCGCCGGCATTCCTTTTGCCGAAGCGATGCTGGCCACCATGGCCGGAACCGTACTCGAGCTGCCGGTTGTATGGGTACTTCTGCTTGGATTCGTCGGCAATTTACTGTCCGTAATGACGATCGTCGCGCCTTTTCATGCTTTGTTCCGCTGGTTGAGAAATCGTCCGAACAAGAAATCGGGATTCGTTCGCCGTCGTTCAGAGCGGGCGCGCGAACTCTTCGATAAGTATGGCGTGCCGGGACTCGCTCTGATCTCGCCGTTGATCGCTTCGGGGCATATCGCCGCCTTCACGTCTTTGGCTGCGGGTACGGGAAAACGCAAGGTGATTGTGTGGCATATTGTCAGCATCGCCGTTTACAGCGTGGTCGGGCTGGCCGTCGGCCTTTTCCTGAAAACGAAACTGATCGAATAGCAAGCCATGTAATCGCGGGTGGGGAGGGTTTTAAAGGTGACATTCGGCGAAAAGCTGGTGAGTCTGCGCAAAGAAAAAGGATTGTCGCAAGAAGCGCTGGCCGAACAGTTAGGAACGACCAGGCAGGCCGTAAGCAAATGGGAGAACGGTCAAGGCTACCCGGAGACGGAGAAGCTGCTCATGATCGGCAACATCTTTGAAGTATCGATGGATTTTCTGTTGAAAGACGCCGTAGAACCGCGCTCGGAGCGAGAGGCGGGCTATTACGTCAGCAAGGAAATGGCCGAGGGATACTTCGTATATTCCCGCAAGTATGCCCGATCCCTCTCCTTCGGCATCTTCTTTTTGGCGCTGGCCTTTGTGCCGTACTACTTGTTCGACCGGGACGTGGCTTATTACTTGCTTCCGACAGTTATTATAGGTACGATCGGCATCGGATTTTTGGCTTCCACCACGCTTTTTGAAGAGATGTCGTACAAGATCTTAAAGCAGGAACCGCTCTTGATCGATCAGCCGTTTCTGCAGGAAATTCGCCAGCGCCACGCACACTTGAAGCAAAAAAACAGACTGTTCATTCTATTCGGCATAGCCGTCTTCACGGCGGGATGCTTGCCCCTTGCGCTCGTTCGCAAGGAAATTGTGGCTTTTGAAAATTTAATGTCTTACTATCCGCTGTTTTTTGTGCTGATCGCGGTCGGTCTATTCATCATGACCCGTCACTTCACGCTCTTAGAAGCCTATCGTCTACTGGCCAACAACGATGTGTACACGCGCCGGTTCGGCTTCAAGCTGCGTCGCAAGATGCTCAAGAAGTTCGACGATCTGTAAGTCGCGCATGCGATAGACAATCAGACCAAACGAAAACCCATGCGTCATCAGGCGCATAGGTCTTCGTTTTGATTTATATCAATTACAGCTTACAGCTTCCTCAATTCGTCCAGAATATCCTCCGGCGCCAGACGCTTCATAAAATCCGGGTTGACGTACGCGGACCGGACGATGCCGGACTCATCGATCATGAAGGTGGACGGAATCGGGAGAATCCATCGGTCGGTCGCGTTGTACTCGGCCAAATCCATCTTGAACTGGTTCGACATCAGCTCCTGAAGATACGAAGGCACGTCGTATAAAATATGGTAAAAGGCGGCGACCAGACCGTTCGTATCGCTGAGCACCTCGAACTGCAGGTCCTCCTTCTCTTGATGGGACAGCGTATTATCCGGGCTTTGCGGGCTGACGGCGATGAGTCTGGCGCCCAGCGCGTGAATCTCCGGCAGCACCTTCTGGTAGGCGCGAAGCTGCGCGTTGCAGTACGGACACCAGCCGCCGCGATAGAAGGTGAGCACGACAGGTCCCTTAGCCAACTCGTCGTATAAGTGAACGGGGATGCCCTTCGCGTTTTTCAGCGTAAAGTCCTTCGCCTTCTCCCCTTCCTGCAGCCCATACTGTACGCCCGACTCCTGCTGCTCCCGGATCGAACGGAACATTGCGGCCTGGACCTCCATAGGCGAATGCGCGACAAATTGCTGCTTCATTTCTTCCAGCGTTTGATTTAAGGACATGGATGATTCCCCTCCTATATGATCCTACTATTATTTCATAAATCCAATCGCGAGGAAAAGGATACCAAGCGCGATCGATACATAGCCGGCGATTTTTTTGACCGGACCGCCCCATTTGGCCAATTTGCGCAAAATCGAGATCGAGAAGACCGCAACCGCCGCAAGCACTACGCCTTTTCCCAGCGAATAGGCCGTCATGAGCAGCGCGCCGTGCAGCGGGCTTCCTTGAAGGGCAATGTAGCTGATCAGCGCAAAAAAGATCGGGATCGCGCAGGGCGAGATGACGAGTCCATACGGAATGCCCAGCTTGAACGCGGCCGCGGCGCCTGGCGGATGCTCGGGTCGGTTCAACGACTTTTGGAATGTCGGCATGGCGAACGATATGACGCCAAGCAGCTGCAGTCCGGCCAAAATATCAAAGATAGGCGGCACCCAGGTCAGCAAACGATATTTTTCAACAAAGGGCAGGAACTGTTGGCCAAGCAGCGCGACGATCAAGCCGACCGCCAGTGAAGTGACAACCATACCTAGAATAAAGTTGATCGCGATCAGCAAGGCCCTTCTTTTATTATCGGCAGCGCCTCGCTGAACGTAACCCGCAAACATCGCGAGCACGGGCAAGTAGCAGGCCAATACCGCGCTGACGATGCCGACGACAAATACCAGGACGTAGATCGAGACGGATATGCCGCCCGTAATTGTAAAATGATAGAGGTCTTCCATTCGTTTCTCCTTTTATCGGGTCTCTTCTTCATCATCCAGCCATGCATACACACGTTCGCGAAGCTCGGACAATTTGGGCAAAGTGCCGAATTCCGTTTTCCCGTTGATGAGAATTGCTCCTGCGCTGAAAATATTCAGCTGCTGCAGACGTTCGAATTGCTCGACGACATTTAACTCCCGGATCTCGATCTGCGAAAATTCCGCCGCCGCTTGCCTCACGAGACTTAGCGCCTTTTGACAAATGGAACACCCCGGTCCGGCCGATACGACCTCGATTAACAAAAGACCTCCTCCTTCACTCCGTTCAATTCGTGATCCTCCATGCAAAAAGAAGATTAGCTCCGATTATAAAGCTCGGGCTGTTAAATCCTTGTTAAGTCTTGTTAAGTCGTTCGCCGAAAGTCCGCATGTTTTGTTTGCATCGCGAAAACGCGTTTGCTGTGCTATTCTCGGTATCAGGAAGGAGTGGTCTTATGCGAATCCTTATCGTCGAAGATGAGGAAGACCTTTCGCGTGCGTTAGCCAAGGGGTTAAAAAGAGAAGGTTATGCCGTAGACAGCGCGTATGACGGGCTGACCGGGTGGGAGCTGGCGGACACCAACGAATACGACGTGATCCTGCTCGACATCAATCTGCCGGAGCTGGACGGCATCTCGCTTTGCCAACGCATTCGTCGGTCCTCGCCCCATCGCGACGTATGTATTCTCATGCTGACCGCGCGCAGCCACCCCGACGAGGTGGAGGAAGGACTGGACTCCGGGGCGGACGATTATCTCCGCAAGCCCTTCGTGTTCAATGAATTGCTTGCCCGCATCCGGGCGCTCCTGCGCCGGCGTTCGTCCGTGAGCAGCCCGGTGCTGCGGTTCGACCGGCTCGCCCTGGATTCGAAGACAAAGGAAGTCTGGTTCGAACATGCGCTCATTCCATTAACAAAAAAAGAATTCGGCTTGCTCGAATATTTGATGCTCCATCCCGGCGAGGTCATCTCGTCGGAGCGGCTGCTCGAGCATGTATGGGATATCAACGCGGATCCGCTCACCTCAACGGTCCGGGTTCACATCAATTCCTTGCGCAAAAAGCTCTCGCAGCATGATCCGGAGGCAGGAGACGCGTATATCCAAACCGTTCAAGGCCATGGGTACCGGTGGACGCTGCGCGCGGCCGAAGAGAAAGAGGCAACGACGTGAACCGATGGAATCGACTGTCCCTCCGATCCCGTTTGACACTGTTCGCCATTCTTTATTTGGCAGCCATGCTTATCGCCTATACGGGCTTAGAGTCCTTTTTCTCTGCTACCGGGATCGTATCGGAGATGCAGGGACGGATCATCAGCTTGCTTGTGGCGCTTGCCGGCATGATCCTAAGCGCGCAATGGCTCGCATCCATGATTCTCAAGCCCGTGAAACGGATGAGCGAGACCGCCGCCGGCATCACCGCGACCACGCTCGACAAACGGCTGGAGATCGACCAGCTTCACGACGAATTGAAGAAGCTCGGCATCGCGTTTAATACGATGCTGGACGGGCTGGAACGCGCCTTCGATCAGCAGGCCCGCTTCGTCTCCGCGGCTGCGCACGAATTAAGAACGCCGCTGTCCATCCTGCGCACCAACCTGGAGGTCTCCGGGGACGACGACGGTATCGATCCAAGCGACTGGCAGGATTACAGGGCGACCACGGAGCGGACGCTGTCGCGACTGGAGTCGCTGACGGAGGATTTGCTGCTGCTGGCCGACGGTTCGTACGATCGCACTGACCGCGAGCACCAGGTGGTGGAGCTTGCCGACATCCTCACGGATGCCGTCTCCTTTATGGCACCGATGGCCGTCGAATACGGCGTGAAGCTCCATTTGGCGGCGCCCTTCTCCGCTAAGGTGAAAGGGGACGAGAGCTTCCTGTTCCTGGTGTTCCGCAACCTGCTTGACAACGCCATCCGGTACAATCGGCCAAACGGAAGCGTGACGCTGACGGTAACGCAGGAGGATGGACGCGTTGCGGTTCGGGTGGCGGACACCGGGAAGGGGATATCCCCTTCGAACAGGGAACTCATTTTCGAGCGTTTTTATCGCGTGGATGCTTCGCGGGCGCGCAGGCATGGCGGAGCCGGCCTCGGCCTGTCGATCGTCCGCCATTTGCTCGGCTTTTTTGAGGGGACCGTTGAATTGGAGTCGAGTTCGGAAGAGGGAAGCGTGTTTAGAGTGATGCTCATTCCTTGACGCTTCCCAGCGTCATGCCGCTCATAAAGTACCGCTGCAGGAACGGATATACGCACAGCACCGGCACCATGCCGAGAAATATTTGCGCCGCGCGCACCGACCGGTCGTTCAACTGCGACAGCAAGCGCACCATCGTGGGGTCGGTAATGGAGGACATATCCATACGGACGACGATCGTCTGCAAGTAGCTGGCAAGCGGATAATGGATCGGATCGTTCATGTAGATGAGCCCGTTGAACCATTCGTTCCAGTGCGAGACGATCGCGAACAGCGTGACGGTAGCGATCGAAGGCATCGAGAGCGGGATGACGATCCGCCAGAGCGTCTGCCCATGTCCGGCGCCGTCGATGAATGCCGACTCCGACAGCTCCTTCGGCAGGCCTCTGAAGAAATTGAGCATCAAGATTACGTTAAAGATCGGCAGCGCTCCCGGCAGCACAAGCGCCCAGATGCTGTCGAGCAGGTGTAGGCTGCGCACGACCATATAGGATGGAATTAATCCGCCGGAGAACAGCATCGTAAAGACGAAAAACCAGGCATAGCCCGTTCGGAACTTCAAATTCGCCGCTTCCTTGGACAGCGGATAGGCCGTCAGCACCGTCAGCAGCATGTTGATGGCGACGCCCAGCAGCACGCGCTCTACCGAGATGCCCATCGAGACGAGGAACTCACGCTTTCTCGCGACGAACTCGTAAGCCTTCCATGAGAAGTCGACCGGCCAGAGCGTCACCTTGCCCGCTTCGATCGCGGCGGCCGAGCTTAGGGAGACGGAGAAGACATTGATCAACGGCAAAATGCATATCAGAGACAACACCGCAAGGAAGGTATAGTTGAAGACAATGAACAGCTTGCGACTCCATGAGTAGTGTTGAACCATGTCAATCCTCCTTGCAGCAGGTCAGAAAATGCGATAATTGGCGGTGCGATAGGCGATGACATAAGACAACGATATAAGAACGAGCGAGATGACCGACTTGAAAAGGCCGACGGCGGTCGCTACGCCATATTGCGCGCTGGCCAGGCCGATCCGGTAAACGTAAGTATCGAGAATGTCGCCGGTCGAATAGACGGACGGGTTATACAGGTTGAACACCTGGTCGAAGCCGGCGTTCAACACGTTGCCGAGCGCGAGCGTCGTCAGCAGGATCGTAATCGGGACGATTGCGGGAATCGTCACGTTCAGCGTTTGCTGCCAGCGGTCCGCGCCGTCCAGGACGGCCGCTTCGTACAAGGACGGATTGACGGCAGTGATCGCCGCCAGATAGACAACCGTTCCGAAGCCGAATTCCTTCAGGACGTCGGTTACCGCCAGCACGTAAGGGAACCATTTTTCATTGCCGAGGAAAAATACCTTGTCGAATCCGAGCCACGCGAGGAACTGATTCACGATCCCGGATGTCGGCGAGAGCACATCGATCAAGATGCCCGCCATAATGACCCAGGACATAAAATGCGGCATGTAGATGATCGTTTGGACGGTGCGCTTGTAGTACTTCTTTACGATCTCGTTCAGCAGAAGCGCGGTGACCAGCGGCGCGACGAGCCCGCCGACGATTTTCAGGAAAGCGATAAATACCGTATTCCACAGCACTTCTCTTGTCTCGCGCAAGTGATAGATATACTTGAAGTGTTCGAGCCCGACCCATTCAGAACGAAAGATCCCTTTCACCGGGACAAAATTCTGAAAGGCGATGACGATGCCGACCATCGGACCGTAGCTGAACAGCAGCACAATGACGATGCCCGGCACCAGCATCAGGTGCAGCGGCCATTCCAGTCTCCAATTTCTGCGGCTCAATGGCGATCCCTCCTGCCGTGATGCAAAAGAGGACAGCGGCCAGCGGCTAGCCCCTATCCCCCCTTTGCTTCCTATTGAATTTGACCGCTGGCGTTCACTTCGTCGAGAATATCCTGCCCGCCGGACGCCAACCAGTTTTTGGCCCACTCGTCGAAGTAGTCGAGCGGCTTGGTGCCCATGATGACCGAAGTCATCATCTTGACCTCTTCGTCGCGGAGCGACGGGCCTTTCGCGATCATCGTCGGCGTCGGGTTGCCGAGATACGCCGATGTGAAAACCTGGTTGTTGGCTACATATTGGCCTTGAAGGCTGAATACGCCGTCCTCCAGCCACGTCTTGCTCGCGCCCCACATCGTCTTGTCGCCGGCCTGGAACTTTTTCACTTGATCGTAGTATTGCCTCTGTTCATCGTTCAGAGCCGACGTATCGCCGGATTTCATTGCGGCTTGAACCGCGACGGCCGCCTTCGGATTGTTGTCGGGCATGTTGCCGCTAATCGGCGACAGTGCGAATTCGCCGTAATCTTTGCCATCCACGGTGACCGTATGATACTTCTTATCGAAGTGCGCGTAGAGCTTTTCCATATACGTATTGAGCATCAGGAACGGCGCTTCCGGATGTTCGGACTTTTTGCTGACGACAAAGTAGCGCGAAGGCAATACGGTCGTGCTTTGCACGAGCACCGGCTGATCGTCGGACGATACGAGCGGATAGATGCCCCAATCCGAACCCGGCACGTCTTTGTACATGTTGCCAAGCGGCCATCCCGGCACAAAGGACGCGCCGAACGTCATGCCGACTTTACCCGACGTCACGAGCTCGGCGGACTTGATGCCGTCGATAACGCTGAATTCCGGATAGATCGCGCCTTGCTTGAACAAGTCGGCCAGCTTGCCGAGCGCGGTCTTCACTTCCGGTTGAACGTCGGCCCATTGCACCTTGCCGTCCGCGCCTTTGATGAAGTTCAGATTCGTGCCGGTCCCCTTGGTCGGATTAAACGGATACGCGTGGTAGCCGTTAAAGTAGCCGTCCAGACCGGACCAGCCGTTGAACAGATTGTAGTCGAGGCTTAATCCGTACGTATCGTTCTTGCCATTCTTATCCGGATCGTTCTTCGTAAACGCCAAGGCGATCTTGTTGATATCGTCTATCGTCTTCGGCGGCTGAAGCCCCAGATTGTCGAGCCAGTCTTTGCGAATGAAGATGAGCTGGGTATCGGCGGTTTCTCCGCCGTTTCTCGGAATCCCCATGAGTTTGCCGTCTATCGTAGCCGCTTTGAGGCGCAGGTCGCCTTTTCCCTGGAAGGAGTTCTTCGTGAATTCGGAAGCGTATTTGTCGTACGCATCGGTCAGATCCGCGATCGATCCGGCCTCAACGAGCGTCTGGAACTGCTGCGCGTCCACATCCATGAAGTCGGGCATATCGCCCGAAGCCAGCATGACGGCGACCTTGTTCTGATACTGCTCCGTACTTACTTTCCAGAGGTTCTTCACCTTAATGCCAAGATCGCTTTCGAACGTTTTGGTCCAAATGTTCTCGTCGAAAGTCTCGCCGGGCGCATACGTATCGGCCGGATTGACGGCGCGCACGGTCGTCACTTCGATCGGAGGATCGTATTTGCCTTCCGGACCGCTCGGGCCCGATGCCGCCGGCGAAGCCGCCGAACTCGGGCTTGTGCCTGCCGTCGCGTCGGTCGAGGCGCTTGGCGAGCTGCCGCTGTCGTTGCCGTTATTGCAAGCTGTTGCAGTTGTCATGATAAGCAGCAAGGAGAGCAGGACCGAACCTCTCGCCTTCGCTTCCGTTTTTTTTGACACCATCTGCTTGCCTCCCCTGTATGTTGCGGTAAATACGGTACGATTTCATTATGAGGTCGACACGGCACGGCGAATATATTAAAGCGATTACATTCCTTATCCTTTTATATCTACTTGAGCGAATCGCGGTACTCCTGCGGCGTCAACAAGGTCGCCTTCTTAAAAAAACGAGTGAAATACGACGGCGAGTCGTACCCGATCCGCATGCCGACCTCGTGAATTTTAAGCGGGCTCTCACCGAGCAGCCGCTTCGCGCGCTCGATTCTCGTCCTCGTGATGTAGTCGCTGATGCTGTGGCCCGTCTTTTGCTTATACAATCTCGATAGGTAAAAAGGTGTTAAAAAGACGTGCTCGGCCAGCCGGTTGAGCGACAGATCCCCTTCGATATGCGTCTCCACGTACCGGTGAAGCTGCTCGACGACTTCGCTCGTCTCCTGCTCGTTGCCGCCATCCATGCGCTCGAACAGCAGATTCGCCAGCTCGCGGAAGAAGCCCGCAGCCTCCCGCCAGGAGCGATGCTCGCGGATCGAGAACAGCTTGCCCGGAATCCCGTCCGCCGCGCCGAGCGCTTCGAACCGGTTCAGATGCGGGATAAAGATCGCGGCAAGCTCGTAGAACACCTCGAGCGGCAAGCCCGCTTCCAGCGTCTCCGGCTCGCCGACGGCTTCGGCGATCTCGTCGAACAGCCGCTCGAATTTTACGCGCTCCTTCTGCATCAAATATTGGTCGAGCAGCCGAATGCGCTTGACCTTGCTTCGCGTCTGCTCGTCCCCGCTTCCCTTCGCCCTGCCGTCCGACAGCAGCATCTGGCTGCCGAGTCCGAGCCCGCGGCCGAACAGCTGCGACAGCCGCTCGTATTTGGATGCGAGCGCGTCCCATGCGAACGGGCCGCTGGAGACGACGAACGAGCACGCGAGCTTCAAATATCGGCTGCAGGCGGTTTGCACGGATTCGAGCATCCCGAGCAAGTAAGCGTGCAGATCGGCTTCCGGTTCGGCCTCCGCGTCGGCGCCTGCGTGCTGCGGCGGCTTGCCCGCGATCGCCTGACGATAGCCCGACGCAATCTTCGGCTGCAGCAGCCAGATCAGCCGTTCCTGATCGCCTCTGAAGTGAATCAAATCGAACTCCTGCGCGATGAACTCTTCCATAATGTTGTTGATCGAATAGGCGAACAGCGCCTTGTCGCCTCCGGCCGCATCCTCGCGCCAACGATCGATCCGGCCGACGGCCATGACGACCGGCAGATCGGGATCGAGCGGCACCTCCAGCTGCGCGAACCGCTCCCTCCGGGCGGCGGGCGACGAGGTCTCCCCTTCCAGCAGCCCGGTCAAATACTCCTTGCGCAGCGCCGGAAGCGCCAGCTTAAGCGACGAGCGGGCGCTATCGATCAGCCCTTCGTAGGTGACTTCCTCGGCAAGGAAGCGAATCGCCTTCTCGACCGAGGCCACGATCGGATCGTCGCCTTCCGTCTTCAGCACATAATCGATTGCGCCCGCGCGGATCGACGACTTGATATAGTCGAACGCATTGTAGCCGGTCAGGAAAATCGACTTGCAGCGCGGCCAGAGGCGCAGCACCTCCTTCTGCAGCTCGATGCCGTTCAGCTCCGGCATCTCGATATCCGTCAGCAGAATATCGATGCGCAGCTTCCGCGCGATCGCCAGCGCCTCCTGTCCGTCGAACGCCTGATACACCTCAAGCGGATAGTCGGACTGCGAGAACAGCTCGCTTAAGCCTTCCACGATGATCGGCTCGTCATCGACAATTACCATTCGGTACATGGCCGTCACGCTCCTTTTGCGTCATTGGGATCCGATGATGGCGCGGTTTGATCGAGGGACTGTGGCATCGGCAGTTTCAGCGTCGCTTGCATGCCGCCCATTTCGCCGCGGGCGACGGATACGCCGTACGCGGCGCCGAACCGGATTTGCAGCCGGCGGTGAACGTTCAGCATGCCGGTGTATTCCATCGCCGCGCCCTGTTTCTCCAGATTCGCTTGGATCCGCTGAAGGTCGGCGTCCGACAGCCGCTCGCCGTTGTCTTCGACCGCGATGAGCAATTGCCCCTCCCGCTCGGTCATCGTCACGGCGATCTTGCCGTTCCTGCGTTTGGTCTCGAGCCCGTACTGGTACGCGTTCTCGATGAACGGCTGCAGGATGAGCCGAGGCACGCGCAAGTCGCCGCAGCCTTCGGGCAGCTCGCCGAACTCGACGGCAATGCGGCTCTTCGCGAAGCGGATATTCTGGATCTCCACATATGCGCGCGAGTGTTTGATCTCCGCGTCGAGCGGCACATCGTCGGAGCCGTTGCGGGTAATGTATTGGAAGTATTCGCCTAGGTGCTGGCTGAAGCGGAGGACGTTGTCGTTATCGTTCATCTTCGCCAAGCGATACAAAATAAAATAGGTATTATACAGAAAGTGCGGATTGATCTGCGACTGCAGCTGCTTCAGCTCCGATGTCTGCGCGCGCAGCTTCTGCTCGTATACCTCCTGGATGAGCACCTTCAGATTGTCCGACATCATATTGAACCGCTGGAACAAGTAGTAGAACTCGTCTTGCGTCTTGGGCAGCGGCATCGGCTCCATCTTGCCCGCCTCCACCTTGCGGAATCCGGCGATCATCCGATGCAGCGGCTTGCGGATGAGCCGATACAGCCAGTAGGAGTAGGCGACGATAAAGACGAGCGAGACGAACGAGAGCCCCCATAGCAGCATCCGGAATTTTTCGATCTCGCCGACCATCTCGACCGACGGCACGTAGGCGATCAAATAATAACCTAATGTAGGCGAACGCTTGTAAGCGACAAAGTAGGCTTTCTTGCCCGTAGAGATCTGTGCGTAGCCTTCGCCCGCGTCGCTCTGTGGACGATTCCTCAAATAGTCCGTCAGCTCTTCGGTAAGCTCCCCGTCGGTCTGATCGTCCAAAGTCCAGCCATTTTCGGGATTGATGAGCTTCGCTCCCGCGTTCTTGTAGTCGGAGAAATTGTGCAGCGACTGCTTCATCATCTCCTCGTTGATCTCGATCGAGAGCGCGTACGTTTCCTTCATCTTCGGCAGGTCGGAGCCGGGATAAGCGATCGCCATGAACAGCCGGCCGTTCCAGTAATAGTTGCCGACGCCGCGGAGCTTGAATACGGAAGCGACAGCCTCATATTCGGGACTGATCGTGTCCGTGATCGTCTCGTCGCTCGATATCGTCCGCTTCAGCGTCAAAATATGCGCGCTTACGCTTTTAATGTAGCGGTTCGAGCTCTTGATCAGCTGCAGCTTGTCCTGAATGCGCTGCACCGTTTCCGTCCATTCTCCGATCGTCATCATATTGCTGATAAAAGCGGCGTGCTGGATGTCTTTGTCGACGACGTACTGCTGCAGCAGCCCCCTTGCCTGCTCGTTTTCTACCTCAAGCAGGTTGAGATAAAAATCGACCCGCGAATTGAGCGATTTCGACAGCTCCTCGCGGACGCTTTTTTCGCTCATCTGGTTCATCCCGAGACCGATGCCGTAGATCGGAGCGACCACCAGCAGGAACGCGATGATCAGCTTCGGGAAGATCGTCATTCTCCACTGCCGTTTCCGAAATACGTTCATTTCGAGCCGCCCCTTTCGTGAAATTGCACGACGTGCGCCATATAGCAAACAACCGACGACTCTTGCGAGACGTCGGTTGTTCCTCGATGCAAAGCACGGTTCTACTCGTTGTTGTTCGGGGTCATACGGACGAAGATCGGCTTCTCGGAGACAGAAACCGTCACTTTGCCGTCCGTGACGGCAAGCGGCGTTTGATTGCCCCCTAGCACCTTATCCTCAAGCGTCACGAGAGAGGCATGCGCCGTCCCTTCCGGAAGACTCAGCGTATAATCCTGCTTATTGGCGCCGCCCTCGTCGCCGTGCGAGGTTGGCAGCCACAAGGCGTATACGCCGTCGTCGCTCGCGGTCTCCTTGAATTTAAGCACCCATGGGCCTTCCAGCCCGCTGGCCCCGCCCTTCTCGACGATCGAATCGAAGCGGGTCGTATCCAGATATTGCTTCATCGTGCCGACATAATACCACGACGGCCGTTTCCGCGTCGATATCTGTTGGTTATCGTCGTAGTCGGTCGCGATCATGCCGCTCGAATTGAACCGGCCGTTGCGGGTGTCGTACGAGCCCGCATCGGGCATCATGTACTGCTGCACGCGGTCGATGCCGGCCGCGGCCAGCATCAGATACTCGCGGACGATCCAGCGTGCCTGCACCTCTTCCGCATCAAGTCCCGTATTGATGCCCGGATTGTAGGTTACGCCGTTCTTCTCGTATTCGATCGTTGCGCTGGACTGCGTCCCCTGCGCGACATCCCATCCGAACTCGGACAGCCAGATTTCCTTGTCGGCCAAATAGTCGTCGCGCAGCTTCACGAAGTTGGACATTCTCTCATAGATATGATCTTCTTCGGGAGACATGCCCGTCAGTTGATTTTCGGCGTTCGGATGCTTCACGCCTTCGCCGGCGTAATAATGACCGTTGATGACGTCGAACGGATAACGGACATAGCCCTCCAGAGAGCCGTTATGCGCCGCTTTCCACTGGTCCTCCGTCCGGTTCTGGTCGAACCACTTCATCATATCTTCGAAAAATTGGCGCGTCGATTGCCCTTGCCCGGCCGACTCGTCGTTATAGAAAATACCCGCCAATCCGCCCAGCACGAGCTTCGCGTTGGGGTCGGCCTGCTTGATGCCAACGTCCGGTCCCATCGTCCCCATATGACCGTCGTAGTCGGCGCTGGTCATCGCCGCGAATTGTGCGCCGGTGAAGTGACCCGGCAGATCTTCCTCGTTCCAGTTCTCGTAGTACTCGACCAGATCCATGCCGATCTTCTTCTCCGTTCCGGGCGCAACCTTGACGAGGTCGGGATCGAGATTCGTGTTGCTCCCGTATCGCGCGGCGTGCTGGAAAAAGCTTCTGCCGTGCGCCAGGTAGGAGCCGGCCTTCTTCGGGTCCTGATCTCCTTGCCAGTTCGGCCGCGGATTGCTTCTGCCCGAATTCGCCACGCCGCCCTGGAAGGTGATCGCGACGCCGACGCCCCGGTCCTTCAGCGCTTGATAGAAGCTGTCGAAGGCGCCCCAGGTGTTGTTGAATTTCGCTTCGGGATTTTGCGTCGTGGCCGAGTCGTTGAGCTGCCCGTCCGCCGTCTCTCCGTTGGCCGACCATTCGGTCCAGTTCCACGTATGATACTCCCGGATGAAGCCGATCGCTTGATTCACGTCCTGCGGCATGTTGAAAAAGCTGTTCGTTCCGACAAACTTGCCGAACGTGATATTCGACGGATCGAAAGGCGTTACGCCTTCCTGCGGACTTAGCTGCCACTCCTCTTCCTCCGGCGGCTCCTCGCCGAGTGGAACGCCGTACAGCGCAGCTTCGACAATATTCACGTCGCACGTAAACTGCTTGGAATAAATATCGCTGCCGCCGCCCGACCAAGAATATTTCTCGTCGATCGGAATCTTGCGGAACCTCAGCGAACTCGCCGTGACCCCTTCTTCGCCCAGATCGAACTTCACCCATTTGCCTTCGTTGGTGAGCGGATAGGAAATGAGCTTCCGGTCTCCGGCGTATACTTCCATCGTGCCGCCCATGACTTCATAGGGACTGCTGCCGTCCGCCGTATACGTCGACGGCGCGTATTTCTCGCCGTCATACAGGTCGATCTCAGTCAGCTTGTAGTCGCGCAGCAAATTCAGGTTCAGGTTCGTTACGGACGCATCGATCCACTGACTGGCCCCAGCGGTTCGCCATGTATTCGCGTTCGAAGATGCCGTGCTATCGATCGGCGGCATATAGGGATCGGCCGAATTCGGAGGCGCCGCCAACACCTGCTCGTACTCGTCGAACAGCTTGATCTTGTCGACGGCGTAATCTTCTCCGTCCAGCATTCGGTTCGTCACGTGAATCAGAATGGGTTCGTCATTGTTGTCCGGCGTCGGCGTCGGCGACCCCGTTGGTGTCGGTGTTGGCGTCGGCGACTCAGTCGGCGTTGGTGTAGGTGTTGGCGTTGGCGACTCGGTCGGCGCTGGCGTCGGTGTCTGCGCCGGCGGCGTATACACCGTCACCGGCGTCGCCGTCGGCCCGGCCGTCTGCGATCCGCCCTCCGTCAGAACGAATCTGACGCTAGAGGGAGATTGCGCCGTATATACCGACGGATCGGGCGCCTCAACCGAAACCTGGCCGGCTGCCTGGGAGATGGACATCTGCTTCTCGGTTACATTCCCGTCCACCGCCACATGGTCCGCGCCGGTCACGTAAATGCGGCCCGACACCTGCGCGTCATCCAGCCGGATTTCCGCATCAGGGCCGCTTTGAGCTATGTACAAATCGCCCTTGACCTTCATATGGCTCAGCTTGACACGAGAGGCATTGACGAACAAATTTCCTGCCACGTCCTGCGAGTAGGTCAGCGTGTACCCTTTGCCGCCTTCGACGGGTTCACTCACGATCACCGTTGCGATGCGGTCCAGCAGCGTGACCGCCTCCGCCATACTCATGGCGCGCCGCGGCTGAAAATCGCCGCCGGCCGTGCCGTTCAGGAGACCCTTCTCCCTGCCCACGCCGATGGCATTCCTGCTCCAGCTCGACATCTCGCCATAATCCCCGTAGGACTGCGCCTGATCGGAAGCATCGTCCGCCAGACCCAGCGCTCTCAGAATCGATACGGCCGCCTCTTCCCGATTGACCGGCTCGTTGGGTCGAAAATAATCGCCGGAGCCGTTGAGAATGTGGGCCGACGAGGCCAGCATGACGGATCCGTAGTACCAATCGTCTTCGGCCACGTCCTTGAAGCTCGCCGTATCGGTTGCCTTGTATCCGAACAATTCGCCGATGAGCGCAGCCCATTCCGCCCTTGTGATGGGCTTGTTCGGGTCCGTCACCGGATTCGCCAACATGCTGAAGTACCCCGCCTTGGACCATCTGTCCAACGGCTTGGCCGCCCAATGCCCGCCATAAGCGGAACCGACTGCAACGCTCCGAACGGACGGGGACGCTGTCCCCCCGGACCCGCCTGCGACCTCGGAACCCGCTGCGAAGACTTGTGTTGCCATCAGCAGACTTAACAGAAAGCTGACGAGCGGAACGCGCTTCATTCCCGGCAATCCTCTTCTCATCGCTCATCCTCCCGCATGCAATATCATAGAGCTCGTAGAGCTGGCATTGCTGCAACAATTTCATTATAAAAGTCCTCGAAAAGGATTAAATATCAATATAATGCCATTGATTGCACTTTCATATCTGATGTGGTGAAATGAATCGTAGGCTGCTAGGTTGAGCGTATACTGCAGCGATTCAAGCAAAGCCCCAAAACGTTGACAGCCCCCTTAGAGGCTACTTATGCTATGGAGAGATTGAGAGCGCAAGCCTCTCACTGGACGGAAATCCATGTTTACTTCGAAGGGGCGGTTAGCGGAAATGAGCGATACGCTCAGGAGGTTTGACCAGGACGAGCCGGCGATCGAACCGGCCCCGCCCTCCAGCCAGCTCGCGGCAGAGGCGCGCTGACGTGGCCGTGGCAGCGTATACGGCCGGCTGGTGGTTCGGCATGATCTCGGCGGGAGCGGTGCTGCTGGCCGTGTTGTCCATCGTCTGGCACAGCTGGCGCAACGGCATCTCGCCGATGCCGGCGTCCGCCCCCGTCCGCCGTGCGGTAGCGGCGGAGCTGCTGCGTCTGGGCCCGCGCGGCACGGCGGTAGAGGCCGGCTCCGGCTGGGGCAGCCTGGCGCTGCATACGGCGCGGCACTGTCCCGGTTGGCGGCTGATCGGCATCGAAAACTCGCCGCTGCCGCTTGCGGTGTCGCGGCTGCTGGCGAGGGGACGGCCAGGAATGCGATTCATGCGCGGCGACTTGTTCGCGTACCCTTACGAGGACACCGACGCGGTGATCTGCTACCTCTATCCCGGCGCGATGAATCGCCTTGCGCCGCTGCTCCGGCGGCATCTGGCGCCCGGCGCCTGCGTCATCAGCGTCTGCTTCGCGCTGCCGGGCTGGACGCCGGTGCGGACGGTCGTCTGCGCCGATCTGTACCGGACGCCCGTCTACGTCTATGTCCGCTAGGGCGGAGAGATTACCGCGATCCGTACATACACCCAACGGCCGCCAATCCCCCTGAATGTCGTCGTCCGTTTCGAGATACGCGCTTTCGGCTAATTCATAAAAAAGATGAGGGAAGGGATCGCTATTATATGAAGAAAAATCCGTTCATCCTATTATGCGCTTTGATAGCGATGCTGTTTGCGCTAACGCCGATTCCAGCCGCACATGCCGATTCTCCAGTCACCTCCACCGATTTTTATGAAGCGTATAAGGACGAACCGATCGTCCAGAAAGCCCTCCAAGCGGACGGCATGACTGCCGAACTCGCGGCCTACCTGGCCGATGAATCTTCGCCGCTCGCCCTGCGCGCCGCCGTCATCAATGCCATAGGCTGGGAGACCGAGCCGACCCAGCGCGCGGAAGCCTATGCGCAGCATGCGTACGGCCAGTCGCTTGCAACGCTCAAGCGGTCCGAGCTGCGCGGCGATGAGCGCTTTGTCATCGGCTACTTGCTGGCAATGGACGATTATCTCGATACGCGCAAGGCGGAGTTGTGGCTGGAGGAAGCACGCCGTCTGCTGCCGGACAGCTTCACCGCTGCGTTGATTCATGCCATCGTCCAAGCGCAGGAGGAGATGAAGGACGCCGGCTGGCCGCAAGTGTGGAAAACGGTCGCAGACGTGGCCTTCGATCCGGACCTCGAGATGGATATGCGGCCTGAAGCCGCCAAAATCATTATCGATTATATGGTGATGTACAGCGACAAAAAGGTGATCAACCCGTTTGCCGAAGAAAGCCGCCTTACCCTTCGAATCGGGGAGCGCGAATTTAAGCTGAACGGCGAGGCGTTCGAGATCGATCCCGGCTACGGCACGGCGCCCGCCTTGATCGATGGCAGCGCCTACCTGCCGGTTCGTTTCCTGACGGAGGCTGTCGGCGGAGACATTCGCTGGGACGCGGCCACGCACACCGTGCGGGTAGACACCGCCCATGTATCGATGAAACTGATCATCGGCGAAAAGACAGCTGTCGTAAACGGCGAGGAAAAGCAGTTGCTCGGCGCTCCTTACCTCTCGAACGGACGCACCATGCTGCCGTTCCGCTTCCTGGGCGAAGCGCTCGGCTTTGACGTCTCCTGGGACGCTGCAACGCGGGAGATCGGTTTGACGCTGGGCTCGCAGTCGCACAAGTAAAACGCAAACGGGATGAAGCAGCGAATGCCTCTGCTTCATCCCGTTTGGCTATTTCAGCTTCTTAGCCGCCCGCTATAACATGGCTCCCGTCACCGCGATCTCGAACTCGCGGGAGGCTTCGGCCTCGGAGCCGCCAGCGTTGGCCAGGTTGGTCATGAGCACGGCGAAGAGGTCCTTGCCCGGATCAATCCAGAAATGCGTCCCCCACGCGCCGCTCCAGCCGTAGCTGCCCGTCGTCAGCGGCGTCCCCGCGGACTCCCCGTCCGTGATGACGCGTATGCCGAGTCCCCACGTCTGCCACTTGGGGAAGCCCTCCATCGCGTCCGGAAGCTGCGGCGAAGCCATCTCCCTCACCGTGTCCGCACCGAGGATCCGCGTCCCTGCGAACGCCCCTCCGCCGGCCAGCATCCCGGCGAAGCGGCAGTAATCCTCCAACGTTCCGAACAGGCCGCCGGCCCCGGAATAGTAGGTCGGATGGAAGAATGGGTATTGTTGTTCCGTTCGTCTTAGCTCTTGGTCGACGCTCTCATACATAGCTACAATCCGGCGTCGCTGCTCCGCCGACAGAACGAACGTCGTATCGCGCATGCCGAGCGGCTCGAATATCGCCCGCCGCAAATAAAGATCAAGCGGCTGTCCCGAAGCGACCTCGACGATCCTTCCCAACAGATCGAACGCCGCGATCGGACTGTACCCCGTCAACGCGCCCGGCTGAAAATCGAGCGGCACGCTCGCCCAAGAAGGGATATGTCCGGCCAATGTCGCGCCTTCGCCGGGCATCCGCAGCTCGCTGAAGCCGACCGGGCCTTGCCCCAAGCCGCAGCTATGGGTGAGCAGATCCCGCACCTTGATCGGACGGATCGCAGGCTCCAGCGCATAAGAGAGCCCGATTGTCGGCATCGCTCCGGCCGGAGCCTCCGGGTCCGGTTCATAAGCAGCAACGGACGTTTGAACGTCCGGAACCGCAACATAACCCTCCCCGCCGAATTCCGGTATGAACGTCCCGATCGAATCCGTCAACCCGATCTTCCCCTGCTCGACCAAGGTCATGACGGCGACCGCCACGATCGGCTTCGTCATCGAAGCGAGCCGGAATACCGCGTCCTTCCGAAGCTTCCGCCCCTCTTCCTTATCCGCATCGCCCAAGGCCGAGCATAGCGCGATCTTGCCGCCCCGCGATACGAAGAAGCTCGCTCCCGCCAGCTTCTTCTCACGGATTCGCCGTTCGAACAGCTCCTCGACAAGGCTAAGCTTGCCTGCGTCGAAGCCGCCTTCCTCCGGCGTTTCCCAAGTCTCCCATGCTTCGAATGCCATCACCCGTCACCTGCTCCTTAGCCATGTCAGGGCCAATTCGAACCACTTTTGGCAGCCTGCTTCAATATGCGTATCGTCCGCCGCCGACGTGTCATCGGCCAGCGACAGTCCATGAACGCCGCTTTCGAACACGTGAAGCTCGTACGGTATGCCCCGATCCCCGAGCGCCATCGCCCACAGCAGCGAATTGCGGGCGCTGACGAGCTCGTCGGCCGCCGTATGCCATAGAAAAGTCGGCGGCGTACCGTCGTTCACGTATCGCAGCGGACTGTTCGCCTCCATTTCATCAATGGAAGGATCCGGTCGTCCGAAGTGCGCCCGGTAGACGAGCTTCTTGTACGCCTCCTGCTCCTCCCGCTCGAGCGCGAGCGTATGGTCGACGAGCGGGTACCCGAGCACGAGCGCGTCCGGACGCAAGAGGCTCGCCTCCGCCCCAAACCGCTCCCGCAGCATGTCGCCCGACCAATGCGCGCCCAGACTTGCGGCAAGATGTCCGCCCGCGGAGAAGCCGACGACGGCGATCCGCCCCGGATCCACGCGCCATTCCGCTGCGTTCCTCCGCACCGTCGCCATCGCTTCGGCCAATTCCAGCATCGGCTGCGGGAAGGCTGCATTATCGTTGCCCGGCGGACGCTCGTTCAAGTCGTGTACGTGTTCGCCGAACCAGGTCGTGTATCTCAGTACGAAGGCATGATACCCGTGCGCCGCGAACCGCAGCGCGACCGGCTCCGCTTCCCGGTCCGAGGTGCTCAGGTACCCCCCGCCTGGACAGACGACGACGGCCGGCCGCAGCCGGCCGGTCCGATACTCCCGGGAATCGTGCAATACGTATTTCTGCAGACGGGCATTCCCGCTTCCGACCTGCAGCGGCATCGTCTCTGCAAACATCCGTTTGCCGCCTCCCTTTCCAAGATCGTCATCCTTTAACCGCGCCGGAAGTCAAACCTTGCACGAAGTATTTTTGAAGGAATACGAAGAGCAGGAACAGCGGAACGAGGATCATGCAGATCGCCGCCGTCATCAAGCCCCAATCCGTCGCGTATTGGCCCTGGAAATTGATCAATCCGACGGTAAGCGGCAGTCCTTTCTCCGTCGTCAATGTCGAGATCTGCGCCCATAGCAGCTCCCCCCAGACGAAGCAGAAGTTTAGCACGGTGCAGGTCGCGATCGCTCCTCCCGTCAGCGGGAAGACGATCCGGAACATCGTGCTCATCTCCCCGCTGCCGTCCATTCTCGCGGACTCCAGCAATTCCGAAGGAATCGAGAGAAAAAAGTTGCGCAGGATGACGATCGTACCGGGAAGCAGCCACCCGACGTAAGCGAAAGTGACGGGAACGTACGTGACCCCGAGCAGCTTAAGCTTGGACATCATCATATAGAGCGGGAGCACCATCGATTCCGTCGGCAATATTTGAATGATCAAGAGCAAGCCGACGATCGCCCCGGCGAACGGAACCTGAAGCCGGGCGAGCGCATAGGCGGCAAAAGCGGCTACGACCGTTACCATGAACAGCGTAACCAGGGCGATCACGACGCTATTGTAGAAATATTCGCCCAGCCGGCCGACCTCGAAAGCTTGCGTGTAATTGTCGATGAAGAAAGAGCGCGGAAGCGCCCAGATGTCCGAGAAAAATTCGTCCGACGTCTTGAGCGAAGTTAAGAGCGTAAACAATAGCGGATACAGATTGACGACCGTCAGGCAGACGAGAATCGCCCTCATCGCATACCCGCCCAGCGGCATTCTAGTATTCATACACATTCCCTTTCGTCAGCTTCCTGGACAAGGCGATGATCACCGACACGACGATCGTCAGCATGACGGAGATGGCGGCGGAATAACCGAATTCATTGTACCGAAAAGCGACGTCGAGCATTCTGACGGGCACCGTCCGCGAGAAATCGCCCGGCCCGCCCCGGGTCATCGCCCATACGATGTCGTACGTCTTGAAGGAAAGAATCAGCATCAGCATCGTGACCAATCGAATCGTCGGCATGATGAGGGGGAGGATGATGAGGCGGGCTTGCCGGACGTATCCGAGCCCCTCCAGCTTTGCAGCTTCGAACAGCGAGCCGGGCAGAGCGACGATCGCGGTGTAGGCGAGCATCATCACGAATCCCGAGAACCGCCAGCCGCCGATGACGGCGATCGTCCACAGGACAATTCCCGGTTCCGCGAGCCACGCATGCTCCAGGCTTTGAAGGCCCATCGCCCGCAGCACGTGGTTGAGCAGTCCCGTATCGGGACTCAGGACAAACGTGAACAACAAGCCGATGACGACAAGCGGCATCATGGCCGGCGCGAAAAACACGAACCGGTAGAACGCCCCCTCCCTTCGCCCGGTCCGGTGAATCAAGAGCGCGAGCAGCAGCCCCGACAGCACTGCGATCGCGGAGGACACGACAGCGATGAAGATCGAGTAGTAGAATCCTTTGAGCGTCACCGTGTCTTGGAAAAAAGCCGTGTAGTTGCTCCATCCGGCCGCCTTCATCGCCCCCATGCCGTTCCAGGTCGCGAAGGAGAGAACCGCGTTCCATCCGATCGGAACGACCATCGTCGCCCCGATGAACAGTAAAGCGGGGATCAGGAACGACGTTCCGAGCAGTCTCGTTTTGAGCGTTAAAGCCGAACTCTGTTTGCCGAATTTCAATGCGTCGGACCTCCTGTCGAGCGAAGCGGGCAGCCTGAGACGAACGGGTCCCGGGTTGCCCGCTCCGCCGTATTTCGCCCCTTATTTGATCGCTTCCAGCCTCAGCTTCTCCAATTCCTCCAGCGAGGATTTCCCGTTGAAGATATAGCTCGCCGGCATCTTCGCATTGAGAATGTCGGTGATCTTCGTCGACAAATGCATGACTTCCTCGGATTGGATGTTCGCGATATCCTTCGCGTACAACGCGAAGTTGGGGTCGTCGGATTTAACCCCGCTTACGGTGACCGGCGCGCCCGCATCGACCCGTTTCTGAAGCACCTCGGCGCTGGTCAAGTATTTGATAATCTCTACGGATGCTTCCGGATGGGGCACGTTGGCCGGGATCATGTAGCCGTTCGAGCCTCCCAGGACATGGTTCAGTCCCATGATCGGCCAGCTGACGATCTGGACGTTGGGCAATCCCGATTCCTTGACCGACTGCGCGGCGAGAATGTTGACGTCCGCCTTGATCGCGATCTTGCCCGCCTTGAACGCGACGTTCACCTGCTCCAGCGTCGTGGACAGCGCGCCCTTGCCCGGATATACGAACTTGTCGTACAGCTCCTTGGAAGCATCGAACGCTTTGACCGCGAGCGGATCGGTGAACGGGATTTTGCCGGCTGCGAAGTCGCTCCGGGTTTGCTCGTCCGGCCACACCGTGATCAGATTGTTGCGAGGCACCCAGGCTCCCCAATCCTTATATAAGCCGAGAGGCATGATTCCCGTCTTTTCTTTAATCGTCGCAAGCGCCTTCATGAAGTCGTCCCAACTGAGCGGTCCATCGGGGAAAACGACGCCGGCTTTGTCCGTAATATCCTTATTCACCTCGAGCAACGGATACACCGCCGCGTATGGAACCGCATACACTTTGCCGTCGTATGTTCCCGCCGCAAGCGCATTTCCGACGAACGTCTTTTTCCATGCCCCGTCGTCCGCCTCCAGATAGGGGGTCAGGTCCAGCGCCATATCGGAATCGACGAACGTCTCCATCGCGCCCGGCCAGTACATCGCGACGTCGATCGGCTCGCTCGCAGCGATCGTCGTCTTCAACGTTTTCTCGGCGTTCGAATCCCATGCCTTGAACGTGATGTCATATTTATCCTTGAAATGCTCGGCGACCATTTGCTCTTCGATCTTGCTGCTCGGATCGTCCACGGGAGCGATCATGAGCGTCAGCTTCAGCTTCTCTCCGGACTTGCCGCCGGGTGCAGAAGCCGTCGCCGAAGCGCCGGCGGACGCCGAAGCGGGCGCGTAAGCTCCCTCCTCGGACTTGCCGCAAGCCGCGATCGCCAATGTCGTGCCAAGCAGTACCGTCAGAAGCTTTGCCGCCTTCCCTCTTTTCAACATGCCAAGACCTCCTCTATTTGCCGAACGGGAAAAGAAAAAACCGTATTCCGGGTAACTTAACGAGCGCGCGTCGTTAGATCCCATTATACGGTTCGCTTATGGCCGCCACTATTTTAAAAAACTACGAAAACGTTTGATAATCTTCGATTTTACGCTTGCGGCCGCTTAGTACCGGTTAGAGCCGGTTCTTCCTGAACGCCGTCGGCGGACAGCCCTCCAGCTTGCGGAACACTTGCGTGAAATAGGCGTAATCCGAAAATCCGACCCGCTCGCCGATCTCGTAGATGCGGTCCGTCGTCCGTTCGATCAATTCCTTTGCCTTGGCGATCCTTAGCCGGTTGACGTATTCCCGAAACGGAACGCCCATCTCCTTCTTGAACAGGTGGCTAAAATAGTTTGGCGTCTTGCCCACGTATTCCGCGACCCGCTCGACCGTCAACTCCTGCGTATAATGCTGCCGGATAAAAGCGTCCGCCAGCTGCATGAGCGCGCTCAGGCGAGCGGCTCCCGCGTGCCCGTAAGGCCCGAATACTTCATCGTAGGCCGTTCGGACAAAATCCGCGTATTCCCCGAGCTCGTTGAAGGGAAGGCTGTCCAGCTGCTCGGATCGAACCCGTACGAATTCGGCAAGCTCGGCGGACGATTCCCGTACGAGGACGAGCAAGCGAATCAGGGTTTTGCAATAGGCCGCCACGCTTTTCTCGCTATAAGCCTTCTCCTCGCGCAGCCTGGCGAACTCGGCGTCGATTCGCTCGGCCAGACGCGCCGCTCCCGCTTCGCGGATAAGCGCTTTGAAATCCTCGTCATCGGCAACACCGCGGATCGTGTCGTCCCGCAGCCGATCCGCATCGCCGAACGCATGGACCGCGCCTTTGCCGGCATACAGTCTCCGATCGAGCGCTTCCTTCGCCTGCATGAGCAGGCCGTTGAATTCAGCGGCGCTGCCCGGCCCGCTGATTCCCGCCGACCACGAGCATCCGCCGGCCGCATACGCCTCGCGAATGCGATCCGTTAACCGGTTCTTCAACGAGACTGCGGCATGCCGGGCATACAGGTACGAAGCCGTCTCCAGCTTAATCAGACCGATCAAGGCGCCATCCTTCGTCTCCAGCCATAGTTCGCCGGCTTCCGACTCCCGCCCTTCTCCCGCGCTAAGCAGCATCGCCTCGTTGGACGAGCGGGCTTCGGCCGCCTCCGCCTCCGCCCCGCTTCTATCGCGCTCGATTCGAACGAGAAGCAGCGTCCCTTTCGCGTCGAAGCGATAATATTGCATCAATCCATCCAGCAAAATAAGACGGTCGCCGATTCGCCCGTTCGCGAGGTCCTCGACGAAGAGCTCCTTGTGGGACGCCAGATACTTGCGGAACGTCTCTTCCGACACCCGTTCCCGGACGATCTCCTCGCTAACCTTCTTGATGAGCCGGATCAAGCTCCGGGCGCGAATCGGCTTCATCTCGTAATCGGCCGCATCCCATTGGATCGCCTTCTTGAGATATTTAAAATCGTTGTAGCCGCTAAGAATGATCACCTTCGTCGCGGGCCGGGCGTCCTTAATCCGCCTCAGCAGCTCCAAGCCGTCCATGCCCGGCATATCATCCTCCATCACGACCAGCTCGGGCAGCGCCGCGGAGAACAGCTCGAATGCCTCGGTTCCGCTCGACGCAGTCAGAACCTCTTCGATCCCCAGGGAAGCCCAATCGATCCCCTCCTTGATGCCCTCACGAATTTGCCTGTCATCGTCGGCGATCAACAGCTTCATCGCGCCAACTCCTCGTTCGCGTTCTCGGCAGCGGGGACGAACAGTTCGACGACCGTCCCCTCGTTAATCTTGCTGCGGAAGGTCAAGCCGAACTCCCGCCCGTACTGCAGCTTGATCCGCTCGTCGATGTTCCTCAGCGCGAAGCCGTCCTGACGCTCGCCATCATCGGATAACATCCTGGCGATGCGCTCCTGATCCGCGCCGAGGCCGTCGTCCGATACGGCCAGCCGGATTTTGCCGCCAGACCTTTCGATGCGAACCTCGATCGTTCCGCCCTCCAGCTTCTCTTCCAACCCGTGAAGGATAGCGTTCTCAACGAGCGGCTGCAGGATCAGCTTCGGCACCTGGTGCGCGAGCAGCTCCGGATCGACCTCGACCCGCAGCTTGATTCGTTGGCCGTATTTCGCTTGCTGGATGAACATGTAGTTTTCCAGAAATTCCAGCTCGTGGCCGATCGTCACGATCGGCTGTCCTTTGCTTAATACATGCTTAAAAATTTCGGACAGCGCTTCGATCTGCTCGCTTACGTCGTAATTCCTGTGCTTCAGGGCCAGCCAATGAATCGAATCGAGCGTGTTGTACAGAAAATGCGGATTGATCTGCGCCTGCAGGGCCGTCAGCTCCGCTTCTCTGCGCCTGATGCGGCTGACGTAGACGTCGTCGATCGTCTGCTTGAGCTGCCCGGCCATCCGGATGAAGCCCAGGTGGATCTCCCCGATCTCGTCCTTGGACGCGCCTTCGAGGGCGATGTTGAAGTTGCCCGTGCGCAGCTTGGCCATCTCCGCGCGGAGTCTGCCCAGCGGCTTAATCCAATAGCGGTGCTGCACGAGCGAGAACAGGAACCCGAACAGCACGCATAATCCGATCGCGATCAGGAGTACGGTGTTAAGCGTCGTCTTCAACAACGTGAACGAGCGCTCCGGAATCGTCTGGACGAGCACCCAGTCCGGGCCTGCGATCCGATAATACAAGACGATGTTTTTCTCGCCGCCGAGCTTCTTCCCGAAGAAGCCCTCGTTGCCGCTGCCGGTGATCCCCGGCATGATCGCATCGTAATAGGCATACGTATTGCCGATTGCGCTTCGATCTGTCGAAGACAACACCTTGCCGGAGGCGTCGAGCAAGTCGATCCGCGAGCTCTCATACGAATGGATGCCTTCGTAGAAACGATGCACGGCTTCTTCGGAAACATTCAGCTTGACGACGCCCAGGTCTCTGCCGTATTTATTGAAGTCCATGATCCTTCGATACGCATACAGCCGCTTGTCATCGGAGGTCCAATACAGCTTGCCCATCAGCTCCGAGGCTCTTCGCGCTTGCCCGGCGTCGACGACCGCGTCGAGCGTACCCATCTGGAACACGATCCGGTCGCCGGCGATCATACTAATCGTATCGTAATAGGCTTTGGAGCCCTTCAAATCGTCCAGCCATGCAATCAAATCCCGGTAGATCTGGTCGTAATCCAACTCCTTGTTGTACTCTTCCTTCAAAAACTTCTGGATTTGCGCGTTCGCCATCATCCGCAGCGTGAGATCGTTCGTGTCCGAGATGAGGGAGTCGAAGTTCTGTCTCGTCTGCTTCAGCGTCTGCAGCGCGATATCGCTCGATTTGCTGAGCGTAGCCCGCGAGAACTGGTGGTTCAAGTAAAAACCCGCGAGCAGCAGCGGCACGACGATCAGCAAGGCGATGCACAGAAACAGCTTCTGCTTCAAGGGCATATCCCCGAATCGAATCAGGATAAGCCGTCCCTCCCCTCGGACATCCCGCTTAGCCATTTACTTTACACTATGTCTCGGGAAGCCGACAATATCGGACTGGCGAATTCAGGTCGACCTCATCCGTCTTCGGCCTCGTACCGCTTAAAAGCCCAGGCTGTAATTTCACCTGAGCTGGTATATCCCTATACTGTCATTGAATCGAATTCATGAGCTCGTAAAAGTATTTAGGTTCATGCGTTTTGTTAAGATGATACCAAGCGTCTAATGTTTCGGGAGAAAATACATCTAACACTTTTAAAACATGAACAGTAAATTCTATTGGAGCTACTCCGGATGCAGTGATCAAGCTCCCATCGGTGACAGCAGATTCCGCTTTGTAATAGGCTTCGCCCGTGTAAGAAGGGCAAATCATTTTAAGGTAGGACAAGTCATTGCTTGTGTGCCAACGTGAATCTAACAATCCTGCTTGAGCAAGTCCAAAGGTAGCACCGCAAATGGCTCCAACTGCTACCCCTTCCTTTAAACATATCTCGGCCATTTTTAATATGGGTGCGTGAACAGCCTCCGCCCATGTATTTCCACCAGGTAAAATCAGTGCATCTAAACTATTCATGCTGCACTCATCCACTGTAATATCGGGCATTATTTTTAATCCGCCCATTGTCGTTACTGGCGTTTTTTCTACGCCAACAGTGACTATTTTTGCCGGAGCCAGCCCCTGTCTGAAGTATCGTCCGGTGTTCAGTTCGGCGGTTAAATAACCGATTTCCCAATCGGACATGGTATCAAACACATAAAGATATACGGCACGATTCATTTTTAGATCTCCTCATCAAGTTCTTTTGGTAACAGCAACCCTTCATCTGTAATGAGTGGTTATCCTCATAATAAAACGACTTCACTGACAACTGCTGTCAGTGAAGTCGAGTATGAAACGGCGTTATCCCATTTGCAAATAGGCCATCGATCAGCTTGACCAATTCTTCCGACGATAAGTCTTTGCCGTTGCGAATCCAAAGGCGAAACAAAGACATTAATGTTGATATATAAAACTCAATCAGGTATGGCGCCAAACTATCATTTGTTGGAAGGTTCACAATCAATTTCTCAAAGGGAATTTCTCTTTTCAGGCGTTCAACAAAATGAACGGAACCATAGTCGCCCAGGAGGGCTTTGAGAACAGAAATTTCTTCTGCATTTTCCAAGCATTGAAGCGCATCCTGGAAAGTATGCGTAGAAAGCTCCCTGCTTGCCATTTCCTCGTTAATGGATTTCAAAACCTTCTCTTCGACGTAGTTCAGCAGCTCATAAATATCTGTAAAGTATTGATAAAATGTACTGCGGTTATAGCCTGACTTGTTGGCGATCTCTTGAATCGATATTTTTTCAATTGGCTTTTGGCTATATAAATCACAGAACACATTGATAAAGGCCTGCCTGGTTTTGTCCGTAATCTCAGGTTGCTTGTTCATGCTTTGCCTCCATTTCCGGTTCCATAGATGATCCGACAGATATTAAAAATCTGATGGTTGATGACTGTATGGCGAATCCATACAATATCATTATACAACACGTTGTTGGATCATCAATGACAGATAATCAACTCTTTGGGGGAGTCTGACATGAAAATTTTATTTTTCGGCAGAGGTTTAATATCGACCCAATATGCATGGGCTTTCGAACAGGCAGGTCATACCGTTGAGTTTTATGTTAGAAAGGGGAGGAAAGAAACCTTAGGAAGCCGTATAGCGCTTGAAATGTGGGACGCACGAAAGGGGAAAAAGCTCATCAAAGAAAGCTGGAACGTCAAACTGCATGAGGAGATTCTTCCCGATTATGATCTCATTATTGTGAGCGTCAACACAGAACAACTTCCGCAAGCCGCACAATTCCTATCCACTGCTGCAGGAAATACCCCTATCCTCCTATTCAATAACATTTGGCAAGATCTGAAGTCGTCGATCGCGCCATTGCCAATGAACAATGTTGTCTTCGGCTTCCCCGGAGCAGGAGGCGGCATCGCGGACAATAAGCTTAGGGGCGGTTTTATGAAAATGGTATTTCTAGAAAAACCACGGCCAGGCACCGAGCTTATTAACAACAAGGTCAAAGGGCTATTTGAAAGTGCCCATTTTAAAATTAGTTGGATTAAGGATATGCAAAGCTGGCTATGGAATCACTTTGCCATGAATGCAGCGATGGAGGCCGAGGTGCTAAAACGGGGAAGCTTCCCAGCGATCATGAACCATCGTGACTCATTTGCAAATGTCGGTAAGCATATGAGGGAAATGGTCCCTGTACTTAAAGCAAGAGGCGCAAAGAGTGATATGATTTTGCTGCTGTTGACTAAGATTCCGCCCGTACTTCTCGGCATCCTTTTTAACAAAGTTATTTTTGCAAAGGGCAGCTTGCCGCGGCTTTTTATGGAATACAACAATAGTAAGGCAGGTTTTGCGGTACGTGAAGTTGTGAGAGAAGCAAAAAAGGCAGGCATCCCATTGCCGCGTCTTACGAGGGCAATTGAAAATACGGAATATGCAAAAGAAATATAAAGAAGCCTCCGATGGTTTCAGGCGCCTTGTTGCGAATCTTAAAGTTTTCTTTACGTTTCCTATATAGACGAATACACCCTGATAAAATGGGAGGAGAAAAATCGACATTTTATTTCAGGGGGACAAACAATGAGGAAAAAAGTGGTCGGCGTGTTGATGGCGGTGCTGCTGTGCTTCCATTTTTCGATCGGCTTTGCCGCAGGCGCTACGAAAACTTCATCCGACTTTTCGGACTTGAAGGATCTGGATGCTGCGACGAAAGCCAAGTTCGACGCGTTGATCTCTGCCGGTATATTCGACGGCGTGAGCGAAACCAAATTCGGTATCGCGGATGAGATGAACCGGGCGCAATTTTCTAAGGTTGCAGCGTTGATTTTTGACCTGGAGGTGGATAAGGACGTAAAAACGTCTTCATTCAAAGACGTCAAAGCCGACGATTCTGCAAATGGATACGCGTTGCCGTACATCGAGGCGGTGAAAAAAGCAGGGATTACGGATGGGTATGGCGAGGGGGTTTTCGATCCTGCCGGTAAGGTAACGAAGGAGCAGCTCGCCACTTTCCTTGTTCGCGGACTCGACATGAACGAGGAAGCCAAGGCAACGCCGGGCGTGAATGATGCTACTGTATCCGACTGGGCGAAGAGGTATGTCGCCTTGGCGTTGGAAAAGAAATTGTTGGACAACGGAGCGGATGGACAGTTCGGCGGTCAAACCAACGCAACGCGCGATTTGCTTGTTACGAGCGCATACGAAGCCCAGTCGCAATACATAGCACAGGTCGAACAAAAAAAGAAAGAGGAAGAAGAGAAGAAGAAGGAAGAGGAACGGGAGAAAGCGGAAGAAGAAAAGAAAAAACAGGAAGCGCAGTCCTGGACACCGGCTCCGCCGCTGGTTCAAGCTGCCGTTGAGATGCCTGCGGCACTTCCTGCAGGCGGCGTTGTGACTTCGGGAGCGCAAGTTACTTTGACTTCGGCGACCGTATCTGCGACGGTGTACTATACGACGGATCTCAGCGAGCCGACCGCATCCAGCACGCCGTATACGGGACCGATCGTCCTTACGAGCAGTACAACGATCAAAGCCATCGCCGTTAAGCCCGGTTCGACGGATAGCCCGGTCGCGACATTCGAATATACGGTCGCGCTGCCCATCGTTTTGCCGGACGCGATCTCGCCCTTGACCGAGGGTCAATCCTATACCGGCAGCGTAGCCAAGCTGTCCGGAGGAACGGGCGCCGTGACCTATGCAGTGACGAATGGCGGACTGCCTGCAGGGCTGACTTTGAATCCAGGCACGGGAGAAATTGCCGGAACACCAAGCATTAGCGGTGCATATGACTTTACGATCAGCGCGACGGATTCGGCCACGCCTCCGGCAACGGCAACCATGCCATACACGGGTACGATCACGCCTGCGTTTTCCAAAACGCCGCTAGATTTGATCAATGAAGCATCGGAGTCGGGCGATTGGGACCATGTCGATGAAACGACCTTTGCAGATGCGGGAATTACGGGCGTTACCGCTGAGAACCTGTACAACGTCCAATATTATTTAGTTCCTGCTGTATCAACGCATTCGCCGCTTCCGAGAACATTGGCCGACATTCAAGCGATTGTCGACGAGACGATTCAACAAATGGCGGTAGATGCCATCTACGCCTATTTAAATCCTGTCGGCGGAGGAGCTTCCCCTACCGTAGAAGCATTCGCTCGCGCCGGCATCACCGGTGTGGACGCTGCCAATTTGGACGCTATCTTAGATGAACTTCGATTGGCCTATCAGGAGTCCAGGAACAATCCTTTTGGAACGCCGATGTCTACGAAACAAGATATTCAGGACGTTGTCGATCTTTTCCTAACCGTATAGCTTACCCTAGAAAAACAGCGGCGCAAGGGATGTCATTCCTGCTCCGCTATTTTTTTGTACGGATTTGCATTCGTGATGCTATCATGAAGGAATCAACTTGTTTTGACGCATCTCGCAGATTGGGGTCGACTTCATGATGAGGGGTATTCTCCGATTCGGTTCTCGTTCTATCCTGCTCCATATCGCTATTGTCGTGGTTGTTGGTTTGGTCGCAAGCTATGCAGTCGTGTCCAGGCCGGATACCCCCAAGTTCCAAAGCGAAGCAGGCATCCTGGATTTAACGCAGGTTCATGTCGGCGAGAATCCGATCAAGTTAAAAGGAGAATGGACATTTTACTGGCAAGAGCTGCTGTCGCCTGCGGATATACAGAGCCGTACGGAACAAGGAGAAGAAAAGGTCAATCGATATATCGACATCCCCCGATCCTGGCTAGGCTACTCGCTGGATGGCCAGGAGCTCCCAGGAGAAGGCTTTGCTACCTTCCGACTGGTCATCCGCCTGAGCGAACGGGATCGGGATGAGCGGCTTGCGCTGCGGCTGCCTACCATTTTTCATGCCTATCGATTATGGGTGAATGGCGAACGGCTGGCCGAAGTCGGCGTGGTCGGTCAGGACAGGAAAGCCGTGACGCCGCGTCTGTCAACGAAGCTGGTGTTCTTCCAGCCTGCAGACAGCACGGTAGAACTGGTTATGCAAGTGGCGAACTTCAATCATAAGCGAGGCGGCATTACCAAATACATAGAGCTGGGTGCCAGCGATGCATTAACGGCGAAGAAAAATCTGAGCGTTGCCTCAGGGACGTTTATAACGGCAAGCTTGCTGGTGATCGGCTTGTATAATCTGCTGTTGTTCGTGCAGCGACGCAAGGACAGGGCGCCGTTGTATTTCGGTCTGTTCAGCCTATTGTTCGGCATCCGATCCTTGCTGGTCGGGGAGCTGATGCTTACGCAATGGTTTCCCCGTTTTCCGTGGGAATTGCAGTTCAAGATCGAATATCTGATTCTTTGCGTCAGCGGTTATATTATCACCATGTATTTTGATTGCATTTTCCCGAATTATGTGTCGCGATGGTTTCGTCTGGGCTCCCGGATCGCGACCGCCGCGCTCTGTCTAGTTGTGGCGGCGACCCCTGCGCTCATCTATTCGCAATTGCTGCCGATAATCGGCGTGATCGTCGTTCTGCACATGGTGTACCTGATGGTCGGGCTGGTCCAGGCGGCCGTGGGGCGTCAGGTTGGTGCGTTAACCTTCCTTGTCGTGTCGGTAGTTACTTTAGTTACGGTGATCGACGATTTTTTATATTACAACGGATGGTCGCTGATCGGAAATACATCTCCGCTTGGATTGTTGGTATTTACGATCGCCCAGATGATGCTGCTCTCTTCCAGATTTACGAGGGCGGCATCGAACGAGGAGCGAATTGCCCGCGAGCTCCTTGACGCCAACAATAAGCTGACCGAAATGAATGCGAATTTGGAACGGACCGTGCAGGAACGCACGCAGGCCTTGTCCGCAGCCCACGACGATCTACGCGCATCGTATGACCGGTTGCTTCATTCCGAGCAAGGGCGGAAGAAGCTCCTTGCCTATATTACGCATGATCTGCGCATGCCGCTGTCCAGTATGCTTGGCTATGTAGAAGCCGTTCAGGACAGGGTCAAGCCGGAACGTGATGAACAGTACCTGAAATATATCCGCGATAACACGATACGGATCAACCGCATGATTGAGGAGTTGTCCTTCCTGTCGCATTTGGAGACGGGACAAGTCTCGTACCGAATGGAGCCGGTTCCCGTAATTCGCTTCTTGCGTGGTTTTTTCGAACAATATGAGCTGGTCGTACGTGACGCAGGGCTGGATTTTATGCTGGATACCGGAGATACGGAAGATCAGCGACTTCACTTGCCTATCGTCGAGGTGGATGCGCAAAGATTAGAACAGGCGTTGTTTAATCTGGTATCGAACGCGATGAAGTTCACCTCGAGAGGCGGGCTGGTGCGTATCGCGCTAGAAGTGAACGACGTGAACGATCCCTGCTATGCGATCATTAGCGTACAAGATTCCGGCTCGGGTATTCCTCCGGATCAGCTCGAGCAAATTTTCGATCGCAATTACAAGTATGATCGACCGGGCTTGGAAAAAGGAATCGCGGGCAGCGGGCTCGGGCTTGCGATTTGCAGAGAAATCATACAAGCGCATGGCGGAACGGTTCGAGCGGAGAGCGACGGCAAGACGGGTTCGATATTCTATGT
>NZ_JAGXJW010000014.1:0-23426 GCF_019091135.1 Cohnella sp. GbtcB17 | reverse complement strand
GGTGACGATGTGGCGGACACGCACAAAATCATGATGGTCGATGACGATCCCCATATTTGCGAGATCGTTCAGGTGTATTGCGAGCGGGAAGGGTTCCTATCCGCCTACAGTCATAGCGGGACGGAAGCCATGAAGCTGCTGGCTTCTTTCGAGCCGGATTTGATTGTACTGGATGTCCTGCTGGCTAATGAAAACGGCCTCGACTGGTGCAGGCACGCACGCAGCTACACGAATGCGCCGATCGTGTTTCTGAGCAGCCGCGAGGAAGACGAGGTGAAGATCAGCGCCTTATCCGATGGCGGCGACGATTATGTGACCAAGCCGTTCAGCCCGGGCGTACTTATGGCCAAGATCAAGGCTCACTTGCGCAGAGTGTCGACGGGCAGAAGAGAACAACTGCTGGAGCTGCCGGGTCTGACGCTGGATTACTACGCGCAGTCCGTCAACCTGGGCGGCAACGCCCTCTTTTTATCGAAAAAAGAGTTTAGTCTGCTCTCCTATATGGCGCAAAACGCGAATCGCGTCGTCGCTGCCGATACGTTGTTCCAGCTCATCTGGGGAACGGAGAGTCTGGAGGATACGCGAACGGTCGCCGTACACATCAGTAATTTACGCAAAAAAATCGAGGCCGACCCCGCCAATCCCGAGAGGATCGTGACGATTCGAGGGGCCGGCTATATGCTGGTTGCCAGAAGTGTGTTGCAAGCGCGCACATAGCGCGCAACCTGTGGCATGCACAGTCGAGGTTGGGCGTAGATACTAACAAGTTAAAGCCCTGGCGTTATTCGCCGGGGCTTCTCTTTTTATAACCCTTCGAAAGATCCGGATACTTGACCTCGATCGGCAGCCGCGGAATCTGTACCTTAATGATGAGGTCCGAGTAATCCTCCACTCTCTCCGTCATGTATGCGCGTAACGTGGCCCTCTCGATCTCGTATAACCCGCGCCGGCCAGCTACAGCATATGTAAAAATTAATTTTAGCCCGGAGCGCTCCGGCGTATCCTTGATCCAGATGCGGCGCTCCTTAAGTCTGCCCATTGATCGTTCCAGTTCTCCTTGTAAGAAACTGCCCACAAGCTTAGTAATAGCCGCTCGTGTGCCAGTTGCCTCTTCATGCTGCTTGCGCGCCAACTCCATAAGCGTCATGATCTCGACATGATGTTGGATCAGCTGCATATCCTCTGCTTGTGCGCTCATGAGATGTCACGACCCTGGATCGGCAGCGGCCGGCATGCTAAGATGCGATCGGCGTGAAGACTGCGCGCCGCGTGCTTAGACAGGTCGTAGGCAGATACCTTATTGTCGGTCACTGCAATCACCTTAACCGGGCGTTGCGTAAAATTGCCTTGCCGATCTTCATAAATCATCATAATTTCTCGGCTTATATATTTCGTGACGTCCATTCTGACCGCCTCCATATAGAACGTATGTTCTTATATTACCCGGAACATTGGATTTTATTCAATAGGAGGCGGATTCCATATGGGTTGAAAACGTTCCGAATCAGGACGACGCGGATTGACAGTGCCCGTGTAGATCGAAGTGCGGCTCCCTTAAGTGATATTAAAAAACTGTCTCTCCAACTTATGGTAGAAGAGACGGTTTATCTTATTTTGAATCTATATTAAATCGCGGAATGGCCAATTCTTGCTCGACAAAGTTCATATCTGAATCTCTAGAAACTAAAGTAAGTTCATGAATTGACGCCGTCGCAATAATAAGAGCATCCGGCGTTTTCAAATTACGCCCCTTACGTTTAAGGTCCCTACGAAGCGTTCCAGCCAATTTTGCAATTTCTGATGTAGCATCTATACATCTTTTTGATGTAAACAGCTTTTCTGCACGCAGTTGTTCCTCGTGTTTTAACCCTGCAAATACCTCAGAAATTGTAATTGCCGAAAAATAAATCGGCATTTTGTCACGGGAGGCCTGTTGAACAAAATCGATTACATTACTCTCATTCATAAGAATCGCAATCGCAATATTCGTGTCCAGGAGATACCCTCTACTCATGCATTCCATTCCTCACGCGATTGGCCCACTTCTTTAAGAAGCTCTTTCCCTCGTTCAGGCGTTAAAGTGCCTGCTGCTTCCAAAAGATCATCAACTGAATAGTCGTCTTCTTGAGCTTCCACAGTTTGCTTTTCAAGGTCAATTAATACACGAGGGTTATTTATGTTGAGTTTTTGAAGTATGGATTTTATCGTACTCGTGGCTTGTGAATCCATTTTTTTGAGGATCATCATGATCCCTCCATTGTCACTCGATAACACATTATAACACAGGGGGAGGCAATCATTAATAACCTCCGGCTTACTGCAAATTCTATATTACTTTAGTTGTCGAAAAAAATGCTTTAATTCTGTCCGCAATTGCCTTTCAGACCACGAGGTATGATCAATCGCGTGTTTCATCCTTCATCACGCACTACGCCTCAGCTCATAAAAATACTGCACAATCGGATGCTTGAACTTCATCTGCCCAGCCATGTTTAAAACCCGCTTTTTCCCGACTCTTCTGTCCACCAGAGCCAGAATATTCAATACAATATCATCGCTCTCTATGCTTTCCTCTATAGAAGTTGATACATACTGATTAGCCACGGCGATAAAATTCGATTTACTTAACGAAACCTGTGCTGACAAAAGCGCTTTGGCATGCTCCGTACTTTTTCTGCTTCTGGCCATGACGATTAAACGATCTTCCGGCACGGTCCCCTTTGTATTTTTTCTGATCGCTTCAATGTCTTCTTTGCTGATCGGAATTTGGATATCCGGGTCGTTCTTAATTTCCAGCTCCGTTTGATACCATCTGATCGCGTTCGTTTTATCATTCATATTGAGAATATTCTTTTTATCTACCGTAATATAACAAACGCCCGGTTTATCGGGTAAATAACGATAACCCTGCGCGCGGTATTCTACTCTATGATTTAACGCAGGACTGAGAAAGCCCTCCAGTTGCTGCTTTAATTTGCTCCAGGACAAGTGGCCTCCCCCCTCTCCAATCGCCGATCCTAGTTCCCACGTTCCTCGGTCTCATCATGCACCTTGCTTTCAAAATCGCCAAGCAGCGCGCGCACTTCACTCGTTGACTTTGCGTTCATTAGATTATTTCTTAATTCGCCAGCACCCCGGAATCCGCGGACATATATTTTGAAGAAACGGACAAGTGCACTGAACGAACGGGGTGCCAGTCCTGAATATTGATCGTGGAGATCCAGGTGCAGCCGCAGCAAATCCAGCAATTCCTCACTGCTGTGCGCCTTCGGCTCCTTCTCGAAAGCAAACGGATTATGAAAAATACCGCGCCCGATCATAATGCCGTCCACGCCGTATTGTTCAGCGAGCTTAAGGCCGGTCTGGCGGTCAGGGATATCCCCATTAATGGTCAATAGGGTATCCGGTGCCACTTCATCCCGAAGCTTCTTAATCTCCGGGATCAGTTCCCAGTGCGCGTCTACTTTACTCATTTCCTCTCTCGTACGCAGATGGATGGACAGATTCACGATGTCTTGCTTCAAAATATGGGTTAACCAGCCGCGCCACTCGTCGACTTCGCTGAAACCGAGCCTCGTTTTTACGCTGACGGGCAGTCCCCCGGCTTTGGCCGCTTGGATAATATCCGCCGCGATCTCAGGACGACAGATCAGGCCGCTTCCCTTCCCGTTCTCAGCCACATTCGCTACAGGACAACCCATATTGATATCAATGCCTTTGAATCCCTCATTCGCCATACCGATGCTCATTTGACGGAAGTATTCAGGCTTGTCTCCCCAGATATGAGCGACGATGGGCTGTTCATCCTCCGTAAAAGTCAAACGCCCGCGCACGGAATGGTTCCCCTCAGGGTGACAATAGCTCTCCGTATTCGCAAACTCCGTAAAAAACACATCCGGTCTGGCTGCTTCGCTCACGACATGGCGAAAAACAACATCCGTCACATCTTCCATGGGCGCCAGTATAAAAAAAGGGCGTGGAAGATCACGCCAGAAATGGTTTGTCATATCCAAAACCTCTCTAAAGTTATCAGGACTCTGTCGAAATCGTCTCGCAGCCGACGCATCGGCTCCTTAAACATTATAAACCGGAACCGCCTATACGGAGAGAGCAAAATAAATGTAAAAATCGCCCTTGTCCGGCTGACTGAGCCAGACAAAGGCGATTGCAAGCCCGGGAACGCACCTTGTCGGTCACGCGCCCGCTGGAGGCATTAATCCATTTGGATGCCGCCGTTCACTTTCATGCAGCTGCCGGTGACAAACCTGCTCTCCTCGCCGGCAAAAAAGGTGATCGCCCCCGCCAGGTCATCCGGCAAAGCTACCCGCTGCATCGGAGTCATCGCCGTAATCTGCTGCTTGACCGCTTCCGGGGTTACGCTTGACGCTTCCGTTTCGACCAGTCCGGGTGAAACGATGTTGGCGGTCACCCCATAAGGCGCGCTCTCCAGCGCCACATACTTGACGAACGCTTCAAGCGCCGCCTTGGCCGAGCCGTGTGCGGCCATATAAGGCACCGGGGTGTCGGCCGCATTGCTGGAAATGTAAATCATTCTTCCGTATTTCCGTTCGATCATGGCAGGCAATACGGCTTGCGTCAATGTAAAAGCGGCCTTCATCTCGTCGTTCAACTTCTGTGCTAACTCTTCCCATTGCATCCCCAATACCGGCTTCATAACAAAAGACATATGCGCATTGTTCACCAGAATGTCGATGCCGCCCCATGCTGCCCGAATGGAATCCAGTGCTTCCCTTACTTGTTCGGGATCGCGCACGTCCGCTTTGGCGAGCGCCGCCTCTCCCCCGGCTTGCCGGATCTGATCCACGACAGCTTGCGCCGACTCCGCCTGGCGCACATAATTTACGGCAACCTTAGCCCCAAGCCTGGCCAGCTCCAGCGCTGCAGCCGCACCGATTCCGCGGCCACCTCCCGATACGAATGCAACTTTGCCATGTAATCGATTCATACAGTTCCCTCCAAATTGTGTGATAAAGAATGTTTGTCGAACCTTTAACCTAAAGAGATGTCACGTCCCATCAATGTTGGCAAGCTCGCGCCTTCAACAATGATCCAATACCCAGTTGCCAGATCCGGCAGAGATTCCTATCTTTTGATATTACGTTGTTTGACTCATGTCGAGTAGTGACAGCGGTCATCACTTTCGTCACATAATCCATCCAGTATGCAAGAAAAAGGTACAGCCTCCTCCAATCAAGAGGATCTGTACCTTTTGGTCAAAGCGGCGGGTTGCTCAGATGATTAAACCAGAAGACGGGTATACAACAGAATGATGATATAATCGTGGCAAGCCAGCAATTTTAGCCATGACTACGAGTCCATCATTCCAGGTAGCATCAAGCAAAGGGGATTGAACATGACACGAGTTATCGAAAATGCATTTTTAAGCTATGGCAAGGAAGATGCACCTGTAAAAGTAGAAGTGTTCTTAAATTTGGCGTGCCCGTATTGCGCAACGTTCTTTCAAGCTGCCGATGAAACATTGCCTTCTTATATCGAGAACGGACAAGTTCAATATGTGGTTAAACACTATGACAAACCGCGCGAAATGCTTTTATACGGCACACTGGCGAACGCCTTTTTAGACTATAAAGATCCGGAGCGCATCTACGAGCTAATGAAGGATTTATTTGCCAAACAAAGCCAGTGGAGCGAATCCGACAGCCATTCGATTAAAAAAATGTTAACCGAAGAATATGGGCTACAGGAACAACCCGATAACATCGACTTAAGTTTAAGCATTATTGCAGAAGCGATTAAACGTCATGTGAAGATGGTGCCGACCGTATTCATTAACGGCAAAGAGATCCAATACCCGGATGAAATCGATGCAAACGGATTAATTAAGGAAGTCGAACAAGCTTTGGCCTAAGAGATTCTGTATGGCGAAAAATGAGTGTGGAATAAGAACCCCCGAAACCGTATTCGGTTCGGGGGCTGTTTACGGTGGACGTCTCGTGCGTTGTTCAACCGGAGACGGGGCATTAGCCCCGCCGTCCTATAAAATTTGCTTACGGTTCCGGAATGTACTTCTCCGTGCCGTCCTGCTGCTTCTCGTAGGAATGGTCCATGGATGCTTCCTGGATATAGCCGTATGCCCAGTGATCCGGCGTGACGTCCGGCCATTGCTGCGGCGCTCCGCTCAGCGGCCCGCGGCCCAGAAGCCTGTCGAGCATCGCGATCGCCTCGGCGCGGGTCAGCTTCGTATTCGGGCGGAACGTGCCGTCCTCATACCCGTATACGATCCCTGCCGCGTTCGCTTGCTCGATGACGGCTTGCGCCCAGCTTCCTTCGGTATCGGTAAATTCCGCGCTTGCTCCCGTCGCTTTGGGCAGCAACGGGGCGATCGCGCTCGCCATCTCCGCCCGCGTGATCGTCGCGTCCGGCTTGAAGCTGCCGTCGGGATATCCAATCATGAAGCTCATGCCGGAGGCGCGGTCGATGTACGCCTTGGCCCAATGTCCTTCCTCCACGTCCGGGAACTCTCCGGGCGCCGCGTCCTCATCCCGGTCGAACATCCTGACCAGCATCGCGGCGACTTCCGCCCGCGTTACGTTCCGGTTCGGAGCGAACTTCCCGTCGGCATAACCGTTCACAAACGCCTGATGCTCCGGATTCATCCAACGGATGACCGTAAACGTGCCCGTCTTGCCGGCGGAGACGGGAAAGCGGATCCCAAGCCGATCTTCACCGTCATAGGGGACGATGCTTCCTCTCTCCAGCTTTTTGGTACCGTCGTCATACAACGCGAAAACCGCGACGCTCTTCAGCTGTTCGTCGCTGAGCGGCGCATCGGTCAGCGGCAGAATCGCCTCGTATCCATCGCCGGTCGCGTTCGATCCGATCGTCATCGGACGACCGACGGTTTCGGCCGCCCCGCCTCTTGCGACTTCGAGTACGAGCGGGTCCGTCGTTGCCAGCCTTTCGATCGATGCGACGTCCTCATCCCGGGCCGGTTCGATGCGGAAACGAAGCTCGTCCGTCCCCCCTTCGAATGTTGTATACGGAATGACGACACGCGCCCGCGTCGCGGAAATCTCCATCCGGATCTTGCTTTCGGACAGCAATTCGAGCGAAGCTTTCGGGAACTTCGCAATTATATTTGCGTCCCTTTCCTGGGCATCCGTAATCAGCATTTTCGCATAATCGGACTGGAGCGTCTTCAGCCTGTCGACTGCACGGGTCGCCTGATCTTGTGTCAGTTCGACTTCTGCTTGCCGGCGTCCGTCGGCATAGGATGAACGCCAAATGTATGCGGCCGATATCATGGAACCTCTGTTGCCGTCTACGACTTGAACCGTAGGCCGTTCGTATTCGTAGTCCGGCGTCGGAGGCGCTTGCGGCGCGCGCGGCGTCACGAGCGCCTCGTTCGAAAATCCGCTGTCTCCTGCGGCGTTGTGCGCCTTCACTGCGAAATAATAAGTCGTATCGTTGACAAGGTCCGTCGCCGTATAGGTCACTCCCGTCACCGTGGTCAACGGCAAGGGAGCGTACACACCGGGTGCAGTGCCGATAAAAAGGCTGTAAGAGTCGGCTGACGCGACGCTGTCCCAGGCCAAAGACGCTTGGCCGTCTCCGGGAGTAGCCCTGAGGTTGGCGGGAGCGTTGGGCGGATTCAGACTCAGGCTCCATTGGGCGTAGACGGTCACATTTCCGCTAACGACAGTTGTCGCATCGAAGCTGCTCCCGCTGCCATCCGGCAACGTATTCCATCCCGCGAACGTATAGCCCGGACGGGTCGGCGGTGCGGGAAGTGCTGCCACCGTCCCGCCGGCCGTTACGTTCCAGGACGTGGGGGTCGCCTCCGTATTCCCGCCGTTCTTATCGAACGTGACCGTGTAAGAAGGAAGGCTCCACTGGGCGTAAACGGTCACATTGCCGCTCACGACAGTCGTCGCGTCGAAGACGGTTCCACCGCCGTTCTGCAACGTATTCCAACCCGCGAACGTATAGCCGGGACGGGTCGGCGGCGCGGGGAGTGCTGCCACCGTCTCGCCGTCCGTCACGTTCAAGGTCGCAGGGCTCGCCTCCGTATCCCCGCCGTTCTTATCGAACGTGACCGTGTGGGTCATCGCTTCGAGCTTTTTGATCTTGTAGTTGCCGTAATCCGATACATACAGATTTCCGCCAAGATCGAGGTCGATCCCGAGCGGGGTTCTCAATTGCGCCAATTTCGCCGGGCCGCCGTTCCCGGAATCCCCAAATGTGCCGTTCCCGGCAATGGTCGTGATGATGCCTGCCGTACTTATTTTCCGAATGACGTGATTGTTGAGCTCCGCAACATACAGCGTTCCGTTGTCGTCTACGGTTAGTCCGTTCGGCCACCACATTTTGGCCGCCGTCGCCGGGCCGCCGACGCCGGAATAGCCCTGAGCGCCCGTGCCGGCCACCGTACTGATGTTCCCGGACGAATCCACTTTGCGCACCCGATTGTTATTTCGCTCTGCGATATACATATTTCCGTCGCCGTCAAAGTCGATGGAATACGGCGTATTCAACTTCGCCAAAGTCGCCGGGCCGCCGTCGCCCGAGAAACCGGCAGCTCCCGTACCGGCTACCGTGGTGATGATGCCGGTCGTTTTATCCACCTTCCGAACGACATGATTAAATATCTCTGTGAAATACAAATTGCCGGCGCTATCCACGGCTACGTCCATTGGACCGTCCAGCAGGGCCGAAGTCGCTGGGCCGCCGTCGCCGGAATAGCCCTGAGCGCCCGTGCCTGGGCCGGCAACCGTGCTGATTATTCCATTCGTATCCACCTTCCGTACGATTTCGTAGCCGATTTCCGCAAAGTACATATTCCCGTCGCCGTCGACGGCTACCGATGTCGGGTATCGCAGCAGAGCCGAAGTCGCCGGACCGCCGTCCCCCGCATGGCCTTCAAAGCCTGGAATTCCCGCTACAGTCGTCATGATTCCCGACGTATCCACTTTCCGAATCACGTGATTGCCGTAATCCGGAATATACAGATTTCCGGCGGCGTCTACGGCAATATGGTACACCATGTTGATTTGGGCAGAATCTGCCGGCCCTCCGTCTCCGGAGAAGCCCCCCGTACCGGTTCCGACGATCGTGTTTATCGTATAGTTCTCCGCCGCATAAGCGCGGCCTCCCCAGTCGGCCGGCAGCAGGAGAACCATGCCGTTCAGCAACATGACCGCTAACGCGATATGGAGCAGCTTGACTGCTCGTCCCTTCCATGTTTGCATACTGGCTCTGCTCATCATACATCCTCCATTCCATTACGCATGATAGGGGGCTTAGCATTCGCTTGGATTTGACGTAGATCTGGTTCAAGTGTTAGTCCGGTCTTGGCTCCCACCCAACTATAGATTTATAATTTAATGAACACCTAATAGATTATTATGCTGCGGGGCGAGCAAGGCTTCAATGAGCAAAAATGGCGGATGTGTCGGTTAATGAACACGTCTGGTCAACGTGTCGATTAAAATTTTTGGGGGAAATCGGGGGATTCGGATGAACGGGAACACGACGGATCTGCGGGTGATCCGCAGCAATCAGGCGATCCGTGAAGCGCTGGTGGAATTGATCGAAGAGAAGGGGTTCGAAGCGCTGACGGTCAAAGATATTACGACGCGGGCCAGAATCAACCGCGGCACGTTCTATGCGCATTATCAGGACAAGTACGACTTGATGGACAAGTGCGAAGAAGAGATCATGGTCCGGCTGTCCGCACTTGTGAAGCAGACGGTCCCATCGGTGACATCGGAGATGCGGCATGCGCCGCCCCACTTGGCGATTTACCCGCTGGTTGTAGCCATCTTCACGTTTCTGAACGAGCACAGCCGATTCATGAAAGCGGCATTGGGACCGAAAGGAGACATGACGTTCCAGACCAGGTTTAAAGATTTTTTTCGGGAGACGATGCTGGGGAAAAGTCCGGACGTGCTGATCAATGAGGAAGAATGTCTCGTTCCGGCAAAGTATTTTACTACATACGTGGGATCGGCGCACATCGGCGTGGTTCAACAATGGCTGGAGAGCGGCATGCAAGAGTCGCCCGAGGAAATGGCGCGCATCCTGGCAACCATTCTGGTGCACGGTCCGTTGTATGCGGCAGGCTTGAAGAAGGTGCCCGGATCCTGAACCGCCCGTTGCGCTACGGTGCAACAGTTCTCCTCCGATTATAAATTTCTAGTCTTGTACACAGACATCGAGATGCACCAGGATAGAAGCAATAAAATCAAACCAATACCTAGCGCCCACAGCAGATCGGATATGTTATTCGAATGGAGCAAAATGCGAAGTGACGAACCTATGCTTACATTTGTCCATTCCAAAATTCGTATCGCCAACAATCCGACGCCTCCGACCGAGAAGATCACAATTAGGTCGAGCACTTGTACAAGCCGAGAACCTGTTGCGAAAAAGAGCGGAAAATAGATGGCGTAAAATACGAAAAGGATCAGAATGGTCAGAATCGTTGACTGCGTACTGAACCAAGGCAATTCCTGTGCAGGCAAGACAATCCCGGCCAACCAGCTCCACAATAAAGTAAGCAAGAACGAAATGCCCATAAACATGACAATTCCCACATACTTGGCAGTCACAATATCGCTTCTTCGCAATGGGAATGAAGCGAGCATACGGCTATTATTGTTTTTCTCATCCGACTTGCTCGCGACCACAATCAGGAAATGACTGAAGATCGCTGCGGGGACGGATAGAGGCAAGCCTTCGAATGCACCGAGAATAAAAAAGAAAAAGCCGACAAACACGAACCCGAGCGCGATAAATTTCATTTGAATTCGAATATCTTTCACAAGTAGTTGAACCATCTATTTCTCCTCCCTCGTGTAGAAAAGGATATCGTCCAGGGAAGGCATCTCTACAGTCACCTGGTTGCCAAAGACGTCTTCGGAATAGCTTTCTTTTGCGATTAGCCCTTCAAATCCCAAAGCATTCTGTTGTTTGCCCGAAAAGGTGTTCTCTAAGCGATTTAATCTCAGCCATTCTATAGGTCCCTTAACCAGCACATACGAATCAATCAGATCTTCTTTGCTTCCGCAATATTTCAATTGCCCATTGCGAATATAAACAATATAATCGGCAATGCGCTCCAAATCCGTGCTGATATGGGTAGAGAAAAGAACGGAACGCGTACCTTCCTGAATATATTCGCTTAGAATGGATAGCACCTCTCTTCGGAATACCGGGTCAAGACCCGATGTCGGCTCATCCATGATTAGCAAATCAGGCTCATGGGCTAATGCAGTGGCTAACGCAAATTTAGTTTTCATCCCTTTGGATAAATCGCGAATTTTTCGCCGTGAAGGCAGTTGAAAATCATCTAAATACTTCCGAAACACCGATTCATTCCAAGTCGGATAGAACGAGGATACGATTTTCTTCATCTCATTGACAGTCAGATGATTATAGAAGAAATCCTCATCATATACGAAGCCGATTCGCCGTTTAATGTCCCGTTCCTGATTGTGATATGATTGATCGAATACGAGCACCTCTCCGAAATCAGGTCGAATCAGATTCATGATGGAACGAATCATCGTTGTTTTGCCCGATCCGTTCGGACCGATCAATCCGGTAATATAGCCGCTTTGAATAGGAAAGTTCAGATTCTGAAGGGTAAACGCTCCGTTACGTTTAGAGAATTGGCGGAACTCAATGACATTCATCATTCGTTCTCCTCCCCGTACAGGATGGTTACTAAATTCAAAAATTCTCGTTTTGTTAATCCAATACTGCGACTTTCTTTGATTGTTAATCGGACCTGGTCTTCCAAGGCACGGTATTTAATCTCCCGTATCGATTCTTTGTTGCCGCCGGAGACAAACGTCCCTTTTCCGGAAACGGAAGTTACCAGTCCGTCCTGTTCCAACTCGTCGTATGCTCGTTTCGTCGTGATCACGCTAATCTTCAGGTTTTGGGCAAGATTGCGAATAGACGGCAAAAGTTCTCCTTCATGAAGCTGCCCAGTCAAAATTTGATTTTTGATCTGTTCCTTTATTTGCAAATAAATCGGTTCTCCTGATGTTAGGGACACGGAGAGATGCATATTCTCCCTCCTTAAGTGTATATATCGTATATAAACAGTATATATGTACAATGAAGTGCTTTCAAGCCCCATCTTCACGGCCATAGGAAATACGTTCAGTATCTTCAGTAATAAAAAGAACGCCCCGCTTTAGGACGCTCTCTTGGATATTTTCGATTGAGTTAAAAATCATCGGATGGATCTGCCCGTGTTTAGGGTTATGTACATGCGAGGGCCAGGGAGAGGGACATCGTTATCAAGATCGCCTTATAAAATGGTGACGGCAGCAATATCCCTCCCAGCCCATAATTTGAAGCTGAATCCTCGTTCAAGTAAGTGCCATGGTGCCTCGTCTACGATAAAAACCACATCTGCATAGGTATGCGATTCATCCACCACTTCTGTAACACGAACCAAGACAGTCCACGCATCGCCATGAATGTTCTTGCCGACGACCTCTCCAAATATAACGACAATATCGCGAAGCCATTCGTTTAATGGAAACTTGCTCGGGTCTTTATCCTTATCCCATTCAATGATGGCTTTGCAAGGCTTTCTTTCCATCATATCCTCCCTATCATCCTCATCGTATAGACAAGACTGAATTAATCTTCCATAAACATAGAGTCGATTCTCTTACGACTTTTCCCTCCGATATCTCACTGTTTGTGTAGCCGCTTATCATATCCTGCTTGCTTGCGATGGAACTGAACGATTAACTCGTCTACCTTCCGACTTTGCGCCTGAACAGCCTCATTTTTGTACAACGGGATTCCTTGCTCTAACGATTGGCACCCAAGCTCGTTTAACTTTCGTTTCTCATCCTCATACTGATGAAGTAGGTGGAGCATGGGTTGGCCTCCTTATCTCCAATCTTTTGGATATTACCAATGTTCTTTGTAACTTATTAATCATTATACATTTGACTACTATTTGTATCAATTATTTAATTATGACTTCTTTAAAGTAATTTTTCGCAACTCCAATAACCTCTAAACTCATTATGAGGTGTACAACATGTCCGAAATTTTGAAAAACGTTGGCAAGCGTATCCGAGAAATTAGAAAAGCAAAAGGCTTATCCCAAACAGCCCTAGCCGAAAAATGTGGTTTTACCTTTTCGTACATTGGCGGCGTTGAAAGAGCTGAAAAAAACATCTCTCTAATCAACTTAGAAAAAATAGCAGTGTGCTTGGACGTAGGAGTACACCAGTTCTTTGTTTATTCTTATCAATATGAACAGCTGCCTGCTAATGAGAAGATTATTCAGGAAGTGGTTTCTATGCTGATCCAGCATGATGAAGGAACGATTGAAATGGCAAAGAACATATTGTCTGAAGTTTTAAAGCGTTCACGGCAGTAATGCTGAGGCGATTCAATTGATAATCGCCCTCCTTCCAATGCGTTTCCTTTTTACACCAAAAAATTAAAGGATTCTGGAAGTTTGTCATACGTATAAAGCTCAACCTATCTTGCCCTAATGATCTTTTTAATCTCTGGGAAAATGTTTCGAAAACCCCCACTGATATTCACTTTATTCCAAAATAGGTATGATTTTAGATTGTATCATTTACTATATATATTTATAGAGGCATCGCGGCCACGCACTACGTTCTGAAGCTCAGACTACGGCCGACAAGCTCGACGGACTATTTTCTGCACATAAAAACAAGCACAAATATCAGAAGCTCGGGATCATTCCACCGGCGCCTTTCTTTAGTAAATCCAGAGTCGATTAAACAACATTTACTGCTATATATTCTACTTATTTACTTAATCAGGAATTTTTTCGGATTCTTTATCAATGACGAGAATTCTTACATACTAACAACTCTCAGGCTTCCCAACTACTTGGCTGCTTTTACGAATTTATTATCTTTTCCATAATGCATTCAGTCCATGGAGGGAGGGATTCCGATTGCGAGGTTATTAAACCGTTTGTTGCACTCAGAATAATTTCACCTTCTGTATGACTATTATCAATAACGATCAAATGGTTGATCAAATGAATGTGAGACAGTAGATTTTGAAGAGATGTTTGATGCCGTCTGATGATATCTTCAGAGGGAATGTGATGTCCGCCATTTTCCACTCGAATGGCTACCCGCTTGATATTCAAATGATAATCGCCCAGACCGACATAAAACATTGTAACCTCAAATCCGTTTGCCTTTGCATCAAGCATAAGGCGGATGGCATTTTTTCCAGCGAGTGTTGTTTCGACAGAGAAATCACGTTTGTTGTGAATACAATCTCTGGCCAGTTTAATGGCGTCTTTCCCTGCAGATACTTTACGGCTTTCAGGGTGAACAGGATCTATTCCCCGTGCAAGAGCATCCGGATCTATGTTAACACTGATTCCAAGCCGATCAACGATCAAGTTTCTAATCGTGCTTTTTCCACTTCCATTATTTCCTGCAAACACATACATGATCGGTGCCAACTCATGCATGAGGGACATCCTCGTCGGAAACGGGAACAACATCACCGTTGTAGTATTCTTTTACGATTTGACCATCTTTTGTCTTATATACAATATATGTCCCGTTGGCTTTGGCATCCAATTTTGCCCGATCGCCCGTAAGTCTAATTAGTTTTTGCAGATCTTTTATTTGATTCATGTAACTCACCATCCCGTTACATCAGTCTCATTTGAGTTTGATTATAGCACAGCTAAAACCTTAATTTAGTAAAAAGGTCTTCTTGTTTGATGAGTAACTTATGGAGTCATCCTATCACCTTGTTCTGATTAACCGCGACACGCACTCTACATGGGTGGTGTGGGGGAACATATCCACCGGCTGCACTTCCACTGTCCGATAGCCGCCATCCTCAAGCACACGTAGATCACGCGCCAGCGTGGCCGGATCGCAGGATACATAGACGATGCGCGCCGGACGAAGCTCCAGCATCGTAGCAAGCAGCGCCGGATCGCAGCCCTTCCGCGGCGGGTCAACGACGATGACGTCGGGGGCGACGCCTTCGGCTTGCCACTGCGGCATGATGACTTCGGCCGGGCCGACGGCGAATTCGGCGTTGTTTATGTGGTTGAGCAGCGCGTTGCGGCGGGCGTCTTCGATGGCTTCGGGGATGATCTCGACGCCATAGACTCGACGAGCGTGACGGGCGAGGAAAAGGGTGATCGTGCCGATGCCGCAGTAGGCGTCGATGACGGTCTCTTCGCCTGTGAGGCCGGCGTAGTCGACTGCTGTCCGGTAGAGGCGCTCGGTCTGGGTCGGGTTGACCTGGAAAAAGGAGCGCGCGGAAATGGCGAAGGTGATGCCGCCGATCTCGTCGTAGATGACGTCGTTGCCCCAGAGGACGCGGGTCTCTTCGCCGAATACCTGGGAGGTCGAGCTGGTGTTGATGTTCTGGCAGATGCTCGCGACGCCGGGGACGCCCTCGCGGATGAGCCCGCAGAGCTCGTCGGCATGCGGCAGGTCGCGGCCGTTAGTGATGAGGACGACCATGCGCTGGCCGGTCGCTTCGGCATGACGGACGACGACATGGCGAAGCAGGCCGCGCCCCGTGGTGCGGTCAAAAGCGGAGTAGCCGAGAGACCGGGCGATGCGCTTGACGGCGCGCACGGTCTCTTCGTTTTGCTCCTGCTGAATGAGGCAGGCCTCCATGTCTACGACTTGGTGGCTGCCCTGCTCGAAGAAGCCGCCGATGAGTCCATGGCCGCCGACGCCGGCCGCCATGGGAACCTGCGCCTTGTTGCGGTAGCGCCAAGGCTCGTCCATCCCTATAACGGGATGGACGACGACCGGCGCGCGCCCCGCATCGGGCGCGATCTCGCGGCCGCCCGCTTCGCCGGCGGCCTCCTCCAGCGGCGACACCGGCAGCTTGCCGATGCGCGCCAGCACGCCCGCGACGTGCTCCCGCTTCCAGCGGAGCTGCGCCGCGTAGCCCCAATGCTGCAGCTGGCAGCCGCCGCAAGCCTCATAGATCTCGCACGGCGCCGCGATGCGGTCCGGGCTCGCCGCCACAAGCGCCGCCATGCGCGCGCGGCCAAACGACTTGCCGATGCTCTGCACCTCGGCCTGCACCCGGTCGCCCGGCACGGCGCCCGACACAAACAGGGTGTAGCCCTCCACCCGGCCCACACCCTGTCCCTCATGCGTCATCCCGACGATGTCGATGACGACAGAATCGCCGACCGCGACCGGCACGCCCGCGATCCGGCGCGGCGCTTCGCCCTGGCGGCGATCCCGCGCGCCGGCACTACGCGCATGCTGCGGCTGACCCTGCGGCCGTCCGCCACTCGAATGCTCGCCCTGGCGGCGATCCCGCGGCCGCGCACCGCCGCCGCTATCAGCACTCGGAGCTCCGCGGCCGCCATCGGCGCCGCGCCCGCGCGATTCCGCGCGCACCGCCGCTCCGCTCGACTGCCCCCGCTCCTGCTGGCCGCCGCTCGCCCGACCGCGATCACCCGCACCGCCGGGCGTTTGCCGCCCTTCTTTCCCGACGCCGCCTACAGACCTGCCGCCTTGGTCCGCCGCTCGGCCTGACGCCTGCCGCCCTTCTTTCCCGCCGCCGTCCATAGACCTGCCGCTGCCTCGATTCGCCGCGCCGCCCCGCGAGCCGCCGCCGCGCTTGCCCTTGTCACTCATGCTGTCCAGCCCCGTTCATAGGTTCCGCTTCTATATAAAGAGATACATGCCCGTCGGAAATAATTCTGCTTTTACAGCCATCCGAATTCATTTTCCCCAAGCCAATCAATCATACTTCGTCCCGCTGACCCGTCAGTGATACTTGGTCTCCCCCAGCTCGTCCATAATGATCCGCACATGCCCCGGCAGCATCGTGAACGTCCTTGCCATCTGCCCGCCGTATTCGCCGTCGAGATTCATGTCCAGATCCGCGTCCGACTCGACCGTCACCCGGTTCGTCTGAAACATCGTAATGTGCGAATCCTGCAAATGCTCTCCCCGCATGGCCAGCGTCGCGATACGGATGAATTCGCCGAGGTTGCACTTGCGCATGAGAAGCACGTCGAACATGCCGTCGCTTGCCGAGGCGTTCGGCGCGAGCTTCTCGAAGCCGCCGACGGAGTTGCTGTTGGCGATCAGCATGAGCATGTACTCGTCCTCGAACTCGCCGACGCCGTCCATCGAGATCTTCATATGAAAGGAACGCAGCCGCGCGATCTTCTCGAATCCCCGTATGTAATAGGCTAGATTCCCGATCATCGTCTTAAGCTTGCTTGGCACTTCGTAGGAGAGCTCTGTCAGCGAGCCGCCGCCCGCGATATTAATGAAGTATTTGCCGTCGGCCTGACCGATGTCCACCGGCTTCGCGTAGCGCTTGACGATCAGGTCGCACGCCTCGTCCCACTTCTTCGGGATACCGTGCGCTCTGGCAAAATCGTTGGTCGTCCCCACCGGCAGAATGCCAATGACGGGACGCCGTTCGTGAGGGGCGATGCCGCTGATGACCTCGTTCAGCGTGCCGTCGCCGCCGGCCGCGATGACGATGTCGAATCCCCGTTCCACCGCTTCGGAAGCGGCCTGGACGGCATCGCCTTCCGACTCCGTCGCGTGACAGGACGTCTCGATTCCGCCCCGCTCGAGCCGCTGCAGAATCTGCGGCAATCTCCGGCGCATCTCTTCGCGTCCCGAGGTCGGATTGTAGATCAACCGCGCTCTCACTATATCCAAGCTGAATCCCCTCTTCTATCGCTCTCTATCCGTTCCGATTCAAGTCTTTACTTATTCATGCTACTGAATCGTCATGCCAATGTCAACGCGGTGGGCGGGCGGCGCGCAGCCTCGGACAGAACTTACGCCAGCTTGACATCAAACGGCAAAAACCCCCGCTTTTCTTATCAAGCGGAGGCTTCGATTCGTTCTATTTTTCAGTCAAACTTCAAGCCGTTCGGCGCGGCGCGAGAGCCAACCCCGGACTCTGCCGGCGATCCATTCGCTGACGAGCGGATGCGGCAGCAGCGCGTTCTCGGCATAATCGATATCCAGTCCCGCGAGCCGATTCGGCACGGCCGTCGAGGTGAAGTACCCTTCGCTCAGAAAAACGGGAACAGCCAACAGCCGCGCATCGGGATACCGCGCGCGCAAGCTCGCGATCCGCGCCGCCGGCTCGTTCGGCCGCAGCAGCGCCGCGTCCGCGCCGGCATATCCGCCGATGCGCGCGAGCTCCGCCGCCAGCCCCTCAAGCTCCCTGCGCCACGCTTCATAAAACCACGGCTCTTCGCTCCCATGGCCCACGAGCAGCACGCACTCCGACGCCGGCTCGCGCGACCGCAGGGCCAGCTTGTCCGCCAGCACGCGCGCGATCTCGGGATCGCTGCCGATCGGCTCGCCATAGGTGAGACGCGCCGTGACGGCGATCGGCTCCAGATCCGTTTCGCGCCGCGGCTCCGCGTATGCGCCGAGCGCCCAGCCGATCTCGTCGACATGCGTACTGCCCGACGAGACGAACAGCGGCAGCGCGTAAATGTCGGTCACGCCTCGCGCCTCCAGCGCGCGCACGCCGTCTTGGATCAGCCGGCCTTCGACCAGTTCAAGGTAAGCGGCCTGGACCGGCAGGTCCGCGGGCAGCTTTGCTCTCGCCTCGGCAACCGCGTCTTCCACCTGCGCGACCCAACCCGGCTCGCGCGAGCCGTGACTGATGACGAGGATGCCCGGCCCGCCGCCGCCGGGTCCTTCCTTCCCACCGCGTCCCGCCTGCTCTTTCTCATTTCCTCCGACGAGCTCCTGCATCACGCTCCGCACCTCCGGCTAGACACTATTTCCCTTCATGCTATCCAACACCGTGAACGGTGTCAACGAAGAGAGAGCGCGGCACCGGAGCGCCTTACTTTTCTTCAAACCTATCCTCAAACCCAATATACTGCGGCGGCTTCTCGAATTCGCTGCCTTCGAGCCCGCCGTTGTCGTAGATCGCGAGCTTCCACGCGCCTTCCGGAATGGCCGTGCCGGACGGGATCTCGAAGTAGCGGTTCTCGCCCATGACGGTGTCAAGCGTATCGCCTACCGGCTGCTGCCATTCGTCGACGAAGTGGAGCGTGGCCCCATAATCGGGGAAACGCGGCATCACGTAGACGGTGCCGCCAATCTCGCCTTTTGCATTGTCGGTATCTACGAAGAGCGGATCGGGATCTCCGCCGACCGGTATGGATGCGGCTGCGGACTGTCCCTCGTCGCGAATGGCCACGACGTTGATATTGGCGACGCCCTCCAGCTTGAATTCGGGCAGCGTCACGCTGATTGCTCTGCCGTCGAATGGATAGTCGTTCGTCACGTCGACGAGCGACTGGATCGGCTTGCCCGCTTCGTCGGCGCCGTATACGACATAGCTTACAGTCGTGGAGCTTTTCGCGTCGTACCAGCTCAGCTCGCCGGAAACGCGCGTTTTGCCGCCGGACAGGACAGGCTTGAAGTGAATATCAGACACAGGCGCACTGGCAGAATTTACATTTTCCGAATCGATCCAGCTCGGTGCCTCGTCGCGAATATCGTCGTAGGTCTGCACTCGCGCGCTCGCCGTATAATCGAATACGCCGCCCTTGCGATAAGGAACGACCGTCACCTCGCCAAGGATATCGAGATTTTGCAAAGGCAACTTGTAGCGACCGGACGCCGACTTGGCTAACTTCTCTGTGCCGCCCGGATATTCAATCTGGTAGCCGTCGTAGGCCGTACCGTCCGCCGGATCGCTCCATGCGATCGAGGCCCAGGCGCCCGCGCCCGGATTGGCGTCTTTGTAGGTCAGCTCACCCACACGATAAGCAGGCTCGTCCAGCAGCTTCGCTGTCGCAATCGGTGCGGCCGCAGATTTACTCCGGTCCGCCGCATTGAAGAGGCCGAGCGCCGCGGCTTTCCCGGTTACCTTTGTGCCCTCGGGGATGACGATCGACTGGCGTTCCTCGACATATCTGCCGAGTGCCTTGCCGTAACGCTTCCCTTTATTATCCACCAGGTATGCCTCATAGCCCTGTGCGGGCTCGGCCCCCGTCGTGTTCCAATAAAAAATGCCGCCGATCTCCCCCGCCTCGGGATCCCGATCCTTAAAGGTGGCCGTGACCGAGGCAGACGCCTTTGCGTTACCCGTCGTTGCCGCTGCTGCAGCCTGCGCAGCGCCGGCAGGATGACCGATCGACCAGATGAATCCTATTCCGAAAAGAGCGACCCCAAGCGCGCGTAGTTGCCGATACATGAATGTCCTCCTTGATGAAAAATGTCAGACTCTTCACGTATTAAACCACTTTTTCCAGCTTCAAAACGGGCGATTCCGCGCAAAAAAGCAGCACTTGCCAAAGGGCAAGCGCGTCGCATCAAAATCGGACAAACCCGCATGCGGACGCAGACTGGGGCCACCCATCGCCTGGGATCGAACTTGCGATTCGCCTTCGCGACATTCCGAACTCACACGATCGTTCTCACCCAGGACTACCTCGCCACCACGACACAGCCAGCTCACACGATCGTTCTCACCCAGGACTACCTGACCTCCGCGACACTCCCGGCTCGCACGATTGTTCCTACCCAAGACTACTTAGCCTACGCGACACTCCGAACTCGCACGATTGTTCTCACCCAGAACTACCTGACCTCCGCGACACTCCCAGCCCGCACGATTGTTCCTACCTAAGACTAACTGGCCTTCACGACACTCCTCCGGCACCCTCCGCTGCATTTGAAATCGTTTCCTTTCCTTAAAGCCCGATTTATCGTTATAATGTTGAATATCGATTTATATCATTATAATGTTTGAGGACGAACGGAACCGAACGCCGATCCGGCGCCCGCGTCCCCGCGACGTTAAAATAAAATTGAAGCAGGAGCGATGCCGGTGTGGAATCCCGCGAATAAGCGAGCCTTCGTTTCTCGCATCCGTCTGAACTGGAGTCATTTCAAATCCAAGCTGCTCTTCAAGTACACGCTTTCTTATATCCTGATCTTCCTGATCCCGCTCACCGGCGTCACGGCCTCCGTCTACGAGAGTGCCGTTCGCAGTCTCCGTACCGAGATCGAGCAATCGAATCTGAACCAGCTCAACCAGGTGCAGCGCACTTTGGACGGCCGCATCGCCGAGCTGCAGGAGATCGCGGGACGCATTACGTACGACGAGCATCTGACCTCCTATATGGTGCATCACGACTATTACGGCATGGAAGCGATCCAGACGCTGGCGAACTACAAGGCGAGCAGCGGCATTTTGCAGGATCTCTTTTTGTACTTCCGCGACGACTCCGTCGTCTACTCCTACCGCGGACTGATGAATCTCGACGTTGCGTTCGGGAGCACGTACCAGTTCAGCCAAGCGAGCAGGCAGGAGCTGGCGCGCGAGATGAATACCGCCATCCAGCCGATCATGCGTCCCGCCGAGCAGGTCACGATCAACGCCCGGCAGGAATCGATGCTGACGCTGCTCGTGCCGATTAAGCCGAACAATCCGTTTCCGTACGGCACCGTCGTGTACCTGATGAAGGAATCCAATCTGACCGGGATGATGGCTTCGATTCTGAACGACTTTTCTGGGAGCAGCTACATCTTCGATGCGCAAGGCATCAAGCTGACAGGCACCAGCCGCGGCGAAACGATGGACCAGGCCGCCCTGAACCGTCTCGCGTCCTTGTCGACGGGCATTCACAGCCTGACGCTGGACGGCAAGCAGCAGTCTGTCGTGGCGGTGAAGTCCGAGACTAACGGCTGGACCTATGTGACGACGATGCCGAGCCACCAATTTTTCAGCCGGGTCGCGCATATCCGGTCGCTCATTCTGGTCGTCTTCTGCTTCGTCGGCCTGGTCGGCATCGCGGCGGCCATGGTACTGGCGAGACGGCAATATCACCCGATCAAAAATTTGATGGAATTCGTCAAGCTCAGAGGCACCGGCGCTGCCGAGACGACGGACACCCGCAACGAGTGGGACTGGATTCGCTCTACGATCCACGAGTACAGCGCGCGTGCGGACATGCAGCAGCCGTACGTGCGCAATCAGTGCCTGCTCCTGCTCTTGAAGCACGGCAAACCGGAGGATCCCGAGATCGAGCGGCTCGTGCAGAGCGCGGGCCTTGAGCTTGCGCCGGGGAAAAGCTTATGCTTCTCCGTCATCCTCACCTGGGAGGAGCTGCCTCCTTCCGGTTCCTCGCGTACGATCGTCGCGCAGCTGGCCGAGCGGTTCCGCGAGGCGAAGTTTCCGCAGTGGGGAGCCCGCGCCTACGGCGTGGATCTATCCCCGTCGGAGCGGTTCGCGCTGATGGTCTCCATGAGCGCCGAGGGCAATGAGCCGGTGCAAGCGCGCGTGGAGCAGGTCGTCGATGCCGTACTCGCGTATATCGGCGACGAGCTGCGGCAGCAGCTCTCGCTTGGGGTCGGCACGCCGTACGACAGCCTGGGCGAGCTGAACCAGTCGTACATCGAAGCGGCGACGGCGCTCCAGTTTCGCCTGATGGGCGAGCAGGGACGCGTCACCTACTTCGAGCGGCTGGCCCAACAGGAGCAAGCCTCCGGCGATGCTTACTGGCTGCCTAAGAAGTCGATGCTGAAGCTTGAGCAAAGCCTGAAGCAGGGCAACGAGGCGGTCGCCGCGCAAACGATTCATGGCCTCGTGGACGAGATCCGCGGCGTGAAGCTGTCCGTCTCCCTGCTCCGCTGCGTCTGCTTCGATCTGCTCAACGCCCTGCTGCGCACCGCCTCGGAGTACGGCATGACCGACGTGCTGAACGACATTCCCGGCTTCACGTCATTCGAGACGCTCGAGGAGCTTGAGAGCCAGCTAATCGCCCTATCGTCGCGAATCTGCCGTCAGGTGGAGCGCAATACCGAGACCGAGCAGCAGTCGCTCATCGAGAACATCGTCGAATACGTGGACAGCCAGTATGCCGACTATACGCTGAGCCTCGAGCATATCGCGCTCAAGTATTCTGTCTCCACCTCGTATCTGAGCCGCAGCTTCAAGGACAAGATGGGCATGACATTCTCCCAGTACATTTGGCGGCTCCGCACCGACGAGGTCATGCGCCAGCTCGTCACCACGAGCGCGCCGCTCAAGGAGATCATCGAACGCGTCGGCTACCTCGATGCGCCGAACTTCATCCGCAAGTTCAAGAACGAGACCGGCTACACCCCCGGCCAGTACCGCAAGCTATATGCGCAGGTGAACGTGCCTGCGGAGTAAACGCGTAGGCGGGTCGGCAGCTCTCTCCACCAAACCCGCGTTCGAAGACCAAAAAAGCCGGATTATCCGGCTCATTCAGCCTCGAACACACTCGTACTCCCAAACCCGGACCGGCTATCGCGCAAAAGTACACGATCGAAATCAGCACCCGCTCATCGTTTCGCCTACCGTGCAAAAGTGCACGGTTTTCTCTCGAAACACACCCGATCTCGCACAAAGAGGCGATCTATCGTGCACTTTTGCACGAT
>NZ_JAGXJW010000138.1 GCF_019091135.1 Cohnella sp. GbtcB17 | reverse complement strand
GTGAACTCGGGGAAATTGTTCGTCTTGGCGTGACGCTCGTAAGCCTCTCTCCACAGCCCGTGGTAGATCAGGTTGTTCCACTCAGGTATCAGGTTGTTGACCGGGCAGCCCGAAGCGCCGCCGGACAACTCCATCCCGGTATGGCAATATGGCGTTCCGCAGTCCATGCAGCGCGCTCCCTGGGTGCGCAGCTGTTCTTCGGAGAACATGCGGTGGAACTCGTTCCAGTCCTTGATCCGTTCAAGGGGGTCGCGATCGCTAGGCAGCTCGCGTTGATATTCCATAAATCCCGTAGGCGTCGACATCCCATTTCCTCCATCTGTCGGTAATTCGCGTGTCTGGCCGCATATTGCCGCCGGGTCAGAGCACCGTTATATATGATAGACCATCTTACCTGACGACCCGTGTCATCAGAATGGATTATCCCCTCTATTGTTTGCACTTTCCGCTGTGCGGCGCTCGTAGACGCACATATCGAAGGCGATCGGATTGCGCTCGTCCGCCGACTGCGACTGTTTGGACGTCAGCACCCAAACCGAACGGTCGAAGCTCGGAAATACGGCGTCGCCCGCCACGTCTTCGGAAAGCTCCGAGAGCAGCAGCCGGTCCGCATGCGGCAGCAGCTGCGCGTAGACGTCGGCGCCGCCGGCCACCATGAGGTCTTCGCCGCCGTACCGCGCAAGCGCCTCCTCTACGGAACGGACGATGACGCAGCCCTCGGGGGCCTCGGTCATCGTCCTGGACAAAATGACGTTCGTCCGGCCGGCCAGCGGCTTCGGCAGCGAGCGGAACGTCTTGCTCCCCATCAATACGGGTTTGCCCATCGTCTGGGCTTTGAAATACGCCATCTCGTCCTTCAGTCGCCAAGGCAGGGCGTTATCCGCCCCGATGACGCCGTTCTTCGCGACGGCGGCGATCAACGTGACGGACATGCGCCACCGCCTCCCTGCTATCGTTTCTTTTGTATAACTATCATAACATACGAGGCTTCCCGGCGACTATCAGCCAAAAATCGACTGTTTTTCGACAACAAACACAGCAGCCTACACCGCTACTGGCGCTTTGATCGCAGGATGATGCTGGTAGCCCTCGAAGACAAAATCTTCGAATTTGTAATCGAAAATGGAGTCGGGCTTGCGCAAGATGGAGAGCTTGGGCAGCGGCAGCGGCTCGCGCGTAAGCTGAAGCTTCACCTGCTCGAGATGGTTGGCGTAAATATGCACGTCTCCGCCGGACCAGATGAACTCGCCGACTTCGAGGTCGCATTGCTGGGCGACCATATGGGTGAGCAACGCATAGGAGGCAATATTGAACGGCAGTCCGAGGAACGTATCGACGGAGCGCATCGTCAGCATGCACGAGAGCTTGCCGTCCGCCACGTAAAATTGAAAGACGAAGTGGCACGGCGGCAGCTTCATCCGGTCGATCTCCGCGACATTCCAGGCGCTTACGATATGGCGGCGCGATTCGGGATTGCGCTTGATGGCGTCGACGACCTGCGCGATCTGATCGATCGTGCGGCCGTCCGGCGTCTCCCACGCGCGCCATTGTGAGTCGTATACCGGCCCGTGATCGCCGTTCTCGTCGTCCGCGGCGGCGAGATT
>NZ_JAGXJW010000137.1 GCF_019091135.1 Cohnella sp. GbtcB17 | reverse complement strand
ATAATAGTCTTACCGTTCCAAACATACAAGTCAATATCGCGACATCTAGCTGTTCATCAATTGATGACACCTTAGACTAGTGTTTTACAATATGAAACAAGAAGATTGTATTAATAAGATTACTTTGACTCTCGCTAATCGGAGCATCGTGGGATTCTTATTTAACACAAAATTACCCTAATTCCTCATAGCTTATTCATTTCGAATTAGCTCAATAACATATCATTGGATGAATGGTCTATATATCATTTCATGTCATTCTATTTTTTCTCTTAAGAAATTGAATGACATTTTTGATTATTTTCCAGAAATTCTATCCCAAAATGATATAAATCCTCAATCTTAGATATCTCCTACTTGTATGGGCAAATCTAACTTAGAGTTAAAATTAGTAGTGGTGGTCCAAGAAAGAATGACTAATTATACAGTTACACTTTCACAAGTGTTTCATAACTATTTTCTATCAATGGATTCAAACTGTATGAGTTTAGTATCCTGTGACCAGAATCCACTTGCACTATTCTAAGAACTCTTTGATGTAACTAAACCTAAGTCATCAAAAGACACAACCACATTTTTTATTAATCTATGGAATTTGTATATTGTTCATAGTGGTTTTGACAAGATCAATCTCTGCAAAGAGTTAATATGCCTATATCCACTGAAAGTAGTTCATCTCATTCGCAGATGGATGTACATTCAGGGGTGGATATGAGTTTTCGTTGTATTCTTAAATCGATCACTCTAGATTTTACCTTATGCAAAAGAAATTTGAAATGTTTGAAAATTTTCATTAATTTCTAGCAATGGTTAAAACCATTAAGGTAAGTGGTTAAAGATCTTGGGAACTGATAGGGGTGGAGAAATAGTTAGTAGATATGCAGTTCAAAGATCATTAAGTTGATTTGTGAATTATATTCAAACTGACCTCCCCAGAAATTCGATTTGCATACTGATGATAGTATAAGGTCTATGATTAGTTACTAATCGTTGCCTAAGTCCTTCTATGGTAATACAATTTCAGAATGATGTAATGGTTGTATACTTAATGTAAATCATTACTAGATTCATGGATGACCTAATCAAAATCTTAAGAAAAGCTAGAACTGTTAACCATGGTTTCTTAGCTATTCTAAGTGATTAGGGGTGGACCATCCCATTGTCAATAGATAAGAAAGTGTTTGTTCAAACAAATACTACTTTTCTAAGATAATGACTAAGTCTGAAAACAAGTAGCGAATAAAGGAGATATTTAATTCTTGATTCCAAAAGTGTTCTATCATCTTATATAACATATGATGATCCCACTGCCTCTGTTGTCTTTTCACAACCGAAGAGATCAATACCATTTAGTTTTCTTCGACATAATTCACGGTACCTTGTCGTAGTGGGAGAGTTTCTAGGAACTCACTCTTCTTATGACTTGGAAGACACTAGTGATTAAAATCCATTGTGAGTTTAAACAAGTAATGGATTGTGAAGATAAGAAACTAAGAAGAAAGCCAATAGAACTATGGTTTAATCCATTCACATGGAGTAACCTAAAGTTTTCTATTACAAGGACATAAAAGGAAAATTCATGTATAAGTCTATTCAATGGACATAACA
>NZ_JAGXJW010000136.1 GCF_019091135.1 Cohnella sp. GbtcB17 | reverse complement strand
AACTGCTTGGCATTGGAGACCTGGAGAAGGCGACCGGCAAGAAGGAGCTCGCCGCGCTGATTGGCGACTTGATCGTCAAGCCGTCGGGCAAGCCGGTGCTCGTGCCGGAGACCGATCGCAGACCTGAGTTAAATAACATCGAGCAAGACTTCGCAGGCGAAGAGTTTGAGGTGGGAGATGGCTAAATACATCCAGCTAACACAGGGGAGGGTGGCCATCGTAGACGATGAGGATTTTAAGTGGCTATCTCAATTCTCTTGGTGCTACCACCAAAGTGGTTATGCCATGCGAGGCGCTCGAGTGAATGGTCGGAATCAAACATACAGAATGCATCGGCAGATCATGGATGCTCAGGCTGGAACCGAGATTGACCACATTAACGGAAATAGGTTGGACAATCGAAAATCTAACCTTCGAGTCACGGACCGCCAGCAGAATAGCTTCAATACTCGCTCGCGTAAAGGGTCCCTATCCAACTATAAAGGCGTCGGTTGGTTCGCTAGAGACGGGAAGTGGCGGGCTAGAATCATGCTGGATCGAAAGGAAATCCATTTGGGATTGTTCGACACCGAACACGAAGCTGCTGAAGCTTACAATCGAGAAGCAGTTCGTCTATTCGGCCAATACGCAAAATTAAATCAACTATAAGGGAGCAATCACACCATGGCAAACGACAACCAAAGTACGAAAGTAATCACCGGCAAGGTCCGCCTCTCGTACACGAACATCTTCGAGCCGCAATCCATCAACGGCAGCGAAGAGAAGTACAGCACGGCGATCCTGATTCCGAAGTCGGACAAGGAGACACTGCGCAAGATCAAGGCGGCGATCGATGCGGCCGCGGAGCAGGGCAAGGCTCAATGGGGCGGCAAAATTCCGGCTAACCTAAAGAAGCCGCTGCGTGACGGCGACGAGGAGCGCCCGGACGATGAAGCTTACGCTGGCCATTACTTCTTGAACGCATCGTCGAAGAACAAGCCAGGCATCGCCAAGCCGATCGGCCGCGGCGCAGACGGCAAGACGAAGTTCGAGGAGATCACGGATTCGACGGAAGTGTACTCCGGCTGCTACGCCAAGGTGTCGATCAACTTCTATCCTTTCAATACGAACGGCAACCGCGGCATTGCCGCCGGCTTGAATAATGTCGTGAAGGTGCAGGACGGGGAGGCGTTGGCGGGTCGTGCGAGCGTGCAGTCCGACTTTGCGGATGAAGACTTTGACGACGACATCGGTGGAGACGACGAGGATTATCTGAACTAACGTAAAAAGGAGGGTGCCCTCGTGGGCATCCTCTCCTTTGACAAGAAGGTCATTTCTTCTTGTGGTCGTGCTCTGCTTGACAGCCGCTGCTGCATACTTGGTCACGCTGGAGATTTTCCGCACGGATGAGTGCTTCACATTCCAGGCAATTCAGACCTACGAATATATACGCGGAGTTCAAGTCTTTCATAGCGTTCGCCCCTTTCCTCTTAATTGACTTACTACTGATAGAATAGGCAGCTTCCCTTAATCTCTCACTCTTTTAAGCGGTAGTCGGAAAACTTATTCCATTGCACCGTAACAATCGGTGCTGACCCCAAATTAGTTGTGGAGGAAGAGAAAATGGATATTAACGGATACGTTGCCGCGGCTCACGCGAATGCCGTGAGC
>NZ_JAGXJW010000135.1 GCF_019091135.1 Cohnella sp. GbtcB17 | reverse complement strand
TGATGATGATTTGTACGCTCATGGATGATAGCCTCCGATGTATGTTAGTCGTAGCAGTGGCTACGTTGAAGCTGCTGCATTTGCTCCTGAAGCATGGCGTTCTCTTCGCGGAGCTTGTCGTTTTCGTCTTCTGCGGCCTTTGCGCGCCGGATGGCGTACGGCCATCCGTTAATTGCGTCGGCCGCAAACTTGACCATTCGACCAAGCACATCCTGGGTTTGAATCGTGAGAATCGAAGCCTCGGCACAGAGCATGAGATCCGCGTCGAGGTCGCGCGGCTTATCAGTGGACGATTCCATCGGCCGGCACCTCCCCGTACTCGTTGCAGCACCGTGGACAGGCCTGCATATCCGGCGCGCCGGGAAACGGTCGCAGCAGCTTGATGTCGACGTGCTGCCCGCATACCTTGCACTCCGGTTCGAGCAGCGCGATCGTGACGAGGGACAGGTGCAGACGGCGTTGGAGTGTTCGCATAGCATTATGCAAAATAAGTCCTCCCGTTTTCCGGCCAGTTGTGGTATACTGGCCGCAACTATATTTGTCTTGCGGGCCTTGTTCTCGGGTGGAGCCGAGCACAGGGCTTCTTTCATTTTGCGGGCTTCGTTTCCGCGGCTTCCAACTTTTCAGCTTCTTCCCTCTCCGCTGTTGCCCTGGCCGCGCACACTGGTCCGTAGCCGACTTTCCGGCTTTTCTCAGACTTCAACGGACGATTGCACCTTAAGCAGTTCGTCGCTCCCTCCATGTCTCTCACCTCCTTTAAGGAAATTCTCAACGTTACGAGGGATACCGATACCCATCTATCCGAATCTTTCTTTTTTCAGGTACTTGGCGCCAATCCGGCGAAGGGTTCGACTGATATGCATCTGACTGACGCCGCACCGCCTGGCGATCTCCGCCTGCGAGACATCGGCCATCCGCAGCTCGAGCACTTCACGCTCCTGGGGATTGAGCGTATCAAGGAACATTCCGACGTCGATGCTTGTCCAATCCGCATGATCTGCGACCTCGGTTACTGGCTCGCCGTCAACTTCCAGATCGAGCGACAGATACCGCACATGAGCGTCTGCCCTTGCCTTTGCCACCAGTGCGACTTCACAGCCTAGCTCTGACGCGATCTCGGCGTCGGGCTTGTCCTGGATGCCTAAATGCAAGATATGGTTCCAGCGGTCCCTGGACGTCCTTGGCGGCTTCACTCCCGGGCCGCCATGATCACGGATGTAATTCCGAATTGCGCCTGCAATCCATACCGCCGCGAACTTCTCAAATGGCACATCCTTTGCCGGGTCGAAAACTTTTGCGGCCCTTACCAATGCGACATTACCGATGCCGACCATGTCGTCGAACCGGACGACCGTGGACGTGCGTCTGTTGAGCTTGCCGGCGATCGGCTTGACGATGTGCAAATATAGTTCCGGATTGATGTCGTTCATCGCTTCTCGCCTGCCTTCTTCCGCAGCAGTGCGTTCTCGGCGGCTAAGATGGCGTTGTCCTTCAATAGCTCCGTTTTCTGCGCACGTAACAGTTTTGCAGCGGCTTCTGCATCCTCGACGCGGATCTTGGTCGCCCACCAGCCGATGACGTATCCGACCGGGGCTGCGACGAAGCACGCCACGACCGCACCGACCAGCCAGCTCATCGCACAGGAACCGCGATCCGGTGCCCCAGCTCGCCGCCTGCGAGCTGCAGCGGCAGCTTGTCCGTCGAGTTATGCACGATCGCCTCGTTCGCGTCGAGCAGACGCTGCATGCGACCGTCGAGCCTAAGCCATTTTGCGGGCTTGTTCATGGTTCTTGTCACCTC
>NZ_JAGXJW010000134.1 GCF_019091135.1 Cohnella sp. GbtcB17 | reverse complement strand
CAGCATCGCTCCGTCCATCACCATCCCCGTCAGAAACAGCGTTACGTTCGAACCGAGAAAATGGCGGGACCGGCACAGCCGCAGATCGAGCAGCGGCGATTGCCGCGTGCGCAGTGCGTAACCGATATAAGCCGCCGTCAGGACGATCCCTCCAGCCAGCGGAAGCGAGGCCTTCAGGCTGCCGAGTCCGCCCTCCGTGCTGGCCTCGGATATGCCGTAGATCAGAGCGGCAAAAGCCGGAGACAACAGCATCAGCCCGGCAATATCGAGCTTCGGCTTGTCGTGCGCCCGCTCGTCGGTCGGAATGTAACGCCAGCTTAGCCAGATCGCGACGAGCATGATCGGGATGTTCACGTAAAAAATCCAGCGCCAATCGAGGTTTTGAATGAGCAGACCGCCGATGACGGGACCGAGGATGGGGCCGATCAACGCGGGAATGCTGATGATCGCGATGAGTCTGCCGAGATTGCGACCGCCGGACGATTGCACGAGCACATTTTGCATCGTGGGGATGAGAAGGCCCGCACCCACGCCCTGCAGCAGCCGGAAGCCGATCAGGCTTCCGGTATTCCATGCCAGCCCGCATAAAACGGACGAGACGAGAAAAATAAAGAGCGAGAATATGTACACCCTTTTCCCGCCGTAGCGCTGGATCGCCCATCCCGAGGTCGGTACCGCCAGCCCCATCGTAAGCACATACCCTGTGACGACCCACTGGATCGCGGACACCGTGCTGTGCAGGTCGGATGCCAGCTTGTCGATGGCTACGTTGATCATGGTCGAGTCCAGCTGGGACGCGACGGCGCCGAAGACGAGGATCAGCGCAATCCTCAAAACGCCGGCGTCTATTTTTTCTTTGGGCGGTTTGGCAGCTCTCGCTTCCGCCGCTTGCACGCTTGCCATTAGCGTCACCTCTTGCTAAAATTTAAGGTACGGTACGTACCGTACCTTATATGAACAAGATATGCTATTGCGGCAGGAAATGCAATATAATAATTTAAAGAGCGGATTTTCACACTTCAAAGATCGTCGAGAGGATAGAGCGATGGCTGAATCGAAAAAGGAGCAGGCCCCAAACAATGGCGCCGGGACGCGCCGGAGAGGCGACGTGCTTGAAAACGCGATTCTGCAGGCGGCCTGGGACGAGCTGGAGGCGACCGGCTACAACCGCCTGACGATGGAGGCGGTCGCCGTGCGGGCGCAGACGAACAAGACGGCAGTCTATCGAAGATGGCCGAATAAAGCGCAGCTGGTTATCGCCGCGCTTATCAAATTCGCCCCCAAGCCTTCCATCGAAGCCGCGGATACCGGCGATCTGCGGACGGACGTGCTGACCTTCCTGCAAGGCATCTTCAAGCCGTTGCAAGCGATCGGTCCCGAGACTATCCATGGGCTGATGAGCGAATATCCGGGCAAGGAGCATCCGATGTCCAGGCCCCTGCCGCCAAGATCCGAGGACGCGCTCTTTGCCGCCATGCAGGCGATCGTCGGCAACGCCGAGAAGCGCGGCGAGCTTCGGCCGGGTCAATTGCCGGATCGCATCGTCTCGCTTCCGGTCGACCTGCTGCGGTACGAGATGCTGACCACCCATGGGGCGGTATCCGAGGATGTCGTCGTCCAGATCGTGGACGAGCTGTTCCTGCCGCTGGTCCGGGTTCGAGCGAGCGTTCAGGCCGAATAAGGAGCGAACGAGGGCCCTTCTGCATGGGCGTGCAGCCGGGCTTCTTCGTTCGCGTCTATAGTGGATTGTTCCTTCGGTGCTTGCATATTGGCTCAAACTGCTGTATTATAGAGAACCTGACCACGTTCATGGTCATAGGTTGCGTTTTACCGTCGCGGGGTGGAGCAGCCCGGTAGCTCGTCGGGCTCATAACCCGAAGGCCGCAGGTTCAAATCCTGCCCCCGCAACCA
>NZ_JAGXJW010000133.1 GCF_019091135.1 Cohnella sp. GbtcB17 | reverse complement strand
ATCACGCCGAATCCGAAGACGTCGGGCGGCGCGCGCTGGAACTACCTCGCAGCTTGGGGCTACGCGCAGCAGCAGGACGGCAACGACGAAGCGAAGACCAAGGATTTTCTGAAAAAGCTGTTCGCTAACGTGCCTGTGCTCGATACCGGCGCCCGCGGCTCCACGACGACGTTCGTCGAGCGCAAGATCGGCGACGTGCTGCTCGCTTGGGAGAACGAAGCGTATCTGGCCAAAAAGGAATACGGCGACGAGTTCGAGATCGTCACGCCGTCGCTCAGCATCCTGGCCGAACCGCCGGTCGCCATCGTCGACAAGAATGCCGACAAGCGCGGCACCCGCGAAGTCGCCGAAGCTTATCTGAAGTACCTGTACACGCCGGAAGGCCAAGAGATCGCCGCGCAGAACTTCTACCGTCCTCGCCTGCAGGAGGTCGCCGACAAGTACAAGGATCAATTCCCTGCGCTTAATCTGCTTACGATCGACAAGGATTTCGGCGGCTGGACCGAAGCGCAGAAGAAACACTTTGCGGACGGAGGCACCTTCGACGAAGTGTATACCAAAGGTTAATCTATCCTAACCCGACAGCGAGGAAGGACGATCGACATGACCTCCCAGGTCAAAGCCAAACGCGTATTGCCCGGATTTCGAATCACATTGGGTTACTCCATTCTGTATTTGAGCCTTATCGTGCTTATCCCGCTGGCGGCGCTGATCGTGAAGACCGCGGGTCTCACGCTTCCGCAGTTCTGGCACACCGTGACGAGCGAGCGCGTGCTCGCTTCGTACCGGGTCAGCTTGCTGACCTCCCTGTTCGCCGCGCTGGTCAACGTCGTGTTCGGTCTCCTCGTTGCCTGGGTGCTCGTACGCTACCGTTTCCCGGGCAAAAAGATCGTCGACGGCCTGATCGACATGCCCTTCGCGCTGCCGACGGCGGTGGCGGGCATCGCGCTCACGTCGATCTACGCGCCGAACGGCTGGATCGGCTCGCTGCTGGACCCGCTCGGCATCAAGGTGGCGTATACGCCGCTCGGGATTACGGTCGCGCTCGTCTTTATCGGTTTGCCGTTTGTCGTGCGAACCGTGCAGCCGGTGCTTCATGAGCTGGAAAACGATATGGAGGAAGCGGCCGCGCTCCTTGGCGCGCACCGCTGGCGGACGTTCCGCAAGGTGCTGCTGCCCGAGCTGATCCCGCCGCTGATCACGGGCTTCGCCCTCGCCTTCTCGCGGGGGATCGGGGAGTACGGCTCTGTCGTCTTCATTTCCGGCAACATGCCGATGAAGACCGAGATCACGCCGCTGCTCATTATTACGAAGCTCGAGCAATACGAATACAGCCAGGCGACGGCGATCGCGCTCGTGCTGCTGATCATCTCGTTCGCGCTCCTGCTGCTCATCAATACGCTGCAGCGGTGGACCAACCGCCGTTTGCGGACGAGTTAAGGGGGGCAGCGCGATGTCAGGAACCGTACCGACCGCAGTCGTAGCCCAAACCGCGCAGCATGCCGACGTCCGTCCCAAGCATTTGAACGAATCGCGCGGCGTTCGCATCACGCTCATCGCGATCGCGCTCCTTTTCGTCGGACTCGTCGTCGTGCTGCCGATGCTCACGGTCATCGTCCAGGCGTTCAAAAAAGGATGGGATACCTACGCGGAAGCAATCTCCGATCCGGACGCCATCTCGGCGCTTCGTCTGACGCTGACCGTCGCGTTGGTCGCCGTGCCGCTCAACACATTGTTCGGCGCTGCGGCGGCGTGGGCGATCACGAAGTTTACGTTTCGCGGCAAAAACCTGCTGATCACGCACATCGATCTGCCGTTTGCCGTCTCGCCGGTCATCTCGGGCCTGGTTTACATCCTGCTCTTCGGCGCGCAGGGGTTGATCGGCCCTTGGCTGATGGACCATGACTTCAAGATTGTGTTCGCGACGCCGGGGATCATCCTGGCGACCATGCTCGTCACATTCCCGTTCCTCCCCCGCGTGTTGATCCCGCTCATGGG
>NZ_JAGXJW010000132.1 GCF_019091135.1 Cohnella sp. GbtcB17 | reverse complement strand
CAGCAGCTTCAACGTAGCCACTGCTACGACTAACATACATCGGAGGCTATCATCCATGAGCGTACAAATCATCATCACCGGCGTAGACGCCGCAGAAGCACTGACCGAGCTCTCCAGTCTGTCCGGAGGCTTTGCGGCCAAGCCCGTTGTGGCTGCCCCTACCGCCGAAATGCCGAAGACGGAGCGCGCACCGCGCACGACTCGCACCAAGACGGAGCAGCCGAAAGAAGAAGCGCAGCCCGCAGATACCCAAGAGGCTGAAATAGGCGAGAAAATCGATATCTCCGACGAAGACATTGACGGCCTGGGCGGCGGAGACGCCGCTGCCGACACGCCGGTGCCATCCGACGTCGAGCTGCGCGCACTGGCATCCACTGTCGGAGCGAAGGGGCCGGACGCCAAGAAGGCGATCAAGGCGCTGCTGGACAAGTACGGCGTGCCGAACATCACGGCCGTGCCGGCGAACAAGCGGATTGCGTTTAAGGCCGAGCTGGAGCAGCTCTAATGTCGGCGCCTGCACACGCTGAACGCGCTCACGCCCTGCTGGGCGCGTCAAAGGCGAGTCAGTGGATTAACTGCCCGCCGTCTGCCCGGGCGCAGGAGAGCGTGCCGGACAAGCGGAGCGAGTACGCGAACGAAGGCACAGCGGCGCATGAGTATTCCGAGCTAATCCTGCGGCGCCGGCTGACACCGTGCAACCGGGCAGAGCGCGCGCGGCTGGACAAGGCAATCGCCGACTTCAAGGCCAGCAGTCCGTATTACGGCACCGAAATGGAGGACGCCGTCAGCTATTATTCCGAGGTAGTCGAGGAGCGCTTTATGGCCGCCAAGGCGCGCAGCCCCGACGCCGTCATCCTCTTCGAGGAGCGCTTGGACTTTTCGGAGTGGGTGCCGGAGGGCTACGGTACCGGCGACATTCTCATCATCGCGGACAGCATCATGGACGTAATCGACCTCAAGTACGGCAAGGGGCAACCGGTCAGCGCGATCGGCAATCCGCAGATCCGGCTGTACGGCCTTGGCGCCTGGTCCGGCTACAACTACCTGTACGATATCCGCGAGGTACACGGGACCATCGTCCAGCCGCGGCTCGACAGCGTCACGACGGACGCCTTGCTGATTGACGAGCTGCTGCATTGGGCTGAGACGGTAGTCAAGCCGGCGGCCGCGTTGGCCTTCGACGGCAACGGCGAGTTCAAGTCCGGCGACCACTGCCGGTGGTGCAAGATCAAGGGAAATTGCCGGGCGCGTGCCGAGGCCAACATGGCCGCACTGGGCTACGAGTTCAAGGACCCGACGACGTTGTCGCTCGACGAGATCGGATCGATCCTGTACGTCGCCGAGCAGCTCAAGGCGTGGGCCAAGGACGTCGAGGACTTCGCGTTCGAACAGGCAAAGAGCGGCAAGCGCATCCCGTCGTGGAAGCTCGTCGAGGGCCGGAGCAATCGGGCTATTACGGACAAGGCGGCGGCGCGGGCGGCGCTCGAAGGCGCGGAGCTGCCGGCGGACAAGTACCTGAAGCCGCAGGAGCTGCTTGGCATCGGGGACTTGGAGAAGGCGATCGGCAAGAAGGAGCTCGCCACGCTGATCGGCGAACTGATCATCAAGCCGTCAGGCAAGCCGGTGCTCGTGCCGGAAACGGACAAGCGGCCGGAGCTGAACAGCCTGGACGAAGATTTTGCGAACGAAGAATTCTAATCCAACCAACAAGGGAGCAATCACATCATGGCAAACGACAATCAAAGCACAAAAGTAATCACCGGTAAGGTTCGTCTCTCGTATACGAACATTTTCGAGCCGCAGTCCATCAACGGCAGCGACGAAAAATACGGCACGGCCATCCTCATCCCGAAATCGGACAAGGAGACGCTGCGCAAAATCAAGGCGGCGATCGACGCGGCCGCTGAGCAGGGTAAGGCGCAGTGGGGTGGCAAGATCCCGGCTAACCTGAAGAAGCCGCTGCGTGACGGCGACGAGGAGCGCCCGGACGATGAAGCCTACGCTGGCCATTACTTCTTGAACGCATCGTCGAAGAACAAGCCGGGCATCGCCAAGCCGATCGGCCGCGGTGCAGACGGCAAGACGAAGTTCGAAGAGATCACGGATTCGACGGAGGTCTACTCCGGTTGCTACGCCAAGGTTTCGATCAACTTCTATCCTTTCAATACGAACGGCAACCGCGGCATTGCCGCCGGCTTGAATAATGTCGTGAAGGTGCA
>NZ_JAGXJW010000131.1 GCF_019091135.1 Cohnella sp. GbtcB17 | reverse complement strand
GCCGATTACCCGCGTTAACTATAAGGTCGAGAATACCCGCGTCGGTCAAGTCACCAACTACGACAAGCTCACGCTTGAAGTATGGACCGACGGCAGCATCCGGCCCGAAGAAGCGGTCAGTCTGGGCGCCAAGATCCTGACGGATCACTTGTCGCTGTTCGTCGGCCTCACGGACGAAGCCAAGGATACCGAGACGATGAAGGAGAAGGAAGAGGACAAGAAGGAGAAAGTGCTCGAGATGACCATCGAAGAGCTCGATCTCTCCGTTCGCTCCTACAACTGCCTGAAGCGCGCCGGTATCAACACGGTTCAAGAGCTCATCACCAAGACCGAAGAAGACATGATGAAGGTCCGCAACCTGGGCCGCAAGTCTTTGGAGGAAGTGCAGGAGAAGCTCGAAGAACTCGGTCTCGGTCTTCGCTTCGAAGAATAGAAGACCGGATAAGACCGCATCAAGCGACAAGGAGGGAATAACAGATGGCATACCAGAAACTGAGTCGTGATTCGAGCTCGCGGAAGGCGCTCTTCCGTGACCTGGTCACCGACCTGTTCCTCTACGAACGTATCCAAACGACGGAAGCGAAAGCAAAAGAAGTTCGCTCCATCGCCGAGAAGCTGATCACGCTGGCTAAGCGCGGCGATCTGCATGCGCGTCGTCAAGTGGCGGCATTCGTGCGTCGCGAGACGCTGAACGGCGAACAGGACGCGATCCAAAAGCTGTTCTCCGATCTCGCGCCGCGTTACGCGGAGCGCGCAGGCGGCTACACGCGCATCCTGAAGCTCGGACCTCGCCGGGGCGACTCCGCTCCTATGGTGTATCTCGAGCTCGTCGACCGCGCTTAATTCCGCGGATCATGCGCATCGGTTTCGACCTCTTCCCAGACGAGAAGCCGTTGCGCGGACGTTAACGGCTTCGCCCTCCTTCGGGAGGCGCGCGTCCGTTCACGCGGAGGAATTCCAAGCCTGGGCCGCCTTCGGCGGTCGGAGCTTTGAATTCAAAAAAGGATGGACCGAATGCTACCCTTTCGGCACATCCTTTTTTTGTGCCACAAGGAGGAATGCGCATGCGCAACATCGCGCTGCTCATCAGCTACGACGGCACGGCTTACTACGGTTTTCAGAGTCAGCCCGGCGGCAATACGGTGCAGGACAAGATTGAAGAGGCCATCCATATGCTCTCGGGCGAGCGCGTCAAGCTGACGGGCTCCGGCCGTACCGATGCCGGCGTGCATGCGCTCGGACAGGTCGCGAACTTCCCGACGGCGTCCAGCATCCCGGCGGAGCGCTGGGCCGTCGCACTCAATACGCGGCTGCCGAACGATATCGTCGTGCATGCGGCCGTCGAAGTCTCCGCCGAATTTCACGCGAGGCGCTGCGCCGTAGGCAAAACCTACCGCTACTCGATCAATTCCTACCGTTTTCCGGACGTATTCGCCAGGCATCGCGTCTTCCATCATCCGGCGCCTTTGAACTTCGCCGCGATGAGGGAGGGGCTGAAGCATTTGATTGGCGAGCACGACTTTACGTCCTTCACTTCGCCGCTCTCTACCAAGCCGCATCATGTCCGCACGCTGTACGAGGTTTCGTTGCGCGTAGACACGGATTCGGCGGGCAGCGAGCAACCCGGCAGAGGAATCGCGCATATTACCGTTACGGGAAACGGGTTTTTATACAATATGGTGCGCATCATCGTCGGAACGATCCTGCAGGTCGGGGAAGGCAAGCGGAAACCGGAAGAGATCGCCGACATTCTCGCAGCCAAAGACCGGGCAAAGAGCGGTCCTACGGCCGTCCCGCACGGATTGACGATGTGCAGCGTCGCGTATGGACCGGAGTGGGGATTGAACTGGAAGCCGCCGTATAATTAATGCGTTAAATTGCTTGATTTAGTATTGCGGCGCCCAGGGATATCATGTACAATAGTCATTGTGTGTTCTTCATGGCTTCCCACGGCCCCGATGAAGAATACGCGAAGCGGCACGGTCGTGCGCCGCGCATTCTCCTTCCCGAAGATGGAGACGCAGAAGCGGACCATACGGCAACACTCGTTTTTCCCAACCGATACGCAATCGATGAGGCCTACAGGCCGATCACGGATAAGAGCAGGATTGAAGGAGGAAGTAACATGCGCACAACGTACATGGCGAAGACGAACGAAGTTGAACGCAAGTGGCATGTCATCGACGCTGAAGGCAAGACGCTGGGTCGTCTGGCTACCGAAGCGGCATCGCTGATCCGCGGCAAGCACAGGCCGGAGTTCACGCC
>NZ_JAGXJW010000130.1 GCF_019091135.1 Cohnella sp. GbtcB17 | reverse complement strand
AGCGACCACTATATCGAGACGCCGTTCGACCTGTCCAACGTCATGTTCGTGACGACGGCCAACGTCGCCCATCAGATCCCGCGCCCGCTGCTGGACCGGATGGAGGTTCTCTATATCCCGGGCTATACCGAGCTCGAGAAGCTCGAGATCGCCAAGCATCACCTGCTGCCGAAGCAGAAGCGCGACCACGGCCTCGAGGAGGAGCAGCTTGTCATCGACGAGGAAGTGCTGATGCAGCTCGTGCGCGGCTACACGCGCGAATCGGGCGTGCGCAACCTGGAGCAGCAGCTTGCGGCAATCTGCCGCAAGGCGGCGAAGATCATCGTCGGCGATGCAGAGGTCAAGTCCGTCGTGGTAGACGCCGCGAAGCTCAAGGAGTTTCTCGGCCCGTCCAAATTCCGGTACGGCATGGCGGAGCTGGAGGATCAGATCGGCGCCGTCACGGGTCTCGCCTGGACGGAAGTGGGCGGAGACACGCTCGTCATCGAGGTGACGGTGATGCCGGGCTCGGGCAAGCTGACGCTGACCGGCAAGCTTGGCGACGTCATGAAGGAATCCGCGCAAGCTGCATTCAGCTACACGCGCAGCCGGTCGATCGCCCTCGGCATCGATCCGCAGTTCCACGAGAAAAACGATATTCACATTCATATTCCCGAAGGCGCCATTCCGAAGGACGGACCTTCCGCAGGCATCACCATCGCTACGGCGCTGATCTCGGCGCTTACGAACCGGCCGGTCAACCGCGAGGTTGCCATGACGGGCGAGATCACGCTCCGCGGACGCGTGCTGCCGATCGGCGGACTGAAGGAAAAGTCGCTCGCCGCCCACCGGGCCGGCATCAAGACGGTGCTGCTGCCCAAGGACAACGAGCGCGACCTGCGCGACATTCCGGACAGCGTGCGCAGCGAGATGACGTTTATTCCGGTGGCGCATATGGACGAAGTGCTCGAGCACGCGATGGCGACCAAGCTGAGCGACCTGCCCAGCGGGGATGAGCCGATCACGGCCGAAGTAGCGATGCCGCCCGAGGGCGACAGGGAAGAGCTTCCCCCGATGGGGACGCATTGACGGGAGTGTACCGCTTTTTATGAAGATCAAGTCCAGCGAATTTATTATCAGCGCAGTAGGACCCAAGCAATATCCCGTTGACGGCTTGCCGGAGATCGCTCTGGCAGGCCGTTCCAACGTCGGCAAGTCTTCGCTGATCAACCGCATGCTGCTGCGGCGCAATCTGGCCCGCACCAGCTCGCAGCCCGGCAAGACGCAGCAATTGAACTACTACAAGATTAACGATGAAATGTATTTTGTGGACGTGCCAGGCTACGGCTACGCAAAAGTGTCCAAGTCCGAACGCGAGGCTTGGGGCCGGATGATCGAAAACTATTTGCGGCAGCGCGAGGAGCTCAGACTCGTGATCCAGCTGATAGATCTGCGGCATCCGCCGACCGCGCTCGACATTTCCATGTACGAGTGGCTGTCCCATTACGGCATTCCGCTTTGCGTCGTCGGCACCAAAGCCGACAAGCTCTCACGCAATCAGGTCGCGAAGCATGGCCGGATTATGCGGGAGACGCTGGGCATGCCGAAGGGCGCGCCGCTCGTTTTGTTTTCATCGGAGACCGGAGAGGGTAGAGATGAGTTATGGCGCATTATCGCCCACGCCGCTGATATTCCCGTTGCTTCCCCTTCTGAATCGCAGCATGAACGGCAGGAAACCGAGGATAACGGTTAAATGTGCGGTTCAATGCCGGGAGGAATCGATTTTTACGGCTTTTTTCGGCTAAATCGGGTTTTGTTGAGAAGATAAGATCGTGCCGAGTGTCGTATAATTAAAAAGGCAAGGAATCATCACCTTCGTGAACAAAATGGAATTGAGGAGATTTTTATGGCTAAGCGGGTAGCCACAGAGTATGTAAACGCCAGTCTGACATTGACAGAAGCCGAGATGCGAAGCTTAACCTCCCTGTGCGGAACGCAGCAGCTGCGCCAGCAGATTTTCGTGCTGGATAACGGCAACCAAGAAATGGTTCTGGAAGACGAAGCTGGCGGCGAGTCGATCCGCTTGACGTTCGAGCGTCGCGGCGGCCGTTACCGTTGTTCCTTATCCTGCAGAGTCGTCCAGCCCGGTCTTACCGACGCGCTGCGCAAGATGGTGTCCTCGTTCAAGGGGGATGCCGTCGTCAACCGTATTTATCCCGGCTTTACGATGGTTTATCATTACTTAGGCGGCAAGGTCGTACGCATCGTCGAATGCAAGGGCGACGCCATCCGCACCGTTTTCGAGCACGAGAGCGCATTGTCGGCGATAGAGTCCCGTTACAAGCTCTGCGCGGTCGAGGAAGAGATCGCGATCGTTCGAGGCGCCGTCAACGAATTGCTCGATCTGCGCAATACGCTTACGGACGCCGTCCGCATCGCGGAGATCGACGAGCGGCTCAGGCATCACAGTCGATTGCTGTTCGCACTTGAAGCATAATTTTCCAATACGGATCGCTTGACGAACCTGCCCTCCCTGAGGCGGGTTTTTTATTGCCGCTGCATGCGCGCGCCGTTAATGATGCGGGATATTTTGCTTAAAAAAAGAGTTGCAATTCATCTCGATAGATGTTATTTTTAGTTTCGTTGACAAAACAATAGGAACCAGGATTCACTCA
>NZ_JAGXJW010000013.1:55316-153435 GCF_019091135.1 Cohnella sp. GbtcB17 | reverse complement strand
GGGCGCGACCCCGAGCGCAGCCGCTTCGTCGTGCGCCGCCTCGGGCGCCGCTGCAGGCAATCCGCGCCGCCGCCGGCCGCGCTTGCCGCCAGGCGCCGGGCCCTCGGCGAAGCCGCTGGCCGGCACGGCAACCTCGGACGCCGCGGCCTGGGCGACCGTCTCGCCTGACGCGCGATCCGCGTCAGATGCCGCCGCGGGCAGAGACGCCCTGCATTGCTTGCAGATGCCCCTGCGCGCATTCGCCCCCGCCCGCCTACCCGATCTGCGGCGGAACTCCGATATCGGTTTGAGCTCGAAGCAGCTCACGCATTGCTTCAATTCCGCGGATGCCGCCTGGCCCTCCGGTGTCGTCGTCGGCTTGCTCAACGCTGTCAGCTCCGTATCTCGTTCGTAGTGTTAGGTCCATTATACTTGATTTCCCAACGTTTGGCTCGGCCGCAGCCAAGCCTCCGCCAAGCCGCGCTCTTCCGCACGCCCCCTCCAGCCTCCCTTGGATCGCCGCTGCTCGCAGCTCCGCGTCATTTATCCGCATTACATTTCACATGACTGCGGTAACTTACCAATTACTGCGCCTCCGTGCCACAATATGCCATAGTCGAGCCCGCTCGCGCGGCGTTCGAAACGGAACGAACGAAGGAGAGATCGAATCATGAAGTTGAACAAAAACGCGCTGCGCCTGACCACGGCGGCGGCGCTGGCCGTCGCGCTCATCGCGCCCGGCGCGGCCCAGGCGGCCAGCACGGTCGTCAAAACCGACAGCGAAAAGGGGTTCGCCGCCCTGCAGGTCGGCAACCGCGTGTTCGTGCACGACAGCGAGAAGCAGCTGTTCCAGACGAACGGCAAATTCCACGACGGCAAGCTGATCGACCTGTTCACGCTGCCGTACGGTCCGGCGACGATCCCGTTGATCCTCGTCTACAATGACAAGGCTGGCTTGACGGTGTTCAGCGACCTGTGGCCCGAGTTCGCCAAAGGCAAGGAAAAGAACACGACCGAGGAATACATGAGCGGCCATATCTCCTTCAAGCCGATGAAGAAGGCGGCCAACCGGACGAACCACAATTACGCCGAGCAGGTCGGAGACACCGTACACGTATATACGGCCAACGACTTCGACGATCTGAAAAAAGGCTATCATGAATCCTACGCAGTCAAAGGCACGCTGCGCGGCCTGATCCTGTACGATTGCTGCCCGTACGCGGTGCTCGAAAGCCCCGACGGGGGTCTCGACGTCTATCATGCCGGCAAGGAAGGTCCGATGAAGGCGGGCCATATCAATCTCTAAAAATATGGATCCGCAGACCTGCGCGCCCGCGCTCCGCTGCGGATTTTTATCGTCCGTCGCGGCCGTCCGCCCCCCACTCCTCGGGCAGCAACTGCCGGTAAGGCGCGCGTCTGTAGCGGTCGTCGATCAGCACCAGCACGCCGCTGTCCGTCTCGGTCCGGATGAGCCGCCCGCCCGCCTGGAGCACCTTGTTCATCCCGGGATACACGTAGGCATAGTCGAATCCGGACAATCCGGCGGCGTCGTAATGCGACCGCATCAGGTCCCGCTCGAAGCTCGGCTGCGGCATGCCCACGCCGACGATGACGACGCCCTGCAGCCTGTCGCCTGCCAGATCGATGCCCTCCGAGAAGACGCCGCCCAGCACCGCGAAGCCGACGAGCGCCTCGCCGCCGTCCGCCTCGAACGCGGACAGATAGCCGGCCCGCTCTTCCTCGGTCATCTCCGGCCGCTGCAGGAGGGTGCGCAAGGCCTCTCCCCCCTGCTCTATGAAAGCTTCGTACACCGCGTTCATATACGCATACGACGGGAAAAAGAACAAATAACGCCCGGGACGCCCGCTTGCCAGCGCCACCATGGCGGCGGCGATTCGCTCGCGGCTCGTCTCCCGGTCCGCATACCGCGTGGACAACGGAACGATCTTCGTCTCCCATTGTTCGGCGCGGAAGGGGGAAGGCACCGACACGGAATAGTCGGTCTCCTCGGCGCCCAGCAGCTCCATATAGTAGCTCAGCGGGAACAGCGTCGCGGAAAAGCAGATTTGCGAGCGGTAGCCCTTGCGCATCTGTCGCAGCAGGCGAGACGGGTCCATGCAGAAAATCTTGATCCTCACGTCCGTGCGTTGACGCTCGGCATATACGATATGGCGCTCCGGGTCGAACAGCTTGACGGTCCGCATCCAATTGAGCGCCGCGAAATAAGCCTCGAGCAGCAGCTCGTTCGGGTTGGCCGGCACCTCGGCACCTTCATTGGACGCAGCGGGTCCGGCGCTAGACGTATTCTGACCGCCGCCACCATGAGGCGAGGACTCATCCTTCCATTCGATCGGCAAGACGTCGCGCTCGGCCGCTCGCCCGCCTTCTTCAAAGCCCCCGCCTCGCTCCGCCATCGCAAGCGCGCCCTCTGCCGCTGCCGCGAACGCCTCGACCGCTTCGGACAACGCCTCGGGCACCCCTTCGGACAGCACAAACGCGTCCTGCCCCTCCTCCCGCTTGCGCACGGCGAGCAGCGCGGCGTCGACCGCCTTGGCGGCCGTGTGCACGGCGGCGTCTTTACCCTTGAAGGCGCGGACCAGGTTCAGAAAGTCCCGCTTGAACAGCTCCGCCGAGTACATCTCCCTAGCCCGGTCCGGCAGGTTGTGCGCTTCATCGACGAGCAGCGCGCAGGCGGCCTTCCACTCCGCCGCGACGCGCTTCAGCGAGATGCGCGGATCGAATATGTAATTGTAGTCGCAAATGACGGCATCCGCGATGTAAGCGACCTCGAGCGACATCTCAAACGGACATACGCGGTGCTTGCCGGCATAACGAAGCAGCTCGTCCTTGCCCATCAGCGTCTCGTGCGATAGCAGGTCGAGCACGGCGCTGTTGATGCGGTCGTAAAAGCCCTCCGCGTACATGCAAACGCCTCCCGCACATCCCGGGCCGCCGGACTGCGCTGCCGCGGCTGCGCAAAGCTTGTCCTTGGCCGTGATCGTCACCGCGTGCAGCCGCAGCCCGCCGTCCTCCATGCGACGCAGCGCGTCCTCGGCCGAAGCCCGCGTCGTCGTGCGCGCCGTCAGGTAGAACAGCCGCGCCAGCTTCCCTTCGCCGATCGACTTCACGGCGGGATACAGCGTCGACATCGTCTTGCCGATGCCGGTCGGCGCGCGCGCGAACAGCTGGTGGCCCGCCTCGATGCTCCGGTACACCGCGCCCGCCAGCTTGCGCTGGCCCGCGCGGTACGCCGGATACGGGAAGGCGAGGCCGGCGATGCTCTCGTCCCGGGCTGCGCGATGCCGCAGCTGAAGTTCCGCGAACGGCGCATAGCGCTCGACGCAGTCCATGACGCGCCGCTCCAGCTCCGCGTAGTCGGCCGTCCGCTCGAACGACCTCCTGGCTCCTCCGTTCCCCCGCGTCTCCACGTAGGTCATTCTCACCCGGATCCGTTCGATGCCCTCCGCTTTGGCGTGCATGTAGGCATAGCAATAAGCCTGCGCCCAGTGCACCTCCGGCGTCTCCGCCTCGGAAGCCGGCAGGTCCCCGCCAGTCGACTTGATCTCCTCGATCGTCACGCTGCCGTCTTCGCCCGCCAGCAACCCGTCGCAGCGACCCTCGATGACGAACAACAGATTCCCGTGCTCGACCTCGGTGCGCAGCTGAACCTCCTTGCGATCCTGCTCCCCGTAAGCCTCCTGCACCTGCTGGTGCGCCTTGACCCCGTCGGCCAGCGCGGATGCCTGACGGAAGCCGCTCGCCAGATCGCCGCTTCGCAGCGCGTATTCGACCAGCGGCCTGACCGCGATCGTGACCGTTCCCCGCATATCGTCCGTCCCCCAAGCCGTACCGCCTTTTCCGCCGGAACATTTGTTCTCTCATTGTATCACGAAGCGGCCAGCATAGGAAAAGCACGGCAAAACAAAAACCCGTCCGGAACGCTTGCGCGCGCCGGCGGGCTTCGTTTATTTGCGGACGGCGGCCCGGTCAGGGCTGTCTTTGCGACAGCTTTTCCTGCGCCATTCTAATCATCTCACGCACCATGGAGCCGCCGATCTTGCCGCCCACATGGCCGGCGTCCTCGGTCGTCAGGTGCCCGTTGTCTCCCGGCGTCAACGGCACGCCAAGCGACTTGGCGACTTCGTATTTTACGTCGTCGGGATGCGCCGGATCTACCGTATAGCCTTCCTTGCGCATAACCTCCGCCTTGAACGCATTAACTCCCTGCTCGGCGCCGGGAACGGCGAGCCGCCTCGATCTTCTTCTGGACATGCCTTGCACCGCCTTTTTATCGGATGATGCTAGCTTGCGCGATCGAAGCTTCATTATTCCGAAAAAGAAAAGGAGCGGACAGCAGATGCTGCCAGCTCCTTGCTACGCATTATTTGCTTAACAGCTTGACGACATCGCGCAGCTGCCATTGCAGCGCCGCGGCGCTGAAGTCGTTCCAGTGGCCGCTGTTGACCAGGTACACCTGGTTTTTCTGAACCGCCGGGATGTTCTTCCAAGCCGATTCCTTCAGGGAATTGTAGGTGTCGATATCGGTTTGGCCGTCAACCATGATGAACAGGCGGTCGGCGTCGGCCACATTCGCCGGCACGGCCTCTTGCGTAACCTCGGTCGTAGCGGTAAGCGTCTTGACGTGCTCTGTCGGCAGGAAGCCGATATCCTCATAGAGCGGCGTGAACACCTTGGTCGGGTGCTCGTAGATCTTCTTGCTCCAGAATTGGAGAATGCCGACCTTCTCGCCTTCGCCGATCTTGCCCTTCAGCTTCTCCTTGGCGTCCGCCGCATCGGCCTTAAAGCTGTCCAGGAACGCCTGCTTCTGGTCTTCGACGTTTAGGAGCGCGGCCAGATCGTCAAGCTGCTCGTACGGCGTCTTGCCGAACGTCGTCGCATACGTCGGGGCGATCTTCTGCAGCGCGTCGACGACTTCGGGCTTGAAGTAGTTGCTCACGATGATCAGGTCGGGCGTCGCGCCCAGTACCTTCTCGTTGTCGGCTTCCTGGTCGCCTACGCTCTCGATGCCGGCGACGGCTTCCGGCTCGTCCTTGTACTTGTCGAGGTAGTAGTTGATCGTGCCGACCGGCTTGACGCCCAGCGCCAGCAGATCGCCGAAGTTGTTGAGCGCGACGACGCGCTGCGCCTTCACGGGCACTTCGATCTCGCGGCCCATGCCGTCAGTGACCTTTTTCGTCGTCGCGCCGGCGTCGGACGATGCGGGTGCGGATGATGATGCTGTTGGGCTCGCGCTGGCGGAAGCCGACGCGCTCTCGCTCGCGGACGGGGATGCACCCGACGATGCATTGTTGTTTTTGCTGCCGCAAGCGGTGACGACGCTGACCAGCAGCAGAATGAAGGTGAGGAGCAAGCTTGATTTGCGAAGCTTAGACATGTAGGTATTCTCTCCTTGGAGGGGTTAGTTTGTGCTAGGCGATATCAATATACTAGCTAACGATAACGATTCTCAATCTCACTTGGACTATATTACCGGATATCGGGCGAAATGGCAATGGGAAATTGTGCGGCAAGACGCGGTTTGTGAAAGGGGTCCTTTGTCAGCGAGCGGGAATAGCGATGTGCCGCATCCTTATTTAGCCTCTGGCTGGCTGCTCAAACCAAATAGCGATGTGCCACATCCTTATCTTGCCCCCGACTAGCCGCCCAAGCCAAATAGCGATGTGCCACATCCTTATCTAGCCCCCGACTGGCCGCCCAAGCCAAATAGCGATGTGCGACATTCTTATCTCGCTCCCGCTAGTTCACACGGACCAAATAGCTTTACTCCGCATTCTTAATATTGCAGCCATCGACGATTCGATCGAATCTAAGCAAAACAAAATAAGCTCCGCCCCGGCCAAAGCCGAAGCGGAGCTGCTAAAATTACGCTATTCCTACTCAAGCACCGCGAACAGACCCTTGATATGCGTCAGGTAGCGGATGTTGCTCATTTCCTTCATCAGCGTCGCAGGGAAGCCCTTGAAGCGCGTGTTGCTCGCGCCGACGGTGCCGACCGCGTCCTTGCGGCCGAGGCTGCCCAGCGTACCGGAGAATACCGGCTGGAACGTGTCCTGCACGCCGCCCTTGATCACGGCAGCCAGGTTGTGGCCGATGAGCTCGCCCATTTGCCAAGCCAGCTGTGCCGTCGGCGGGTACGGACGCGCGCCTTCGCCCGGGATGACGACTGCGCAGTCGCCTGCGAGATAGACGTCAGGATGCGAAGTCGATTGGAGCGTATCGGTGACCGATGCGCGGCCGCGGTTGACTTCGATGCCGCAGTTCGCGACGATCTCGTGGCCCTGGACGCCGCCGGTCCAGATGATCGTGTTGGACTTGAGCGTGCGGCCGTCCTTCAGGGAGACGGTGTCCTTGGACGCTTCGGTAATCGCTACGCCGACGATGAACTCGACGCCGCGCTTCTCGAGGCTCTCTTGGGCGCGGGCGATGAGCTCCGGCGGGAAGATCGGCAGTATCGCCGGGCCGGCTTCGACGACGTACAGCTTGATGTCGGCCGGGTTGATGCCCTTGGCGCGCGCAACTTCGGGCAGCTTGTCGGCGAATTCGCCGACGAGCTCGATGCCCGTCAGGCCGCCGCCGCCGACGACGATCGTCGCGTCGGCCGGATCCTTGGACGCTTTGTATGCGTCAAGACGCGCATGGACGTGCTCGCGAATCTTGTTGGCGTCGCTCACGGACTTCAGCACGAAGCTGTTTTCCTGCAGTCCCGGGATGCCGAAGTAAGCCGTCTCGGAGCCGAGGGCGATGACGAGGTTGTCGTATGTGTACGTGCCGCCGCCTGCGGTCGTTACCTTCTTGTCGTCAGGCTTGATCTCCTTGACCGTATCGATGATCAGGTTGATGCCTTGGTTCTTCAGCAGCTTGGCGAGCGGCAGCGCGACCGCCGGTTCGCTGATCGTGCCTGCAGCCAGACGGTGCAGCTCGGTGATGATCTGGTGGGTCGGATAACGGTTGATGACCGTAATCGCCGCTTCGTGGACGCTCAGGTGCTGACGAGCCGTCAGCGCGCTCAGCAATCCGCCGTAACCGCCGCCCAGGATCAAGATTTGTTTAGCCATGGTCCATCCTCCGTTCGTGAGTCAGTGGTTTGGGGATTAGCGTTGCTGCTGGCGCTCCGCCAGTACGTTCAGGAATGCTTGGGTGTAGCGCAGCGTCTTCTGCACTTGCGGATCCTTCAGCATCTTGAGCAGACCGAACAGGCCGACAGCCTGCGTGTCGGCTTCGGCGCGGTCGCCCGCTTCGATCGCCGCGGATGCGAGACCCTTGGCCTTGTCGACGACCGGCGTGAAGAACTCTACGAGCCCCGCCTTCGTGTCGTTGATGAAAACTTGGTCCTTCGCGAGGCCGGATGCAAAGTCGTACGCCGCGGTCAGCGTCGTCACCATCTCGGTCAGCTTGGGCAGGTTGTCCACCAGCGTGGTGAGCGATTGTTGAACTTCCGGCTTCATCAGTTGATCCAGCACATCCTGGGCCTTTTGCGCGTCGACGGCTTGATCGGCGCCTTGCGATTGCGGTGTGGTAGTCATGAGACAAAGTCCTCCTTTACAGTAAGGTCATGCGGTCTCTTGCGATTCTCCGTCTCGGCGGACGAAGGGGCTGGGGGAGGCGGGCGACATTTGTACCATTTTTCACATAAAAAGGCGTGCCGCTATTCCTTTGGCTTCTTCGTATCGATCCGGAAGGTCGAAATGAACCCTTGTTCCCCATTTTACACCCGTTTGCGTCCCAGATGTAAAAAAATTAAAAAGGTTAATTGTGTCTATTTTGTGTCGGCGCCTGTCGAATCCGGGGAGACTCGCTCGGATGCAGACGAGACGAAGGCGGCGCGGCTCGAACCCAGTCCGAACAGCGCGGCCAGCGCCACGACGACGACCATGACGACGAGCGGCGTCTGCCAACCGCCGGAGCTGTCATGCACGAAACCGATAAAAGCGGGACCGATAGCCGCCACTAGATAGCCTACGAACTGGGCCATGCCGGACAGCTCCGTCGCCTCGGTCGCGGTTCGGGCGCGCAGCGAAAAAAACACGAGGCAAAGGCTGAAGCTTGCGCCCGCGCCGACGCCAATAAGAAGTACCCATGCAACGGTCAAAGGCCCCGCGCCGGAATCGAAAAGCAAGCCGGCGTAGCCGACGAGCAGCATCGCCATGACGACCGCCATGATGCCCCGCTGGCTCGGCCGCCGAGCGGCGAGCACCGGCGCGAGGAAGTTCGCGGGCAGGCCGACGATCTGCATGAGCGACAGCATCCAGCCGGCGGTCCCCGGACTCATCCCCCTGTCCTGCAGAAGCTCCGGCAGCCAGGTGACGTTAACGTAAAAAATAATCGATTGAAAGCCCATGAAGAGCGATACCTGCCACGCCAGCGGCGACCGCCACGGGCGCGCGGACGCCAAAGCCGAGCTGCGGACGACGCGCTCCCGCCGGCCGCGGCTCACCTGCGGCAGCCAGGCGACCATCGCCAGCGCGGAGGCGAGTCCCCATACGCCTAGCGCACCGCGCCAGCCGAAGCCCGGCGCATCCGCGATCGGGATGCTGACGCCGGATGCGATGCCGGCGACGAGCGTCAGCGCGACCGAGTAGATGCCGGTCATAAGTCCGGCGCGGCTCGCGAAGTCCCGCTTGATGAGCGCAGGCACAAGCACGTTGCCCAAGCCGATGCCGACGCCGATCAGGACGGTGCCGGCGAACAGCAGCGCCGCGTTAGGCGCGGCCCGAACGATGTCGCCAACCGTGATCAAGGCCATGCCGGCGAGCAGCGTGTTCTCCGCGCCGAAGCGGCGCGACAGCTTGGGCGCGACGGGCGAGATCACCGCGAAGGCGAGCAAGCCGAGCGTCGTCAGCATGCCTGCGCCTGCGCCCGACAGGCTCAGGTCGTCCTTGATCCGGCCGACGACCGGACCGACCGCAGTCAGGGCGCCGCGCAGGTTGGCCGCGATGAGCACGATGCCGACGGCCAGCCAGATCAGCCGCCCGCGCTTCGCTTTTTCCGCGCGCTCGCGCTCCTGGGCTTGTTCGAGAGCAAGCTCCCGTTCGAATTCGGCGCGCGCATCCGGACGTTTTTCCTGCAGCCCGCCTGCCCTATCATTATGTTGATTCGTTTTGTTCTTCATGCTCATCCATCCTCCGGACATCACCTACAGCATACGCCAAACCCGCCGCGCAAATGCCGAGCCGGCGCTGTAACTTATCTCCGGCAATGCCCGAATTGTAACATACGGTGTCAAGTTCATCACAGGCGAACGCTCGCAATAACCGCATAATCCGGCCTGTCTTCAGGGAAACTACAGAGGCACTTGTATCGATGCCGAGGAGGAGATAATGAGATGTCCGGACGTAACAACAGACCCGAAAACGGCGGACCTGCGGGTCATCCCGGCAGGCTGGACCAGTTTGGCGACAAGTTGGGCTCGCGTAACGAGGAAGAGTTTCGCTCCGCGGCTGAGTCGGCCTGCAGTACCGGCGCAAAGGGCAAGAATAAATAAGGGGGGTCGCGGACATGAGCGATACGCATGCGTTCGTGGAGCAGGTGCATGACCGCCAGCGCAAGGACCAACGCAACAAGGCGCACCAGGGTCAAGGCACGCAAGGACAGAAGGTATCTTCACGCCAGCACAGCACTAATAAATAAAAAAGAGGCGCGTCTTTCGAACGGCAATCCGTTCGAAGGCGCGCTTTTTGCATCGGAACCGCCGTTAACCCCTGCCGAGCGCGAGCTTGGCCAGTCTCAGCGCGGACCCGAGCCGCGGCCGCCGCAGCTTTTCCGCTACATACCGGTAATCCGTCAGCTGCACCCCCGCCTCCTTCATCGCCGCCGCGAAGTCCGGATCGAGCATCAGCTTGTATTCCCACACCCGCTTCTCCCAGTTCGGAATGCGCGCGCCCAGATCGGCGTTCGGTACCGCCGGATGGATGTACGTCTCCACGACGCCTTCGGGCAGCGTATACAGCTTGGCGATCAGCATCGCCTTGAACGATTCGTACGTCTCCCCCGGCTCGATGCCGTAGGGATGGCTCAGCAGGTAGTCCGGCACCGCCACGCCGAGCGTGTCGCACAGCGCGACGGCTTTGGCCAGCGTGGCCTCGACGCCCGGCGCGTTCGCGGTCAACGCTTCCGCCGGATCGATGTGGCGGAACAGCCGGAAGGGAAGATCTCGGCGCGAGCACTGCCAAAAAACCTGAGGCAAATAGCTGCGCCCCGTCGCGATGCCGTACAGGCTGCCCATATGGTTGTCCGCATGCGTCACGGCGATGCCGGCGCGCTTGGCGGCGTCGAACTGCGCGTTCATCTCAGCGACGACGTCCGCCTTGACGGAGCCGCGCTCGAACGCTTCGACCGTCTTGTACATATAGCCGTCCCCGTCGTGAAGCGACGGGCGGCCCGTCAGGCTCGCGAAGCGCACGGCGTCGTACTCGCTCGTGAACGTCAGATGCAGGCCGACGCTCGCTTCGGGATGGCGCCTGCACCAGTCGGCGGCCTGCCCGAAGCCGGGAGCGGGGGTCATGATCGTGGCGGACGAGACGCGGCGCTCCTCGAGCAGATGCATGATGGCTTCGTTCGCGGGCGCGCTCTGGCCGAAGTCGTCGCAATTCAAAATCAACAGCTTGGCCATCAGGCGTCGATCCCTCCTTGCGCATGCGGGACGGAAGGGGCTGGCTGCGGCTTAAGGAACAACGAGATGACGAAAGAGACAACAAGCAGGGCGAGCGGTACGATACAGATCAAATAACGGAACGTCTGCTCCGGATGCGGCCCCGGCTCGTCGCCGCTCACGTAGCCGAACATCTGTCCGACGACAAAAAAGGCTAGCGCCGAGATCAGACCGCTCGAGCGCGTGAGAAAGCCGCCGACCGCGGTGTACATCCCTTCTCTGCGGCGGCCTGTCCGCAAAGCGTCCCTATCTATGATCTCGCTGCTGAGCAGCGCCGGGGAGACGAGGAAGCCCGCCAGGCCGAAGCCGAAGCAAATGCCGGCCGCGATGCCGGTGCCGAGATCATTCGCGTACCAGAGTGGGATGACGGACAGCCCGTAGACGACGAAGGCCAGGCGCCAGCTGCGGTAGCCGCCGAGCTTTTTCACAATATAAAACCACACCGCGACAAGCGGTATGACGGACACGAAGACGGACGCCATCAGCAGCGTAACGTCGCCCTCCCCGACCCCGAGCGCATACTTGGCATAGAAAGGAATCATTGAGCTCACGAGACCGTTCACCGTCTGCGCGAAGGAGCCGGCCACGTAGAACAGCCACAGCTCTTTGTTCTTCAGCGTCTCGCGGAACGCCTGGACGAGCGGCAGCGGCTCTTCTCTGGCGAACGATTCGTTCTCGCGCACGTTTAAGACGAATAGGGTCATAAACAGGCCGAACACGGCCGCGTATACGACGGACATCGTGCCGAAGCCAAGCGCCTCGTAAAGAATCGGCGTAAGCGCCGTACCGATGAGAATAGCGACGATCTGGTAGGCCTGCTGGACGGCGGAAGCCTTGGCTCTTAAGCCGACGCCCGTGAAGAGTTCGGGGAACAGCGCGCCGTAGTTCACCCACAAAATCGTGGCGATCGCCTCGAAGAGGATGAGCGCGATAAGGAACCAGGTAAATAAAGCGCTGTCATGAAGGCCTGGAGGAACGGCGAAAACCATGACGAAGGCCAGCATGAACAGCGGGATGGACGCGAAAATCCACGGTCTGCGGCGGCCGTGCCGCGAGCGCGTGCGGTCCGACAAGTAGCCGGCCATCGGCTGGTTGACGGCGTCCCAGATGAGATAGATCGTCCGCGCGAGCGTGGCCAGCCCGACGGCCAGCCCCAGCTTTTCGACGTAAAAATACGTGTAAAACGAACTGAAGGCCTGGCTGGGCACCATCATCGCGAACATCCCGAGTGCATAAGCGGTCGGGGAGTTCAGGAACTTCCTGCTCATCGGCATTCTCCCGTCGCATGTAGTCTCGCGCTGCCCGCTCCCTCGGCGGAGACGCCGTTCGGCGGCTTCCTGCGCGGCATCGCGTGCTACTACACCATTCTACGAGCGAGCGACAATTTCCTCCAATCCTGCAAATCGCCGGCATCCGGATCGCGCGACGGCTTACCAGACCGGTCTGAACTTCGCGGTTCCCTCGCCAAAAGACTGGACGATATCCCGCATGCTCCGCGTCAGCCGCTCCGCCTCCTGCTCCCCCAGCCGCTCTCGCCATCTTCGCTCCATGGCGACGAACTGCGCCTCGGTCGCCCGAATGCAGGCCCAGCCCCGCTCCGTAAGCACGACCAGCTTGCCGCGCCCGTCGCTCGGATGCGGACGCCGCTCGACATAACCCCGCCCCTCAAGGTAATCGATCATCTGCGTAGCCGCCTGCTTCGTAATGTCCAGATGCTCGGCCAACTCGATGCCCGTCGCCCCGCCGAACGAGAGCTTCTGGAACGCGTAGCCGTGCGACGGACGCACGTCGTCGAAGCCCTGCGCGGCCAGCTCCCGGTGAAGCTCGTCTACCGCCCCGCGAAAAGCCGTCGCGAACAAAAAAGTCAACTCGTAACCCCATGCGCCCGCCTCGTACATGGCATTTCCCTCCCGATCCCTGTGCTGCTTGTCGCTGTCCATTGTAACAGAAGGGCCCGGGGGCGGGGTAGCCGCGAGAGGGGGCGCGTCGCCAGTTCGGATGATGCACTTTTACAGGATCGCACTACCGAGGACAAACCGACTCACTCCAGATTTTCAAGCCTCCTCGTGTGCCCTTCATCTCCTCAGCTACTCGGCCTCGGCTACTTCTGCGCCGGCGCTCCATCGATGCGGCAGGCAGGCTGCTCGTTAAGCTCCGCGCCGATCTGCCGCAACAGCGTAGCGGTGTCGAACAGCGCCCAATGCTCGGCGATTCGGCCGTCGGCTACCCGGTACTCCCGGTACAGCTTGGCGTCGATCGGCAGTCCCGTAGCCGCCTTCCCCCGGAAGGTACCCAGGTGCGTGCCCTTCATCCGAAGACGAACGACGACGCGGTCCCCCTCCGTCGTGACGCTCTCGACCGTCGACCGCTGATCGGGAAATGCCGTCCGCAGCCTCTCCGCCATCGCAAGCAAGCCTTCCATATGACCCGGCTCGTACGCGTGGTCGACATAATCGTCCGTCAAATATAGCGAGATACTGGCGGTATCCCCTTCGTTCCAAAATCGCTCGATGAAATCCAACGCCACCTCCGCCGAATTCGCGGAACCTTGCCGGGTACTCTCATTTTCGCCGAACGAACTTAAAGCTTGCGATTGCTGTTTCATGAAAATTGCCTCCTCGAGATTATAGTCAATTTAATTGACTATTTTAGAGTAGCACAAAATAAACATTTTAGTAAAGTCAATTGACTAAATGGGCAAATTAGCTTGATTGAGACTAAGCTGCTAGCATGCATATTCGTTAACCAGATGCTATAATCTTGGTTAACGATCAAAACACAAGGAATGATGACGGATGACGATCAGATTGCGCGGGCATCATCTGCTCTGCCTGTTGGGCTACCGGGGAAAAGGGTACTCGGAAGGGTTTTGTGCGAACATGACGCGCGTATACGAGCGTCTCCGGACGGAACCGGGGACGGAGATCGAGCTGATCCTCGGGCCGGATGACATTTGCGCCGCGTTTCCCGAGGACCAGGAGCCGCATTGCGAAAATGCGAGCGTGTACCGCAAGGACGAGGAGATCGCGCGGCAGATCGGTATATCCGTAGGGGAGCGGCGCGCATGGGCGGATGTCGTGGCTGCCGTCGCCGAACGGGTGCGGCCGAACGACATCGGCTCCCTCTGCAGCGATTGCAGATGGGAGCCGTATGGGCTGTGCCGGGAAGGCGTGGCGCATATTCATTTGTCGCCCAGTCTGCGGAAGCTGCCTCCCGCCTGACGGCCTCAGACGGATGTGCGGCGCAGCAGCGCGTAGGAGATCGCCATGAACAGAAGCGTCAGCGGCGCGGTGCCGCCGGCGAGCTCGAGCATCGTGCGGCCCGCCAGCCAATGGCCGAAGTCGATCCACCACCCGCGCTCGGTCATGACGTAGCTCAAGACGGTGCCGATCGCGAGCACGGCGATGGAGAAGAGGAACATGCCGTTCTTGCCGAAGCGCTTCGCGAGACAGGCGATCGCGAAGCCGAGATAGAACAGGAACACGATGACCAGGAAGTAGTTCAGGAACTGAACAGGCGCGGAGCCCTCGCTATAATAGGGCAGATGGAAGAAGTAGAGTCCGACTCCCCAACCGTCGATCCACTCGCTCTCGACGTATGATAGGAAGGTCAGGCCGGCCGCACAGATCGCGCCCACCAGGCCGATCGCGCCTCCCGTGCCCCAGAAGTAGTCGGACCTGCGGACGCTGAAGCCGATCATGAAGGGCAGCGTGTTAGATACCGACATGATGCCGGCCGTGAGTATATAGATGTATAGCGACGCTACGCCGCCTGTCGTAATGACATCCTTGGCAAAGATACTTACGATCAGGTTGACGGCGAAGCTTGAGCCTGCGATGATCCAGGGCAGCAGGTACCAGCTGAATTTATCCTTCAGAATTGTAGACGTGACCGCTTTCGTTCTACCGCGTTGGGCGACATTCATGACGAGACCGCCTCCCTCTCCTCTTTTTGCCTGCCGGTCAGATGCACGATCAGCTGCTGCAATGATACCGGAGAGAACTCCAAGCCGCGTTCTGCGGCCTCTCTGCGTTCCTGCGGACTCGCCTCGCCCATGACCGTCGCCGAAGCGATCGCGCCCATGGCGTCCCGCGACAGCACTTTTTTCCCAGACACGAACGAATCGATCCTGGCGGCCGAACCCACGACGGTATAGGCCATCCCGGACAGACGCTCCACGTCCTGATCGAGCAGCAGCCTGCCTTGATCGATCAGCAGCACGTGCTCCAGCAAACGGCTTACTTCATCAATTAAGTGCGTCGACAGGATGACCGTGCGCGGATGTTCGGCATAGTCCTCCAGCAGCCGGTCGTAGAACAAGGCACGCGCGACCGCATCCAGCCCGAGATACGGCTCATCGAAGATCGTGAGCGGCGCCCGGCTCGCCAGCCCGACGACGACGCCGACGGCGGACAGCATGCCGCGCGACAGCTTATGCACCTTGCGCTTCGTCGGCAGCCCGAACGCCTCGGCCAGCTCGGCAGCATACGCCGCGTCCCAGTTCGGATGCAGCAAGGCGGATACGTCCAGCACGTCCTTCACGGTGAACATCTGCGGGTACTTCTGGCTCTCCTTGATGAAGCAGACCCGGCGGAGGACGGACTCATTCTCGTACGGCTCTTCGCCGAACACCTCGATATTCCCGCCCGACGCAAACTGCTGCGCCGTCAGCATGTGCATGATCGTCGTCTTGCCCGCGCCGTTGCGACCGAGCAGACCGTAGATTTTGTTTTCCTCCAGCTCGAAGCTCACGCCGCTCACCGCCGCCGTATCCCCGTAGGATTTGGTCAGGTTCGTTACCTTTACGACCGCGCTCATGACTTGTTCCCTCCCTTGCGGACCATGTCCGCGAGCTGATCCTGCGTAATGCCGAGCTTCTCCGCTTCCCGCATCATGGCCACGACATATTGCTCGTAGAACTGCTCTCTGCGTTTCTCGACCAGGCTCGCCTTCGCCCCTGCCGCCACGAACATGCCGATCCCTCTCTTCTTGTAAAGGATGCCTTGCTCCGTCAACAGGTTGACGCCTTTGGCCGCCGTGGCCGGATTGATCTGGTAAAACGCCGCGAACTGATTGGTCGACGGCACCTGGGATTCCTCGGGCAGCGCGCCCTCGATAATGTCGTTCTCGATGCGTTCGGCGATTTGCACGAATATCGGACGGCTGTCGTCGATCAGGAAGCTCATCGTTAACCTCACCACCACACTGGTTAATTACTCATGTAACTAACCATACAACCATATTGTTGTTGCGTCAAGCAGGCGGAAGCCTTTTTTTGAAATAAGGAACCGGATTTGAGCAATCGACGAGAAATCCTTGCGGAGGCGGCGTGCTACAATGGAGATCGAAACGAGGCTTCGGGTACGTAGACGAGCTTTGAGCGAACCGGCCAAGCGCCATGGAGGAGACAGCCATGACCAAGGAATTGTGGATCAACCTGCCCAGCAAGGATCTGGCCCGTACCAGACAGTTCTACCGCGATATCGGTTTTACGTTTAATTCGAATTTCCCCGGCGGCGATTCGGCCGTCAGCCTGCTCGTCGGCAACCCGGCGGTCGTCGTGATGCTGTTCCCCGAGGAGACGTTCGCGGGCTTCGCTTCGAGCGGCGCCTCGGATGCTCGCGCGGCGGCTGAAGTGCTGCTGTCGATCGGGGCGGACAGCCGCGAGGAAGTGGACACGCTGGCCGCCAAGGCTGCCGCCGCGGGCGGCGAGGTGTACGGTAAGCCCGGGGAGAGCCAGGGCTGGATGTACGGCTGCGGCTTCGCCGACCCGGACGGGCACCGTTGGAATGTGCTGTATATGGACACGGAGAAAATGCCGGGGAGATAACCGGCGGCTTAACGACAGACACCGTCCGGGGCGAACGCCCGGGCGGTCTTTGTCGTTTCCATTTGGGGGCCGGCGCCTGCCTTGCGCTTTGTTTTCCCATGCCCGCCATTTGGGTTATGATGAGAACATATGCAGTCGAGCGCCATCGCGAGCGCCAACTTGAGGAGGTGCCTGCCGTGAAGCAGGAATTAATCGATCGGTTCGTCAAGTACGTGCAAGTGGACACCCAGTCGGACGACAACAGCCCGTCGTGCCCGTCGACGCTGGGTCAATGGACCTTGCTCCGCATGCTGGAGGAGGAATTGAGGGGCATCGGCATGGAGGAAGTGTCGATCGACGACAATGGCTACCTGATGGCGACGCTGCCTTCGAATACCGATGCGGACGTGCCGACGATCGGCTTTCTGGCGCATGTCGACACCGCCACCGACTTCACCGGCGCGAACGTCAAGCCCCAGCTTGTATACAATTATGCGGGCGGAGACATCGTGCTGAATTCGGCGCTCAAGATCGTGCTGTCGCCGAATATGTTTCCCGATCTCGCAGGCTATGTCGGCCATACGCTCGTGACGACCGACGGCACGACGCTGCTCGGCGCGGACGACAAGGCCGGCATTGCCGAGATCGTGACCGCGATGGCCTATCTGATCCGCCACCCGGAGATCAAGCACGGCCGCATCCGCGTCGCGTTCACGCCCGACGAGGAGATCGGACGCGGCCCGCACAAGTTCGACGTCGCGGCGTTCGGCGCGAAGTACGCTTATACGATGGACGGCGGGCCGCTCGGCGAGCTGGAATACGAAAGCTTTAATGCCGCGGGAGCCGTCGTGACCGTCAAAGGAAACAACGTGCATCCCGGCACCGCGAAGGGCAAGATGGTCAATTCGGCCAAGATCGCGATGGCCTTTCACGCCCGGCTGCCGGAGGCGGAGGCGCCGGAGTTCACGGAGGGCTACGAGGGCTTCTACCACTTGCAGTCGATCGAAGGCGACGTGGAGCGGACGACGCTGCGCTACCTGGTGCGCGACCATGACAGGAACCTGTTCGAGCGGCGCAAGCACGTGCTGGAGAATATCGCGGAGGAGTTCCGCCAGACCTACGGCGAACACAGCATCGAGCTGACGATGAAGGATTCGTACTACAACATGCGGGAAAAGATCGAGCCCGTCATGCATATCGTCGACATCGCCCGAGAGGCGATGGAGAGCCTCGGCATCGCGCCGATCATCAAGCCGATCCGCGGCGGGACGGACGGGTCGCAGCTGTCGTATATGGGACTGCCGACGCCGAACATCTTCACGGGCGGCGAGAATTACCACGGTAAATACGAGTTTGCGTCGGTCGACAACATGACGCAGGCCGTGAAGGTCATCGTCGATATCGTCCAGCGCTATGAACAGCGGGCGCGTGGATAACGGGAGCGGCGGACGGGCGGAGTGGGAGGATTACGGAGACGGCGCGAGCGCGGATCATGCGGGTAGTGAGGTCGTTGAAAAAACAGCATGGGCAAGTAACAGGGCTGGCACAGGGCCGATAGATGCGGGTAACAATGACGCGCAGGACGGCGGCCCGGCTTCCGACCGCGCCTGGATGTCCGGATTGCTGATCCTCGACCGGACCGATTGGCTGCAAGCGGACGACCCGCTGTATGCATTCGCGCTGGACGAGCTGCTCTGCCGCGCCGCCGGTGCCGGCGGGCCGGCGATCTGCCATTTGTGGCGGCATCCCCGGGCATTCGTCATGGGCCTGCGGGACAGCCGGCTCCCGCGCGCGAAGGAAGCGGCCGGGCGACTCGCCGGTCTCGGCTACGGCGTAGCGGTCCGCAATTCCGGCGGCGCCGCCGTGCCGCTCGATCCGGGCGTCGTCAATCTGTCGCTTATCCTTCCGAAGGATCGGGCCGAGGACTTGGCGTTCCACGGCGACTTCGAACGGATGTACGATCTGATCCGGCTCGCCGTCAGGCAGCTCGGCGGCGAAGCCTCCAAGGGCGAGGTCATCGGCTCCTACTGCCCCGGAGACTTCGACCTGTCCATCGCAGGCCGCAAGTTCTGCGGCATCGCCCAGCGCAGGCAGGTGAAGTCCTATATCGTGCAGGCCTTCGTTAATGCCGAAGGCGAAGGCGCGAGACGGGCAGAGGTCGTGCGCGAGTTCTATAAGCTGGCGGCCGAAGGCGCCGATCCGTCCTCATATCCGGACGTCGGCACCGACCGGATGGCGAGCCTTGAGGAGCTGACTGGCGCGGGTGGCGGGATAGGCGGCGGCGCGAGCGATTCGGCGGAGAGGACCGGGCAGGGTCTTGCCGCGCGCTTCGCCGCCGCGGTGAAGGACGTGATCCGCGCGCATCAGACGCCGGCCGGCATCGCGAGCGCCGAAGCGAGGCTGCACTTGCCCGAGCCGGACGAGATCGAGGAGATGGCCGCTTCGCTGCGGACGCGCTACGGATTGTAGAGCGTGACCGGCGATTCGTCGGCTTTCAAAACAGCGGTTGCCATCCGCCCATCATGGGTGCGGATGGCAGCCGCTATTTCTCGCTTACAATTGCCGCGCTCTCACGCAACCGCGCTTTTCTCGCTTGCAGATCGACTAACCAGCTTTCTTTCCGCTGCAGCCGCGCTTTCCTCGCTTGCAACTGCCACGCTCCCACGCAGCCGCACTTTTCTCGCTTGCAGACCGACTAACCAGCTTTCTTTCCGCTGCAGCCGCGCTTTTCTCGCTTACAACGGGGTCCCTCTGCCCCTCTCATTGCATAGACCAGCAAAGCCTCTCATCAAGCGAACGCCTCGTCCGTCATATCCTCGTTGATGCCGATCGCGGCGCGCGAGCCTTCGGCGGCGGCTACGACGAGCTGCGCCGGCATGATGCACGCGGCGTCCCCCGCCGCGTACACGCCCGGCACGCTCGTCCGGCCGGCGCCGTCAATCTCGATGCCGCCGTACGGCGTCATCGCGCACCCGAGCCGCTCCGCAAAAGGCGCGGCCTGTCGCAGCCGCTCGGCGACGATGCCTCCCGCGCGCGCGATCTCCTCCCCGTCCGCGAATCGCACCGCGGACAGCTGCCCATCCTCGCCGACGAGACGCTCGATCGGGCGATGGTCGATGCGGATGCCGCGCTCCCGCAGCGCACGTTCTTGCTCCGGCTCGAGCGAATCGTAGCCGTTCGTGCAGATGAGCAGATCCTTGCTCCAATTGAACACCGTCTTGGCCAAATGGAACGTGTGATCGTTGCCCGCGACGAGCGCGAGCGGGCGGTCCCGCATCTCCCAGCCGTCGCAGTAGGCGCAGCAGAACAGGCTTCTGCCATAAAGCTCGCGCAGCCCCGGAATTTCCGGCAGCAGTTCTTTTAACCCCGTCGCCAGCAGCAGCCTGGCCGCCCGCCAGCTTTCTCCCGCCGCGTCCGTCAACCGGAAGCTGCCGTCAGCCTCCCGCACGACTTCCTCGACCCGGCTCTCCCGCACGCTGACGCTCGGATAGGCGGCCAGCTCGTCGTGCGCGATTTTGCGTATCTCAGCCGGCGAAGCCCCGTCCCGCGTCAAAAAGCCGTGCGAGGCCAGCGCCACCCGGTTCCGCGGCTTCCCTTCGTCGAACAGCGCGACCGATCGCCTCGCCCTGCCGAGCACGAGCGCGGCGCTGAGTCCGGCAGGGCCGCCGCCTATAATTGCGCAATCGAACAAGTTCGCATCCCCTCCGTCATCCGTCCTTTTCAAAACGCCCCCTGTACCTAATCAAGGTATTATACCCAAAGACGCCAAAAACCCCGCCGTACAGGCAGGGCAGCAGCAAATATTGTTAACGGGCAAGGCAGCCGCCCCGCTTCAGGACGAGACGGGCAACTGCAAAATGCCGAGAAAAGCGTCCACGACGACCGGATCGAAATGAACCCCGCGCTGCGCGCGGATCTCCTCGATTGCCTCCTCGTGCGTCCACGCCTTTTTGTAGGGCCGCTCGTGCGTGAGCGCATCGTAAAAGTCGGCGATCGCGACGATGCGTCCCGACAACGGAATTTCCGGTCCGCTAAGTCCTCTGGGGTAACCGCCGCCGTTCCATTTCTCATGATGCGTCAGCGCAATCTCTCCCGCGATCCGCAGCACCGGGAACGAGCTCGTCTCCAGAATCCACGCGCCGATCAGCGTATGCCGCTTCATCTGCTCAAACTCCTCGGCCGTAAAACGGCCCGGCTTCAGCAGAATCTCATCCGCGATGCCGATCTTGCCGATGTCGTGCAGCGGCGTCGCCTGCTCGATCAGCTCGACCTCTTGCTGCGGCAGTCCCAGCGCGACGGCGACGTCGCGCGCCATGCGCCCCACGCGCTGCGTATGCTGGCCGGTCTCGTCGTCACGATACTCCGCTGTGCGCGCGAGCAGATGCAAAATCTCAAGTTTGGCCTGCTCCAGCTCGGCCGTACGTTCCTGAACCCGCCGTTCGAGCGAGTGATTCTGCTCCTGCATCTGCAAATAAAAGTACCGCGTCTTCAGCAAGTTGTCGATGCGAAGCACGACCTCGGACGCGTCGAGCGGCTTCGTGATAAAGTCGTTGGCGCCCAGATGAAGCGCCTCTTTGCGCGCGCTTGGGGAGTCGTCGGCGGTAAGCACCACGACGGGCAGAAAGCTGCTCTCACCGATCAGCGGACGCAGTTGCCTCAACACCGCGAACCCGTCGACGACAGGCATGTGAAGATCGAGCAGCACCATATCGGGCGCCAGCTCGCAGAAGAGCCGTTCGACCTCCGCAGGGTCGGTCGTACTGTGCAGGTTCGCGAAGCCGGCCCTTCGCAGCACATGCTCCAGCAGCATGATATTCGTGGGCTGATCGTCTGCGATCAGAATTTTGGCATTTTGCGTCCACGCACGATTCATGGCCATCTCTCCTCGGCAAAAGTACCGTCACAGCCGTTTTTGAAAGTCTTCTTCAATTATAGGCGATCCGCGCCGCGAAAGGCAGGCAGGATTCGCCAATTTTCGCAGCATTCGTCGAATGTTAACTCCATTTTTTACCCCATAGTTTTCAACTATAAACACCGTATATTTTATATATTTCCTATCCTGAATAGACGGGACTATGATAAGAGCAGTCATCAAACGAGGAGGTCCAGCGATGAATCCGAACGTAAAAAAGCAATTCGACGCCGCTGCAAGCCGGTACGACGAGCAGAGAAAAGGGCTCATCCCGTGCTTTGACGATTTTTACGGCATGGCCGTCTCGCTCGCCGAAACCGCGGAGGCTTCGCCCCGCGTGCTTGATTTGGGCGCAGGCACCGGCCTGCTGGCCGCGATGGTGCGAAGCAAGCTGCCCGAGGCCCGGCTCTCCTTGATTGATCTGAGCGAGAGTATGCTGGACGTCGCCCGCGAGCGGTTCGACGGCGATCCCAACGCCGAATTCATCGTCGCCGACTACTCCGACTATGCGTTTGCGCCAGGCAGCTACGACCTCATCGTCTCGTCGCTCTCGATCCACCATCTGACCCACGCATCCAAACGGGATTTGTTCAAAAAGCTGTATGAAGCGTTGGCGCCCGGCGGCGCATTTGTCAACGCGGACCAGGTCGCCGGCACGACGCCCGCCGCGGACGCCTACTATCGGAAAAGATGGCTGGCCGAGATCGCTGCCAGCGGCTTGCCCCAATCGGCCATCGATGCCTCCGTGGAGCGGAGAGGCGTCGATATCAACGCCAAGCTCGGCGACCAGATCGCTTGGATGGCGGAGGCGGGGTTCCAGGACGCGGAATGCATGTACAAATATCTCGACTTTGCCGTGTTCTACGGCTCCAAGCCTGCCTCTGCGTCTTAATCGACGAGCTTGCTATACGTCCCGGGAGTACACGTAAAACCCGCTCCGGCGCTGCCAGCCGGTCGCAGCCCAAAAGGCGGCGCCCGCGTCGTTGTCCTCCAGCACGAAAAGGTGGCACTTGCCGATGCCGGCCTCTCGCAGCTTGTCCAGGCTAAAAGAGGCCAGTTGCCGGGCAATCCCCCGGCCGCGATAGGCCGGACCTACGGCGGCGTGATATACGTAACCGCGCCGTCCGTCATGACCGCACAAGATCGTGCCCGCCAGTTCGCCGTCCGCTTCGCATACGAAGCTCATCCCTTCGTTGCGGCGCAAATAGGCTGCGATCGCCTCTTTCTCGTCCGACTCGCTCAACGCCAAACCATCGATGCGCCGCCACAACGCGATCATCCGGTCATAATCGGCGATCTCCATCGTCCTGTACGCGACGTTCACCGTTCAGGCACCGTCCCTTCCAGCTCCAGCCGGGCCAGCTCGCGCTCGGCCTCCTCCAGCTGGTCCTCTCCGAAAACCTTGAAGCCGTGCTTGCGCAGCAGCGCAGCCGTCCTGCCTTCGCCCTGGCGTTTCGCGCCGCTGAACGTGCCGTCGTAGACGAACAGGCTGCCGCAGGAAGGGCTGCTCTGCTTCAGAATCGCCAGCGCTACGCCATGCGCTCGTGCCGCTTGCAGCGCGATCTCCGCGCCTCGGTCGAACGCCTCCGTAAAGTCCTCCCCCTGCTCGGTCACGACCCGGTCGCCCCGAATCTGCGCGGGTGGCCGCGGCGTCGGCAGCCCGCCGGCGACTTCGGGACATACCGGCACAAACCGGCCTTCGGCCTGCCAGCGCGCGAACCTCGGATCCTCGCACAGCTTGCCGCCCCCGTCGTAGCGTACCTGCTGCCCGAGCAGGCAAGAGCTGACCAATATTTTCGCCGTCATCCGCTATCCCTCCACTTCCGGGTTTGCCCCGTCCCATCTGCACTGCGCGAGGTCTACGCGGTAGTCCCCGTCGAACAGCACGCCCTCATCCTCGAGCAGCGCGCGCTGCGTATACCGCGCCTCGTCGCCCGGCAGGGCGATCTCGCCTTTGGCGTTGACGACCCGGTGCCACGGAAGACCATGCGCTTCGCTCAGCGAATGCAGCACCCAGACGACGCGCCTCGCGCCTCGCGGACTGCCCGCCGCGGCCGCCACTTGCCCGTACGTCATCACCGTACCTGGCGGTATTGCCTTAATGACTTCAACCACTCGCGCCGTATATGGCTGCATGCCGTCTCACCTCTACGTTACAGCTTATAATAGTTCGCATAAAGACGCCAAGCCCCCGGGGCCGAAGCGCCCGGGAGCTCGATGGTCCAGCTGTATTCAGTTCCCGTGAAGGACCGGCGTCAGAAGCCGCCGCCCGACTCCGCCGTGGCCAGCAGGCCGTGAACGACCTTCGCCGCTTCGGCGCGCGTTGTGAAGCCTTGCGGTGCGAAGACGCCGTTGCCGCGTCCTTGCATCAGACCTTCGTCCAAAATCCGGCCGACCGCCCCTTGCGCCCAGCCGCTGATCTTGCCGCCGTCCTTGAAGCCGGCGGTACCGGTCGTGCCGCCCGACTTCAGCGCCGGGATGCGCGCGAGCATGACCGCCATCTCCTCGCGGGTGATCGGCGCGTTCGGCGCGAAGCTGCCGTCGCCCTTGCCCGTGATGAGACCGTTCGCGGATGCGATGCTCACGACTTCGGCATACCAGCTGCCGGAAGCGACATCCGTAAACGAGGCGCCGGCGCCTCGCGTTTGCAGCCCGAACTCCTGTACCAGCAGCTTGGCGAATTCGGCGCGGGTGATCTGCCGCTGCGGCGCGAAGTTCGCCGCGTCCGTGCCGTCGATCAGCTGCTTGGCCGCGAGTTCGGCGATGACGTCCTTCGCCCAGTAGGACGCAGGCACGTCCGCGAAGCTGCGGTCGTACGTCAGCGCCGCATAGGTGCCGGGCTGCGTCACTTCAGCCGTCAGTACGCTGCCCTGCAGCTTCGCCTTCACATAGACCGGCTTGCCGCCGTCGATCCGGTACAGGTTCGTCAGCTTCGCGTTCGCGCTGCCGTCTACCTGGATTCCGATCGAGACCGGCTGGACGAAGCTGCTCAGCGTACCGGCCGTTGTGCCATCCTTCGCAACGGCCGAGAGACCCAGCTTCGTAACCGCACCCGCAGGCTTGATGCTCAAGTTGGCGTTCTGTGAACCGGCGAGCAGCGCGTTCGTCGCATCGGACGTCAACCGGCTGTAATTCAGCGACAACGTCGCGTCCTTCGCCGCATCGCCCGTGACGAGCTTTGCCGCGTCCTCCAGCACTTTGGCCGGAAGCGACAAGGTTACGCCGTTCAAAGCAAGCTTGACTTGGTTGCCCGCGCCCGCCAGCTCCGCGATGTTCAGCGGGAGCAAGATGCTCACGTCGGCTGCGCCGTCCGGAATCGTCACCGGCAAGGTCACGACGCCGTTCTCGGCCTTTGGCACGTCCTTCGCTTCGACGCTGACCTTCACCGGCGCGCCCGGCGTCGGGGTCGGCGTAGGCGTCGGCGCGGGGTTGCCTGGCGTCGTCACAGGCGGTACGTTCGAGTTGTTAATACGTCCCTCGATCTTTGCCGTGATGGCTCCGCCTTTGAACGTATCCACGATATACTTGTAGAAAATGTCCAGATCGTTCGGTCCGACGACCGACTCCTTCGCTTCCGTAAGCACTTTGTAGTTGTCGCCGCCCGCAGCCATGAAGTTGTTGACGACAGCCGTATATTCCTTGTTGTCCTCGATCGGCGTACCGTCCGTCTTCGTCAAGCTCGTGACGCGCTGCGGGATCGGAAGCGCCAGGTTGGCCGAATACTTCAGACCCGAGATTTGCAGCGTCTTCGTATCCGCGGTGCCGTCCGCCTTGACGCCCCACTGCTGCTGGAGCAGCGTGCGGATCTGGGCGCCTGTCAGCGTCAGTTTCACGAGCGTGTTGCCGAACGGCTGCACCTTGGCCAGGTCGCCGAACTTCACTTCGCCCTTCGGCAGGTCCGCGCGGATGCCGCCCGGATTCATGAACGCGAAGTCCGAGCCCGGGAACGCGCTGCGCATGGCGTCGGCGATCAGGTTGCCGAGCGGCGCCTCATTATTGTACGCATCGGTCCGGACGATCGATCCGTCTGTCGTGCCGACCGGATTTTTAAGCTCAGGGTGCTTGTCGAGATATTTGTTCACCAGCTTCTCGGTGTCCGCGTCCGGCGTCACGCCGTCCTGGAACGTCGTCGTGACCGTCGCCGACTTGCTCGTGATATCGCCCGTCGCCGGATCGATGACGAGCTTGACGTCCTCGAAAGCCGTGCCGTAAGAGTAGGCTTGAACGATCAGCTTGCCGTCTACGAGACCGTTAGCCAGCGCGTGGTTGTCGCCAGCCATAATAACGTCGACTTCGTCGTCGACACTGTTCGCCAGATCTGCGGCCTCGCCCGTCGTCACACCCGTCGTCGCATTCGTGGTCGCGGGATCGTGCGCCAGAATGACGATGCTCTTAATGCCTTGTTTTTTCAGCTCGTCTACCGCTTTATTGACAACGGGCGCCTGATCGACCAGCTTGACGCCCCTCAGCCCCTCGGGCGACACCTTGGTGACGGTCGCCATCGTGACGACGCCGATGAAGCCGATCTTGACCCCGCCGATCTCCTTCACCACATAAGGGGCAATGATCGGTTCGCCCGTCTTTTCGTCCACGACGTTGGCGTTGATATAGTCGAAGTTTACGCCTTTGTGCACGATCTTGCCGCCTACGGGATCGGTGCCCCCGTCCAGTTGCGCTTTTAATGCCGCCACGCCTTGGTCGAACTCGTGGTTGCCCAGCGTGCCGATATCGAACTGCATCAGGTTCATCCACTCCAGCGTCGGCTCGTCGCGCTCCAGCGAAGAGACCGGCGCGGTCGCGCCGACGGAATCGCCGTTGTGAACGAGCAGGCTATGCTCGTACTTGGCGCGCGCTTGCTTGATATACGTCGCCAGCGTCGCCGCCGTGCCCACCGGCTTGTTGCTCACGACAGAGGTCGTGTCAAGCTGGCCGTGCAGGTCGTTGATGCCGATCAGATGCACTTCGACCGGCTTGGTGGGCGTCGGCGCCTTCTCGCTCAACTGCAGATTGTAGATCTCAAAGTCTTTGTCGTTCGTCTTGCCGCTGTCCGTAATCTTGCCGTTCGTCTCCGCCGCGTACTTCACGGCCGCAGGCGAGCTCGTAAAAGTGACGTTCACCTTGCTCTTGATCGGCGCGATCGACCAGTTGCCGTCCGCGCTCGGACTGACCGTGCCCTTTTCCGAGATATAATCCATCAGCACCTGACGGTTCTCGTCCTGGGAATCGACGGCCAGCGGCGAGCCCTTGAGCCCCGGGAAGTTGCCGCCGCCGCTCGCGCGGTAATTGTTCGTGACGACGATAAATTCCTGCTCCGGATCGATCGGCTCGCCGTTATATTCGAGGTTCACGATCCGACTGGAAGATGCATCGTTGATGGTGCCGTCCGGCTTGTACTTGGCCGGCTTCGTCACGTCGATCTGATAAGTGACGCCGTCGATGACGTCAAAGTTATAGACCGCGAAGGACGGATTCAGCAGCGGCTGAGGCAGCGACTTCGTCGAATAGATCCGATTGAAGGCGCCCGCAGACATCTCCAGCCATTCCTTGACCGTCGCGCCCTTGATGACGACCGCCTTCAGCGTATTGTCGTACAAATACAGATCGCTCGCGCTGCGGATCGTCAGCGGACCCGTATCGATGTCCGTGTACTCCGACGGCCCGTTGCGTCCCGCCTTGAACGGCGCGCCTGCGCTCAGGATCGGCAGGTTCTCGTACACCGTGCCCGCCACCGACTTCTTCGCATACCACTTTTGCGCGTCCGTCACGATCTGGATCGACGGATCGTCCTGCACCATCGCGAAGTAGCTGTTGATCGGCGCGTCCGTCTGCCCGAGCTCCTGGCCGGTATAGGCGATGGTCGCTTTATGCTCGGCATCTACCGCCGCTGCGACCTTCGCATCAGGGTCCACATCGGCGTAATTAACTTTGTCTACCGTGTGGTAGATCGAACGCGTGGAAGACCGGGAGCCCTGCTTGTCCACCGTCCATTTGCCGCCCGCGTCCTTAACGAGCTTCAGGTCGATGAGGCCGAGATTCGCGCCGCCGAAGCCCGCTTGCACGGCGAACACGCCGTTGATCGTACCGCCGCCGGGGCCGTATACGTTGTTCACGACGCTGCTCGGCGAATTGTACGGGAGGTTCGTGGCCGGGTCCTTGAACAGGGCGTCCAGCGAAGCGTTGCTCGCCGTCGGGAAGATTTTATGCGTATGGGAAAACGTAATCGCGTCGATGCCCGGCACCTTGCTCAGCGCATTGACGTCGTTTTCCGAAAAATCGCCTTCGGTTGCGTTCGCGTCGAAGCCCGTGTGCGCGAGCGCTACGACGATATCCGCGCCTGCCGCCTTCATGAGCGGCACGAAGTGTCTGGCGGTCTCGGCGATGTCCCGCGTCACGACTTTGCCGAACAGATTGGCTTTGTCCCAATCCATAATCTGCGGCGCCACGAGGCCGATGACCCCGATCTTGACGGTCTGGTCGACGCCTTCGTCGTCCTTGAACGTGCGGGTCAGAATCTCGAAAGGCTTGTATTTGTTGGTGGTCTCGTTGTCGTCGGCAATGCCGTCCTGATCATCATCCTTGTAAATATTGGCGTTTACGTACGGCAGCGGATCGCCGGAGCCGTCCTTGGCGCCGGTGATGGCCTTGTCCAGAAAGTCCAAACCATAATTGAATTCATGATTGCCGAAAGTCGCTGCGTCGTACCCGAGCAGATTCATCGCCTTGTACATCGGATGGATGCTGCCCGGGCTCGACAGCTTGTCCACTTTAGCCATATAGGTGCCGAGCGGCGTGCCCTGGATCAAGTCGCCGTTGTCGAACAACAGCGCATTCGGCTGCTCGGCGCGCGCCTGCCTGATCAGTGTCGCGGTCCGGTCCAGTCCCACCGCTACCGTCTCTGCATTTTTAAAATAATCGAAGCCTCGAACGTTGGTATGCAGGTCCGTCGTCTCCATGATGCGCACGTGAAGCGGCGCGTCCGACGGCGCTGCAGCAGCCTTGTCCGCTCCCGACAGGCCGAATCCTCCGAGCACCTGAGAGACCAATACCGCCGCGGCCGTCACCGTCGACGATCTTTTGCTCCAGCCAGCCATCCTGTTCAACATGCTCGCTCTCCCTTCGGTTCGCATTCCCTGCAAGTATATTAAATGATATCGCTAAATGATAGCTTAATTTGTAAAAGATATGTAAAAGATCAATAACACGGTACTAGAGAAGGAGGTCATGTAACGCTGCAGTAGAAGGGAGCGTTATCCAAAGGATGCACGTGTGTGCACGTAGGTCGATAGTTGGCGCGTTCGTGAGGGGTTCGGTGCTCGATGTGTGCACGTAGATTGATAGTTGGCGCGTTCGCGAGGGGGCGGCGCTTGATGTGTGCACGGAGGTCGATAGTTGGCACGTTCGCGAGGGGGCGGTGCTCGATGTATGCACGTAGATCGATAGTTGGCACGTTGGCGGATGGTTGAAACGAAAAGGGCCATCTCCCAGGCCATAGAGAGACCTTGGAGATAGCCCGCGCCACGCAGCTCGAAACACGAGCCCATGACACTCCTACATATACTGAATACTCGACTGCGTCCCGAGCGGCAGCAGCTCGTAAAGATACAAACCGATCAGTTCCCGCTCGATCGGCGAGATCGGCATTGTCGAGCGGATCGTCAGATAAACGACGGCGTTCGCCCGATCGTAGCGCTCGAACGTGATGCGTCCGCCGGCCAGCATGCGGTCCACGACATCGATGATGTCGTGCAGGTCCGAACCGCGGTTCATCGCGGCTTCCCTCACTTCGTCCGGCACCTCCGGCGCGGCAGGCACATGCTCCTCTCTCGTCAGCCCGTACGGCTTGACTTTGAAGCAGACGAACGGCGTCAGGTAGGCGGAGGCGAACTTCAGCAGATTCGCCCGGTCTTCCTCGCGCAGCTCGAGCTGGTCGTCCCAGGCGTAGATCGTCGCCGTCTGCTTGCCGCTCGTATGGATCCTCACGTATCTTAAATGAGGAAACCGCTGCCGGACGATCGACTCGGACAACAATCGCGTACTCATCGTGGGCCGCCTCCTTCCAATCGTTTTTACTCCTTTGGCTTGGGTGCGCTTTCACTAAAAAATAATCCTATGCTTCCCGCATGGTCCCGCTTCCCCCGCGCTTCCCGCAGGCCGAATCAATCGAGACGGGAGATATTCCTTATTGTATTCCGCTTGTCGCGCGATGTATGTTCGCGAGCCTAAAGAGAAAGGAGTCAGGATACGAAAAGGCCGTCGCCCGCAAAGGGGGACGGCGATGCAATTTTGAAAGTGTAGCCTACCCGCTGATGCGACCCGTTAATCAGCTTCTCTGGCCTTTAACTCCTCGCGCCAGCGAGCCATAAACCGATTGTTGACTACCAGTTCCCCAAGGATCTCGTTTGATTGTTGTCGATCTCCCTGCTCCCAGAGGATGTCGCTCTTTAATTTTTCATACCAAATTTGCTCGGGGTGGAGTGCGAGTGCCCTTTCGTTCTCTGCTCGGGCGACTTCGAGATATCGGCCATCGCCTCCGCTCTCAAATTCGCTCAGGTAAAGTCTGGCTTTCCGATCGTGAATGCGGTCCGCAAAAATAGCCATCCTAGCGCTTCTATCGAGCAAGTTAACTGCATCCGCCTTTCTTTGCTCCGCGACAGCTCGCACGGCCGACTGCTGTAGTCGGTCCGAAATGAAAAGCATCGTCGCGACCGTCAGCATGCACGCCGCCGCAAGTGCTGCAATGGACTTGGTGGAGATGGACGCGGCTGAAAATGTTTTTGTCTCGTTTGTCTCCATAGCCGAAGCTTGAGCCGGTACTGTGCCGATAATGAACAGCAATCCTAACAAGTAGGGAAAAGACAATGTGAAATCCACTAAGCTATGCGCCAGCAGCATACAACAGGCTATTACTCGAATCAAGTCAAACTGGGCATCGGCCCGCTCTTTGCGCCTGGCTGAGTTCAGGCAGCGTCCGATTAGAGAAGCACATGCCGCTATGAAGAGCACCAGACCTAATCCTCCGGTTTCTGTCATCACCTGCAATGGTTGGCTATGAATGAACGCGGAGAAGTAAGCTGCCGACTGGTAATGGTATTGCATGTAAGTCCAAGCGCCCGCGCCAAATCCCCAGAGCGGCGAGTCCATGATCATCGTCCAGGCATCCCGGTAATAAACGAGCCGGGTAGCCCCTTCTCCCGTGCGGGAAGCGATCGTGCTCCACCGATCGGCCGTGCCGGAACCGAACCAAATGGCCCCGATAGCCAGGAAAGGCGATACCGTGAGCACAGATATCCGTACAGCCTTCTTAGATGCTGCCAAATCCAGTAACCAGTATAAAATCGTAAAAATCGCGACGACAGCGAATACAAGCCATGGCAACCAGCCGTACACTGCTCCGGCAATGAGTCCGAGCGCTACGCTTGAGCAGGAGCGTACCCACAGCAATCGATGTAAGCGGCCCGCAAGGACGTACAGGATGACAAAGGAGGCAAGAAGCAGGACCAATACGGTACGGGATTCCGTTAGATATGCCCCTGCCGCGCTAAGAAAGATCGGAATTTGCAGCAGACTTCTTCTGCTAGCGGGGAGCCCCGAGGCCGCTAAACCGTATGCGATCAAAAGGCCGACTAGCAGGAGGATGGCATAGCCGTTCGCATAATCGATAAAGCCCGCGAGTCTTCCGTCCACAAATCTATCGGCCGCGATCGAGATCGGCACGGATAGAGCTAGAAGCCATGTCCAAGCTTCCCAAATACGCGATATAGCGGTCCTCGAGGCAGAGCGAGCGAATATGTAGAGAGGCGCAAGCAGCGAGAATTTTAACAAACTCAACAGCGACTCGTACCGATCTGCGCTATATCCGACGCTCACCGCATATAGCACTGTCAGCGCCAGCAGCAGATACAGGACGATATCGCCCCTCAACTTCCTCCGCAGCAGGAACACGAGGAAACCAAGCAGAACGACGAACGCCGCTCCGGTGAGCTCGGATTCGAACATAAATCCATGGGCAAAAGAGCCCGTACATAAAAATAAAAACAATATAATCGTGCCCGAATCGATAGCTAGGGCGTTTGTCGGCTTAGACATCGCAGTTTCATCCGTTTCTGATCGAGAATAACGGAAGGGACCCGATCGCTCGGGTCCCCCTCGCTTCCTTATTGTGAAGTACGATTCAGCAAATTGACAAGCATTTGCGCGGCTTCGGCTCTAGTGGCCTTTCCTTTTGGGTTAAATCCGCCAGTGCCGTCGCCCTTGATCAGGCCATTGGCCGATGCGAGACTTACGGCTTCCTTCGCCCAACTGCTGATCTTGGCCGCATCCTTGAACGCCGGCGCCTGCGCCGAGGTAGAGGAAGGATCTACATACTTGAGCGCGTTAGCCATGATAACAGCCATCTCTTCGCGCGTAATCGAGCGGCCCGGCGCGAACGTATCCGCGCTGTTGCCCTTCACGAGCCCGCTCTCATAGGCGGCAGCTACAGCAGATGCGTACCAGGCCGTGCCCGGCACGTCCTTGAAGGCAGATGTCGTGTCCATCTTCAAGGCGAGTGCGTGGGCGAGCATCGAAGTAAACTCGGCGCGAGTTACCGTCCGATTCGGCTCGAACGTATCGGCGGTCGTGCCGCCAACGATCAGCTTCGCAGCCAACTCCCGAATCGCGGCATATGCCCAACTCGAGGAACTAACGTCCGTGAAGTCTTTTTTGATTTCAAGTACGCCGTATTTGCTGAAGTGAGTAACCTTGGCAACAAGCGAACCATTGACCCATTTGCCAGGTACAAACGTCAGGCTGCCGTCTTCTGCGATGTAGAATACGTTTGATAAGCTTTCTACAGCGTCCGCATTGGCCTCGAAGGTAAGCGTAATCGGCTCCGCGAAGGACGACAGCACGTTCGCTTGACCATCCTTAGCCTGGATCGACAGTTTGAAGTCAAAGACAGAGCCTGCAGCCTTCGCACTTGCGCCAGCTGGTGTCTTAACTCCTGCCAACGCCTCGCTTGCGCTAATAGGTACGATCGATAGTGAGACTTTCGCGTCTGTCAGTGCATCTTTTCCTATAAGTGCGACCAACTGTTGAAGCACAGCCGGCGGGATAGATATTTTACCGTGGCTGCCCACGAACTCCAATGCGTTTTTGGCGCCTTCGCCGCTTAAAATGTTTGCGGGCACCGTCACCGTGTGGCTTTCCTTGATCTGCAGCGTGACGACACCGTTGACGGCTGCCGGAATATCTTCAGCCTTGAATGTTACGGTCTTTGACGACTCGGTGTCTTCAGGAACATTAGCACCACCACTGCCGCCTCCACCACCGCCGGGTCCTCCGCTGCCTCCACCACCGCCGGATCCTCCACCGCCTCCGCCACCGTTAGCTGTGCTAGTTACAGTGAAGCTCTTGTTCAACACGGTCGACATCCCCGGTCCCGTCGGCATTTGATAAGTTAAGGTATAGTCGCCGGGATCGAGCTTCGTAGCCAGGGTGAGGTCATAATCGGCGCCATAAGCGACGCCTGCGTATACTTTTTTATTGCTGCTATCCCGGATGGTTATGATGCCCGGCGCATAATAAAGGTAGCTTCCCCATGTTACCGCTGCGTTCCTTAGCACCAATTCCCCGCTGACCAGCTCCGGTCTAACACTAAGGATCGAATTGCCAGCGCTTGAGATCTGAGCCACCGTCATCGACGACTTAGAGTCTTCTACCTTCCCCGTAAAGGAGAGTGTTTTTTTGCTGTCGATCGACACTTCACTCTGCGTTCTCCAGTCCAAGTACCAAGCCCTTTCGTCCTTACTGAAAACCGGCGTTGAGATTTGAAAGTCTTGACGTCCGGCAGGAACATAAACTTTATCAAGGACCGAAAAGACATTATCGTAACTCATCCTATATACAAATGAGCCTTTCGAAAAAGCCTGGACGCCATAAAACGGTTGTCCCTGCTCCAATTGAAGCTCATATGTCGGGTCGTTTGCGGCAGTCCATTTGCCATCCGGATTGACATGCACGGATTTTCTTAAGTCGTAACCGATAGAGCCGCCATTAACGCCATACAGGTTTACCTTGAAATCGGTTTGGGCAGTAATAAGCGTCGATAGCGACATGCTCGTTCCGTACCCTCCCGACCTGCGGTAAGGAATGTTAAACGTATTTTTCCCATCGGCGGTAGAAAAGGTTACGGTCGCGTTCGCATTGCGCAGATACGTAGGCAAATCATTAAATTGCAGTTCAAGCTTCTTGGGTTGGGCCGGAAAAGCGATCTGCTTCTTTTGGAGCAGTTCTGCACCTGTAATCTTTAACTGATGGTAATAGATCACATTGTTTCTAAAATAAGATTCGTAATTCGATAAGATCATGTGAAGTACATAGGTTTTATTCGCTTGCAGCTCCACATCTTTCGGAATCGACAATTTTCTATTCATAATCCCTAATGTAGATGGAATCTCAGCTCCGCCAGCCTCTTGAAGTACGGCATATCCTTGAGAGTAATCATCAAAGCCATAAACGTCCGGGTACTGAACCGGCACCTCAAGGGCATCTTCGTAATAATTGCCGCCTTCGACCGAGATCTTCTCTTCACCCGCTAATTTAACGATACTATCGGGGAAGTTTTGACGCATGAGACGCAGGGTGTACGCTCCTTTTGGAAGCGGCGCATCGAGCCAGAAGCTATCCACCCTCGCTGCGGATATCGGGTCTCCAACCGGCTGGTTGGCTGAATTATACAACTTATATTCCACCAAACCGCCTGACGTAAAGCCTGCAATCGATGCATCATTATATCCAATAGCAGTATACCCGTAACCTTCGGACGCAGGCTCGAGCGCGATCGTTCGAAGGGCGCCCCCGTCATTCAACTTAAAGGTGATATTGTCGCTCGTCAGTCCGGCCACGATATCGGCTGTCTCGATCGGAGATACCCCTGTAAGGAGGTTATCCTCAGAATCCCAATAGTCGGTATACACCTTCTGATTCACGGCGCCCGCCCAGTATACCTGTTGTTCGGGCGTTCGGTTCGTAAAGGAAGATCCGAAAGTCAGCGTCCGCTTCTCGTTGACGGGACCGAGATACTTGGCGAGCGAGTATCGGTAGCCTTCCTTATCAATATCGAAGTATGCGACGGCATCCAGACCTTTGGTTACGTAATAATGCTGCGCAGCAAATCGGTCTTCATACCAACTGTAATTAATATCCAGTTGACCGACGTAGCCGGAGGGAAGTGCAACTTCTACAAGATCGCCGTTCAGATCTATCTCGTTTTCGGCATTTTGCAGCTTGATCTGTTTATTCAGGAAGTATCCGTTGTCTCCGTCGATGAGCTTCGTAAAAAAGTCCACCGTATGCGACGATTGAATCCATGCCTCTGCAGTTTGGTCGATAAAAGGAATGGACCACGGATAACTCGATTCCGCGCCTTGCTCATCAAGCAGCCCCACAAGCAAGGGATCGCCGCTCTGGGCTTGGCTCGCATGCAATTTGACATGCTTCAACCCTGCCGCAGTAAGACGCAAGCGCTGATCGTCACGCGTAACGTTGACCGTATACAACACACCGGCTGTGCCGGCAGACGTATTTCCAGAGACAACAAGCTCGTAGTCGAGACCCTTCATGAGATCGCTATAAGGAATGATCACCGAACCGTCTTCAAGTCTCCAGCTGTCGACCTTGTAGGTTTTGTTGGCTTTAATTCCTTCATTAGCCTTGTCGACATAAGGAGGCTGTGTTCTGTACAACGTTGCGGTGCCTTCGGTAAGAGGCATGCCTTTTTCGTTTTCAGCAGTAACATAAAGTCCCTTGTCTGCATAGTCGTCCACATTTTCCACGCGATACGTATTCGACTCCGTAAGCGGCTGAGCAAGCCCGGGGTATGTGGCGAAAAACTCGACTTTGTAGATTCCAGATTTAAGTTTCTGACTAAAATTGCTGCTGATTAGATTTTCAGCAGGGTCATGAGGCGGTGTGCCTTCGTATACGATTTGATTCTTACTATTCGTAATTTTGAAGCTATATTTAATCAAATTCGTGCCCGTACCGTTCAGCTTGAAGACTCCATTGAGCCTGAAGTCACCACTTGGTATAGTCAGGGTAGCATAGATTCTGCTGTCTGATATAAAAAGCTGTTGACTTCTGAGAGAGGATAAAGCCAACTGAAAGACGCGGTCCGACTGTAAGTCCAAATAATCTGTTGACCAACTATAAGTGATGCCTTCTGTACTAACAGTTTGCAAGCTTACCTCATAGGTGCCTTTTGATACCTGAAGAGAACTTACTCTTTCGAAATAACCGCTTGCCTTCGAGCCATAAACGGAAACTTGTTCATTGTCCGCCGGTACGGTAAGTTTGATCGTCTGTGCGATATCTTCAGAAGTGAGAGCAATATTAACGTCTCCCGAAACTTGTACGGTCTTATTCACTAAGTATCCAACTTGTCCTGATCTGCCAGTAACGGACAGGTCGAGAGAACCAGGTTTCGTTATAATAGCAGTTGTTTCGTTAGTCGGACGAAACCCAAAACCATGTCCCTCATAAAAAACCTGATAGTTCAGGTCGATCCAACTGGCAGCAGGAGAACCGGCAAGCGGCGACCGGACAGCGTCATCGCTTATCTTCCAGACGGTCATGCCAGAAAGCTGGCTGCCAGTGATTATCGCGGAGTCTAGATAGATATCTAATTTCTCTGCATCGTGAACTTGCATCATTACAACAACCTTAAGTTGAGCCGACGGACTCCAATTGGACGAAGTAATATTAATCACTCCGTTTTGGATCGAGAAAAACTGATTATTTACAAATGCGGTGCCCCATCCGTTCAAAGGCAAGCCGTCGCTGCTTTGTACTTGTACGGACTGACTCGAAGTCGTAAGGGAATAAGTAGAAGAAGTGACGGAGTAGTTAGACGATGCGACGCTCGCTGGACCATCTATTCGGTCCGGCAGCGGTAGAGCTTGGGGAGTAGGCGCTTTTTCAATCGAAGTGTCCACTGATTCGATCTGTTCGGCATGCGCAGGAAAAGCAACTGCCAAGCACAGTACAATTGCGAGAAAGCTTGTCCAACCTCGTTTAATCATTTTTGGTCCCCCAAAATCAGCCTAATATAGCACTTTTGAATCATATCACGGCAACTCCACAGCATTTGTCGAACGGAGTCGAATAATTAAGATAATCTACAAAGTATTCTATAAAAATAAGCAATTCCAAATGACCCGTGGAACGGGAATCACTCGGAACTGCCCTTTAATTCCATATTCTTGTTTGCTAGAGGCGCAGCTCCACCAGCCTTGCCGTCCGCTCCCGCGGCAGCTTCACGCGCAGCGCGCCGGCTTCGGCGTCCCAGCGGACGGCGCTGCCCTCATGCGCGGCCGGGTAGGCGATGCGCGCTTGCACTTGCATTGTGGCAGCAGCGCCCGCGCCTCCGCCAGCCTCCGCCGCCAGCCACGGCAGCGGCAGCGCGATCTCGGCCGCCTCGCCGCCGAGGCGCCAGACCGCGACATAGGCGCGGCCTTCCGCGCGGATGCCGAAGCAGATCCAATCGTCCTGCTGCGTCGGCAGGCCGAGCGGCCAGAACGGCAGGCCCGCGGCGATATCTGCGCGCATCGTCTTGTAGTAGTCGAGCGCCTCCTTGACGAGCGCGCGGCGGCGCGGGCTCAGCTCGGCGACGTGGCCGCTCTGGTGGACGCGCAGCAGCAGCGCGTTGACCATGTTGAACACGACTTCCTCGTCGTCGCCCTCGCGAAGCGGATACGACCAGATCGCCGACTGCTCCGGCGTCAGCGCGGACGGCGAAGCCGCGGCGATGGCCGCGTACTTCACGTAGTTCTCCTGATCGCTGGTGGACTGGATGCTATGCCTGCTCAGCATGGCGTAATCCATGCGCATGCCGCCGCTGGAGCAGTTTTCGATGACCAGGTCCGGATATCGCGCGAAGACGCCGTCCAGCCAGGCGAGATACGCACGGTTGTGCTGAAGCAGGCCGTCGCCGAAGCTGTCCGCGTCCGTCTCGGTGCCGATGCCCGCGTTGATGTTGTAGTCCATCTTGATGTAACCGACGCCGTAGTCTTCGACGAGACGACGGATGACTTCGTCCGCGTGAGCGACGACGGCGGGATTGCGGTAGTCGAGCTGGTAGCGCGAGCGATCCTTGACCCGCTTGCCGTGACGCATAAAAAACCATCCGTCGTCGGTGTCAGCCAGCTTAGGGCTGTTGATGCCCATAACCTCGAGCTCCAGCCAGAGGCCGGGAATCATCCCTTTGCCGCGGATGTAGTCGAGCACGTACTTGATGCCCTCGGGGAACCGCGCCTTGGAAGGCAGCCACTCGCCGACCCCGTCCCACCAGTCGCCGTCCGCGTACCAGCCCGCGTCGATGCAGAAGTACTCGCTGCCGATGTCGGCGGCCGCGTCGATGAGCGGGAGCAGCTTCTCGGTCGTCGGCTGGCCCCAAAGGCAGTTCATGTAGTCGTTAAAAATGACGCGCAGCAGTCGGTTGTCTTCGTTCGGCCGGCGAATCGCGCGCCGGTAACGGGTCAGCTCGCCGATCGCCGCGTCGAAGCCGCCACGCGTGGCGCCGACCGCCGCAGGAATCGAGACGAACGACTCTCCGGGCGCGAGCTCAAGCCACCAATGGTTGTCGTGCTCGGTCGGCCCGCTCACGAGCAGCGTCAAATAATCGAACTGGTCGATGATCTCCCAGTGCCAGGACCCGTTGTGCTCGATCTGCCAGAACAGCTGCGTATTCGTCTCGAAGTTGTCCAGCACGGCCATCGGGATATGTTCGGCGGCCGCCCAGGAGCCCGTGTTGCTGCAAGTAATGCGCTTCGAGCTGCGGTCGGTCATATGCGAGAGGCCAAGCTCGGGCAGCGAGTACGTCCGCCACTGCAGCTCGCTTTGCCAGCCGCTATGCGGGATGGAGACGGACATCTTGTCGTCGCGGTTGAGCGCGCCTTCTTTGTCGAGCCCCGTCAGAGCAAACGTAGATACATACTCGACGCCCAGCGGCACGGAGCCGCCGTTACGAAGCGTCGTCCAGCAGCGGACCACCGCGATGCCATCGTAAAACTGAAAATGTGACACGGCTTCGAGCCCCGTCTCCGGGTCGACCAGCGTCACTTCGAGCTTGCGGCCCGGCCCGACGCGCGCGTCGCTATGCGACCGGTACTGCATGCGCAGGCCCGGATAGGTCGCGCGGTGCGTTCGGCCGTGGTGCTCGGCGCGGTCCTCGCCGGTCAGCTGCAGCTCCAGCAGGCGGAAGCCGGGGGCTTGCTTGTCCGACACCGTCCCCGGGCGGTACGGCCCGGGTCCGAAATGCATCAGCCGCGCGTCCCCTTGTTCCGTCACGTCTATATGCAGATGAAGGCCGCTTTCGGCAATATCGATCGTCTTGTTCATTTTTGGCACACTCCCTCAGGTGTTCATAAACGAGCAGAACCCAGTCCCCGGAGGGCTGGGTTCTGCTTCTGTCGGATGCCGTCCGTGCGGCGCCAAAACGATTATTGAGCGGAGCCCAGCTGGGTCCAAGCTTGCTGAATCTCGGTGATTGCCTGGTCCTTCGTCTTGCTCTTGCCCACATACGCCTGCATGATCTCGCCGAACTTCTGATGGAATGTATCGAGCGAGTAGTTGACGGACAGATCGCCGGATTTCTCCGTCTTGAGGATCTCGTCCATCGCCTTCGGCATTTGCAGATCCGGCAGCGGGGCATCCTTGATCGGCGGGATGACCTTCGCTACGTTGGAGAACCAGCTCTTGCCGTAGTCGGACGTGTAAAGCCAGTTGAAGAAGTCGATCGTCTCGCGAGCGACCTTGGAATCCTTGTTGATGCGCAGCGCCTGGTCGGCACCCGTGATGATGACCGATTGCTCCGGCTTGTCGCTGACCGGATAACCCATAATGCCGATCTGGATGTCCGGTGCGATCTTCTCGATCGCTTCTTCGTCCCATGCGCCCTTGCCGGTCATGATCGCAGCCTTGCCGGCGGCGAAGTCGCCGACTTCGGCGTTGCTGTCGCGCTCAAGCGGCTTGTCGGTACCGTGCGCGATCGTCGTATCGACGAACTTGAAGAAGTTGTCGGCCAGCACCGGATGATCCTTGAACGTCGTCTTGCCGGCGATGAAGTCGGCGACCAGCGTCTTGGCATCCGTGCCCGCATCCAGTGCAGCCGCGTCTACGAAGTGCTGGAACACGTGCTTCCACGTCCACCATTCCTTGTAGGCATTGGCGAACGGCGTGATTCCCTTGGCTTCGAGCTTGGCGATCGCGACGTCGAGCTGTGCAGTCGTCTTCGGCACCTCGGTGATGCCCGCTTCCTCGAACAGCTTTTTGTTGTAGATGAGCGTAAACAGGTTGCCCTTGACCGGCAAGCCCAGCACCTTGCCGTCGCTGGACGTCATGTTGCTGCGAACGGCGTCGGTCATGGCTGCCGCCAGCGGTTCGTTGGTCAGGTCGGCGCTGTACTCGGCAAAGGTGTCGATGTCTCCGCCCGCCGTCGTCTGGGACACGTCCGGCGTATTGCCGGAAGCGATGCGGGACTTCAGCACCGTGTTGTAGTCGGCCTGCATGATCTCGAGGTTGATCGTGACGTTCGGCTTGACCTTCTTGTATTCGGCGATATACGCGTTAAAAGCGTCCGTGTACTCCGGCGAAGCCGTGAACATGTTGATGGTGACCGGCTTGTCCGATGTGCCCGCCGAGGCGCTCGCCGACGAGCCTGCCGAAGCGCTTGCCGATGCCGACCCGCCGGATGCTGCATTGTTGTTGTCGCCGTTGCCGCCGCATGCGGCCAGCAGACCGGCCATCATCACTGCGCTGACGGATACGCCCGCAATCTTTTTGAGCATGTATGTTGCCCCCGATTCGTTTGTGATTTTGCGCTACGATGCTTATATTAAAGAACCGCGGCGGGTAACCCAATGTATTTAAGTAGCCTCTTGAGGGTAAAAAAGCGGACTCGTCGGGCGGTTCGCTTTTTTACCCTGGCGCAGCCTTATTATCTCCGCAGCCTTCCTTTCTAACCCTGCACCGTCCGGCTCCCCGTCGCCGCGCAGGATGGCGTTCCCCGGGCAGCCCCTCTATTCTATGTTATAATGAGTCCGCTCTTTTCTAAAAATGGAAGTCTTGCGAAGCATTAAAATAGAGGGAGGAATCGCCGTGGAGGGCAACCTGCTGATCATTGAAGACGATCCGGCGATCGGCGCGATGGTGGCGGACTATCTGGCCAAGGAGGGCTATACGTCGACCGTCGCGCATGACGGCGAGCTGGCGCTCGAGCGATTCCGCTCCGAGCGCTACGACCTTGTCCTGCTGGATCTCATGCTGCCCAAACTGAACGGCCTGGAGGTGCTGCGGCTGCTCCGGGAGCGCAGCCGGGTGCCTATTCTGATCCTGTCGGCCAAGGACGGCGAGGTCGACAAGGCGCTGGGCCTGCGGTTCGGCGCCGACGATTATATCGCCAAGCCGTTCTCGCTGATCGAGCTGGCGGCGCGCGTCGAGGCGTCGATCCGTAGAGCGACGCAATATTCCCATACGGAGCCCGAGCCCGATGAGGCGCCTGCGCTGCTGTCCGCCGGCGATCTCGTAATGGACCCGGACAACTTTCAGCTGTCCAAGCGGGGCCAGGAGATCAAGCTGACGGCCAAGGAATTCCAGATCCTGAGACTGTTCATCCAGCATCCGACGCGGGTCTATACGAAGGCGATGCTCTATCGGCTCGTCTGGGACGAGGAATATTGCCAGGACGACAATGTCATCAACGTCCACATGAGGCGCCTGCGGGAGAAGATCGAGGACGATCCGTCCGCCCCCCGCTATATCCGCACCCTCTGGGGCATCGGCTACCGTCTGGGGGAACTGTAAATGGCCGCGCTCGGATGGCTCTGCCTGATCACGGCCGCCGTCCTCCTCGCGCTGTATGTCCGCGAACGCATGAAGCAGCGTTCGGACCGCGCAGCCCTTGCTTATATCAACGCGAAGCTGGGCGAATTCGCCGACCCCGCCCAGCCCCTGACCCGGCAGCGCCTGCTCGTCATGACCCGCGATCCCGAGCTGCGGGAGCTGCTGCGCGGCATCAATGCGCTGCTCGACCGCGCGATGCAATCGGCCGCCGGCCACAAGCGTACCGAGCGTGCCATGCGCCTGATGCTCTCGAACGTTTCCCACGATCTGAAGACGCCGCTCACCGTGATCATGGGCTATGCCGAGATGCTGTCCCGGCAAGAAGGCCTCGCCGAGGACGAGCTGCGGAGAATGCTCGGCCAAGTACACAAGAAGACGGCCGAGGTGCATGAGCTGATCAACGCTTTCTTTGACCTGTCCCGGCTCGAAGCCGACGATTACGACATTCCGCTCGCCGTCGTGGACGCCTGCGAGGTATGCCGCCGCCGGGTGCTCGATTACTTCGACCTGCTCGCCGAGCAGGACTACCAAGTCGACATTCGCCTGCCCGAGGAGCCGGTATGGGTATACGCGAACGCAGAAGCCCTGTCACGAATCCTCGACAATCTCCTATCCAACGCCGTCCGGTACGGTGCGGCCGGGCGCTACCTTGGACTGTCGCTCTCGCAGGGCGAGGGCTGCGTCCGGATCGAGGTGGAGGACCGCGGACGCGGCATCGCCGGCATCGATCAGCCCCGGGTATTCGACCGAATGTATACGATGGAGGACTCTCGCAACCGCCACATGCAAGGGAGCGGGCTGGGCCTCGCCATCGCAAAGCGGCTGGCCGAGCGCTTGGGCGGCCGCATCGAGCTGGATAGCTTGCCGAACGTCCGCACCTCCTTCTCGTTAATCTTGCCTGCGTCCGAATACAAGCCGCCGCATGCTTCGCAAACTTAAGAAACAAGTAAGGTTTAAGACCGGAAAATGAGAGAGTCCCCTGTTAATCTAAGAACAGACGGAATACAGACGGGGAGTGAACAATCATGACGGATATTATCCGGACGCGGCTGCTGGGCAAGAGCTATGGAGCTGCGGATACGGTGTCGGGCGTCAATATGAGCGTCAAAAGAGGCGAGATCTACGGATTCCTCGGGCCTAACGGTACCGGCAAATCGACGGTGATGAAGATGCTGCTGGGGCTGGTCAGGCCGACGGGCGGCGAGATCGAGCTGTTCGGCGAGCGCCTGCACGACGGTTCGATCGAGCATCTCAAGCGAATCGGCCATATGATCGAGACGCCGGTCTTCTACGAGAAGCTGACCGCCGAGCAGAACCTGGAGCTTCATGCTGAATACATGGGCTACTACAACAAGCGGTCGATTCGGGAGGCGCTGGACCTGGTGCAGCTTCTGGGCGTGGAGGGCAAGCCCGTCAGGCAGTTCTCGCTGGGCATGATGCAGCGGCTCGGCATCGCGCGGGCGATCTCCACCCGGCCGGAGCTGCTCCTGCTGGACGAACCGATCAACGGCTTGGATCCCGAGGGCATCCAGGTCATGCGCAATCTGTTCCGCAGGCTGCGGGACGAATGGGGCGTCGCGCTGTTGATCTCCAGCCATCTGCTCTCGGAGATCGAGCAGGTCGCCGATACGATCGGGGTTATCCAAGGCGGCCGGCTGATCCGCGAGGTATCCATGGATGACGTTCGCGAATCGACGGCAGCCTACGTAGAGATCGTCACGACCGACTCGGTCCATGCAGCCTTCGTCTTGTCCGAACGGCTGGGCATCGCCAATTTCAAGCAGGTGGGCGAGCGAACCATCCGAATCTACGATTCGATGCTGACCCCGGAGCAATTGTCAAAGGCGCTCATCGTGAACGAAGTGCCGATCCACTCGATCAACCGCCGCCACCATACGCTGGAGGAGTATTTTTTCAACATGATCAAGGGAGGCGAGGGCCATGCTGCATCTCATCAAGCTGGAGCTTAAGAAGGGGCGCTTCTCGGCCTACGTATGGGGGGCGTTGATCGCCTACGCGCTCATCGCCGCCTTCATGGCGACACTGTACTTGACCGAAGGCACGGCATCCGAGGAGCCGGCCTTCCGGAACTATGAGGAGATGCTGCGCGGCATCGATACGATCGTGCGCGCGACCTTCATCGTGTATGCCGCGGTACTTCTGGCCAAGCTGGTCGTTAATGAGTTCAAGGACAAGACGATCTCGCTGCTGTTCGCCTATCCCGTGAGCCGCAAGAAAATCATACTGGCCAAGCTGTCGATGGTATTCGGCTGGACCTTCGCGAATGTCCTCCTGGCGAACGCGGTTGTCGGCGGCCTTCTCATTGCGATCAACGCTCGCCTCGGCCACATGTCCGATCCGCTGACGGCCCAAATTCTGTACGAGCACGGCATCTTCGTGCTGATGCAAGCGTTCGGCGCAGCCGGCACCTGCCTGCTGCCTCTCGTCATCGGCCTGCGCAAAAAGTCGGTGGCGACGACAGTCGTCTCCTCCATTCTGATCGTCATCATCGTGTGCTCCAATAACGGAGGCTTCAATCTGAGCAGTGTCGTCGCCGTCCCCGTGTCGCTCGGCCTGCTCGGAATCCTCGGCACCTTCATGAGCTTCCGCAACATCGACCGCGTAGACGTAGGCTGATGCGCGCTTGATTTACGACTCGTCCGGTCCCTGCGTCCGATACTCCGACGGCGACAGGCCGACGTAGTTGCGGAATGCCTTGGAAAAGTAGTTTTTGTCCTTGAAGCCGAGCATCTCGGATATCTCCTGAATCTTCAGCTCCGGCCGGTCGAGCAGCGCCTTGGCTTTGTCCATGCGCACCTTCTGCACGTACTCGTGAATGCCGAAGCCGTAGTGCTGCTTGAACAGCTTCATCAGGTACTCTCTGCTCAGGAAGTAACGCTCGGTGAACATCGAGATCTTGATATCCTCGAAGTAATGCTGCTCGATGTAGCGCTTGATCTCGCTCACGTCGAAGGCGCGCTCCGACGACAGCACGGCGCGCGCCAGCTCGGCGTACCGCTCGCAGATGCTGCAGAGCAAAGCCTCGTACTCGTCGAAGCCGGCGTAGTCGGCGGACAGGCCGAGCGCGCCCAGCGCGCCGTCGCCGCGGATGCCCGCAGCAGCCCCGCCGTCGCCGCCCGAGCCGCCTCGTCCCTCGGCCCCGGCCGCCGGCGGCAGTCCCAGCTCGAGCGCGAGCTCGCCCAGCAGGAAGAGCAGCTCCTCCAGCAGCCGGTCCGCCTGCTTGAAGCTGAAGCGGCCCTGCTCCCGCACGCCCGCCAGAAACTGCTGCACGACCGTCCGCGCCTGCGCGGCGCTGCCCGCCTCGATCGCCGCGCGCAGCTGAGGCATGCGCGCCGCAAAAGAAACGGCCGGCGCTCCCGCCTCCTTGCGCTCAGCCCCCGCCCCCGCCGGCTGCAGCGAGTCGCGGCGGAACAGATCGATGCCCTCCGCCGCCTCGGACGCGTCGCGGTAGGCGTCCGCCAGTCCGCCGACCGCGACGCCCGGTCCGCTCAGTCCCGCCGCCGTGCGGATGCCGAACAGATCGCTCAGCCCTTGCGCGATCTTGCGCGCGAAGTGCGCGGCGCGGAACGCGAGATCCTCGGGATAGCCGCCCGTCATCGAATGGATGACGATCAGCTCCCGGTCCCGCTTCGGATTCGCCAGGCCGAAGCTGTGGAACCCCGCTTCGGCGAACTCGCCGACCACGTTCGCCGCGGCGAAATGAAGCAACGCGGTCTCCCCTTTGAAGCGGCCGGCCGCTACCTCATCCAGATTCAGCACGCGCAGCACGGACACCCCGAACCGCATCGCCGGATCGTCGGCACCGATGAGCCGCAAGTACGCTTCGCTGCTCCCGGCCCGGAACGTGCGGGTCAGCAGCGACAGATAAATGTTCTCCTTCAGCTTCGGCAGCGACATGTTGAGCGCGATATCGCGGTCGATGTGGTCCCGCTTGCTGTCCCGCCGGGCGTCCAGGACGCCCGCGGCCTTGGCGAGCGCCTGATTGAGGTCGCCCCGGTTGACCGGCTTCAGCAGATAGTCTACGACCCGCGAGCGAATCGCCTGGCGCGTATAGTCGAAGTCGTTGTAGCCGCTGATGACGATCGTGAACAGGTCGGGATAATCCCGCTCCACCACCTGCAGGAATGCAAGCCCGTCCATGACCGGCATTTTCATGTCGACCAGCACCAGGTCCGGCCGCTCCCGCTCGAGCAGCGCCAGACCTTCCTGGCCGTTCGCGGCCTCCAGCACCTCGTCGATGCCGTGCCGCGGCCAGTCGCCCAGGATGCGGATCGCTTCGCGCGTCGGCTCCTCGTCGTCGATGATCAACGCTTTATACAAGACGTCCGCCTCCTCCCGCCGGGATCTTCATTCGCAGCTCCGTACCGCCGCTTCGGAGCGCTTCGATCTCGAGCCCCGCCTCCCCGCCGAACAGCAGCTTGAGCCGTGCGTCCAAATTGCGTAGGCCGATTCGCTCGCCGCTGTCGCTGCGGTCCCCCCACGCTTCCTCGAAGGAAGCCAGCACCTCGCGCAGCCGGTCCGGCGCGATGCCCGGGCCGTCGTCGCGCACGGCGATGACCGCCCGGTCCTCCTCCATATAGACGGATACCGCGATCGTCACCGGACGCTGCACCTTTTCGACCCCATGCTTGATCGCGTTCTCCACGAGCGACTGGATCGACAGCTTCGGGATCGACAGCTGGAGCAGCTCGTCCCCGATGTCGTACGACATGGCGACGCGGCTGCCGAATCTCGCCTTTTGCAGCATCATGTACCTTTCCACGTGCTTCAGCTCCTCATTCAAATAGACGACGTCCTTGCCGCTGATGCAGTAGCGCAGCGTCCCGGCGAGCGCATCGACCATGTCCGCCACGTCGTCGTTGCCGCTCTTGAGCGCCTTCGTCGATATCGCCTGCAGCGCATTGTACAGAAAATGCGGATTGATCTCCGCCTCCAGCGCCTTCAGAATCGCGCTCTGCTCCGTCAGCTTCATCTTGTACCGCTCGTTGATCAGCTCGTTCGTCCGCCGCGCCATGAGGTTGAAGTGCTTGGACAAATACGCGATCTCGTCGCGCCCGCGCACCTCGGTCACCGTCTCGAAGTCGCCCGCGCCGAACCGGCTCATCTCCTTGGACAGCCGCTTGAGCGGACGGGTGATCGCGTTCGAAGTCAGAATGACGAGCCCCACCGCAACGGCGAGGAAGCCCAATCCGATCCATAGACTGATGCGCCGCGCCTCCACCGCCGTCCGGTAGATCTCGCTGAACGGAATCGGCTTGACGAGACGCCAGCCGTCCTGCTCGTCGACGTTTTCGACGACCAGATAACGTCCGTCCGGTCCTTGCCAGTTGAATCTCTCCTTAGCCTCCTCCGCGTGAAGCGCGCTGACGAAGTCCTCGTCACCCGCAGCCGCCGAATAAAATTCCAGATCGTCGACGTGAAACGGCGTATCGTCCGCGTCCAGCAAGATGGCGTGCTCCCCTTCGGTCTTGGGGATGTCCGCCATGATCGCGTTTTTGGCCGAATCGTTCACGTAAAAGCTGAGGACGGCGCGCGCCTGCCGGTCCTTGAGCGAACGCAGCACCCGGTGATACGCCATGTACACGCCCTCCGGCGCCGTGCCGTACCCCGTCTCGCGCGACAGGACGAGCGACTGCACGCTGCGGTTGTGCGGATCCGCCATCGCCCGCTTGTACCAGGCCTGCTCGGGGATGCCGTCGTCCAGCGCGGCGCGCACCGTCACGTTGTACCGCTCGCGGGTCACGTACAAATATTTGCGTTCGTCCACCAGGTACAGGTAGATGCTCTGCAGATCGGACCTCGCGTAGAAAAGCGAACGCAAATAATCCTCCAGATATAGTCGGGAGGCATAGTCCTCGCCCTCGCGCTCGATAGCTCGCATGAGCGGATCGTAGTCGATCTGCGGCAGCGACAGCTGCTCGAGCTCGCCCATGTACTTGGCGTAGTTCTGATTGACCAGCTTCAGGTTGCTCCGATTGCTCGCGATGCTGTTCGCCACGGATTCCCGCTCGATGATCTTGTACGCGATGAACGTCAGGCTCGAGACGATCAGAATGATGATGGACGTGAACAGCAGAATCAGCTTGTTCACCAGCCTGCGGGAAGGGGCCTCTCGCAGCCGGCGCCCCGTCCGCCGCAGCCATTGCGGGAAAATATGCATAAGCGCCTCCGGTTCCAGTTCACCTTATTACCCTTAAGTGATTACTTAAATCCATTTAGGACGCATTCAGCGCCGTTTTATAATGCATTATAGCCTAAACCCGTCACACCACAAGAGAGAAGAGGTGCCGCTATGGCCTCGTTTTACCGCAAATGGCGCTCCAAGATGGAGTTCGGCCTGTTCACGCTGCCCGTTCTGATCTGCGTGGCCGTTGCCTTTTACATTCCGTTCGTCATGACCGTCCGCTATTCGCTGACCAAGTGGAACGGCATCTCCAAGCATCCGAAGTTTATCGGCCTGGACAACTTCAAGCAGATCTTCACCGGCGACGCCAACTTCACGAACGCGGCCTGGTTCACGGTCAAGTACGCCGTGCTGTATATCGTGCTCATCAACGTGCTGGCCATTCTGCTGGCGCTCGTCCTCGACGCCAAGCTGAAGACCAAGACATGGCTGCGGGCCGCCTTTTTTATCCCGTACATTCTCAGCCTCGTCATCGTCGGCTTCATCTGGAAGTTCATCTTCATGCAGGGCTTCGAGTCGCTCGGCGACAGCACGGGCTGGCATATTTTCAAAATGAGCTGGCTCGGGGAGCCGGGACTGGCCTTCATATCGGTCCTGTTCGTCTCGATCTGGCAGTCGATCGGCTTTTATCTCGTCATCTACATCGCGGGCCTGCAGTCCGTGCCGGGCGATCTGAAGGAAGCCGCCGTCGTGGACGGCGCCGGACCCGTTCGCCGCTTCTTCAGCGTGACGCTGCCGCTGCTCGCGCCGTCGATCACGATCGCCGTCTTCATGGCGCTGACCAACTCCATCAAGGTGTTCGACGTCATCCTGTCCCTCACCGGAGGCGGACCCGGCGGCACGACGTACAGCATCGCCTACGACATTTACCGCGACACCTTCACGAACAACCTGTACGGCTACGGCACCGCCAAGGCACTCATTTTGTTCGTCGCCGTCCTGATCATCACCGTCATCCAGCTCACCATCTTCAAGCGCAGGGAGGTTGAGGCCTAATGTCCGCTTCGAACAAAGCCGCTCGCTGGATCGGCGAGATCGTCATGGTCCTGCTCTCCCTCGTGTTCCTGTACCCGCTCTTCCTGGCGATCTTCAACTCGTTCAAGAGCTTCCAGGAGGTCATGTCCGACGTCATCGCGCTGCCGCATCACTGGACGTTCGCCAACTACTCGTACGTGTGGAAGTTCATCAACTACCCGCGCCTGTTCCTGAACAATACGATCATCACCGTATTGGGCCTGGCCGGCATCGTCCTCGTCTCTTCGATCGCCGCCTACAAGCTGGCGCGCACGAAGTCGAGGCTGAGCGGCATCGTCTACTTTATCTGCATCATGCCGATGCTGATCCCGTTCCAGTCGATCATGCTCACGGTGCTCAAGACCGCGCGGTTCCTACATCTGTCCGACAGCACCTGGGGACTCGGCCTGCTGTACTGGGGCTTCGGCGCGCCGCTGGCCGTCTTCATCTATCACGGGTTCGTAAAAGGCATTCCGAGAGAGCTCGACGAGAGCGCGATGATCGACGGGGCTTCCGGCTTCGGGCTGTTCTTCCGCATCATCTTCCCGCTGCTCAAGTCCGTCACGGCGACGATCGTCATCATCGACGTCATGTGGATCTGGAACGACTTCCTGCTCCCGCTCCTCATGGTCAACGGCTCGCCCACAACCAAGACGCTGACGCTCGCGGCCTACACGTTCGTCGGCCAGTACACGTCGGACTGGCAGTACGCGATGACCGCCATGGTGATGGCCGTCCTGCCGTCGATCGTCGTGTTCATGTTCCTGCAAAAGTACATCGTCAAAGGCGTCGTCGCCGGCGCGGTGAAAGGTTAAACGAAAAACGAAGACCGCTCGGCTTCATGCACCATGCCGGCGGTCTTCGCTGCGTTTCTTATGGCTTATGGCGCCCTCGCCAGGCATCCAACTGTCCTTGGACTTCCGCCCGCACCTCGTCGAGCCCCGCCTGCCGGAGCTCCGCGTTGAACTTGGGCAATACGGCGTCCACGTCCACGCTGCCGGTCATCAGGCCCGGATAGTACTTTTCCCACACCGTTCTGATATTGTCGAGCTGGACGGACATGCCGGCCAGATCCGGCGTGAAGCCGAACAGCCTGGATTTGACGTAGCCGGCGTTGGCCGCCCTATATTGGTCCCATTTGTCCAAGGGATCCGGGTACTCCCCGCCAAGCGTCTTGAGAATAAACCAGTTGCCCTGGGTGTACTGCACCCCCTCGTAGCCGACCGTCCCGTCCTGCTCGCCGCCGTCCCCCGATGACTTCGGCAGCACCTGCCCGTTGGCGTCCAGCGTGTAGTGCACGCCCTCGATGCCGTAGTTGAACAGATTGCGCACCTCGGGGTCCGTGTTGAGCAGATTCAGGAACTTGACGCTCTCGGCGGGATGCGCGGAGTTGGCGTTGACCGCCATGATCCCGCCGCGGACGGATTCGGTCGTGATCAGGGGCGGCGACACGGGGTGGGCGACGACCTCGTAGCCGCGATCCTTGCTCCAGCTGTTCTCCGCGAGCGGACCGCCGCCCGCGGGCTTCCAGAATACCCGGTCTCCCCGCTTCAGGTTCTGGCCCTCCCGCAGGGCTGCATCTTCATTGATGTAGCCCTTGAGATAATAGCCGCGGAGCGTGTCCAGCACACGTCTGGCTTCCTCCGTCTCGAAGATGCCAACCACCGGCGCCTGCGGGTCGAGCGATCGGACCATGAGCGGCAGCGGCTTGTCGGTCACGTACTCGTAGCCGTCCAGCGCGAAAAAATTTTGCGAATCCTTGTCCAGCTCCATCGGCTGATAGCCGGGCTCCTTGTCGCTGATCATCTCGAGCAGCGGCGCCAGGGATTCCAGCGTATCGTACTTGGCGATATCGATGCCGTATTTTCGCACGAGCGACTCAGGGTACATCCACTGCATCCGGACCGCGAGCTCCTTGTTCGTCGGCACGCCGTAGATCCCCCCATCCTCCATGCGGACGCCCTCCCACAGCACAGGGTCGATCGCTTCGTACATTTCCCGGCCGGGCCCGGCCAGCGCTTCATCCAGCTTGAGCCAGGCGCCCCGCTGCACGAAGGCCGCATAGTTGGTGGCGAACGCGATATCGAACGGCGAGCCCGTCGAGATCAGCGTTTGGAGCCGGTCGTTGTATTCCTGCCAGCCTACCTTGATATAAGTAATCGTAACCCCGATTTTTTTGGCCGTCACTTCATTAATCTTGTCGTTGACCTGCTTCAGGTCGGGATCGGGATTGCCGATCGTATAGTAGATCAAATTCACGGGGCGGCTCTCGCGCTCCGGCTGATCGCCCCCGGCCGACCGGGTCATGCAGCCCGACAGCGGCAGCGCCAGCAGCGCGGCCAGCATGGCCGTCTTGAAGAACGGTCCCCCGATTCGCCGATGTCGCATAGCCGCACTAATCCTTTCTCCGCAGGTCCGAAGGCGACTTGTGAAAGTAAGCGTTGAAATGCGTATAAAAGTAGTTCAGGTTGGCATACCCTACCGACTGGGCGATCGTCGCTATTTTCTCGTCCGTCGTCTGGATGCGTTCGCGCGCCCGGAACATCCGGTAAGCCATCAGGTACTCCGAAAATTTCATCTGCGTTTCCTTCAGGAAAAGCTGGCCGAGATAGGTTCCGTTCATGCGAAAGCGCTCGGCCACCGTCTTGAGGTTGAGATTGTGTCCGTACTCCGCCTTGACCATCTGTAGGATGCGGTTGGTCAGCTTGGACAGGCTGTCGTACCGCACGCCGAGAATCGGGTCCATGTCACGGTCGTCCGGCTCCGCCCCCTCGATCGTGCCGTTCAGATCCTCGACGATAATCCGCTCCACAAGCGCCTGCAGCTTGACGCGCTCGATGGGCTTGAGCAGATAATCCTTGGCGCCGCAGTGAATCGCCTGCACGGCGTATTCGAACTGCTCGTAGCCGCTCATCATTATATAGGTAGCGGGCAGCCGGATTTCTTTCAGCTTGCGGATGGCGTCGTATCCGCGCTCCTTGCCGATGCAGACGTCGAAGATCGCGAGGTCCGGACCGAACGCCACGGCTTTGGCGATGGCGCCGTCGTACGTCTCGCTCGTTTCGATATGCGCGAAGCCGAGCTTCTCCCAGTCCAGCGTGCGCTTCACGCCTTCCAGAATTTGCGGCTCGTCGTCCACGATCAGAAGCTTGTACATGCCTTACGCCCCCTTCGCAAAGGTTAAGGTGATCTTCACGCCCGCTTCCTCATTGTTATCGATCTGCATCGCGAAGCCTTTGCCATGAAAAAAGTGGAGCCGCGTGTACACGTTCCGCAGGCCGATGCTCTCAGCCGCGGAATCCTCGCTCAGCGACAGATGGCGGCGGATCTCGGCCAGCCGCTCCTTCGTGATCGTGGCTCCGTTGTCCACCATCTCCAGCACGTAGGCATCCGCGCGCTCCGTGCCGTTTACGACGAGCAGGTTGAACTCGTGGTCCGGATCGAAGCCGTGCACGAAAAAGTTCTCCGCCAGCGGCTGCATCCAGAACTTCACCGTAGGCAGCGACAGCAGCGCTTCGTCCACGTCCAGCTGGTAGAAAAAACGGTCCGGATATTTGAATTCCATAATCTTTAAATACTTTTGCAGCAAGGCAAGCTCGCTGCCCAGCGGGATGATATTTTCGTTTTTGACGATCTCGCGGTACAGCGCGCCAAGCGTCCCGATCGCCTCGGCCGTATCGTCCGAGCGGCCCGACAGGGCGGAGGAGCGAATGATTTCCAGCGTATTGTACAGGAAATGCGGATTGATCTGATGCTGAAGCGCCTTCATTTCCGTCTCCTGCTGCTTCAGCTTGAGCAGATATTCCGTCTGAATATGCTTGTTGAGCTGCAAGGTCATATCGTCGAGCTCCGCCGCGATCATCCCGTACTCCTTCTTGCGGTAGCGCGCGGGACTGACCGGCGTGAAGTTGGCGGATTTGACCCGTTCGATCGAATGGATGATGCGGCGCAGGAAGCCGGCGGCTTCGCGCAAATTGTAGGCGGCGAGCAGGAGGACGCTGCCCATGGCCGTCCATACCACTAACCATACGAGAAGCAGAATGCCCGCTTTCTGCCGCACGAGCACGGACAAGTCTACGACGCTGACGAATTGGTAGTCGAACGATTGGGAGCGGTAGGCGACGTAAAAGGCGCGGCCCAAGTCGCCGCGGCCAATGAAACCCTGGCTGCGTCCGTTCGCCGCGGCTTTGCGGAACAGCGCCTCCCCCGCGCGGTCTGCGCCGCCCGGGAGATAGACGTCGCCCGCAGGGCTGACGGCGGCGGATCCCATCCGCCGGTTGTTCTGCACGTTCGCGAACAGCGCATCGCTGCCGACGAGAAAACGGAATTCGCCGAGCTGCCGCGAGATCTGATTCGGATCGAGCAGCTGCTTGCGAATGACGAAGCCTCTTTGGATCGTCTCCTTGAATAGATCGTCCGTGTTCGGCACATTGAACTTGAAGCTCGTGCCCCCGCCGCTGCCGAAGCGCACGACGTTGCCTTGCTCCGCGGTATGGAGGCTGACTTGCACGATGCGATTTTGCCCGCTGTTGCCGAGAAATGCCTTCATGTCCTCGGGAAACGAGACGAGCGTCTGATCGAAGCGGCTGTTCTGAAGCCTGACCGTCAGATAGCCTTCCGCGCTGTTGCCGAGAAAATAGCGGACGTCGGCCACGAGGCCGGCGTTGGAGTATACCCGCTGCAGATAGGCATCGATTCGTTCGGAATCGTTCTGAAGCGCGCTCTCCACCCTCGAAAAGGAGTCCGCCGCCTGGCTCTTCGCGTTTTCCAGCCATTGCACCAGCAGCACGTAGGTGGCCAGCGCGCTTAAGCCAAGCCCGATGAGCAGCGCAATAACCGCGAAAGCGATAAATTTGCCGCGATAAATTTGAATTTGGAAAAAGGAAAACATGCGGCGCTCCCCTGCTGTCGGACTTATGTGGAGTTATGGTTTAACCATATACCGTATGCTTCGGTTAAATCAATCCTTGGCAGGCCGATGCAGACCGGAAAACCCGAACGTCCTGGAAGGCGCGTTCGGGCTCTTTTTATCCGGTTATCGTCTTAGGCTTTGAAGTAAGCGTCGATTTGCGCCTGCGCGGCTTGAATGATTTTATCCATGCCGGCCTTCCGCAGCTCGTCCGCGATTTTCGGCACCTGCTTCTCCGGATCGGATGCGCCGGTGACGAGCTCGTAGCTGTATTTGCTCCAGACGGACTTCACGTTGGCGACTTCCGTGGCGAGGTCGGTAATATCGAGCGCGAAGCCGAGGATCGTGGAGGAGGTCGCGGCTTCGTTCAGCTTGCGGACCTGCTCCCACTGGTCTTCCGGCGCGCCCTTGGTGACGGCCAGGTTAAAGAACGTGCCTTGCGTGTACGCGGGGAGCGGCCACGTATCGGTCTTGCGCTCGACGACGTTGTCGCTCACGTAATCGAAGTCGACGCCCTCTTCGCCGAACGCCAGCATGTTGCGCAGCTTGGAGTCGGTGTTGACCAGCTGCAAATACTTCAGCGCCTCTTCCTTGTACTTCGAGTTGGCGGAGATCGCATTCATGGAGCCCTGGATCGTGCTCGTCGTATAGATCGGGCCCGATACTTTCACCATGTCGTACTTCTCGATGCCCGCGTTGATCTGCCAGTTCACTTCGGCGCCCGGGAACGCCTGCGCGCTGAAGAACGGACGGTACGGATCCGCTTCGATCTTGGTCGGGGCGTCCGGATTGATGATGCCGTCCTTGTACCACTGGTGCATCAGCTTCAGGTTGGCCATCGTGTCCGGCTGCTCCAGCACGGAGACGACCTTGCGCGAGCCGTCGTCCGTCTTGACGCCGATCGGCGCGAAGCCGAGCGTCATATCGTCGTAGGCGTTAAAGAAGCCGTTGAACCCTTCGCCCTGCGTCAACGACAGCGGGTAGTAGCTCTTGCCTTCGCCGGCTTTGATGTCGCGGAACGGCTTATCCAGATCCTGCATCGTCTTGATGCCGGCGAGGTCGATGTTGTACTTCTTGACGAGCGCATCGTCGAATACCCAGTACTGGGTCGCGGACGAATCCTTATAGGTCGGCACCGCGTACACTTTGCCGCCGATTCTCGTTCCGTCCCACACCATCTTCGGCACGAGGTTGTACAGGTCCGGGGTCGCGCTCTGCACGAGATCGGTAATATCGGCGAACGCGCCCATGTTGACCTGCTGGCTGTACTTGCTGTTATTCGTGAACATGATGTCGAACGGTTCCCCGGAATTGACGATCGTGTTGATCTTCGTATCCCATTCGCCCCACCCGGCGACGCGGAGATCGATTTTAACGCCGATCTTTTCGGCCGTATATTCGTTGATCTTCTCGATGGCTTTGTCGTAGTTGGCCGGTATTTGCCCGCCGATCGTCCACCAGACGAGCGTCGGCACCTCGCCCGACTTTGTGGCCGGAGCGCTCGAAGACGCGGACGGCGCGGCAGACGAAGCCGCGGGGGAAGCTGCCGGCGAGCCGGAGGCCGAACCGTTATCGTTGTTCGAACCGGAGCACCCGGCCAGGCCGGTCATGGCCAGCGCGGCTGCGCCGATTAACAGCGGGGATTTCATGAATGCTTTCATCTTTTTTCCTCCCTCATGTCGTTTAAGCATGTACCTGAATGACACATATGATAAACCCGATCGATCCGGGCTTATTTCGGTTATCCTTTGACGGCGCCTACCGTCAGGCCGGAGATGAAGTATTTCTGGAAAAACGGGTAGGCCAGCGCTACCGGCAGGACGATGATGATTGCGACCGCCATGCGCGCCGATTCCTTGGGCATCGTGGCGACGAGCTGCGCGTAGCTGACGCCCATCGTCGAGGCGTTTCTCGCCAGGGCGTCGACGTTGCTCATCAGGCTGTTGAGCAGCGCCTGCAGCGAGTACAGGTTCTGGTCGTCGATGTACAGCAGCGACTGGAACCAGTCGTTCCAATAAGAGAAGCAGAGGAACAGTCCGATCGTCGCCAGCACGGGCAGGGAGATCGGCAGCACGATCGTGAAGTAGATGCGGAACTGTCCGGCGCCGTCGATCTCGGCCGACTCGATCAGTCCGTCCGGTATCGTCGACTTGAAGAACGTTCTGCAAATGATGACGTTAAAGGAGGACACGGCGAGCGGAAGGATAAGCGCCCAGATCGTGTTCTTCAGCCCCAGCAGCGACGAGTTGATATAGTAGCTCGACACCAGGCCGCCGTTAAAAATCATCGGAATGAACACGATCCACGTCAGCAGCCCGTTCAGCTTGTAGTTCGGACGCGACAGCACGTAGCCCATCGACGTGGTGAGCAGGACGCCGATCACGGTACCCGCCGCCGTGACGAGCACGGAGACGCCAAGCGCCCGCGTCATCATCGAGCCCTGCTTCACGATATAGCTGTACGCATCCCCGGATAAGGCCGTCGGCAGAATGCTGTAGCCGGTCTCGCGAATGGAAGATTCGTCCGACAGCGAGATGGAGAGCACGACCACGACGGGAATGAGGCACAGCAGCGCCAGCAGAATAAAGAGGAGATGAAAAAATAAGTTCGTTGTTTTACCGATTCGGTTGAACTTGTCGAGCCCCGATTCGTAGCTTGTCTGCGTGGACATAGGCAGCCTCCTCTCTAGATCATCGCGCTGTCCGGATCGACTCTGCGGACGACCCAGTTCGCGGTGAGTATCATCGCGCAGCCGAGCACAGATTGCAGGAACGACGAAGCGGAAGCCATGCCGACCGTCGCGGTCTTGAGCTGCTTAAACACGAGCACGTCTACCGTCGTGGTCACGTTATACAGAGAGTTGGAATCCCGCGGCACCTGAAAGAACAGGCCGAAGTCCGTGGAGAAAATGTGGCCGACCGCGAGGATGAACATCAGCACAATGACGAATTTCATCAAGGGGAGCGTAATATACCGGGTCTGCTGCCACTTGGTCGCACCGTCGATGACAGCCGCCTCGTAATAGGTCGAATCCATGCTCGTGATCGTCGCCAGATAGATGACCATCCCGTATCCGAGACCTTTCCACATATTCATGAACACGAGAAAGTAGGGCCAGTAGGAAGCTTCCATATACCAGTTTTTAGGGTCCCGGCCCACATCGGACAACAATTGGTTGAAGATGCCCTTGTCGTAGCTCAGGAACGCCCAGACGACGGCGGATACGACGACCCAGGAGAGGAAGTAAGGCAGGAACATCATCGTCTGGTACACCTTGGCCGCCTTGCGGCTGTGCAGCTGTCCGACCATCAGCGCGAGCGCGACGGGGACCGCGATGCCGAGGATAATAAAGACGATGTTGTAACCGATTGTATTGCGGACGACGATCCAGGCGTCGTTCGATTTGAACAGAAATTCGAAGTTTTTGAAGCCGACCCAATCGCTGTTGAACACATTGTTGATGAAGTTCCCGTGGATCTTGAAGTTTTTGAACGCGATAATGACGCCGAACATCGGCAAAAAGCAGAACAGAATGTACCAGATCGTGGTCGGGAGCGCGAGCAGCGTCAGCTCGGTGTCATGCTTGCGCCAGCGCGTTCGCTTCCTCTTGCGTGCGACCCTTGCATCCATGAACATCTCCCCTTCCTGTAAAACGCTTTCATTTGCCGGTTAGTTGTAATTTTAAAAAATCGGCCGTGCGCTTCCTAGACCATAAACAAAAGACCATAGTCAAAAAACGTTAGGTTTTTGCGCTTCTCCCTCCTAAACATAAAAAAACACCTCACAAGCGGAAGATCGATTATGGTGATCGACCGCCCAGGGATGTATAATCTTTCCATGCATAACGGTTTTATTAATGGAAAGGTGTGGAGCGTTCCTTGCAGCCAACGGATCCATCAATCATTGTAAGCGTTTCCGGATTGAGGCGTGCCTTCAACAACGGACAAGGGACAGTTGAGGTATTGAAGGGGATCGATCTCGCGATCCCTGCCGGCAAGCTTGTCGTGCTTAAGGGCCGTTCGGGCTCCGGCAAGACGACGCTGATCAACTTGCTAGGCGCGCTGGACCGGCCGACCGAGGGCAAGATCGAATTCGCCGGCCGGGACGTCACGGCGATGAGCGACGGCGAGCGGGATAGGTTGCGCCGCAAAGAGATCGGACTTATTTTCCAATCGTTCGCCTTGTTCCCGCTCATGTCCGCCTACGAGAACGTAGAGTTCGTGCTCCGGATCAGCGCCGGGGCCAAGGAGAACCGGCAGGAAGCGGCCGTTCAAGCGCTCGAGCAGGTCGGCCTGAAGCCGAGAATGCATCACCGTCCCTTCGAGCTCTCGGGCGGGGAGCAGCAGCGTACGGCGATCGCGCGGGCAATCGCCCACAAGCCGCGCCTGCTGCTGGCGGACGAGCCGACGGCCGAGCTCGATTCGAAGACCGGCCTGCATATCATCAAGCTGTTCAGGGATCTCGTCGAGCAAAAGGGCCTGTCGATCGTGATGACGACGCACGACCCGGCGATCATGGAGATCGTCGACCGCATTTACGAACTGGAGGATGGTCAAATTGTCTCACAGGTATAGACGCTTTGCCGCGGCGGGAATGGCCCTGGTGCTCGGCGGTTCGCTGGCGGGCTGCTCGCTGCTCCCCCGGGAAGAGGAGGCGCTCGCCCCGCCGCTGGTCAAGCCGGCCGCCGAAAACTACCAGACGGTCAAAGCGGTCAAGGGGCCGATCGATAACGCGCTTCAGCTGGGCGGAACGTTCGAATCCCTGATCTCCGACGTCGCGCAATTCACCGGTACGGGCGGGCGCATCTCCAAGATCGACGTCACGTCCGGTCAAATGGTCAAAAAGGGCGACCTGCTCGCCGAGCTCGTGCTGGACGACCTCGACCTGCGCGTGAAGGAGCAGGAAATCGCGCTCTTGCGGGCCAAGGCGGAACTAAAGTCGATAGACAAGCAATACGGGAACAAGAAGGACGAGGACAGCCAGTCCGCGCTTCGCGTGGCGACGCTGCAAAGAGATATCGAGCAGATGAAATACGACCGCCTGCGCGAGCAGCTGGGCAGCAAGCTGCTGTATTCGAAGATCGACGGCCAGGTCGTCTTCGTGGAGGATCTGCAGCCCGGCGATTATGTGGATGCCTATCAAACGATCGTGAAGGTCGCGAATCTGACGAAAATGCAGCTCGTGACGACGGGGGCCACCGCCGAACAAGCCGGCAAAGCCGAGATCGGCTTCAAAGCCGAAGTGACTTTTAACGGCGCGGACAACAAGGAGATCAAGTTCGAGGCGAAGGTGTCGCAGACCCCCGCGAGCGCACCGCAAACCCTGAACAAGCAGCTGGCCGAGAAATATGCGTCGACCTTGTATTTTACCGTTCCCAAAATGCCCGAAGGCGCCGAACTCGGCCAAAGCGTCAACATCCGGATCATCCTCCAGCACAAAGACGACGTCATCAAAATCCCCCGCAGCGGACTGCGCACCAGCATGGGCAGAAACTATGTGCGCGTGCTCCAAGACGGGAAACTTCGGGAGGTTGACGTCGAGCCCGGCATCTCCGCTCCAACGGAAGTCGAGATCGTCACCGGTCTGTCCGAAGGCGACAGCATTGTATTGCAGTAGAAATCGGGCACCGGGAGGACCGCACCATGGCTTTGTTGGTCATGATATTGCGCAAGATGGCGCAGAACCTATGGCTGGTGATCAGCCTTTTCCTCGGCATTCTCATCTCCGTAGCGCTGGTCAGCAGCATGCCGATCTACAAGGAAGCGACGCTCTCGCGAATGCTGGTCAAGGACCTGCAGACCGCGCAGCAAAAATCCGGCGTCTATTCGGGGGCCGTCTGGTCGCGCGTCTCGTTCGATTCGCAGACGACCGCGCAGCGAGGCCAGATCATAGCCGATCTCGATGCCTACGTGAAAAAGGAAGGCGCTCCCGCCTTCGGCCTGCCGGTCGTCGATATCGTTAGGGAATCGAATACGGAAGGATTTAACGTCTACCGCCAGGGACTCCCCGAAAAAGAACGCAAAAACGCGAGACGCAGCGGCCGGTTCACGAGTCTGGAGGGACTTCAGCAGCATATTCGCTTAAAGGACGGCGTCTTGCCTTCATCGGAAGCAAAAGACGGGATCTACGAAGCGCTCGTGACCGAGGCTGCGCTTAACAACTTCAGAAGCGTGCTCGGCGTCGTGCTCGAAGTCGACGACGCCAAGCTGAACCGCAACATTCTGATCAAGCCCGTCGGCATCATCGAACCGCTGCGCGAGGACGATCCGTACTATCGCGATCCTTCGTTCGCATCGCTCTCGCAGTCCTTTATCGTCGACGAGCGGCTGTTCGACCGCGAATTCGTGCAGGCGGGCGTCGTCCCGGTATTTACGGCGGGCTGGTATGTCGCGCTGGACTACGCCAAGCTGGAAGTGTCCGGCATCGGGCGGTTCCAAGCCGCAGCCAAGCAGATTCAGGCGACGGCCAACAGCAGGGTGGCGCTATTCCGCAACGAGTTCAGCTTCCCCGCGGAGAAGACGATCGAGCGTTACAAGGAGCGCGCGAAGCAGGTTCAGAAGCTGGTATGGTCGCTGAACATGCCCGTGTTGATCATGCTCGGCTTCTATATGTTCATGGTGTCCAATCTGATCGCCGGACGGCAGAAAAACGAGATCGCGGTGCTCCGCAGCCGGGGCGCGTCCCGCTGGCAGATTCTGCTCTCCTTCGCCGTTGAAGGCCTGCTGCTGAGCGGACTGGCGCTCGCCGCGGGACCGCCGATCGGCTTGCTGCTCACGAAGGTGCTCGGCGCCTCCAGCGGATTTCTATCCTTCGTGCAGCGTGCCAGCCTGCCCGTCCGCCTGACGGCCGAAGCATACCGGTACGGCGCGTACGCGGCCGCCGTCTCCTTCCTCATGCTGATGATAGCCGTCGGATTGGCGACGCGGGCGAACATCGTGGGCCACAAGCAGCAGCTGGCCCGCCAAGGCAAGACGCCGCTCTGGCACAAGCTTTGCCTGGATTTGATCGCGCTGGCGCTGGCCATCTACGGATTGTATACCTTCCGTTCAAGGCTGCAGGATCTTCAGCGCCTGGGACTGGGCACGGACGACCTGCGCATCGATCCGCTCCAATTCATCGTGCCGGCCTTGTTCATTCTCGGCGGCGGTCTCCTGCTGCTTCGGCTGTACCCTTATCTATTAAGGCTTATTTATATCGCCGGCCGCAAATGGTGGAGCCCGTCCGTCTACTACACGCTCATCCAGGTCGGCCGCTCGAACAGCCAATATCAATTTCTGATGGTGTTCCTCATCCTGACGATCGCCACGGGCTTGTTCGGTGCGAGCGCCGCCCGCACGATCAATGAAAATACGGCGGACCGCATCCGCTACTCGGCCGGTTCGGACATCGTCGTTACGTCTCAGTGGCCGAACGACAAGCCCCCGCCACCCGCGCCCGGCAGCCCGGCATCCGAGCAAGCGCCGGCGACGATGGGATCAAGCGTCGTACACTATCTCGAGCCGTCCTTCGATCCCTACACGAAGCTGCCGGGCGTGGAGCAAGCGGCCAAAGTGTTCCGCAAATCGGTCGGCTTCAGCGCCGCGAGCGACGGCGAGGCTTCGAGCAGTTCGGGCAAAGCGACGCTCATCGGCGTCGACACCGACGACTTCGGCCGCGCCGCCTGGTTCAAGAACAGCCTGCTCGCGCATCCTTTTTACGAATATCTCAACCTGATCGCCGGCGATTCGAAGGCGGTGCTCGTCTCGACCTCGCTCGCCAATCAGATGAAGGTGAAGCCCGGCGATACGATATGGATCGGCTGGGACAACGTCCAGCAGCGGCCGTTCACCGTATACGGCACGGTCGATTATTTCCCGACGTTTAATCCGCTGCCGCCTGCCGGGTCGGTGACCGCCGGCGAAGAAGCCGCGCAGGCGAACGCGCCGATGCTCATCGTCGGCCACTTGTCCCGTATCCAGTTCCAGCTCGGACTCGAGCCTTACGAGGTGTGGCTGAAGATGAAGCCCGGCTTTAAGACCTCCGACTTGTACCAGGCGCTGGAGGACAGTCCGATTGCGGTCACCTCCGTGCGCAACGCGCAGACGGAGCTGATCGAAGCGAAAAACGATCCGTTCCTGCTCGCGCTGAACGGCATCCTGACGCTGGGCTTCATCCTATCGATCCTCGTCAGCTTCGTCGGCTTCATGCTCTATTGGGTGCTGTCGCTCCGCAGCCGCGCGCTGCAGAACGGCGTCATGCGCGCGCTTGGCCTGTCCGTCCGGCAGATGGCCGGCATGCTGGCCGTGGAGCAGCTGCTGACGTCGGGCGTCGCCGTCTTGATCGGCGTCGTCGTCGGCAATCTGGCCGCGCGCCTGTACGTGCCTCATTTCCAGATCGCGTTCAATCCGAACACGCTGGTACCGCCCTTCGAGGTCATCTTCGCGCGGCTCGATTATATCAGGCTCTATTCAACGGTGTTCTTCATGCTGGCGTTCGGGCTCGGCATACTCGGGTTCATGCTGACGCGCATCCGCATCCATCAAGCGCTCAAGCTGGGGGAGGATTAACCGATGATCCAATGCGACGGCTTGGTGAAAATCTACAAAGCGTCGAATCTCGAGGTATTCGCCTTGCAAGGGCTCGACCTGTCGGTAGAGAGCGGGGAGCTGATGGCGATCATCGGCAACAGCGGCAGCGGCAAGTCCACGCTGCTGAACATGCTGGGCGGGCTGGATCGCCCGACGGCGGGCTCGCTCACTGTGGACGGCAAGGACATGCTGAAGATGAAGGAAGCGGAGCTCGTCCGCTACAAGCGCGAGAGCGTGGGGTTCGTCTGGCAGAACAACGCCCGCAACCTCATTCCCTACTTGACCGCGCTGGAAAACGTAGAGCTCCCGATCCTTCTGTCCGGCCGGCGCAAGCGGCTGCGCGCGCTGGAGCTGCTGGAGGCGGTCGGACTCCGCCATCGGGCGCGCAACAAGCTGCATCAGCTGTCCGGCGGCGAGCAGCAGCGCGTTGCCATCGCCATCGCGCTCGCCAATCAGCCGCGGTTGCTGTTGGCCGACGAGCCGACCGGCTCGGTCGACTCCCGCATGGCCGAGCAGATCCTCGATCTGTTCCGCGACCTCAACCGGCAGCTGAACCTGACGATCGTCATCGTCACGCACGATCCGCTGCTCGCGAAGAAGGTCGACCGCGTCGTCGCGATCCGGGACGGCAAGATCAGCTCGGAGATGCTGCGGCGCAAGTCGTACGACGAGGAGCTGAGAGAGCTCGAAGCGGGCGGCGCGCAGGAAGAGTCGCATGTCGAGTACGCGATCCTGGATAAGGCCGGACGGCTGCAGGTGCCCGCGGACTATTTGCAGGCGATCGGCATTAAGGATACGAACAAGGTCAAGCTGGAGCTTAACGAAGACAGGATTATTTTATCTCCGCCGGACGAGGGAGCCTGATCGATGTTCATAAGCGGAGCGGCCCCGCCCAGTCAATGACTGGCGGGGCCGCTCCGTTTTGTGTTCGTTTTAGGCCTTCGCGGCGGGCTGCGCGGGCAACGCTTGCCGCTTCCGCCCCGCCAGGTACACGCCGCCGAGGATGACGACGAGCCCCGCGAGCATGTTCCAGCCGATATGCTCGCCGAGCAGCGTGTACGCCCAGACGAGCGCCGTGCAGGGCACGAGGTAAGTGACCATCGTGGCGAATTCGGCGCTCGCGGCCAGGATGATGTAGTAGAACAGGATGTAGCCGACGCCGGAACCGAAGACGCCGAGTCCCAGCAGCATCAGCAGGTTCGTGCCGTCCGTGAGCCGCTCGATCGGGAAGGGCTCGGCGACGAGCGCCATGATACCGCTCGCGACCGTGCTGCACAGCAGCGTGCCGAAGGTCAGCTGGTACATGGAATAACCGGTCAGCACCCGCTTGGACAGCTGCGAGCCGAGCCCGTAGCACAGCGTGGCGGACAGCATGAGCAGCAGACCGGCGGCGTCGATCGACGAGACGGCGGACGGCGTGACGCCGAGCAGCAGCGCGACGCCCAGGAAGGCGACCGCAATGCCCAGCCACTGGTACCGGTTCGAGGATGCGCGGAAAGCAGCCACGCCGATGACGATCGTCCAGATCGGCGTCGTGGCGTTCAGGATCGAGGCGACGCCGCTGTCGAGCCGCGTCTCGCTATGCGCGATGAGGAACCAGGGCAAGGCCGTGTTCACGATCGCGACGAAGGCCATCGCGGGCCATCGGACGCCGCCCAGCCCGAACGGTTTGCGCATCGACAGCATGATCGCCGTCACGGCGACGAGCCCGAACGCCGACCGCAGGAAGGAGACGCCCCACGATCCGAAGTCCTCCACCAGCACTTTAACAAAGTAGAACGAGCCGCCCCAGATGAGACTGAGCAGGATTAGCGCGGCATAAACAACCTTGGGCATCGGCCGCTGTCACCTCCACCATTCCGCGGCTGCGTCGGCGTTCGCGCCGCCCAGCTCGCCGCCGATCTCGACGGTCTCCCCGATACGCGGTGAGATCATTCGAACGCCTCTGCGGACCGCCTCGGCCGATGCCCTGCGAACCGGATCGTTCCAGTCGTGCATCGCAAGCGTGAACGCGCCCCAGTGAATCGGCATCAGCGTTCCTCCTTTTACGTCGATATGGGCCTGAACGGTCTCCTCCGGCGACATATGGATGGCCGCCCAGCGCGGATCGTACTGCCCGCATTCCATCAGCGCGAGATCGAACGGACCGAACCGTTCGCCGATGTCCGCGAAGTGCGGACCGTAGCCGCTGTCGCCGCTGAAGAACACCTTTTGCCCGCCGCCTTCGATCGCCCAGGAGCACCACAGCGTCGCGTCCCGCCCAGTCAATCCCCTGCCGGAGAAATGCCGCGCAGGCAAGCACGACAGCCGCAGCCCTTCCCATTCGAACGTCTCGTGCCAATCATGTTCCTCGATGCGGCTTTCGTCCACGCCCCACCTGCGCAGATGCGCGCCTACGCCGAGCGGCACGAAGAAGCGGCCGACCTTGGCATGCAGCTTGCGTATGGTGCCGTAGTCCAGGTGGTCGTAGTGGTCGTGCGAAAAGACGACCGCGTCGATCGGCGGGAGCGCCTCGATCTCGAAGGGCATCGTATCGGCATAGCGTTTGCCGCCAAATCGGGGAAACGGCGACGGCGCGCGCCCCAGCATCGGATCGAGGAGAATCGTGCGGCCGCCGAGCTCGAGCAGAGCAGCGGAATGGCCGAACCAGGTGACGCGGAGCGGACCGGGGCGGCCGATCGCGGCCGTGTCGAGCTTCACGACGGGGAGACGGCCGGGCGCGGGACGCGCGTTCGGCCGCCGCTTCGCGAAATCGCGGAGCATGGACAGGTAGTCCGCCGCGGACGTCACCATCGCGGTCGGCAGCGGGTATCGGAATTTGCCGTCCCTGAATTGCGGAGACCGGTGAAGGCGATGTCCGCGGTCCCGGTAAGCCTGCCCGCCGAACACCGGATCCAAGGCAAGCACGGCGTAAACGGCTGCCGCCAGCAGCAACAAGACGGCGAGCACGACGATGAGCGTTATCATAGAAAAATAGACCTTCTCTCTGGCTGCAGCCGGACGATGGGCCCGAAGGCCCGTACACCGATGATATCATCGTCGGCCTTCATTCGCCACGCCGCGGCCGGCTATTCGGCTGCCGGAGGCACGGGCGCCATCCAGCGGTGCGGGTCCGGCAGCTCGCCGCGCTGAATGCCGGTCAGCGTCTCGTACAACCGCTTCGACAGCTCGCCGGGCTCCCCGTCGCCGACGATGCGCCGTTCCCCGCGCCAATGCAGGCTGCCGATCGAAGAGACGACCGCGGCGGTGCCCGTGCCGAACGCTTCGCGAAGCAGGCCGTCCCGCAAGCCCGCCGCCACCTCCCCGATCGGGATCGGACGCTCGCGGACCGAGACGCCCCAGTCTCGGAGCAGCCTCAGCGCGGAAGACCGGGTGACTCCGGCGAGGATGCTGCCGCCGAGCGGCGGCGTGGCGACCTCGTCCCCGAAGCGGAAAAACGCGTTCATGCTTCCGACCTCCTCGACGTATTGACGCTCCACGCCGTCAAGCCACAGTACCTGCGAGCACCCCAGCCGCGATGCCGCCTCCTGCGCCTTGAGCCCGGCCGCGTAGTTCCCCGCCGTCTTGGCGTCCCCCACGCCGCCCGGGACCGCGCGCACATGCTCCGTTTCCACGTAGATCGGGACCGGACGCACGCCCTCCGCATAATAATTGCCGACCGGCGAACAGATCGCGACGAGCCGGTACGAACAGGAAGGCGCCACGCCGAGCCGCGTCTCGGTCGCGACGACGAACGGACGAACGTACAGCGAGGTGCCCGGCGCATCCGGAACCCAATCCGCGTCCGCGGCAACGAGCCGCTGCAGCGCACTCAGCAAGCGCGCTTCGTCGATGTCCGGCACGCACATGCGCGCGCAGGAACGATTCAGCCGGCGGACATGGTCCAACGGTCTGAACAGCCGCACCCCGCCGTCCTTCCATTTGAACGCCTTCATGCCCTCGAATACCGTCTGTCCGTAGTGGAACACCTTCGCCGCCGGGTCCACCGTCAGCGGTCCGTAGGGTACGATTCGCGGCTCCCCCCAGCCGGCGTCTTCCTCGTAATCGATGAGCAGCATGTGATCGGTAAAATACCGTCCGAAGCCAAGCCCGCCCGGGCTCTCCAGCCGCTCGCGAAGCTTGCGGGCGGCTTGGGACGGAGGCGGCGGCGCGTCTGCAGCCGCGGCCGCGGTCGCAATGAAATTGTCGATTGCGCCGGCCGTCTCTCTGTTTCCACTCTCGCCGCCAACGTTCGCCGACGTCCTCCCCTTGCGTTTCTTCCTGGCCGGCGGCCTTTGGCGTTGAAGCCCCCTAATTCCGTTCATGGACATATCGTCCCGCGCGCTCCGATCCATCTCGTTCCCTCCCGCTAAGTGTTGCTTGTAGAATAGCGCGATCAGAAATATATTTAAAATATCTGTTTTATACGATCAACATACCTTTAAGGTATGAAAGAAACGAATCATGCGAGGAGGACCGCGGAGGATGGATGTCAGGCAGCTACGTTACTTTTTGACGGTGGCCGAGGAGGGCCAGATCACTTCCGCGGCCAAAAAGCTTCATATGGAGCAGCCGCCGCTTAGCCGGCAGATGCGGCTGATCGAGGAAGAGCTCGGCGTGGCGCTGTTCGACCGCTCCTGCAAGCGGCTGCGGTTGACACCGGCGGGCGAGCGTCTGCGCGAGCGCTCGGCCGCACTGCTCCGCCAGCTGGAGGAGACGGTGGCGGAGGTTCGGGAGCTGGACGAAGGCGTCGGCGGGGTGCTGTCCGTCGGCGCCGTCGTGTCCTGCACGTCGCTGCTGCCCGGCCCGCTCCGCCGGTTCAGGGAGCGTTATCCGAATGTCGGCTTCAAGCTGAGCGAAGGCGACCACCACTTTCTCGCGGAAGGGCTGGACCGCCGCGAGATCGAGCTCGCCGTCGCGCGGCTGCCGTTCGAAGCCCCCGGCAGCGCGGCGCGCTTCGAGATCCGGGCGCTCCCATCCGACCCGATCGTCGCGCTGCTGCCAGCTGGCTCACGGTTCGCGGCGGAGGATGGCACGCAGGAGCGTGTCGGGCCGGGACGCAGTTTGCCGGAGGATGGCGGAGCGGGGCGCGGCGCAGGCGCGGAGCCGCTGTCCCTTGCCGAGCTGGCGGCTTACCCGCTCGTCTCGCTGAAGACCGACCGCACGGTCGTCATGCACGAGACGATCATGCGCGCCTTCGCGGCCGCGGAGCTCCGCCCGCGCGTCCTGTGCGAATGCGCGAGCGTGGCGATCGCGCTCACGCTGGTCTCCCACGGCTTCGGCGCCGCGCTGCTGCCGAAGTCCGTCATGTCGACGTTTCCGCTGGCAGGAATCGAATACCGTCCGATCCGGGACGCCAACCTGCTGTCCGAGGTCGGTCTCGTCTGGCTCAAGGATCGCTATCTTACCCGGGCGGCGCGCCGCTTGATCGCCATGTTCGGCGCTTCCGATGGACAAAGCGGCGATGGGGGTCTATCATGAGAAGGAATCGAATAGCCGAATGACGGCAAGGCGCCCCGCCGCGAAGCGCGAACGGGCTTAATAGGGAAGCCGGTGCGAATCCGGCGCGGTCCCGCCACTGTAATTGCGGAGCGAAGCGGCTTGTTGCCACTGTCCAGGTCGGACGGGAAGGCGCCGCGTCAGCGATGAGGCAAGAGCCAGGAGACCTGCCTTGAACGTCGATTTCTCTTTCTTCGGGGGCTTAAGGAAGGGAATGCACCGCGGCGTGCTTGCGCGTCCAGCTCGCGCGGCGAACGCATGCGCGGCTCGACTTCGGCACGGCTTCGCATGTCAGCCCCTGTTAATGACAGGGGCTTTTTCGTTTGTCGGCGCGGGCGCAGGGCCGGGTCCGCAAAGGAGACGCGCGGCGGCGTTACGCTAAGTTATGCCTCTTTCAGACTAGCTGCCGCTCGTTATGTTGCATGCCCGGAATCCGGTACTGCTGCTTTAGAGTAACATTTTGCCCTTACAGCACCATCTGAACCATGCCGCGAGGACTGTAGAGTAACTTTTTGCTCCTACAGCACCGTTTAGATGATGCGTCAAGGCTGTAGAGTAACTTTTTGCCTTTACCGCAACCTCTAGACCGGTTCTAGAGTCTGTAGAGTAACTTTTTTCCTTTCCACCACCGTTATATCGTATCACGAGCCTATAATCGCACCTTCTTTGGGCCGCCGATCACACGCTTTCGTGCAAAAGTACACCATCCAAGGACGAGATAGCGGGTTTAGGCCACCTACCGCGCAAAACTGCGCGGTAGCTCGTTTCTTTAAGCGAGAGCCTGGGTGTTTCGGGTAAAAATCCTGCACTTTTGCGCGATAGGGATAAGCAGTGAACGGATGCGACTCTCCATCGTGTACTTTTGCACGATAGTCCCGAGCAAGCATGACTTTTTACTTTGCAACGATTGTTGCCCCCCATCCTACCGGAAACGAGGTTCGCTCCATGCCGAACGCCCGATCGTTATTTAGTAGCGCCTTATCCCTTTCGCTCAGAAAACATCGCGTTTGGCCGCCGGCACTCCTGCTGATCGTCGCGATGATCGCCTGTCTGACAGCGCCTGCCTCTGCTGCTGGAATCGCCGTTAATGGCACCACCGCCGGCACCGTTACGCTTTCCGTCATCGGAGACGCCCAGCGCGGCACATTGCTGCCGGCGGCGCAGGTCGTATTGCAGGACGGCGACACGGCTTATTCCGTGCTCGAACGGACGATGCCCGGCAAGGTCAAGTCCTCGGGATCGGGCGAAACGCTTTACGTGAGCGGCATCGACGGGCTGTCGGAGCTCGATCTCGGGCCGAAAAGCGGCTGGGTGTACGAGGTCGACGGCGTGTATCCCGCCGGGAGCGCCAGCATGTACCGGTTGAAAACGGGCGATGCGGTGGTCTGGCGCTATACGCTCGATCTTGGCGCGGATGTCGGTGCGCCGGCTCCGGAAGACGGCGGGACTGCGAATGCCGGGAACGGCGGAAATGCGGGCAGCGGCGGCACCTCGGGCAACGAGGCTGCGGTCGCCGCATACGGCGACGATATCGCAGCGCTCCGCAAGCTTCTGCTGGCCAAGCCGGCGGCTGAGCTGTCCGAGTGGGAAGCCTTTGCGCTCGGCCGCTCGGGCGGCGGCGTGCCGGACGCCTACCTGGCAGAGCTGGCTGCGCAGGTGAAGGCCGCCGGCGGTACGTATCGCAAGGCGACGGACCTGGAGCGTATCGTTCTCGCCGTGCGGGCGGCCGGAGCCGATCCTCGCGCGTTCGCGGGATACGATCTGGCAGCGGCGGTGTACGATCATGCCAAGCTGACGCTCCAGGGCGCCAACGGACCGATTTTCGCGCTGCTCGCGCTCGACAGCGGCGGCTTCGACTTGCCGGCCGACGCATTGTGGACACGCGCGAAGCTCGTCGATTGGCTGCTCGCGCTGCAAAACGCCGACGGCAGCTTCCCGCTGTCCGCCGGCGAAGCTGGCAACGCCGACATCACCGCAATGGCGCTTGCCGCGCTTGCGCCTTACGCGGAAGCCGCCTCTGCGGCTTCCGCGATCGACCATGCCGTCCAATACCTCTCGTCCGTCCAGTTGCCGAACGGCGGCTTCAAGCTCGAACGCGACGAGAACAGCGAGACGGCTGCGCAGGTCGTCATCGGTCTGACCGCGGCGGGACGCGATCCCGCCGGCGCGGCCTTCGTCAAGGCGGGCGGAAGCCTGCTCGATGCGCTGCTGGCGTACCGTACGGCGGATGGCCGCTTCGCGCACACGCCCGGCGGCGCAGCCGATCCGATCGCGACCGAGCAGGCGCTGCTGGCGCTAATCGCATACGACCGCTATGCGACTGGAGCTCCTGCGCTGTACCGGATCGCCGCGGAGCGGTTTGCGGACGAACGGCAAATCGCCGGCTGGGCCTCGGATGCCGTACACGAAGCCTATGCGGCCAAGCTGCTCTCCGGCACGAGCGCTTCCCCGCTCCGCTTCGAGCCGAAGCGAGGCATCACGCGCGCCGAGTTCGCCGCCTTGCTCGTCAGGCTGGCCGGCGACCGGCTGAACGCCTTGCCGGCCACCGATGCCGCCGCGTTCGCCGACGCCCCGACGTCCGCCTGGTATTATGCGGCGGTTATGCGCGCCGCCGGGGCCGGCATCGTGAACGGCGTATCGGCGTCGGCCTTCAAGCCCGGCGATCCGATCACGCGCGAGCAGATGGCCGTTATGATCGGCCGCGCGTTCGGCTTATCCGAATCCGCGAGCGGCATAGCTTGGCGGGACGCCTCCCGCATACGGGCGGCAGCGCTGCCCTATGTGAACGCGGTCGCCGACAAGGGCATCCTGCTCGGCGCCGCGGGCGCCTTCGATCCCGCCGGCCAAGTGACGCGCGAGATGGCCGCCGTGACCGCCCTTCGGCTTAAAAATCTCAATCCGGCTTCATAAAAATAAACATCATGCGCATACGCAAGGAGGGACAGAAAGTGAAGCAATTTCGCATAAGCCGGCTGGCGGCGATGTTCGCCCTGCTGGTCGCGATGCTCATCGCGGCCGGCTGCAGCGGGTCCGGCGTCGAAGACGGGTCGGCGTCCGGGACCGTCCAGGCGAGCGGAGCGGCGTCGTCCGCGCCTTCGGGACAGACGCAGACGGAGAGCGCCGAAGCCTCCGCAGGCTCAAACGCAAACCAACAGGCATCCGCCACAGAAACGGCTGCAAGCGGGCCGAGCGACGTGCCCGAAGGCGCTGGCGCCACGGCATCGCCCGGCGAAGCAACGGCCAAAGCCGGCACTGCCAAGCCGCCCGACGACAGCGAGCCGACAGGCGGCAAGGCGCCGACTTCGACCGCCGATGCCGGCACGGCTCCATCGTCCAAGCCGACGCCGTCTGCAAGCGCGACCGCCAAGCCGGCCGCGACGCCGCCTGCGCCGAGCGCAACGCCCGGCGGCAAGCCTTCGGCCGCTCCGCAGTCCGGCGAGGCGACGCCGAGTTCCTCTGCTGCCGCGACGCAAGCGCCGCAAAAGGCCGAGGTCACGCTCTCGGTCGTCGGCGACAGCGATACGGGCACGATCCTGTCCCCCGCGGCCGTCGAGCTCAAGTCCGGGGACAGCGTGCTCGATGTGCTGAAGCGCGCCACCCGCAGCCGCAAAATGCAGATGGAATACCAAGGCAGCGGCTCGGCCGCTTATGTAGAAGGCATCGATAACTTATACGAATTCGACAAGGGTGCGAAGAGCGGCTGGCTGTTCCGGGTGAACGGAGAATTCCCCGGCAAGAGCGCGGGCGCCGTCAAGCTGAAGGCCGGCGACGTCGTCGAATGGCTGTATACGCTCGACATGGGCAAGGACGTCGGAAAAGGCACGGACGGCGAGGAGAAGGAATCATGAACGCAGGCGGCTTCGCCGGCCTCCACCCGCTCGTCTGCTTCATCTATTATGCCGGCGTGATCCTGCTCGGGCTGATGCTGGCGCATCCCGTCTACCAGTTGGCGTCACTCGCGCTGCTGACAGCGCTGCTGCTCCTGCAGCGGCAGGGCAGGACGCTGGCGCGCTCGCTCCCCTACTACTTGCTGGTCGGCGGGCTGTTCGCCATCGTCAATCCGTTGCTGTCCCACCGCGGACGGCATATTCTTTTTTACATGATGGATCAGCCGATCACGCTCGAAGCCGTCCTCTACGGCGCGATGATGATGATGACCATTCTCGCCGTGCTGCTCATGTTCGTCTCCTATCGCGTCGTGATGACGACGGACAAGTTCATGTACTTGTTCTCCGCCGTCCTGCCCCAGACCGCGCTGCACGCGTGGATGACGCTGCGGTTTATCCCGCTGTTCGCTCGCAGATTCCGGCAGATCGAGCTCATCCAGCGCTCTCGCGGCATCGACATGCGGACCGGCAGTCCGGTTCGCAGGCTGAAAAACGGCGCGCTGCTGCTGCGCATCCTCATGACCTGGTCGCTCGAGGACGCGATGCGTACCGGCGATTCGATGAAAGCGAGAGGCTACGGCACGGCGAAACGGACCGCCTATTATCCGTACCGGATGGATCGGCGGGACCGGGCGACGCTTGCGGCGCTCTGCGCGCTGTTGCTGCTCTCGCTCGCCGGCTGGCGTGAAGGGTGGGGCCTGCTTACGCTGTTCCCGCGCATGGAGCCCATCCGGCTCGGGACCCTGGAGTGGATCCACTTCGCCTTAACGGCAACGTTCGTAGGCATGCCCATCTTATTCGAAACGAAGGAGAGATACCGATGGAAATCGTCGCGGCGCAGCGCCTGACCTTCCGCTATCCGGGCGCGGCGCGGCCCGCGCTTGCGGAAGTGGACTTGTCCGTGCGCAAGGGCGAGTTCGTCGTGCTGTGCGGCGCCCCCGGCTCGGGCAAAACGACGCTGCTCCGCCACTTCAAGCGCGAGCTCGCGCCCGTCGGCGAACTGTCGGGCTGCGTGCGCTACGACGGCTCTCCGCTCGCGGATCTGCCGGACGGCCGCGCGGCCGAAGAGATCGGCTTCGTCTTCCAGCATCCCGAGAGCCAGATCGTGATGGATACCGTATGGCACGAGCTGGCGTTCGCGATGGAAAACCGGGGCTACCCCCAGGTCGTCATGCGCCAACGGCTCGCCGAGCTGTCCAGCTTCTTCGGGCTGGAGCCGCTTATGCAGCGCTCCGTGCACGAGCTGTCCGGCGGCCAGACCCAGCTCGTTAATCTGGCTTCCGTCCTCCTGCTCCAGCCGCGGCTGCTGCTGCCCGACGAGCCGACGTCCCAGCTCGATCCCGTCGCCGCCCGCGAGTTCGTGTACCTGCTGCGCCGGCTGAACGAAGAGTTCGGCGTCACGGTCGTCGCGAGCGAGCACCGGCTGGACGATATTTTGCCGCTGGCGGACCGGCTTGTCGTCATGGCGGACGGACGCATCCGGCACGACGGCGCGCCCGGCGAGGTCTGTCGACGGATCTGGGCCGCCGGCGATGTGCGCGAGCGGCTGTACGTGCCGTCCGTCGCCAGGCTGCTGGCCGCGCTTGACGAAGAACGCCACGACGCCCCCGGAACTGCGGGCTCCGCAGCCGCTTCGAGCGCGCCGCTGCCGCTAACCGTCCGCGAGGCGGTCGCCTCAATCGACCGGCTGGCGAAGGATCGCACGCGGACTTCGGGAGAACGGTCGGAAGGCTTGCCCAAGACGACGGATGGCGGCACGAACGGCCAGTCGATCTTCGCCAGCCCCGAATCCCTTCGGCAACCCGCTTCAAACGGCGTCTCGCAGCTGCGCAGCCTGCTTCGCCTGAAGACCGGCCAGGATGCCGAAGCCCCGCGCGAGGTGCTGACCTGCCGCGAGCTATACTACCGCTTCGAACGCGACCTGCCCGACGTGCTGCGCAGGCTGAGCCTTCAGGTGCGCGAAGGCGAGCTGCTCGCCGTCCTTGGCGGCAACGGTGCCGGCAAATCCACGCTGCTGCAGCTCATGGCCGGCCTTCGCAAGCCGCAGCGCGGGAAGATCGCTGTCGCGCCTGGACGCAAGCTTGGATACCTTGCGCAAAATCCGATGCTCTACTTCAGCAGCGACACGGTGCGCGAGGAGTTCGCGCGGACGGCCGAGTACGCCGGGTACAGAGGCGGCGCGGCCGAGACGGAGATTGCCCACTGGTCGGACGCGTTCGGACTCGGCGAGCTCGCCGACCGTCATCCGCACGATCTCAGCGGCGGCCAGCAGCAGAAGCTGGCGCTCGCGCTCGCCCTTCTCCCGCGCCCGGACATCCTCTGCATCGACGAGCCGACCAAAGGGCTCGATCCCGATGCCAAGGAAGCGTTCGCTGCGCTGCTCCTGCAACTGCGCGAGGAAGGCATGACGATCGTCATGGTGACGCATGACGCGGAGTTCGCCGCCCGCCACGCCGATCGGTGCGCGCTGCTCTATGACGGGGAGATCGCAGCCGCGGCGGAGCCGCCCCTCTTCTTCGGCGGCAACTACTTCTACACGACGACCGTGAACCGGGCGGTCAGGCACCGCTACCCGAACGCCGTCACGGCGGAGGAGGTCTTGTGCAGATGGACAAACGACGCCGCGCGATCCTGATCGCTGTCATCATAATGGCGGCTGGCCTCGCCGTCGCGTCCGCGATCTGGGACGGCCACTACCTGCTGCTGTCCGCCGTCGCGATGACGTTGGCGATGACGCCGCTGTTCGTCCGTTTCGAGCGCCGCCGGCTCGAGCCGCGCGAGATCGCGATGCTGGCCGCGCTGGCTGCGGTCGCCGCGCTGGGGCGAATCGCTTTCGCGCCGCTGCCCAGCTTCAAGCCGACGTCCTTCGTCGTCATCGTGGCGGCGCTCGTCTTCGGCAGCGAAGCCGGCTTCATCGTGGGCGCGGTCGCCGCGCTTGCTTCAAACTTGTTCCTCGGCCAAGGCCCATGGACGCCCTGGCAGATGTTCGCTTGGGGCATGGTCGGCGCCTCGGCCGGATGGCTACGACATACGCGTTTCATGAAGTCGCGGATCGGCATGTGCGCCTTCGGCCTTGTCTGGGGGTTCCTTTTCGGCTGGATCATGAACGTATGGTCGCTGCTCAGCCTCCCCGACGCCTTTGGCTGGGAGCTCGTCCTGCTCACTTACGCCCAGAGCTTCTACTTCGATCTCGCGCATGCAGTCGCTAACGTGCTGTTCCTCGGCTTCTTCGGCCTCAGCTGGGTACGGCTGCTCGATCGCATCCGCAAAAAATACGGACTCCTCGAAAGCCGGAGCGTCCGCCGCTGAACGTCCGTATCGTCTACGCGCACACGACAAACAGAACACCCGGTTAACAGCTGATAACCGGGTGTTCTACTTTTCTGGTTTACTATTCAATTGTCTCAAGACGCTCCCATCTTAAGTTTCCGAAGATTTATCCAGATTCGCTTGCGCATGATCTTTATCTTCTTAGACTTCATTTTAAATGTGACCTCCAAAAGGTCGTACGCGCATTCGTGCGGTTAAAGGGTCTTGCCGGCGCCCTTGGCGCTCCGTTTGCCGCGACACCTCTCACTTCGATCATTTTGCTTTCTTGTCCTGCTTTCCGTTTTCTTTTTCCGAAGAGTCGTCCTTTTTTGCTCGCATACGTTGGATTCCCGCATATCCGGACCGCCACGCTACGTCAAATGCCGGGCGGTTGCGCTTGCCGCATTTCCGTTCGCTGCGGATATGCTTCGCTTACCTGGCCCAATGGACTATCCCCTTTCGTTTAGGTTGACCTCATTATAAGACAGCGGATTCAATTATTCAAATTTTCTGATTATTGATAAACGAGCCTCATCGCCCGGGAGTGGGCGCCAATCCGGCCTATACGCTTATATTCGTTAAAATCCTCGCTTTTTCGTTTATTTTTACGCAAATCGTATTTAAATTTTACAATCCACTCGCGGCACGATGTTGCAGTAACGTTGCTTTCCTCGCTTGCAGCCCACTCCAGCGCCGTCGTCGTTCCTCTAACGTTGCTTTTATCGGTTGCAGCAGCTCGCCTGCTCCTGCAACCGCGCTTTCCTCGCTTGCAGCACGCTCTAGCGCCACCATCGTTCCTCTAACGTTGCTTTTATCGCTTGTAGCAGCACGCCTGCTCCTGTAGCCGCTCTTTTTCCCCACGTCGGATCATTTCCGCCATACGCGAAAAAACCGCACGTTGGCCGTGCGGTTCCTGAACTACAAGCATGCATCAAGCGGCGCGAGACGGCTCAAGCTGCCTCAAGAAGGCGGATGCTCCGCGGAGGCGGAAGCCTCCTGCGCTTCGTTTGCGGGCGTCGGCACGCGCCGCACGCTGACTCGCTTGATCTGGCGATTTTCCATCTCCGCGACGACGAACGTATAGTTGTCCGCGGACACTTCGGCGCCCACAACCGCCTCTTCCAGCTCGGACATGAGCCAGCCGCCGAGCGTGTACACGCCTTCGTCGTCTTCGATGTCCGTCTTGAGCAGACGGTTGGTCTCCTCGATCATAAGCGTACCGCTTAGCTCAAAGCGGTCGTCCGCCAGTTGCTGGATCAGCGGACGGCCGTCTTCGTCGCGCTGTTGCCTCCGTTCGCCGACGATGCGCGCGATAATGTCGCGAATGGTGACAATGCCCGAAGTTCCGCCATACTCGTCAAGCAGCACCGCCATGTGAATGTCCCTTTTTTGCATCAGCAACAGAATCTCCTGCACCGATACGGTATCCAGCAGTTGCAGTACGGGCTCGATATAAGGCTTGACCGGCATATCCGGCTCTCCCGGATGGCGAATGTACGCCGTGAGCAGCTCCTTGTAATCGATTAGTCCCACGATCGAATCCTTGTCGCCGTCTTTCGTGACCGGGTACAGATCATAGGCATCCAGTGACGTACGAGCCACGACCTCCTGCACCGTCTCGGTCTCGTCGATAAACGCCACGTCCCGCCGCGGGATCATGATCCCTTTGGCGACCATGTCGTCCAGCTCGAAAATGTTCGTGACATAGCGGAATTCAGAAGAGTTGATAATCCCGCTCTTGTAGCCCTCGGACAGGATCAGGCGCAGCTCAGCCTCGGTGCGGGTGTTGTCCGTCTCGGAGAGCGGCTTCATCCCGAACAGTCCCGTGAGCAGCCGCGCCGACCGGTTGAGCAACCAGCTGAACGGATAGGTGATTTTGAAAAAAATCATGAGTGGCCGCGCAAGCGTCAATGCCAGCGACTCGGCTTTCTGAATCGCCACAATCTTGGGCAGCAGCTCACCGACCACGACCTCGAGGAAGGTGAGGATGAGGAACGCGATAACAAACGACACGACCGTTTCCACCGACTCCGGCAGCGAGAAGAGACCGAACACGGGGCTCAGCAAATGCTCGACAGTCGACTCGCCCAGCCAGCCGAGCGCCAGATTGGTGAGCGTATTGCCCAGCTGGCACGCCGACAGGTACTCGTCCAGCCTCGCCACGATTTGCTTGACCGCCGACGCCTTCTTGTTGCCTTCGGCGACCAGCTGCTCGATCCGGCTCATCCTCGCCCGAATGACCGCATACTCCGCAGCCACGAAGAAAGCCGTGCACCCGATGAGCGCCAACACGATTATCGTATTGATCATCCGCTCGTCTCTCCCCTTCCGTCTGTCGTCCCGACGTTTCAGATGGTATATTGTACCCGGAACGCAGGGAATCGAAAGAAAGGGAGAACTTTGCGCGATCGCCCGGTTGAAGTCTCACGAAGGCGGGCGTTAGACGCCGGCCTGGCCCTGATGCCCCGCCAGCTTGGTCAGCATCCCTAGTAGCTCCCTCGTCTCCGTCCCCAAAACGGAGAAAAAAGCGCGGTCGGCGGCTTCGACCGCCTGAACGGCGCGGTTCGCCAGCTCGCTGCCGGTCGGCGTCGGCGCGATCGCGTGCGCGCGCGTGTCGGCGGGATGGGGGCCCCGCCGAACGTATCCCTGTTGCTCCAGCTTGCGCAGCACCTGCGACGTCACGTTGACGTCCATGCGGACGTTTTGGGCGAGCTGCACCTGGGTCAGCCTGTCCCTCCACTCCGCTTGCTCGTTCATAAAGTGGCAGGAGAACAGCAGCACGAACTGCGGATGCGTAAGCCCGAAGGGCTCCAGCGCCTTTCGCATCTCCCGCTGCCACATGTTCGTCGTCTGCCACATCAAAAATCCCGGGCTGTCACCCGCGTCTTCAAAAGCCGTGCTCATCGATGTCCTTGGCCTCCATGGCGCCCGCGATCGTCAGGAAGTCCTCTCTCCCGATCTCGAAGTGTCCCGTCCGGAAGAGATAACCCCAATGGCGGTTGCCCCGCGTGAAGCTCAGACGCTCCAGCAGACCGCCGATCTCGGTTGATTTGCATTCAGTATAGCGAATGTTCCTTCGAAACGGTACAAAGGTCTCGCTCATCGCAAAAGGGTACGTAACGTCGTCAGCCACACGGCCGATCGCGGTAAAAGCGCGCAAAGGCGCGCCTCCGTCCATGTCGGTGCGGGGTGAGTAATAGATGAACCAGTCTCCCGCCTTCATTCGACGCAGCGGTCCCGCCTTGCCATGGCATACTTGGGCAAAGCCGCCCTGCACGCCGCGCTGTACGTGCGAAGCGGAAACGACGCCGATCCAATAGCGTTGCCCTGATCCTGCCAAGGATCGCTCGGCACGTGCGGCCACGAGAGCGCCTTCGCCAGGCGCACCCTCAGAGAAAAGCGCAAGCTGTTCAGGTACGGCTCTCATAGGCGTTTCATTCGATATCGTTGCCCTCTCCGCCGGCGTCGCCAAGCTCAGTTCGAATGTCCGCATAGGAAGAACCTCCATTCATATCATATGTGTACATACTATATTTACGCATATTATTTGTCAATAATGTGCCACATCGCTCCTTCGGCATTCGATCCGGTCCGGTTTGCGAATAAATCCATTCCCATTGTACAGTCTATGGTTCACGAAGGATGCCTAAGGGGGATACGGTAAAATGCAAAAAGAAAACGGGCTCCCCGAAGATGTGCACGCCGTGCGAACGCTGATCGCGAACGTCGTGATGATCGGCGAGCCTGGCACAAGCGAATGGACGCTGATCGACGCCGGCGTCGTCGGGTGTGCGGACGTCATCGCCGAGGCCGCGTCATCCCTTTACGGAGAGATGCCTCCTCGCGCGATCGTGCTGACGCACGGCCACTTCGACCATGTCGGTTCGCTGCGCCCGCTGCTGGCGCGTTGGCGCGTGCCCGTGTACGCGCATGCGATGGAGCTGCCGTACCTGACCGGCCAAGCCGACTACCCCGAGGCGGATCCGGATGTCGGGGGCGGACTCATGGCCCGCATCTCCCCGCTGTATCCGCACAAAGGGATCGACATCTCGGGCGACGTACGCCCGCTGCCCGAGGATGGCACGGTGCCGACCTTGCCTGATTGGCGCTGGGTGCATACGCCCGGCCACACCGAGGGACATATCTCGCTCTTCCGCGAGCGCGACCGGACGGTGGTGGCAGGCGACGCCTTCATCACCGTGAAGCAGACGTCCGCGTTCGCAGTGCTCTTGCAGGAAGAGGAGATCCACGGCCCACCGCCGTACTTCACCTTCGACTGGCGCCATGCCGCCGAGTCCGTCCGCAAGCTCGAAGCGCTGAAGCCTGCGGCGGCGATCACCGGCCATGGCAAGCCGATGGCGGGCGAGGCGCTGACGGAGGGGCTGGCGGAGCTGGCTCGGTCGTTCGAGGAGCTGGCGGTTCCGCATCGCTGAGCGGAGAGTGCGCGCTACTTCTGGGCGGGCGAGAGGTAGCGATGTGGTGCGGACCGTGATCGCATCTCAGAATAGCGCAATTTTGAGCTATAGCGAGGCTTATGCGAGGCGGCAGGCGCGGTGCTGACCGCGGGCGTTGCAGAATAGCGCAATTTTGAGCTATAGCGAGGCTTATGCGAGGCGGCGGGCGAGGTGCTGACCGCGGGCGTTGCAGAATAGCGCAATTTTGAGCTATAGCGAAGCTTATGCGAGGCGGCGGGCGAGGTGCTGACCGCGGGCGTTGCGGAATAGCGCAATTTTGAGCTATAGCGAGGCTTATGCGAGGCGGCGAGCGAGGCGCTGAATTCGGGCGTTGCGGAATAGCGCAATTTTGAGCTGTAGCGGAGCTTATGTGGGGCGGAGGGCAAGGCGCTGACCGCGGGCGTTGCGGAATAGCGCAAATTTAAGCTATAGCGAAGCTTATGTGAGGCGGCGGGAGAGGCGCTGACCGCGGGCGTTGCAGAATAGCGCAATTTTGAGCTATAGCGAAGCTTATGCGAGGCGGCGGGCGAGGTGCTGACCGCGAGCGTTGCAGAATAGCGCAATTTTGAGCTATAGCGAAGCTTATGCGAGGCGGCGGGCGAGGCGCTGACCGCGAGCGTTGCGGATTAGCGCATTTCTACGCCCCTGCAAACCGGACATTTCTTTCCCGCCATCCTCCCGACCGCGCCGCCACCATCCATCAACCCGCGCCATGCCGGGCTTCCTCCGCCCTTCCTCCTTTCGCGGCACGCGGACATCAATTGCATCGACGAAGGACCGGCTGACCAGCCGGTCCTTTTCAATTTATGTCCGTATTCCGCTGATCGTCGCGCACCTACAATGGAGGCAGATCCAGATTAGGTCCGCCAGCGGACGGAAACGAGGTGCTTCGGATCATGGAGAAGGCATTGGCCGCTTTGCCGGTCCGAAAGGAAAAAGGCTATTGGTCCCGGCTCGGCGCGCGGATCGTCAAGCATCGGGCGATGTATGTGCTCGCGCTGCCGGGCGTGCTGTTTTTTATTTTGTTCAAGCTCACCCCGCTGTGGGGCCTATTGCTCGCGTTCAAGGACTATAATCCTTATTCGGGCTTCGCCGGCAGCGAGTGGGTGGGCTTCAAGCATTTTGCCGACCTGTTCGCCGACCGCAACTTCTATATCATGCTCCGCAACACGTTTGCCATCAACGTCTTCGGGCTCGTGTTCATGTTCCCGCTGCCCATTCTGCTCGCGCTCATGCTGAACGAAGTCCGGCACGGCGCCTTCAAGCGCTTCAACCAATCCATCGTCTACCTGCCGCACTTCCTGTCCTGGGTCGTCGTGGCGAGCATGACCTTTTTCGTCCTTTCCACCGACGTCGGTATCGTCAACAAACTCATCGGCGAAGCCGGACACGAACCGATCAGCTTCCTGTCCGAATCGAAGTACTTCTGGGGCCTCATCACGGCGCAGACGATGTGGAAGGAAGCGGGCTGGGGCACGATCATCTTCCTCGCCGCCATGGCGGGCGTCGACCCGCAGCGGTACGAAGCGGCGGTCGTGGATGGCGCAAGCCGGTTTCGCCAGATTTGGCATATCACGCTCCCCGCCATTCGACCGACGATCCTCATCCTGCTCATCCTGCGCCTCGGCCAGATGGCCGACGTCGGCTTTGAGCAGATGCTGCTCATGATGAACCCGCTGGTCATGCAGGTGGCCGAGGTGTTCGACACGTACTCGTACACGCAGGGCATCCTGCGCGGTCAGATCAGCACGGGCGTGACGGTCGGCATGTTCAAGGGCGTCGTCGGCTTCGTGCTCGTGATGGCATCCAACTATATCGTCAAAAAATCCGGCCAGGAAGGCATCTACTGACCCGCCGGGAGGAGGCATACCGCCATGAGCTTCGTTTCGCGCAAAAAAATGACCGCATTCGATTGGATCAACTATGCGCTGCTTGCCGTCATCTCCCTCGTCTGCGTATTCCCGTTCCTGTACGTGTTCAGCGTATCCTTTACGGACCCTGAAGTGTACGTGCCGCTTCGTTTCTATCTGTTCCCGGAGAAATGGTCGCTGGCCGCCTACTCCTACATTTTGTCGACGGACAGCTTCGTCAATGCGCTGAAAAGCACGGTCTTCATCACCGCCGTCGGCACGGTACTGAATCTAATCGTCACCTTCTCGCTCGCTTACGTGCTGACGAAGAAGGACGTGCCGGGGCGGGGCCCGATGATGGGTTTCGTCATCTTCACGCTCGTCTTCAGCGCGGGCATCGTGCCGAACTACCTGCTGGTGCAAAACCTCGGGCTGCTGAACTCGTACTGGGCGCTCATCTGGCCGGTGTTGACCAACGCCTGGAGCCTCATCATTATCAAAAGCTTCCTCGAGTCGCTGCCCTCCGAGCTCGAGGATGCGGCACGCATCGACGGCTGCTCGGACATCGGCGTCTTCTTGCGCGTTGTCCTGCCGCTATCCATGCCGGCGGTCGCGGCGTTCACGCTGTTTTTCGCCGTCTCTCACTGGAACACGTACTTCAACGCCCTCATCTATCTCTCCGACGCCAAAAAGTGGACGCTGCAGGTGCTGGTTAAAACGCTGGTCATCGACTCGGACAACGCCGGGATGGCGGGAGCCGGAGGGGATGAACGCTCGGTCCCGCAGGAGACGATCCGTATGGCCTCCATCATGCTGGCGATGGCGCCGATCCTGCTCGTTTACCCGTTCCTGCAAAAGCACTTCGCGAAGGGCGTCATGCTCGGCTCGGTCAAAGGTTAATCGCAACGAACAAGGGAGGTTAATTTCTTGGAAAACAACGAACGCGGCTGGTGGCACAAACCCCAGCGCATCATTCAGACGAATCTGCAGGTGAAGGACACGCATCTGATCGAGCCCCGCCGACTGGCGCGCCAGATGAAAGAACTCGGGGCTACCGCGCTTGTCTTCAACGTCGGAGGCATTTATGCCTGGTACCCTTCCGAGGTCGAGGGCCATCATGTCAACGAATATTTGCCGCAGGACTTCGACCTGCTGAAGGGCGTCGTAGACGCCTGCCATGACGAGGGCATCCGCTTCATCGCCCGGCTTGACTTCAGCAAGACGGACGACATCGTCTTCCTGAAGCGGCCCCAGTGGTTCGTACGCAAGCAGGACGGACAGCCGGAGATCATCGGTGCGCATCGCCCCGGGGCGTGGTCGCTGCTCATGAGCACTTGTCTCAACGCGGGCTACCGCAACGAAGACGTCGCCGTTCCCGTGCTGGACGAGGTGTTGTCGCGCTACGACGTGGACGCCGTCTTTTTTAACGCGCCGCACTTCCTCCCGTGCTGGTGCGGCATCTGCAAGCGCAAGTACGAGCGGCTGTACGGCGTGCCGCTGCCGGCGGACTCGGCTGCCTTCGCGGCGGACTGGCCGTCGACGTGCATTCGGGACAACATGGACAAAATGTACCGCTTCATCAAGGGCAGACGACCGGAAGTTCAGATGATTCTGTACTACAACCTGTACAAAGACAATCTGTACGACAGGCTGGAGACGACCGATCTGTTGTGTACGGAGCCGCAGGATGTGCTGTCCGAGGGTCACCGGCGGATTCCCGAGTTCTGGAAGCCTGCGCTCAGCATCAAGCTCGGCCGCTCCGCGCACGGCGTCCCCGCGCCGCTCGGCATCGTCCACTCCAGCCCGGGGATGGAGTGGCGGCATACCGGCCTGCCGCCGGCGGAATACCGGTTTTGGCTGTCACAGATCCCGGCGCACGGGGGCAGCATCTGGCATTCGCTCACCGGCATTCCCGAGACGATCGGCGACAAGCGGATTCTGGAGACGGTCGCGGCGCTCAACCGCGACGTCGCCAAGGTAGAGGCCTACATGGACGGCGCCGGGACGCTGGCGCAGGTCGCGCTGATCTGGACTGCGAATGCGGCCGCAGAAGGCTGGGCGGACGGCCTCATCAACCGCCAGATCCCGTTCGACGTGCTGCTGGAAGAGCAGGCGACACCGGAGCGGCTGTCGCGCTACAAAGCGCTGATAGCGCCGGAGGGCCTGACGCTGACCGAAGGCATGTCTGCCACATTGGCCGGCTATGCCGCCGCGGGCGGGCATGTCATCGCCGAGGGCGATGCCGCCGACAAGCCCGAATGGCGGGACCTGCTCGGCGTTCGCGACCAGGGCGCCGCCGGTGAATTGCTGTCGGCCGCCTACCTGCGGTTCGAGGGCGCGGACAATCCGCTTCAGCTCGGCCTGGAGCAGACCGAGCTGGTCGCGCTGCGGGGCGCCGTCTATTATGCACAGCCGACGGCGGAGACCGCGGTGCTGGCGACGCTCGTCCCGCCGTTCGCCCCGCTCGAGTGCGTGGGCGCGCCGCCCGAACGCGCGTCGCTGCCCGTGATCCGCACCGACCTGCCGCTGGCGCTGCATCGCCGGAGCGGGCTCGGCGGCTTCCTTTACTTCCCGTTCTCGCTCAGCGGCATGCTCAATGAATTCAAGCTCGGCGAGCACTATCAGCTGCTCGCGAACGCGATCGACCTGACACTGGGCGAGGATAAGCTCGTCGAAGTCACCAACTACCAGGGCCTGCAGCTCACGCTGTTCGAGCGGGACGACTATGTCTTGGTCCACCTGGTCAACGGCGCCGGCAGAAGGCCGCTCGCCACGAATCTCCCGCTGCACGATATCTCTCTGAAGCTGCGACTCCCCGGCCGGCGCGTCGCCGGCGTGCGCAGACTGATCACGGAGGACGCGCTGCCGTACAGCGAAGAGGAAGGTGCGGCGGTTATCGATATTCCGAGGCTGGAGGTATGGGAGTGCCTGCTCGTCCGGACGGAGGCTGGCGATACCATTTAGGGGGCGGGGGGAGCGTCGGAGTTACACGGTTTTTCCGGCTAACTACGGCCGGCCCCACCGCCCCCTACACTCCTCCCCGTCGCAGACGGCAAAGAAGCCTGCCCCGCGGGCAGGCTTCAACGCGTCCGCGCCTCAGCGCAGCGACATGCGGTACTGCTTCGGCGACATCGACAGATGCCGCTGGAATGCGCGGTTCAGGTTGCGCTCCGAGTAACCGATCAGCTCGGCGATCTCGGCTACGCTGTGGTTCGTCTCCTCCAGCAGCTTTTTTGCGCGGTCGACCTTGTACTTCATCAGGTACTCGATAAACGTCATCCCCGCCTCCTGTTTGAACAGCCGGCTCAGGTACGACGGGCTCATGCTCACGTATTCGGCACACTCGATCAGCGAAGGCATGCCCTGATGCGTTTCGATATAGGCGCACACCCGCTGCACAGCGATCCGCGTGGCGTTCGCCCGGCTCTCCTCGGTGATCTGCCGGTGCATCGGGAACAGAAACTCCACGAACCACTCCTGCACCTCGCGATACGTCTGCCTCGCCTTGAGCTGCTCGAACAGATTGTCCCCGAGATTGTCCAGCACGCCGTAGCCCATCTCCTCAAGCGACTGGATGATGGACGACAGCAGAATGTGATAGCAATGCATCGCCGTGTTGTACGATTCGGACTGCCGGATTCGCTCGTAAAAACGTCCCAGGGACGCCTCCGCCAGACCAAGCTCTCCCTGAAGCAGATGCTCCGTAATCTCCAGCTCCAGCTCCTTCGGATAATTGAACGTCGCCAGCTTGCCCGACGGGGCAGGCAGCGCGTCGTAGCGGAAGATGCGGCGATGCTCGTCTAAAAGACGCTGCTGGAGCGCGGCTTCGGCCTCCCTGTACGACTCGGCCAGCAGATGAAGGCCTTGGCGCACGCCGCCGATGCCGACCGATACCGTAAACGACAGATGCGTCTTCAGCGCTTCGCACACGCGCTCGGCGTAGGCGTCCAACAGGCACGCGGTCTCCTCCTCGCGAACGGGCGCTTCCCAGCGAAGCACGGCGACGGCCTCCTTATCTTCCTTGCCCACCACATAGCCGCTCGCGAAGGGAGCGCTTTGCAGCAGCTCCTGCATGACGTTTTTCACCGCAAACACGATGACCGGTCCCTCGCTGGGCAGAAACCGCTTCTCCTTGAACAAATTCTCGGGCCGCACGACCAGCACTGCGAATCCGCCCGCCGCGGGCATCCCGTACGCCTGCGCCTCCGTCTCGACCTTCTGCGGCCTTAGCGGCGCTGACGCAGTCAGCAGCTTCAGCACGAAACGGTCGCGCAGATCCGGCTGGATCCGCTCGATATACGCTCGCAGCGACTCGGCCTGGTCGTTCAGATAGGCGAGGCTCGACCGGATGTAGCCAATCTCGTTGCTCCCGCCCGCCGTGCCCGGACCGTGCCGCAGCTGCCGGCCGTACAGGATGAGCTTGTCGATCGGACTGTAAGCGAACTTGGACGAAGCGACGGTGAGCACGATGCCGAACAACAAAATGACGAGCACCGAGCCAAGGACGAACAGCCGCATCCAGTTCAGCTGGCCGGCGATCGCACTCTCCGGCAGCATCGAGATATAAGTCCGCCCCAGCGCCGTCTTGTAGGTCGCCGTCAGTACCTTCCCGTCGTCCGCTTCCCCCATGACGAACTGCCCCTCGCCGCCGCTGCCGGGCAGCAAGCTCCGGAACAGCTCGACCGAGTCGGCCCGCTTGCCTAAAAGAGTCTCGTCCGAGGAGTGCAGTAGAATCGTGCCGTCCGCATCCACGACGGCATAAGACTCCTCGCCCGCAGGCACGCCGGACTGGAAGAGCTGCCGGCCGAGATCCGCCGCCTTCAGCTCGTAGATCAGCGCGCCTATCGGCTGCCCGTTTCGCATGACCGGCAGCTGGCGAACGTACGAGATGTAGCCGTTGCTCGCGTACGCCGGCAGGTAGGTCCAGCCCTCGCTGCGCGTTCCCTTCAGGACTGCCGCTATATTTTCGCGCTCGGGCGAGTCCGCGAGCGTCGTTTTCCCGTACGCGTTGGACAGCACCGTATCCGACGCGCTGGCATAGTAGACGATATCCTGCAAGAGGCTGCTCGCGTTTTTTTGCACGGTCATCAGGTCGAGGAGATTTTGTTGGATGACGTATTGCTCGGCGAAGCCCGGTCTGCCCAGCCAGGAGCGGATCGTCGCGTTCGCGGCAAGCTGCATTGACTGATACTCGATGTCCGTCATCAGGTTTTCCGTCCGCTCCTGAAGCAGCGTCAAAGAGGTGCGGCTGTCCGCCTGGAACTGCTCCTCGATCTTATTCACGGAGTACCGATAATACGCCAGGCCCAGGATCAGGATCGGGACCGTCACAGAGACGCATCCCAGCCAGACGAGCCTTCTGAAATAATTCGACCGCGGAAACGCCCGGTTGGCGGCTTGTTGGACCTTGTTCAGCAGCGGCTTCATGAGGACCTCCCTCGGAACGGCGGATGGGGCGCGATAGACAAGGAAGGCAACCGGCTCCGGGCCGATCACCTTCCGCTTTCATGCGAGCTGCCTTGCTGCGTTTACGGGTTCATCGCTTTGTAGTTCTCGGCGAATTCTTTATACGCTTTTTTGGCTTCCGGCAGGTTGTTGATCTTGTCGACGAACTGCTTGTATTGGTCCATCGTAATCTGGCCGACGATCGCCTGCGTCACCATGGACTTCCATTCGTTCTGATACTTCGCCCAGACGTCGTTCCAGGTGTCGGAGATCAGGTAGGCAAATGGATCGATGCTGCCGATCTCGCCGAAGTTTTGCACTTCCGCGATCTTGGCGTCGTTGTAGGCTTTATCGCCCGATGCGCTGATGACCTTGCCCCATTTTTGTGTGGCCAGGACGCCCGCGTTTTTGCTCGTCGTGTTGACTTCCTTCACGCCCTGCTCGGTCAGCACCTTCTGGCCGCCCTCGGCCGTGTGGTGCACGCCTTCAATGCCGTAGTACGCCAGGTCGGTCATCTCCGTCGAAGCCGACTTCTCGAAGTAGTCGAGCAGCTTCCATACCTTCTCCTCGGGCACCTTCTTGGAGATCAGGAAGCTGCCGGTGCCGCCGAGCGTCAGATTGACCGCGTACGCTTTGGGCCCTTTGAGCGTCAGGTTGAGAATCTTCGCGTCGGGCTGGCCGTTTTTCTTGATCAGATCCTCCCATTCCTTGTCCCACCAGATGCTGCGGGTGTAGGAGGCGGCGCGGCCGGTCGTGAACAGGTCCTGGGCCTGCGTACGCTTCATGACGGAAAATTCCTTGGACAGCGCGCCCATCTCGTACATTTTGCGGAAGTAGGCGATGGCGTCCGTATAGCCCGGGTTCAGGTTCGTGTAAATGAGCCCGCCCTCATCGTTGTACGTCGGCTCCATCGCGCCGAACGCCGATGCGAAGGACGCGTCGCCGTCGCTGATGATGACGCCGCCGCCGATCAAGCCGAGCGTGTCCGCGCGCCCGTTGCCGTCCGGGTCGCCCTTCGTGATCTTGACCAACGCATCCGCGTACTCGTCGAGCGTCGTCGGGACCGGGATGTTCAGCTTATCCAGCCAATCCTTGCGAATCTTGATGCCCGGGTCGATCTGCGAGCGGGAGCCGGGCAGCGAATAAATCTTGCCGTCGATCGTCCGGTACTTATAAGCGTTCTCCGGCACGTTGTCCTTCAAGTTCGGGTACTTGCTGAAATCGCCGAGGAACGGCGTCAGATCCCAGAACGCACCGCCCTTGATCGCGTTGATCAGCGTCGGACGCTTGAAGTCGGGCGCCGCCAGCACCTCCGGCAGCTGCGCCGACGCGAGCAGCAGGTCCAGCTTCGTGTCGAGATCGCCGGACGGCACCCACTCGACGTTCAGCTTCGTGTTGGTCCGCTTCTGCCATTCGGTCCAGAAGGCGTCGTTCATGTCGGGCACTTCATTGTACAGTCCGGCGAACATCTGGATGGAGAGCGGCTCGCCGCTATCCCCCGTCTTGTCCGCTCCCTGTGAACTTGCCTGCGTCGCGCCGCCGCTGGCGGTCGGCGCCGCATTGTTTTCCCCGTTGCCCCCGCACGCCGCCGTCCCTGCAATCGCTGTCATTAATACCGTCGCCAGCCAAGCCCTTTTGATCATCGGCTTCATTCTACCAAGTCCTCCCCGGATTGAAATGATCGGCGCAGGCTCCCTGTTGCCTGCATCTGTCGCTGCCCTTCCATCGTAAGTCCGACGTCCGTGGCACGGTAGGGACATTACTTGAATCGGGACGATCGAAAGAAATGTCCGCCGAAAACCCAGGCAGGGCAAGGCTTGTAGGCCGCCGCCGCGGCGCTCGGGTAAGAAAAGTCCGGTCGGAAAGCAGGCCGCTAGCCGTCCTCGCGACCGCTCATGCGGGTGACGAATTCCTTCGGCGAGCACCGGTTGAAGCGCTTGAACAGCTTGTAAAACTGGGCGATGCTCGGCACGCCGGCTTGAAGCGCGGCTTCCGCGATGCTGATGTCCCGCGTCAGCAGCAGCCGCTCCGCAGCCTTGATCCGCTTGCGGTTGACATAATCGACGAACGAACAGCCCATCGCCGAACGGAAGTAGCGGATGAAATAATGATAGCTGAAATTGAGAAGCCTGCTGACCTCTTCGACGGTAATCCGATCCTGCAGATGCCGGTCGACATAGTCCAGCGCCGGCCGCAGCCTCAGCAGGTCCGGCTCCGCAGCGGCGGGCAGCAGCCCTTCGTCGTCGTGCCGGACGAACAGCCAGAGCAGCCGCTGGATCGCGGAGCCGAGCGCCAGCTCGTAGCCGCGTGCGCGTCCCCGGTACTCCTCGTACATATGCGCGATTAAGTCGTAGATCTCCAGGCGGAACCCGGGCTTTTCGCGAAACAGGCCGTTCAGTCGTTCGAGCGGCGCGGCGCCGTCCGCGAAGCCGTACGCATAGGGCAGCGCGGCGCTCTCCATATGCCGGCCGAGGTCGACCTGCAGCACGATGAACCGGACGGGTGCGGCGCCCGCGCGATGCGTGCGGTGCAGCTGGGAAGCGCCCAGCAGGACGACGTCGCCCGGCTCCAGGCGGAAGTAGCCGTCTTGCGTCTGCATGCCCATCTCGCCTTCGATCAGCGCCAGCAGCTCGACTTCCTTGTGAAAATGCCAGGGGCCGTACGCCTCCTGAGCGGGCGCCGGCGGGTTCATGCCGACCTCCCATATTTTCATGTACAGGAGCGGGTGGCCGTAGACCACGGCCTCCTCGCGGATCGGTTCGCGGAGATCGTCCGCCAACGTTGTCATCGCTTACACCTCGCTTGGCGCGTCCGAGTTTTTGGAGCCCTCAGTATAGCACACATGTCATTTTTGGAGAACAATCGGTCAGCTTTGAAGCTATTCTTGCCGGAACGGCGAAGCCTATAATGTGGGGGTCACGGTCGATCTCAAACGAGGAGGAATGCGGCATGAAGGACGAATTGCGCGTGCTGATCTGGAACGAATTCCGTCATGAGAAAAATAACGAGAAGGTGAAGGCCGTCTACCCGGACGGCATCCACCGCGCAATCGGAGAAGGGCTCGGGGACGATCTGGCGATCGGATACGCGACGCTCGACGAAGAAGAGCACGGCCTCTCCGAGCAGCGGCTGGAGGACACGGACGTCCTCGTATGGTGGGGCCACAAGGCCCATCGCGAAGTATCGGACGAGATCGTCGAGCGCGTGCACAAGCGCGTCCTCGCCGGCATGGGCCTGATCGTGCTGCACTCCGGCCATTTCTCTAAAATTTTTAAAAAGCTGATGGGCACGACCTGCAACCTCAAATGGCGGGAAGCCGACGAGAAGGAGCGGCTGTGGGTCGTGTCTCCGGGCCATCCGATCGCGGAGGGCATCGGCGAATATATCGAGCTGGAGCAGGAAGAGATGTACGGCGAGAGCTTCGAGATCCCGACGCCCGACGAGCTCGTATTCGTGAGCTGGTTCGAAGGCGGCGAAGTGTTCCGCAGCGGCTGCACCTACACACGCGGACAGGGCAAGATCTTCTATTTCCGCCCCGGGCACGAGACTTATCCGACCTATTACAACGAAGAGATCCGCAAGGTCATCCGCAACGCCGTGCACTGGGCCGCGCCGACGGGACGTCCTGCCCCGCTGTTCGGCAACCGCAAGCCGCTCGAGCCGCTGAAGTCGCGGCAGGAGGCGTAACGGCATGACCGCGATCAGAACGGACTTGCAAAATGCGGCCGATACGACGGGCACTGCGGATACGACTAAAGCGATGGGCAAAGCCAAGGCGACAGCTATGAGCGATTCGACCGACAAAGCGGCCCGCAAATTCCGCCTCGTTCAAGTCGGCTGCGGCAATATGGCCCGGCGCTGGGTCAAGTATGCGACCGGCCGTCCGGACATCGAGCTCGCCGCCCTCGTCGACATCCAGCTGCCCGCAGCCGAGGCGCTGGCCCGGGAATTCGGTCTCGACTGCCCCTGCTATACCGACCTCGGGACGGCGATCCGCGAGACCGGCGCCGACCTCGTGTTCGACGTCACCATTCCGCAGGTCCACAAAACCGTCGTGACGACGGCCGTCGAGCTCGGCTGCGACGTCATCGGCGAGAAGCCGATGGCCGTCACAATGGCGGATGCCTACGAGATCGAAGACATCGTGCGGCGGCACGGACGCCGCTATGCCGTCATGCAGAACCGGCGCTTCGCCCGACAGATCCGGGAAGCGCGCGGCCTCATCGCGCAGGGGACGATCGGCAAGCCGGCGCATGCGACGGCGAACTTCTTCCTCGGCCCGCATTTCGGCGGCTTCCGGGAAACGATGGACCATCCGCTGCTGCTGGACATGGCGATCCACACGTTCGACCAGGCCCGCTACCTGCTGCAGGCCGATCCCGTGTCGGTGTACTGCCATGAATTCAACCCGTCCCACTCCTGGTATGCGGGCAACGCTTCGGCGGCATGCATCTTCGAGATGAGCGACGGTTCGGTTTTCACGTACAACGGCTCTTGGTGCGCCGAAGGCGAACCGACCTCCTGGCAGGGCGATTGGCGCGTCGTCGGCTCCGAAGGCACCTTGATCTGGGACGGGACGAACGATTCGTACTGCAGCGTGGCGGAGGGCGAGCTGGGACCGGGCGCACGGATGCATGCGTTCAGGCGGATCGAGCCCTCCTCGCCCTGGACCGGACACGAGGGACACGAAGGCTGCTTCGACGAGATGCTGGCCGCGCTCGCGGAAGGCCGGCCGGCCGAAACGGACTGCTCGGACAATCTGAAAAGCATGGCGATGGTGTTCGCGGCGATCGAGAGCGCGCGAAGCGGAGAAAAGGTACGCATCGGGCCCGGACAGGCGTATGATAGGGGTTAGCATCTTATATTGATCGCCCATTGGGAGGAGAACCCGCCATGCGCTTTGTCATTGCCCCGGATTCGTACAAAGGCAGCCTGTCCTCGCGGGAGGTCGGCGCCGTTATGGCGGCGGCTATCCGCCGTGAAATACCGCACGCCGAGATCGACGTCTTTCCAATGGCCGACGGCGGCGAGGGTACCGTCGAGGCGCTCGTCGGCGCTTGCCACGGCCGCAGCGAGGAAGTCGCCGTGCACGGCCCGCTTGAGCCGGGAGCGACGGCGCTTATCGGCCTGATCGAGCAAGACGGCGAGCCGGTCTACGTCATCGAGACGGCGAATATATGCGGCCTGCCGATGATTCCCGCGGATCGCCGCGATCCGTACGCCGCGACCTCGCGCGGGCTCGGCGAAGCGATCGCGCACGCGCTGGACCGCGGCGCCCGGCGCCTGATCGTCGGACTCGGCGGCAGCGCCGTGAACGACGGCGGCATGGGCATGCTCGCTGCGCTCGGCGTGCGCTTTGCGGATCGGGACGGCCGCCTGCTGGAAGGCCGGGGCGGCGATCTGCTGCGCGTGGCCGCGGTCGACTGGAGCGGCCTGGATGCGCGGCTCGCGGCGTGCGCGATCACGGCGGCCAGCGACGTGACGAGCCCGCTGACGGGGCCGTCCGGCGCCTCGCGCGTGTTCGGGCCGCAGAAGGGCGCGACTCCGGCGCAAGCGGCGGAGCTGGACGCGGCCATGGACGCCTATGCAGCGCTGCTGGAGCGGCCGATCGGGCCGAGTGCGGGCGCAGCCGAGGCGGGCAAAGCCGGCGCGAACGGAGCGCGCCTGTCGGAGCGGCCCGGCGCGGGCGCTGCCGGCGGGCTCGGCTTCGCGCTGCTGCGGCTCGGCGCCCGGATCGAATCCGGCGCGGAAGTAGCCGCCCGGGCGACCGGGCTGAAGGCGCGGATCGCGGGCGCCGACTGGGTGCTGACCGGCGAGGGGCGCACCGACGCGCAGACGCTGAGCGGCAAGCTGCCCTTCCGCGTGGCGGAATGGGCGGCGGCCGAAGGCGTCCCCGCCATCCTCGTGTCCGGCGGTCTGGGCCCGGATATCGAGCCGCTCTACGAGACGTTCGCCGCCGTCTTCCCGATCGTCGGCCGGCCGTCGACGCTGGACGAATGCCTGGCGGAGGCCGAGGACAATCTGGCCCGGACCGCACGCAATATCGCAAGGCTGATCAAGACGAAAACATAACGCCGAGGAGCGTGATCGACTTGAAAAAAATCGGATTCATCGGGCTAGGGAACATGGGCTTGCCGATGGCGGACAACCTCATCATGGCAGGCTATGAGTTATACGGCTTGAATCGCAGCAAAGCGGCCGAGGAACGTCTGGCCGCGTTGGGCGGCAGGGTCGGCTTTGATCGCACGCAACTGGCGGCGGAGATGGATCTCATCGTCACCTGCCTGCCGATGCCCGCCGACGTGGAGGAGGTCTATCTCGGAACCGACGGGCTCGTCCCGGGCGGCAGGGAAGGCCTGGTGCTGGTCGACTGCAGCACGGTTGGCCCTGCCTTGTCGCGCAAGATCGGCGCGGCCGCGGCCGAGCGCGGCATCCGCTTCCTTGATGCGCCGGTCAGCGGCGGAACGACCGGCGCCGCCGCTGGGACGCTCAGCATTATGGTCGGCGGCGACGAAGAGACATTTCGCATTGCGAAGCCGGTGCTGTCCGCGATGGGCAAGCAGATCGACCTCGTCGGTCCCGTCGGTAGCGGCTCCGTCGTCAAGCTGGTCAACCAGCTCATGGTCGGCATCCACACGCAGGCCGTCAGCGAGGCACTGGCACTGGGCAGAAAAGCGGGCCTGGACGAGGAGCAGTTGGTGAACGTGCTGCTGGCCAGCTTCGCCAGCAGCCGCATCCTCGATCGGCATTACCGCACCCATATCGGTCCGGGACGCTTTGAGGCCGGCTTCGCCATCAAGCTGCTCGCCAAGGATCTGACGCTCGCGACCGAACTTGCCGCGCAGTCCGGCGTCGGCCTGTCCGCAGGACGCCGGGTTAAAGGCCTGCTTGACGGCGCCGTTCGCGACGGCTTCGCCGAGCAGGACATGGCGGCGATGCTGAATTACCAGCTCCGGCGCGACGAACCGGGGGAGCCGATCAAGCACTTCGCTGTCTTCCTGCCGATGAAGGATCCCGAGCTCAGCGTGAAGCATCGCGAGGAGCACCTGCAATTTCTGGCGGATCGCCGTGCCGAAGGCAAGCTTCATGCCAATGGCCGGTTTGTCGACGGCGCCGGCGGCCTCGTCATCTACAAGGCGCGCTCCCTGGAGGAAGCCGAATCCTGGGTGAAGCAAGATCCGTATGTCGTCCTCAGCGCCCGGGGTTACGAGATCCACGAGTGGGATATCGTGCTGGCTGAAGAAGCATAGTGCCATTCGTCAAGCTATGAGTTCCCTTTTTGGCGGTTCGAGCACTTCCGCCTGAGGGGGGACTCTTCCTTTTTAGCTTCGCCGCCTTGGATGATTCACTTATGCAGGATAGCGCTAATCCAGCCATTCGACGGACAAGCCTTCGATCCGCACGTCTCCGTGACCGCCTTCGAGCTTGACCGTATTAACCGCTCCAGGCTTCAGGCGCACGGTGAGCGAAGTATGTCCGCCCTCCGCCTGCAGCGCGTTCAATAACGAGCAGTCGGCGTCATTAACGACAAGCCGCAGCTTCGCCAGCCGCTCGTCCGTCGTGTAGCGCACGGCGAGAGCAGCCCGGCCGCCGCGGCCGCCGTCGATCTCGCGGAATTCGCAGGCAGACGAAGCCTCCTGCATGCCGACGACGGCGTAGGCGCCGTGCTCCGTGACGACGATCGCCGCCTCGCCGCCAGTCTCGCATCCGTCGGCCGGGTAAAAGACGCGCGCATTTTCCCGGGAAGCATCCCCCTGGACGGCCCGCACGCCTTCTTCCGTCTGCCGCACCGTGCGAATGGCGCCGTTCTCGTCAAAGTGCAGCTCGTCGATGCATACGCAACGTAAGTTGCCGTGGCCGGAGATCGCCTGGTTATGATAAAACAAATACCATCGTCCTTTGTACTCGGCAACCGATCCGTGTGTCGTCGAGCAGCCGGTCGGCTCCAGGAAGATGCCCCGGTAGGTCCACGGACCGAGCGGGTGATCGCTCGTCGCGTAGCGCATCCGGTTGTTGTCGTGCAGATTGTCCGCGTAGGTTAAATAGTAGACGCCTTCGCGCTTGAACGTCCATGCCGCCTCGTGAAAATCTTCTAGGCCGACCATGTCGGCCATCTCGTCCTTGACGGACATCATGTCGTCGTTCAGCTCGCCGCCATGGCAGACGCCGCCCCCGCCGTAGTACATATATGCGCGCCCGTCGTCGTCCTGGAAGACGCACGGATCGATCATCGCAAACCCGCCGAGTCCTTCGATATAGCCGCGATCGACGAACCCTTCGGCAGGCTTGTCGCTTGTGGCGACGCCGATTTTCCACGTGTCGTTCCAGTCCGAGCCGCTCGGATGCGGATAATAGAAATAGTAGGTGCCGTTCCGATAAGCGCAGTCGGGCGCCCACATGAAGCCGCCTTCCGGTCGTCCCCACGACACGTCGTCAGAACGCAGAATTTCCCCTTCGTCCACCCAATTCACCATATCGTCCGACGAAAAGACATGGTAACGGTCCATCAGATCGCAGCCTCTCGGCGGGTCCATGTCGTGCGAGGCGTAAATATAGATTCTGCCGTCTTCCCATACATGGGCCGACGGGTCGGCCGTGAATATCGAGGTAATAATCGGATTTTTACCGTTCATGGTGCACTCTCCTTCACCGCTTGGCGCGTGCGTTTCTCCCTCATTGTAAAGCACGCGTCCGGACGCTCCCATGAGGCGATCGAAAACGAAATCTGCCGATCTTGTCTTCTTTTTGCCGCCCGAATCGATCGCAAAAAAGCGGCTCCGGAAGACGCATCTTCCGGAAGCCGCCGCAAGCTTTATTGATGGGTGGTTGGATGCGAGGCCGTGACCGGAATTTGCCCCTTGAACATCCGGTTGATGTCGCCTGCCAGACGGAGATAAAAGTCGGAGGATACCGCTACGCCGTCCGCATTGAGTGTCAGGAAGTACTGGTTCGTCGGGATCATCGCGCTGTTCTCCGCTGCCTTGGCAATTGCCGTTCCTTCGTCGTACTCGTCGAACATCGCGATATAGCCGGTGCTAATGCCGAGCTGCTTTAAACGATAGGCTTGCTGCCACATGAAGTCGCCATGCTGCCGGGGAATTTGATTCGTCGGCCCCCCGTTCAGGTTGGACCAGGCGAAGCCGGGCCAGATGACGGGCTGATAGGCGATGTTGCGCTGCTGCGTATACGCGAGATCGGGCCCGTATTGGTTCGTACTGTAGCTGTCGACATCGGCATTGCCGAAGCGTCCTACGAACCACGGCGAGAGCATATCGAGCGATTCGTACACGCTCATAAAATCGGGCTTCGAATCGTTGTTGCCCGTCCGCCAGTAAGTCGGCACGCCGCCGATCACATAGACGTTCTGCGCCTTGAACCAGTTGATCAGATTCTGGTGCTCGGCAGCCGTACCAGGCCGATCGGTGAACCCGATTCCCCAGATGCAGACAACGAGTTTGCCGTTCTGCTTCGCGTAGGCGCCTGAAGAGGTCAGATGCATATTGTTCACGACGTTCGTCGTCCAATCGTGCTTCACCGCGTTCAGCCAGTTGCTCGCATTCATCCCTGTAATATCGTACATGACATAAAACTTGCGGTTGTAAGTCTCCGCAGCGTTTTTTACTTTTACGGCCACGCTGTCGCGGTTCGTCTTCCAGTTGTTCGGCGTATCGCTCTCGTCGGCCCCGAAGCGCTGAAGCGCCGCGCCGTCGATGTTGTACGTCTGCATCCATTCGAAATGTTTGTTGACCGTCTCCTGATCGTAGGAGGAGAAAAGCTTCGCCTGCGTGCCGTTGCCGAGGTTCGCCAGATTCGTCTGATACAGCTTCGAATACTCGCGAAGGTCAGGATATAGCTCGAAGTTCACGTTCGAGCCGGCGGTCGGCGCGCTGCTGTTTTTGGACCAGTGGACCCATCCACCGTTCGGCGAGCCGTCGCCCTGCGCATTGAACCAGCCTTGGTAGCCGGCGAACAGCTTGCCGACGACGTCGCCGCCGGAAGACGGCGCTCCCGTGCCAAACTTGAACCAGTTGAGGTTAAAAAGGTTGCCCGCGCCGCCCGTGAACTTGACGTACAGGTTGTGGACGCCCGTCGCACCCGATATTTGCCCGCTTGCCGTCGTCCAGCTCTGCCAGCCGCCCGTGCCGCTCACCGCGACGGTTCCGATCAACGTACCCGTCAAGCTGTCCAGCCTGAATTCGATCGAACCGCCTCCGGCCGCGCTTGCGACGCGTGCCTGAACGCTGGAAGCACCGCTGCCGAAGTCGACGCCGTTAAACAGCAGATAATCGCCGTTGTCGATGAAGCCCACATTCGACCCGCCGCCTACATCCGATGTCGTCTCCGTTTGAATGCCGGATTGACCGTTGTAGGCTTCCGCCTCGATCTGGTTAAAAGCCGACAGCCCCGACGCGAATTTGAACCAGAGCAGGTTGAACAAATTGCCGCTGCCGCCGGTAAACTTCAAATACAGCGTGTGAACGCCGCTCGCGCCAGATGCGTTCGCCGTCACCGTCGTCCAATTTTGCCACCCCCCGGTGCCGGGGACCTGCGTCGTCGCGATCAACGTTCCGTTCACGCCGTCTAGTCTCGCCTCGATCGCGCCGCCGCTCGCGTTGCTGGCGACGCGGACCTGGAACGTGCTCGCGCCGCTGCCGAAATCGACGCTCGGGAAAGCAATATAGTCGCCGTTGTCGATAAAGGCGACGTTCTGTCCGCCTTCGCTCGACGTCTCCAGCTGAATGCCGGACTGGCTGCCGTACCCCGACGCCGCCGTCTGAACGAAGGCGGATGCGGCGGATGCGATCGACGGAGACCAGGCCCATTGGCTGAGCAGCAGTGCCGCCGCCAGCAGCGCCGCGAAGAAACGCGGCCAAGTCAAACGAAATCGGTTGTTGACGTTCATTAATGCATGCCTCCTCGTTTGTTTAAACATCGCCAAACTAATCCAACTCTGCGCGGTTCTCCGCGCCACACGGTACCTTCATGTCCGCATCATAAAACTCGCTTTGACGTTTGGACGACCTTGACTCTTGGGACGCACACACGCATTTTTTTTGCGCTGCGTATGCTTTCAGGAAGCTGTTTTCCCACCTCCTTCGAGATCGGCAGCTTGGGTATTGTAAGTGCTTTCATCTAATGAGGGACCGATCTGACAAAAGCTTACATCCGGGAAAGGTTATTGATAAGGAGGCAATATTGAACTTAAGCGGACGATCCAAGCCTCTCCAGGGGAGTTTGGCAGTTAGATGAGAGGACAAGTTTGTTCCTAACCGAGACTTCCTGACGCCATCACGCATTCGAGAGCACCAGTTTGTTCCTGACCGAGACTTCCCGACACAACCCCGCATACGCGAGCACAAGTTTGTTCCTAACCGAGACTTCTTGACGCACCCCCGCATACGCGAGCACCAGTTTGTTCCTGACCGAGACTTCCTGACGCAGTCCCGCATACGCGAGCACAAGTTTGTTCCTGACCGAGACTTCTTGACGCAACCCTGCATACGAGAGCACAAGTTTGTTCCTAACCGAGACTTCCTGACGCAACCCCGCGTACGAGAGCACCAGTTTGTTCCTGACCGAGACTTCCTGACGCAGTCCCGCATACGAGAGCGCAAGTTTGTTCCTGACCGAGACTTTCTGGCGCCATCACGCATACGAGAGCGCAAGTTTGTTCCTGACCGAGACTTCCTGACGCAACCCCGCGTACGAGAGCACCAGTTTGTTCCTGACCGAGACTTCCTGACGCAGTCCCGC
>NZ_JAGXJW010000013.1:0-55216 GCF_019091135.1 Cohnella sp. GbtcB17 | reverse complement strand
ATTCGAGAGCGCAACTTTGTTCCTGACCGAGACTTCTTGACGCACCCCCGCATACGAGAGCACCAGTTTGTTCCTGACCGAGACTCTGCCGTCCCCCGAGACCTCCCCTGAGGCTGCTGGCCGCATGAAGGTAAATCCGCCAGAACGCAAAAAGAAGCAGCCCCCTCAGAGGCTGCTTCTCCCCTCTTCCCGTTCCGCGTTATTGCACCTTCCGCTCCCAATGGCGGTGCGCGGCGATCGCTTCGACGAACGACTTGGCGAAGGCGCCGTCCGGCTCGGCCGCGACGACGACGCCGGGCTCGTTCCAGGCAGGCTGGTTCACCGAGCCCGTCGCCTTGGCCCCTGCCGGCGTCGGCGAACCGACGCCGGCGGCGGCCAGCAGGTCCGCGCCCTCGCCGATCGCGGCGATCGGCTTGTAGTGGCGGTACGCCTGGCGGACGAAGTCCACCGCCAGCGGCTGCGCCAGCAGCGCGTCTGCGCTCTCGCGTCCGCCGGCGACGTAGACGGCGTCGAACAGGACGGAGTCCGCCGACTCCAGGTGATGCATTACTTCGACTTGCCCGTCGGCATCCGTCGGCAGGAACCCGAGCTTCGTGCTCACAAGCTCCGCCGTGACACCCTCCGCGGCCAGCGCCGCCAGCACCTCCCGCAGCTCGGCGTCCGCCAACGTCTTGGCCGTGAGCACGGCTACCTTGCGCGTCTTCGCCGACTTCGCCTTGTTCATGATGCTGAGCGCCGGCGACCGCATCGTGACGGCCGGCGCAGCCATATCGGCCGGCGGCAGCGCCCCGATCGCGTCGGCTAGCTGCGCCGCGAGTCCCGGATCGACCTGCGCGAACACGTCGACCGTCCGCTGGCGCACGTCCTTGTCCATCACCTTGCTCAGCTCGAACTGGAACGCCTTGATGATGTGCAGCTGCTCCACCTCGGACAGGCTTTGATAGAACATCACCGCCTGACTGAAGTGATCTTTAAAGCTGTCGCTGCGCGCGCGGACTTTGCGTCCTTCCACTTTTTCCGCATAGTGCTTGTAGCCGCCCTCGGCTTCCGGCGCAGGCGACGGCGTGTTGCCCGACAGTCCGTTCTTGTGATAGGACACCTGACCCGGATTGATCGTCATGCGCGCCATGCCGTCGCGCTGATTGTTGTGGACCGGCGCGACGGGACGATTGATCGGCAGCTCGTGGAAGTTCGGACCCCCGACGCGCTTCAGCTGGGTGTCCGTATAGGAGAAGAGGCGGCCCTGAAGCAGCGGATCGTTCGAAAAGTCGATGCCCGGCACGACATGGCCCGGGTGGAAGGCGACCTGCTCCGTTTCTGCGAAAAAGTTGTCCGTATTGCGGTTTAGCGTCATCTTCCCGATCAGCCGCACCGGCACGAGCTCCTCCGGCCACAGCTTGGTCGGATCGAGGATGTCGAAGTCGAAGTTAAACTCCTCGTCCTCTTCGATGAGCTGCACACCGAGCTCCCACTCAGGGAAGTTGCCCTGCTCGATCGCATCCCACAGGTCGCGGCGGTGGAAGTCTGGATCCTTACCCGCGATCTTCTGGGTCTCGTCCCAGACGGTCGAATGGACGCCCAGCACCGGTTTCCAGTGGAACTTCACGAAGCGCGCCACGCCCTCCGCGTTGACCAGCCGGAACGTGTTGACGCCGAAGCCCTCCATCATGCGATAGCTGCGCGGCAGCGCGCGGTCGCTCATCGCCCACATGACCATATGCGCGGCTTCTGTATTCGTCGTGACGAAGTCCCAGAACGTGTCGTGCGCCGACTGCGCCTGGGGCACCTCGTTGTGCGGCTCCGGTTTGACTGCGTGCACGAAGTCCGGGAACTTGATCGCATCCTGAATAAAAAATACGGGAATGTTGTTCCCGACCAGATCGTAATTGCCTTCTTCGGTATAAAATTTAACGGCGAAGCCCCGCACGTCGCGTACCGTATCGGCCGAACCGCGGGAACCGGCGACGGTGGAGGAGCGGACGAAGACCGGCGTCTTGACGGACGGATCCTGCAGGAAGCCCGCCTTCGTAATGTCGGCCTGCGGCTCGTACACCTGGAAGAAGCCGTGCGCGCCGAAGCCTCTGGCATGAACGACCCGTTCCGGGATGCGCTCATGGTCGAAGTGCGTCATTTTCTCGCGGAAATGAAAGTCCTCCAGCAGCGTGGAGCCTCGCTCGCCAGCCTTGAGCGAAAATTCGTCCTCCGCCATGCGCAGGCCTTGATTCGTCGTCAGCTTCTGACCGGTCGCGTCTACCGTGAATTGCTCAAGCTGCTCATCTTTGACTGTTTTCTCCGGCTTGCCGTTGTCCTTCTTGGCCATTCGATCGCTTCCTCCTCGATATAGGGCTCGTTCAGCCGCGCCTCGCGCATTCGTATGTAAAAAGTTCGTGCCGCGGTTAACGGAATTCTTTACCCCCGACCCGAGCAGATTAAGCAGCAGGCATGACAGACAACGGACATACTATAGCCGCAAAGGCCGGGCATCCGCCGGTGATGCTGATTCCGGACGGCGCTGCCACTTGCGTTGACCTTATTGCATCGATATATTTATAATTATAGATATATAAAAATAAAGGGCCGCGCCCTTCCAAGGAGAGACTATCCATGACCGTGAATCAAACCGCAACGCCGTTGTTCGAACGATTTTCCAGCGAGAAGCTGGAGCTGGACAGCCGGATCGTCATGGCGCCGATGACCCGCAGCTTTTCGCCGAACGGCGTTCCGGGCGAAAATGTCGCCGGCTACTATCGCCGCAGAGCGGAAAATAACGTCGGTCTGATCATCACCGAAGGCACCGTGATCAACCACACGGCTGCAGCAGCCGACCGCGACGTCCCTCACTTCTACGGCGAAGCTGCGCTTGAAGGCTGGGCGCGCGTCGTCCGCGAAGTCCACGAGGCAGGCGGCAAGATCGCTCCGCAGATCTGGCACGTGGGCACCGCTCGTCAGCGCGATACGTTCCCCGAATCGGACGCCGCGCCGATCGGCCCGTCGGGCTTGGCGCTCACCGGCCAGAAGGTGTCCGAGCCGCTGACGAAGGAAGAGATCCGCGGACTCGTCGCGGAGTATGCGCAGGCGGCGGCCGACGCGAAGCGGCTCGGCTTCGACGCCGTCGAGATCCACGGCGCGCACGGCTACCTGATCGACCAATTCTTCTGGGAAAACACGAACAAGCGCGACGATGAATACGGCGGCGACTTGGTCGGCCGCACGCGGTTCGGGGTCGAAGTCATCGAGGCGGTCCGCGCGGCCGTCGGTCCCGACTTCCCGATCATTTTCCGCTTCTCGCAGTGGAAGCCGGTCGACTACAACGCCAAGCTCGCGCCGACGCCGGAAGCGCTGGAGCAGTTCCTCGCGCCGCTGTCCGCGGCAGGCGTCGACATCTTCCACTGCTCAACGCGCCGCTTCTGGGAGCCCGAGTTCGAAGGCTCGGACCTGAATCTGGCGGGCTGGACCAAGAAGCTGACCGGCAAGCCGACCATCACGGTCGGATCCGTCGGCCTCGACTCCGAGTTCACGAGCCTCTTCGCCGAAGGCAAAGGCGCCGAGAACGTAGGCCTGGATGCGCTCGTCGAGCGTCTCGAACGCGGGGAGTTCGATCTTGTCGCCGTCGGCCGGGCGCTGTTGAACGATCCGTCGTGGGCGAGCAAGATCCGCGAAGGCCGTGCCGAAGAGCTCCGGTCGTTCACGCGGGAAGCGCTCGGCTCGCTGAGCTAATACGAATACACGCCATCGAAGGCGCGCGGCGCGAGCCGCGCGCCTTTCGCATGCTTCCGGGACAAACGGCGTGTTATAATTCGAAGATGCGCGGCCATCGCCGCGGCACATCCAAGAATAAAGGAGCCTGTTTCCCTTGACTCAAGTCCGCAAAGTCATTATCGACGCCGACACCGGCATCGACGATGCGCTCGCCATTTTATACGCGCTCAAGTCCCCCGCGCTGCGCGTCGAGGGCATCACGACCGTCTTCGGCAACGTCGACGTGCAGCAGGCGACGGAGAACACGCTGCGCATCGTCAAGCTGGCTGCGCCCGCTTACGAAGTGCCCGTCGCGATCGGCGCAGATCGTCCGCTGAAGCGGCCGCCCACCGGCTTCTCCGCCCACGTGCACGGGCACAACGGCATCGGCGACGCCGAGCTGCCGCCTTCCGATCAACGCCCGCTCGCCGAGCGCGCGGAAGACTTCATCGTCCGCAAGGCGGACGAGCTGGACGGCGAGCTCGTCCTGATCACGCTCGGTCGGCTCACGAACGTCGCCCTCGCGCTGGCCAAGGATCCCGCGCTGACGCGCAAAATCAAACAGGTGTACGTGATGGGCGGCGCCGTCCAGGTGGCCGGCAACGTGACGCCGGTTTCCGAGGCGAACATCTGGGGCGACCCCGAGGCCGCCGACATCGTCTTCGCTTCCGGACTCGACATCGTGATGATCGGCCTCGACGTCACGATGAAGACGCATCTCGCCCAGGAGCATCTCGACTTCCTGCAGCGGCGCTGCCGGCCGGAAAACCGCGAGATCGTCGACTTCCTGCGAACCTCGATGGCTTACTACTTCGAGTTCTACCGGCAGGCCAACCACTTCGTCGACGCGGCGCCGATGCACGACCCGCTCACGGTGCTCGCCGCCGAAGAGCCCGGCCTCGTCACCAACCGCACGATGCGCGTCACCGTCGAATGCGAGAGCGCACTGTGCGCCGGCATGACGGTCGCGGACCTGCGGCCAAGCCCGAGCGTCGGCACGCCGATCCAGGTCAGCGTGGACGTCGACGCCAGGACGGCGGTCGGCAAGCTGCTGTCGGTCTTTATCTGAAAATAGGCGTCCAGCGTCAAGTCATCGAATCTGTCAGCCTCGAGCATGACAGATTCGGTGACTTGTTTCACTTCCGGGTGAATCGCGATGACAATTAAAATGGGGAGGACAACCGACGCAAAGGAGAGCGCTTCCATGAACGACGATGTTAAAAAAATCGCGCTGGTCACAGGCGGCAATCAAGGCATCGGATTCGAAATCTGCCGTCAGCTCGGCCAGGCGGGCGTCCGCGTCCTCGTCGGTGTGCGCAACGCGGGGCGCGGAAGCGAGGCGGTCCGCCTGCTGAATGCGGAAGGCGGCGATGCCGCATGCATCCCGATGGACGTCACCGATGCGCTGCAAGTGTCTGCCGCGGCCGAGAATATCGCGCGGAGCTGCGGGAGGCTGGACATTCTCATCAACAACGCCGGCGTGCTCCTGCCCGAGTCGCGCCCGGGTGAATCCGGCGCCGAGCTTGTCCGGCAAGTATACGAGACCAACGTGTTCGGAGTCGTGCGCGTCACGCAGGCGATGCTTCCTTTGCTCCGCAAATCGGCCGGCGGGCGGATCGTCAACCTCTCCAGCTCGCTCGCCTCGCTTCGGCTGCATGGCGACCCTTCGTTCGAGCTGGGCTCGTTCCTCATGCTCGGCTACAACTCGTCCAAGACGGCGGTCAACGCGCTGACCGTCATGTGGGCCAAGGACCTCGCCGAGGACGGCATCAAGGTCAATGCGGCGGATCCCGGCTACTGCGCAACCGCCATGAACGGCTATGCCTCCTCCAGATTCGCCGCCGAAGGCGCGCGGGAGCCCGTCCGTCTGGCGCTGCTGCCGGACGACGGTCCGAGCGGCGGCTTTTTCGGAGACAAAGGTCCGATTCCCTGGTAAATGCGGGGAACCGACCAGCCGCTTAACCAAGCTTAAATGATGATCTCCTCGATATTCAGATGCCGCTCCCGCTTCAGATCGATGAAACTGTCGCCGACCCTCACGAGCGGATGCATGTCCTCCTGCGGATCGAGATAGACGACCTCCCCCCAGCGTCCGTCGCTCAGCTTGACCTGACGGCCCAGCAAGTGCCGGATGATCTGCTCGAGGAACACGCCGACGATCTGCGGGTCCAGCTCCCCGAACGAGCCGTTGCGCATCTCGCTGACGACTCTGTAGAAGGGCATCGGCTCGTGATAAGGACGCCTGGACGACATCGCGTGAAAAATGTCGGCTACGGCGACGACCCGGCTCATGATGTCCATCCCGCCGTTGCGGATGCCGTACGGATAGCCCCGCCCGTCGTCGCGTTCATGGTGCTGCAGCGCGACAAGCGCCACGCGCGGATCGATTTTCGGATTCGCCTTCAGAATCTCGTACCCGTACACGGTGTGCAGCTTCATCTCCGCATACTCGTCCGCCGTCAGCCTCCCCGGCTTCAGCAATATCTCGTCCGGAATCCGGACCTTCCCTACATCGTGCAGCGACGCGGCGAGCGACAGCAGGGCGACCTGATCGTCCCTCCACCCCAGCCAGCGGCCGATCAGCGTGGACAGTACGCTGACGCCGATATTGTGCTGATGCGTATATTCATCCTTCGCCTTGACGGTATGGAACAGGCTGAACATGTCCTTGTTCTGCGACATCTGCAGCACCATCGGCGTCAGCGTGTGCTCAATCTCCTTCGGATCGAGATGGCCGACCTCCCGCACCCGCTCGAACATCTCCTTCGCGAACTGTACGGCCTGGGTCATTAGCGCGGCCGACTCCCCGTCCTGCGGCCTATTTTCCTGCTCGGCCGTTTGAATCTCTTCGGGATCCACCCGGTAATTCTCCAGCAATTCGATGTGCGCCTTCTCAAGTGCAACTCCTGCCGGCACGAGCACCAGCCCGTTATGGACGATGTCGTGCTTGGCCTTTTTGCCTAGGAGCTCCGCATGTCTCATCCCGGCTTTCCTCCTGTGCCCATTTGTTTTTATGGACGTACCTTCCAGTTTAATCCTTTTGGCGCCGCACTTAAAGCGAACAAATATGATACCTTCGGCGACGCGCCCGGCTTGATTGGCCGGAACGGAGCGCGGGTAATGGAGGATATCAACGCGATGCATGAGCCGGAAGGAGGTGCGGCGATGTCGATGCCCGAACAATATCTGGGTCAATCGGACCTGCTGGAGGAGGACTACGAGCGTCCGCGCGACGGAGAACCCGTTGCCGTCTCGTTCATCGAGTATTCCGCTTACTTCGCGATCTTGCTTGGTTTGCTTTATTTCCTTACTCAATACGTGCTCCCGAGTTTTTAACCATCGACTAGGAGGGTTCGACCATGTCCATCGAGCAGCGCAACGTCGAGTACGAACAACACAACGTCGAAAAAAAATACGATTCGAGCCTCGTCGCCTCGACCTTCATCAAGTATGCCGCGTACGTCCTCATCTTTTTCGGCGTTCTGTATTTCCTGGCCCGCTATATCATTCCGAAGTTTTGAGGCATGCGCCGCCCGTGTTACGTTACGAAAAAGCAGGCAAGGCCGAACGCCCCTTCGTTCGTCAGGGACGCTTGGCCTTGCCTGCTTGCCGTGCATCGGGATTACTCGTCTTCCGGCAGGTGCGACGCGCAAAAGGCGGCCAGCTCGGCGAGCTCCTCGGGCTCCGCGTCCAGCGGCAGGTAGCGGTTCGTCGTCTTCTCCGTCCAGTCGCAAGTCAAAATGCCCGACGCCTCGCCATCGTCCTTGTAGACGACGCGCGCGTAGACGCCGTGCTCCGAATAGAGCTCGTCCTCTTCGTCCACTTCGACCTCCAGCTTGAACTCGTACCTCCGCCCGCTCAGAATGCCGAACGGGTCCTTGACCAGCTCGACCGAATATGCCGTGATGTTCATCCGTCGCCCTCCCTATCAATTGACTGCGTTAACAGTATACAACGCCGGCACGCAAATACAACCGGCCGCCATAGCGTCTATTCCCGGCGGCATCGGTCAATAATGACGATTAAAAGGAGGCTGAGCGGCGTCATGAGAGATGCGAAGGATCAGCGACAGGAAAACGAACGGTTTTTCGAGGAAGTGAAACGCAAATATTTGGCCGACATGAAGACGCGGTTCGGCTTCACGGACCTGCAGGCGACGCAGGCCGAGAGCCTGGCGAACTGGGCGTTCGACAGCGGCTTCGGAAGCGGCGTCAGCTATGCGCGCTACGACGAAGCGATGTCGCTGCTGCGACCGGGAAGAAGGGCATAGGAGCAAGTTGGAACGGCTGACGGAGGCGTCGGCAGCATCGCGACGAGCCTTAGACTCTCTTGTCGACCGGGCGGCGGCCGGCGGGTACCCTGCGGCCGTCCGGCTCCCCTGGCCTGCGCTTCGCTTCGTCCAGCAGACGCGCGACTCTAACCTTATCCTGCATGATCCGCTCGATGTCGATCAGAACGGGGATAAGCGCGGAAGTCGGTCCCTGCATGACCGGTCCCCGCTGCTCGACGCCCAGTCCGAAGACGATCCGCAGCATGCGGTACAGCCTGCGCTCGATTAGCGCGATATAATAACGGGGAGCGAATCGCTCCGCGTGGTCGTAGAAAATCTCAAGGAACGTGCCGAAGCGCCCCTGGCGCTGGTAGGCTTCCGCGATGCACAGCTTGTCGATCTCCCAGATCCGGTAGGGAGAACTTCGAATCTCCGGCTCTTTGGAAAAAGGATGCTTGTACGGCCCTTCGACCGTACTGCGCGGATTGCCCGGGCGATAAGGGATGAATTCGATCGTTCCGATCGTTCGCCGACGGATAAAAGGCAAGCGCCCGCCGCGCAACAATACGTATCGTATGCCCTCGATGGCGCAGGGGTCGTTGCCCCATCCGTATTTGCTGCAGAAATACGCCCAGGTACGGCGGAACGACCGGTCCTGGCGTTTGCTCCCGACAAGCGCGTACATGGCGGCTCCCCTCCCGTCATCATGGCCGGACACGCAGCCTTCCGCATCCGCTTCCTTTTTATAAACACTTTTCGACCGATTCGAACGAGGCCGCGCCGCGAGCTGCGGCATATGCCTTTGCAGCCGCGGCGCCGCTTCGTTTGCGGGCTGCCTAGCTGTCCATGTCCGGCGGACAATCGTCGCCGCCGCCAGGACCGCCTGGACCGCCCGGAGGATGAACCGGCGGGAAGAACTTCATCGTCATTTTGACTTCCAGCACCTCAAGCACCGGACTCGCCCAATCCTTTTTCATAGAGACAACTCCCTTCAAAGCAGAATGTAGGTCTTCCTATTCAGATACAATATGTATCATATAGGGCAAGTCCAGATTAGCACCGCGCTATAAGACTGTCAATAGAAAATACCGATTCCAACGAACCGGTATTTTGCGTGTCCTCGGACAGGTTAGCCTGCCGTTGCACCCCTGGGTGTCATGCCCTCGCTCCCGGCCGGATTACGTCGATCGAACCAGATGCTCCCGGGTCAGGCTGTAAATACGGTGATGCTCCCAGATGCCGTGGATTTTCAAATAGTACTCGGCCAGCCCCTCGTATTTGAATCCGTTTTTCTCGATGACCCGGATCGACGCCAAATTGCGGGGCATGACGGCCGCCTGAACCCGATGCAATCCCGCATCCCCGAACGCGAAGTCCACCGCCTGCCCGAGCGCCTCCGTCATAAGGCCGCGGCCGCCTTCAGCCTCATCCATATAATAGCCGACCGTACAGCTCTCCCATGCGCCGCGCACGACATTGCTCAGATTCACGCGGCCGACCAGCTTGTCGGCGTCGCGGCTGAAGATGCCGAAGCCATAGCCGCTTCCTCGCTTCCAGTGCAGCTCGTCCTGATCCAGCATGTCGCGAATGCCGGCCGGCGTGTAGTCCCGGTCCGCGCGAATCGGCTCGAACGGCTCGAAAAACGCGCGATTGCGCCGCCGCAAATCGAGGAGCGCCGCGGTATCTCCCGCCTTCAGCCTGCGTAAGTATACGTGTGTCATCGCCTTCCCGTCCTCTCCCGTCATCCAAGTTCTGCGACTGAAAATAAAAGCTTCGCCTCTCCGAAGAAAGGCGAAGCCGTTCGGGCATCCTGCCCGCCGCTTTAATCCAACGTCGCTTTGTCAGGGCCCAGCTCCCCGGTCGGCCATGTCTCCTGAAGGCCGCGCACTTCGATATCCAGGCCGTCCGGGCCATGCGCCCGCGCGGACATCCGAACGCCTTCCGGCAGCGGCTCGCCGGTGAGCAGCCTGCAGGCCATCTCCGGGTCGTTCAGCGCGAGCAGCCGGAAAGCCTCGTCCTCCGCCGCACGCTCCTTGATTTTGTTCACGTAGGCGTACGCTTGCTCCAATGACCAGCTCATCGCCGTCACTCCTCGCCATTCGGATTTCCGGTACTGTTATTATTTATCCAGAAATCCGGCTCGCATACCACCTTAAGCTTTGATCTCCAGCAGCTCGTACTGGATCATGCCCACCGGCGCCTCGACGCTGACCGCCTCGCCTACGGCCTTGCCCATGAGCGCCTTGCCGAGCGGGCTCTCGTAAGAGATCTTCGAGGCCATGACGTCCGCTTCGGCGGGACCGACGATCCGGTATTCGATAATCTCGTCGAATTCCTTGTCCTTCAGCACGACCGTAGAGCCGACGGATACCGAATCCGCGCCCGCGCTTTTGACGACGCGCGCTTTTTTCAGCATCCGTTCGATCGTCAAAATCCGCGTCTCCATAAACGCTTGCTCTTCCTTCGCGGAGTGGTACTCGCTGTTTTCCTTCAAGTCGCCGTAGCTGATTGCCGTCTTGATGCGGGCGGCGAGCTCCCGGCGCTTCACCGTCTTCAATTCCTCCAGCTCCTGCTCAAGCTGCGCTAACCCTTCCGCGGTCAAGATAACTTCATCGGATACCATCGGTCTGCCTCCATTAATCGTGATTTGATTGGCGTAACTTCGAACGGACCGGCTAAACGGTCGATAAAAACGGATCGGCAAAAACGGCCGGTTTTGTATGCGCGGTTACAGAAATGAACGGCCCGCTTCGCCGATAATGGAGAGCGAAGCCGTTCAAAGGAGAACCCTCTATGTACCGAACCGTTAAAAAATTGCTGCTCATCGGCATCTGCGGCGCAATCGCGCTCGCCGGTACGTGGCGTCTCGTTAACGAAGCCTTCTGGGACGGCCCTGCCGATCGGCAGGTGTCTTCCTCCTCGCTCAAAGAAAGCCCCTGATTCGTTCGAACACCTCATTATAGCATAGCCCAATGTTCGTTTCCCCGTTCAAGCAGAGGCCGACAAGCGGAGGCCGGGGCACATGACCGTTGACAACCGATCGGATGTGCTTTATTTTTGTTGTACATACAAATGAATCGAGGGATGCGCGATGAATGACGCCTCGCCTGACGAAGGCTTTTTACAGAGCTGCCTGTTTTTTACCGCCAACCGGCTTGGCCGCGCCATTACGCGTATCGCCGAGGAGGAGTTCGCGCCGACCGGATTGACGCCGATGTACGGCTACGCGATCCGTCTCGTCAACGGCCGGCCCGGCATTACCCAGAAGGAGCTGGCGGAAAAGCTGAGCATCGCCCCGTCCACACTGACGCGGTTCGTCGACAAGCTGGAGGTCAAGCAGCTCGTCCGCCGCAGCGTGCAGGGCAAGACGGTGATGCTCTATCCGACGCCCAAGGGGCAGTCGCTGGAGGGAGAGATTCGGCTGGCTTCGAAGCGCTTGAAGGCCAGATACAAGGAGATTTTGGGCGATGCGGCCGCCGATGCGCTGTCCGACGGCATTCTGGCGGCCGGCACCCGGCTGGAGAAAGGAGCGCCCGCCGATGAGATCGACGCCTAACCCGAAGGATGCGGAAAATGGCCTACAGAGCGGCCGAGCGAGCGAAGATTTTTCGAGCGACGCTGCTGCAAGCACAGCTTCCGGACGCCGCCGGAGATTCCACTACGGCTGGACCGTGCTTGCCGTCACCTTCGTTACGCTGCTCGTGTCCGCCGGCGTGCGCTCGATGCCGAGCATTTTTATGCTGCCCTTCGAGCAGGAATACGGCTGGAGCCGGAGCGGCATCTCGAGTGTCATCTCTATCGGCATCCTGCTGTACGGACTGACGGGGCCGTTCTCCGCGGCGCTGCTGCTGCGCTTCGGCATTCGCCGCATGACCGCGCTCTCGCTCGCCGTGCTGGCCGCCGGCCTGCTGTTCACGCCGTACATGACGGCGCTGTGGCAGTTCGAGCTGCTGTGGGGCGTCGTGTCAGGGCTCGCCACCGGCATGATGGCCAACGTGCTCGGCGTCACGGTCGCCGGCCAATGGTTCGCGCATCGCCGCGGGCTTGTCGTCGGCATCCTGACGGCCAGCGCGGCGACCGGCCAGCTGCTGTTCCTGCCGCTGCTCGCCCGCATCACGGAGGAGGCCGGCTGGCGGTACGCCGTCTACGCAGCCGTCGGCGCAACGCTCGTCGCGCTCGCCGCCGTCGCGATCTGGATGCGCAATCACCCCTACGACGTAGGAGCGGCGCCTTACGGGGATACGCGAGTCGTGAAGCCGGCGCCGTTCCGCGGCAATCTGTTCCTCGCGCCGCTCGCGGCCTTGCGGGAGGGCGCGCGCACGAAGACGTTCTGGCTGCTGAGCGGCACGTTTTTCTTCTGCGGCTTCTCGACGAACGGCTTGATCGGCGCGCATCTCATCCCCGCTTGCGGCGACTTCGGCATCCCCGAGGTGACGGCCGCGGGCATGCTCGCCCTCATGGGCATGTTCGACCTCGTCGGCACGACGCTGTCCGGCTGGCTGCCCGACCGCTTCGACAGCCGCAAGCTGCTGTTCTGGTATTACGGGCTGCGCGGCCTGTCCTTGCTCTTCCTGCCCTACGCCCTCGGCGCGGGCCAGCCGCAGTTGACGCTGTTCACGGTGTTCTATGGGCTCGACTGGATCGCGACCGTGCCCCCGACCGTCAAGCTGTCGCAGGACGCCTTCGGCAAAGAGCGGGCCGGCATGATCTTCGGCTGGGTCGTCGTCACCCACCAGCTCGGCGCCTCCGTGGCCGCCTTTGCGGCGGGCACCGTCCGGGAGTGGCTCGGCAGCTACCAGGTGCCGTTTTTCGCGGCAGGCTTCGTTTGCCTGGTCGCGGCGCTCATGGCGCTCCGCATCGCGAAGCAGCGCGCGGCCGTGCGCGGAGCGGCGGCCTGAAGCGCGTGACCCTTGCGCTTCGTCGCCCCCCCTATTTCCGCTCTACCACTCCTGTCCCGATAGCAGCGACGACAGGAACACCAGCGCGAGCCCCTGACCCCAGCCCTGGATGCGCTTTTCCGACGTATCCTTGTAGCCCTGGACATCGCGCATGACCGCCGTGCCGGCCGATACGCCCGAGACCATGCCGTCCTCGGTGATGCGATCCAGAATGCCGCGTACGGAGCGGTTCACGTATTTATTGTACAGACGCCCGCGAGACAGCAGCGCCGCGGCGATTCCTGCCGAGCCCGACGTCTCGAGATACGACGACGGATCGTCCAGCACGGTGTGCCACAGCCCCGTCTCCTCGTCTTGCAGCCGCACGAGCGAGCTCAGCTGATCGCGAAGCGAGCCCTCGATGATCATGAACGATGCATGGTGTACGTCGACGAGCTCGAGCGCCCGCGCCATCGTCAGCGCAGCCCAGGCGTTGCCCCGCGCCCAGAAGACGCCGGACATGTGCGAGCCGCCAACGTTGTCCCAGCCGTGGTAATACAGGTTCGTCTTCGGATCCTGCAGGCAGTTCTCGTGGCCGTGGTATTGGCGAATGCCGTCCATGATGTAGTCCTGCCGCCCGAGCAAATGGCCGACCCGCAGCAGGAAGTAGCCCGCCATGAACATCGTGTCCACCCATGCCTGCTCGGGGAAGTCGTACGTATGCGAGTTGACCGTATGCTGGAAAATGCCTTCCCCGAAGCGCACCGCCTCGTGTGTGAGGAATTCCGCCATCTCCGTCGCCTTGTCCAAATACAGCTGCTCGCCTGTCGCCTTGTGCAGCGTGAGCAGCGAATGACCCACCGAGACCGCGTTGACCGTCAACTTTGGAATGCCATCCTCCAGCTGTTCGTCGACCCACGCCTTTAACTTTTCCAAATACGCCGTGTTCCCTGTCGCCTCATAAGCCTCGCATACGCCATAGAAAGCGACGCCCGCCGGCCAATCCCAATTGAAATCCATGCGAAACGTGCGGTCGACTACACGATCGATTGCCGCGCGTACTTCCGCTTCGTCGAAGCGCAATGCTGGCATGTCCGTTTCCCCCTTGGCGCTAATCATTAATTGAGACCGCTGGTGCTGATGCCTTCCACGATATAGCGCTGGAAGACGAAGAAGATGACGAAGATCGGGACGAGCGACAGCGTGGCCATCACGAACATGCCGCCCCGGTTGTTGACGGCAGGATTGGGCATAATTCCGGCCTACCTGACCCGCGCCTCTATCGTACCAGGACGCGCGAACGGCGACAGCGCATAATTCCGGGATAAATGTTCAAAATTCAGAGGAATTCGCCAGTGCCGGCGGCATGTGCGAGAGTAGGTGCCGACTGCGCGAGTCGGGCTGAATGTGTTTCTATGTACGAATTTTTGGGAGTGTTGGGCACAAAGCTGGCCAAATGTGTTTCTATGCAGAAATTCCTGGGAGCGTTGGGCGCAATGCCGACCGAATGTGTTTCTATGCAGGAACTCCGGGGGAGAAGGGCGCAACGCTGGCTGAATTTCTTCCTATATAGGAACTCTTGCGAGCGCTGGGCACGACGCAATTGAACGACATGCAAAACGGGACGAAGCAGGAAAACCAATCTGCTTCGTCCCGTTTTTCTAGTTAAAGATTGTCGACAGGCGCGACGCCTGCGAACGGAATCTCGCCGAACAGGGCGCGCACGAAAGCTTCGTGGGATGCCGGTACATTGCTGTAGGCGTTGACGGCCACCGGCGCCATGTCAAAGTAATCGGCGATGGCGTACGGCGAGCCGAAGCCGGCGACGACCGTCTTTTCCCTGCCGGCCGTCAGCGCGCTCCAGCAAGCCGAGGCTTCCTCCCCGCTGAAGGCGAGCGGTCCCATCGGATGATGGTGGCGCAGGATCGGCGCATACACGATCAGGTCGACTCCGGGCTCCCGCGCGATGAGATCCTCGTACCAGACGTTGCGGATGAGCTCCGTCTCGATGCCCCGCCGCTCGAACGCCTCCTTGAGCGTGACAAGATCGTCGTAGTCGGCCGTGGACGGGCTGATGCCGATGATGAGCGCCTTCCGCACCGCGCCGGCAACGAGCGGCAGCAGGCCGTTCTCGTCGCGGACGAGCGTCAGGCCGCCCTCGGCCACGCTCTGCGCCGTGCGTTCCGCGAAGGCGGCGATGTCGGCTTGCCCCGCCGGGGCCTTCACCTCGTAGGCGGGCTCGCTCGCCGCGGATGCCTCGCTGCGCGCCGCGGTCGCAGACGCTTCATCGCCGGCCGCCAGCACGCCAAACCGCCGCTTCATTTGCAGCACGCGCTCGACCGCATCGTCCAGCCGCTCCATCGTCAGCTCGCCCGTCTCGAGCGCCCTTTCCGCCGCCTCGAAGTACGTCAGCTCCGGCCAGAGCAGCATGTCCGTCCCTGCGTTCAGCGTGTGCAGGTAAGCCTCGTTGCGCTCGTACCATTTCAGATAACCGCCCATGATCAGCGCATCGCTCACGATGGCGCCCTTGAAGCCCATCTGCCGCTTCAGCAAGTCGTCGCTCAGCTCGGCCGACAGCGTCGCCGGTAGGAAGCGGCCGCCAAGCGCGGTCTGCGACTGGAACGCGGGCAGCGAGATATGCCCCGTCATGATGGAGGCCAGCCCGTCGTCGACGAGCGCCTGGAATACCGCGCCGTGCTGCGCGAGCCATTCCTCGCGCGACAGCGAGTTGACCGTCGTCGTCATATGCTGGTCGCGATAGTCGATGCCGTCGCCCGGGAAATGCTTGGCCGTCGCCGCCAGCCCGTGATCCTGCATGCCGCGGACGACCGCCTTCAGCAGCGGGATCGCCCAGGAGGGTTTGTCTGAGATCGCCCGGATCGCGGTGATCGGGTTAAAGCGGTTGACGTTCAGGTCCGCCACCGGCGAGAACGTCCAGTTTACGCCCGCGAGACCCGCTTCGAGCGCGGTCGCCTTGCCGTAGTCGTACGCGAGCTGCTCGCTGCGTGTCGCGCCGAGCGCCATCGGGAACGGCAGCTTCGTGAGGCCTGGAATCATGCTGCCGCAGCCATTTTCCAAGTCCGAGGCAAAAATGAGCGGGATGCGCGTCGCCGCCCGGTACTGCTCGGTCGCTTCCTTGACCTGCTCAAAGCCGTTGCTCGTCATGACGTCCTTGATGATCTCCGCGCCGACGAAGAAGCCGCCGACCGGGTAGCGGTCCAAAAAGGCTTCCAGGCTGCCGTGCTTTTCGATCTCCTGGGACCGGCTGGACAGCAGGACGACCGTCTGGCCGATTTTCTCCCGAACGGACAAGTCCGCGAGCCGGACGTCGCGAAGCGCAGTATCGTTGTTCGTATGCATGTTGCTCTCCCCTTCCAAGCGTGCATGCCGGCCGTGCCGGCCAACTGCTTGTATCGTGCTTTCATCGACATTATGGGCTGTTGGGAGAGGTGCGCCTACTGTAAAATATCCATTTTGTTGCCCTGCGGACTGTTCATATTTAACTTTACTGTACGGAGACGGACACGACGCGAAAAAAGGAGCGGCCTCGGCGTCATAAGCATGACGACAGAAGCGCTCCTTCGACAGTCGGTACTTTTTACGCAATGGACACGGATTCCCCAGAGGCTTGATTACAGGATGACCCCGTCCTTAAAAATCGCGATCTCGCGGAAGCCGTTCCGCTCGTTGTTCGTCTGCTTCTCGCCGGAAGCCAGGTCCACGATCTGCGCGAGCAATTCGTCCCGAAGCGCATCCATGCTCATGCCTTCGATCAGACGACCCGCGTTGAAGTCAATCCAGTTTTTCTTCCGGTCCGCAAGCTGGGAGTTGGTGGCGATCTTCACGGTCGGCACCGGCCCGCCGAACGGCGTGCCGCGCCCGGTCGTGAACAGCACGACGTGCGCGCCCGCGGCGGACAAAGCGGTGACCGAGACGAGATCGTTGCCCGGCGCCTGCACGAGGTTGAGCCCCGGCTTGCGGGAAGGCTCGCCGTACGCCAGCACGTCGGTGACCGTCGCATGTCCGCCCTTTTGCGTGCAGCCGAGCGACTTCTCCTCGAGTGTCGTGATGCCGCCGTCCTTGTTGCCCGGCGACGGATTCTCGTAGATCTCCTGACCGTGGCGGATGAAGTAGTCCTTGAAGTCGTTGACGAGCTTCACGATGTCCCCGAACACGGCTTCGTCCGCCGCCCGCTCCATCAGGATCGTCTCCGCGCCGAACATCTCCGGCACCTCGGTCAGCAGCGCCGTGCCGCCGACCGAAGTGATGGCGTCGGCTACGCGGCCGACGAGCGGATTCGCGGTGATGCCGGAGAAGCCGTCGGAACCGCCGCATTTAAGCCCGATGCGCAGCTTCGACAGCGGCACGTCCGTCCGGACGAAGCGCTCCGCATAATCGACCAGCTCGCCGATCAGCGACAGCCCCTCCTCGAGCTCGTCTTCGACCTCCTGCGACTTCATGAACTTCACGCGTTCGGGGTTGTAGTCGCCGATGACTTTCTTGAACGCGTCGACCTGGTTGTTCTCGCAGCCGAGACCGATGACGAGCACGCCGGCCGCGTTGCCGTGCCGCACGAGCGCGGCCAGCAGCTTCTGCGTCGCGGTCAGGTCGTCGCCGAGCTGGGAGCAGCCGTACGGATGCGGAAAATGGAACACGCCGTCGATGCCGCGCCCTTCGAACTGCCGCGTCGCCAGGCGGGCGAGCGTCTCGCAAGTCTTGTTGATGCAGCCGACGGTATTCACGATCCAGATTTCGTTGCGGATGCCGACCTGTCCGTCATCGCGCACGTAGCCTTTGAAGGTCGACTGTCCGCCGGGAAAAGAAGCTGCCTGGGTCACCGCCTCCGCGCCGGATGCGGCGATTCCTGGCTTGTACGTGTACTCCAGCACTGCGCCCAGACCGGTCTTGAGGTTATGCGTATGCACCCAGTCGCCGACCGCGATGTCTTCCTTCGCGATGCCGATCGAATAGCCGAACTTGTTCACATGCTGTCGGGCCGCGACAGGCCGGATTAATAGCTTGTGCCCGCGCGGCACGTCACGCAGCGCGCGCACCGCGCCTTCGCCGCCCGCGCCGTCCGACCAGTCCACGGTCTCGCCGGCGCGGATGTCTCGCAGCGCGATAGCCACCTGGTCGCGCGGATTCAGCACGACAGTGTCGCTCGCCGCCGCGACCGCTGCCGTGCCGGCAGCCGCGGCGCCGTTGGCGCCGTTGGTTCCGGCCGCTGCCGCCTGCGTCGTATCCTTCTCGCTCATCGTGCGCTCGCCTCCATTTTCGTCAGCGCGCCGGCCAGCGCCGCGCGCAGCCCTTCGATTTCGCCCAGGTTCCGTCCCCACCAATCGATGCGCCCGAGGATATCCGCGACGAGATCTTCCAGCGTCATCTCTCCAAGCTCCAGCCGCGCCCATAGTGCAGCCAGCTCCGTCAGCGCGGCCGCATCGTCCCGCAGCGCGACCGGACTGCCGTCCAGCCGGCTGCCTGCAAACCCGCCGTCCCCCGTCTCCCGCGCGCGGTACAGCCTCAGCAGCGAGGCGAACGCCTCCACGATGCGCGGCGGCAGCTCCCCCGTTCGCGCGGCATATGCTTCAAGCGTCGGCAGCAGCCGCACCTTGAACTTGGACAGGCTGTTCAAGGCGATATCGGCCAGCTTGTGCCGGACATGCGGGTTCGCGAAGCGCTCCAGCACCTCGTCGGCATAACGGCGCATGTCCGCCTCCGGCAGCGGTACGGACGGCACGATCTCATTCATAATCGCGTCGCGGATCAGCTCGCCGTACATCGGATGCGAGACCGCCTCGCGCACCGTCTCCAGCCCGTTCAGCAGCCCGACGCTCGCCATCAGCGTGTGCGCGCCGTTGAGGATGCGCACCTTGCGCAGCTGGTACGGCCGCAGGTCATCCGTCCACAGCGCGTTCAGCCCCGCGCGCGCCAGCGGCAGCCTCGCGTCCAGCGTGGCCTCGCCCTCGATCGCCCACAGATGGTAAGGCTCCGCCGCGTTCAACAGCCGGTCTTCGGCGCCTTGCGCCGCGAACACGCGCTCGGCCTCCTCGGCCGGGTACCCGGTCACGATCCGGTCGACGAGATTGTTGAGGAAGCGATTATGCTCGCGAATCCACGCTTTGAACGCCACGGACAGTCCCCAATCTTCCGCGTGCCGCAGCACGATGTCCCGCAGCTTGTCGCCGTTGTGCTCAACCAGCTCGCAAGGCAGCAGCAGCAAGCCTTTCGCCGGTTCGCCGCCGAACGTCTCGAACCGCCTGTGCAGCAGCGCCGTCAGCTTGCCCGGGTACGACAGGATCGGCTGCTCCGGCTGCCATTCGGACGCTTGATAGACCAGCCCCGCCTCCGTCGTATTCGAAATGACGACTTCAAGCGCCGGTTCCTCCCCCAGCGCCAGGAATCGCTCCCACTCTGCATACGGGTCGACCGTCAGCGCGAACGCAGACACCAGGTCCAGCTCGTCGACCGGACGACCGTCCTGCAGGCCGCGAATCCATTGGTAATACAATCCGTCCTGCTCCCGCAGCTCCGCCAGCTTGGCCGCGCCCGACGGGCGAGGCTGACAGACGGCGACGCCACCCTCGAACAGCCCCTGCCGGTTGCAGCGGTCGATCATCCAGTCTGCGAATCCTCGCAGGAAGTTGCCTTCGCCGATCTGCAGCACTTTGACCGGATACGCCTTCATCCGGTCGTAACGCGCTACCGCTTCTCCGGTAAGCGTCGCCCGGCTCAGACGAGGCAGCGCCTCCCCGCCCGCAGCCGCCACGTTAGCGCGCTCCGCGCCCGCGCCCCCGCTCATACGCCGCCCGCCGTCCGCGCGATCTCGATGCGGGCGGAGTCGGCGCCGAAGCGGAAGTATGCTTCCGCATTGCGGTAGCAGACGCCCTCGACGATCTCGCCGAGCAGCTCCTGATCGTCCGGCACGAGGCCCGACTCGACCCAGTCGCCGAGCAGATTGCACAGGATGCGGCGGAAATACTCATGCCGCGGATACGACAGGAAGCTGCGGGAGACGGTCAGCATGCCGACGAACCGGCTCAGCAGCCCCATGTTCGCGAGCGACTTCAGCTGTGCGAGCATGCCGTCGATCGTATCGTTAAACCACCAGGCGGAGCCGAGCTGGATTTTCCCCGGAATGCCGTCCCCCTGGAAGCTGCCGATGATCGAAGCGAGCACGTCGTTGTCCCCGGCGTTCAGCGAATACAGTATCGTGCGCGGCAGGCCGCCCTGCCGCTCGATCCCGTCGAGTAGCTTGACGAGCGGGCCCGCGAGCGCACCCGCGTTGATCGAGTCGAAGCCGGTATCCGGGCCGAGGCGCTCGAACATCGCCGTGTTGTTGTTGCGGTGCGCGTGGATGTGCAGCTGCATCGTCCAGCCGCGTTCGGCGTATTGGCGCCCAAGGAACAGCAGCGTGAACGTCTTGTACTGCGCCTCTTCATGCAAGGACACCGCTTCACCGCGCAGCGCCTTCGCATAGATCGCCGCGGCCTGCTCCTGCGTCGCGTCGGCATGCATGACGGTATCGATCGCATGGTCGGACAGCAGACAGCCGGTGTCGTGGAAAAATTGCACGCGCTCGCCCAGCGCCTTCAGCAGCAAGCCGTAGTCGGACAGCTCGTAGCCGCATGCCTCGCGAAGACGCGCCAGCCACGGAAGGAACGTCGCACGGTTGATCTCCAGCGCCTTGTCCGGACGGAACGACGGGCGCACCTGGAAGCCGTGGCGGTCCTCTTCGATCAGCTTGCGGTGGTACTCGAGCGTGTCCGCCGGATCGTCGGTCGTGCAGACGACGCGCACATTCGAGCCGCGCACGAGATCTTGGGGGGTGAAGCCGCCGCCCTGGATTTTGGCGTTCGCCTTTTCCCAGATGACCGGCGCGTTCTTCTCGTTGATCAGCTCGTCGATGCCGAACAGCCGGCGCAGCTCGAGGTGCGACCAGTGGTAGAGGGGGTTGCCGATCGCCATTGGCACCGTTTTCGCATAGGCCAAAAACCGGTCGTAGTCGGAGACGCCGTCACCGCCGGTGACGTACTGCTCGGGAACGCCGTTCGCGCGCATCGCCCGCCATTTGTAATGGTCCCCGTACAGCCACACCTCGGTCAGGTTCGCGAACGGTTTATTGTCGTAGATCGCCTTCGGATCGAGATGGCAATGGTAGTCGATGATCGGCATCGGCGCAGCGAACCGCTCGTAAAGCATCGCGGCCGTGTCGGTATTCAGCAGGAAGCGGTCGTCCATGAACGCTCTCACAGGTATTCAACCTCCATATCGTAATATGCAATCGCTTTCTACCCCTCAGATTATCGCAAAAAAGGTTGGAAGTCTCCGCGATTTTTGCTTATATTATAAAAAATCAACCTATTTTGCTCAGATGCGTACGATTGGGCGCCGGAAGGAGCAAACGCGAATGTACGACGAGACGGACGCTTTGACGTACGGCGACGAAGAATCGGACTTTTATTACCACCGCATACGGCGCACCCGGCCCTTCGAGCGGACGAATCACTATCACCGCACGTACGAAATTTATTACCTCGTCTCGGGCGAGCGGCTTTACTTTATCAAGGAAGAAACGCATCATGTCGCCGCCGGCTCGCTCGTCTTCATCGACAAGCAGCAGGTGCACAAATCGTCGATGAAGGACTCGCACGCGCACGAGCGCGTCGTCATCAACTTCAGCGACGCCTTTCTCGGCATGGAGCGGCTGCCGCACTACGACGAGCTGTTCCGCGTATTCCGCGACGGCTCGCGGGTGTTCCGCCTGTCGCCCTACGAGCAGGCCGGCGTGCTCGCGCTGCTGAACCGGATGGGCGCCGAGATCGCGGGCCGCCAGCCGGGCTTCGAGACCGGGCTGCGCCTGCTCCTCGCGGAGCTGCTGCTGCTGGCTTCCCGGCTGCCGGATTCAGGCAGCGAGGAAGGGCAGGCCTCGGCCCATCCGCTCCACAGCAAGATCGCCGACGTCGTCAGGCATCTGAATGCCCGCTACTCGGATAACGTGACTTTGCCGGATCTGGCCGCCCGCTTTTACATGAGCCCCTCTCACCTCAGCCGAACCTTCAAGGCGGTGACCGGCTTTACGCTGGTCGGCTACCTGAACCTGATCCGGGTGCGCGAGGCGCAGACGCTGCTGCGCGAGACGAACCGCAAGATCATCGACGTCGCGGCGGCCTCCGGCTTTGACAGCGTGACGCACTTTGAGCGCACGTTCAAAAAGACAGCCAAACTGACGCCCATGCAGTATCGCAAGCTGCATGATCGGCCGCGCGACTAGCCCTGTCCGCATAGACAGGATTCATCAGGACGTTTCGCCAAACCGAAAAGACGCCTCCCCTTACGGAGAAGCGCCCGTCAACCAAGGTCTCTTTTAATAAAACTTCACAAGCTCGTCGACCTTGACCGCCTGACCGGTGCGGATCGACTTATTGGCCGCGATGCCCGTCAAAATGGAGCGCGCGCCGTCCACGTGGTTCGCCGCCCGATGGAACTCGTCCTCCACCGGCACGCCGAAGATGTCGTTCAGCAGTACCGGATCGCCGCCCCCGTGTCCGCCTTCGCCCACCTCGAATTCGGCCTTATACGGCTCGCCGAACATCGGGAACACGAGGATCGTGACGCCCTGCACGGCGCCCTCGAGCGCCTTGTCCCCGCCCGAATTGACGTACGACTGTTCCACGATCTTCATCTCGATGCGGCCCTTTGTGCCGTTGAACGCGATCTGGTAGCCTTCCCAAGGCAGATAAGCGTTCAGCGAGTAAGTCAGCTGCGCTTTGTTCTTGTACTTCACGAGCACGCTCATCGTGTCCTCAATCGAGATGCCGTCGCCGAACACGCTCTGGTCGCGCCGGTAGCCGTCTTCCGGCTCGGCGTCGAGGTACATCGCCTTCAGATGCGGATTGTCGTCGAGCGGCAGGGCGAACGGATCCCCGGCGGCGTTCGGATTGCCGGTCGCACGCTCGTAGAACTTGGTGACGCCGCGCCTCTCCGCGTTTTCCCGGCCGTAGAAGAGCAGGTCGCCCATCGCGAACACGGTGTCCGGCTGCGAGCCGATCCAGAAGTTCACCAGGTCGAAGTGGTGCGTCGACTTGTGTACAAGCAGGCCGCCGCTGTTGCGCTTGTCCCGGTGCCAGCGGCGGAAGTAGTCCGCGCCGTGCTGCGTGTTCAGCAGCCATTCGAAGTGGATTGACGTGACATCGCCGATGACGCCGCTCCCGATCAGCTCGCGTGCTTTCGTATGATGCGGCGCGTACCGGTAGTTGAACGTGACGCGCACGCTCCGTCCCGTCCGCTCGACCGCGTCGAGAATTTCCTGGCACTTCTCCTCGTCGACGGTCATCGGCTTCTCGGTGATGACGTCGCAGCCGAGCTCAAGCGCCCGGATAATGTACGTATGGTGCGTCCGGTCAACGCTCGTCACGATGACGGCATCCGGCTTTTCAAGCGCGATCATCCGGTCGAATTCGTTGCTCTTATAGGTACGCACCGCCGGATAGTCGTACTTTTCCGTCAGCAGCTTATTCGCGTAGTCCATGCGGGTCTGGTTAATGTCGCAAAAGGCGAGCAGCTCGCTCGTCTCGCGAAACGAAGTAGCGATCGCTGAGTAAAAAAATTCCGCTCTCCCCCCTGCGCCTACCTGTACGTACGTCTTTCTTGCCATCGTTGCCATCTCTCCTCGTCTTCAAGCATCTTATGAGGAAAATGTACCGCAAAATGTGCTTATTCGCTCCGCAATTTATGTTATTATTTTTGAAAACCCGCATTTTTTGTCCTTACGGAGGCGATTGCGTTGAACTTAAGCAGCACGCTTCGATACGGAGACCCTCACGATCCCTTTTACGTCGAATACAATCGGAGAAAAGGCCATTATTCGATGGTCGCTGACCATATGCACGGGCAGCACGAGCTTTATTATCTGCTCGGCGGCGAGCGGTTTTACTTCATTAAGGACCGCGCCTACCAGGTTCAGTCCGGCGATCTCGTGATCGTGCCCGGCGACGAGGTCCACAAGACGAGCGACACAGGCGTGCCCAACCACGAGCGCGTCGTGCTCTATTACGACGAACGTTATTTCGCGCAATTCAGCGAAGCGGAAGCCGAGCTGCTGCGCTCGCCGTTCCGCGGAAATCGCCACCTGCTGCGGCTGGACGCGCCCGAACGCCTTCGGGTTGAACAGCTGCTGTACGGCATGCTGCGCGAGATTCAGGATCGTGAGCCCGGCTGCTCCCTGCCGATTCGCCATGCAGCCGCCGAGCTGCTGCTGTTCGCGGCCCGGCATGCGCGCGGCGCGGAGGCCGAAGCCGAGGAGAACCCGTCGCCTACAGCCGCCAAGATGACGGAGGTCGCGCGGCATATCGCCGCGAATTTTCGCGAGCCGATCACGCTGGACGAGCTTGGCAGCCGCTTTTATTTAAGCCCCAGCTATCTGAGCCGCACCTTTAAAAAGTGCACCGGCTTCGGCATCGCCGAATACGTCGGCATTACACGGATCAAGGAAGCGCAGCGGCTGCTTCGCGAGACGGACGCGCGCATCACCGAGATTTCGGAAGAAGCGGGCTTCGAAAATTTCTCCCACTTCGAAAAGGTATTCAAAGCTTTTACCCGCATGACGCCCCGAAGCTACAGGACCCAGTTCCGGCGTCCGGGTTAAATGTGCAGGCCGCGTTCAGCGGGCGTTCTATATCTATCTTCCTACAGGAAAGTTATAATTGTATGTATCGTTTATCGTTCGCGTACTCTCATCCCATCCATCATCTCGACGCGAAGGCGGTTTTTATGAATATTACGAAAAAAATTTGGGGCCTCGGCCTTGCGTTTTTGCTGCTCCTCGGAGGCCTAACGGCGATTGCCTCCGTCTATACGCACGGACAAATGCTGGCGCTCTCGATCGCGCTCGGCGCGCTCGGCCTTAGCGCCGGCGCCTACCTGATCGCCACCGTTCATCGAAGCATCTTTACGGGCATGCGGCGCATCTCCCGGATCGTCGACGATATGGCTGCAGGCAGGACGGACGTATCCGCGCACGACGATTCGGCGGACGGCGAATTCGGCGAGCTCGCACGCCGTTTCCGGGAACTGGCCGTGTCTCTCCACCACAAGACGGAGCAAGAACGCCAGCTGCGCGAAGACGCGGAAAACGAGATTTGGGTCAACGCCAACGTATCGGAAATGGCTATTCTGCTTCAAGGCTCCGTGCAGGTGCAGGAAGCTTCCCGCATCTTCATGAGCAAGCTGGCCGGCGCGCTCGGCGCAAGCTGCGGGGCGTTGTACGTGAAGCGCGGCGAAGCGCTCCACTTCGCCGCCGGCTACGCGTACGACGATGCCAGGCAGGAGCGCAAGCCTATTCCGCTCGGCGTCGGACTGGTCGGACAAGCCGCGCTCGACAAGAAGCCGGTCGTCATGCGCGATCTGCCGGCGGACTACATCAAGATCAGCTCCGGGCTTGGCGAAACGCCTCCCTCCTATCTGACGCTCGTGCCAATCCTATACGAAAACGAAACCGTCGGCATCGTAGAGCTGGCCTCCCTTCACGCGTTTTCTCCGCGCGAGCGGCAGCTGATCGACCGGGTGTCCGCGAACATGGGCATCCTGTTCAACACGCTCGCCGATATTGCGCGAATCGACGAGCTGCTGCGTCATACCCAGAAGCAGAAGGAAGAGCTCGAAGCGCAGACGGAGGAGCTGCAGTCGCAGACTGAAGAGCTGGCTGCCCAGACCGAGGAGCTCCGCACGCAGACCGAAGAGCTCGACGCGCAGGCCAGACAAATCGGCGAAGCCAACGAGACGCTGCGCACGGAAGTGCTGCTTACCGCGCGCCAGAAGGAAGAGATCGCGGCGCAAGCCGAGTCCCTCGCGCGGCAAAAGGAGGAAATTGCGCAGCAAGCGGACTCGCTCGCCGACCAGGCGGAAGAGCTCCGGGTGCAGGCGGACGAGCTGCGCGTCTCCAACGAGCAGTTGAAGACGGAAATGGCGCTTACCGCGCGGCAAAAGGACGAGATCCAGCAGCAGGCCGAGGAGATTTTTATGGCCGCCCAGTACAAGTCCGAATTTCTCGCCAACGTCTCCCTCGAGCTGCGGACGCCGCTCAACAGCCTGCTGATTCTCTCGCAGATTCTCGCGGAGAACCGGACCGGCAATCTGCAGCCCAAACAGCTCGAATACGTCCATACGATCTTCTCAGCCGGCAGGGATCTGCTTCGTCTGATCGACGAGATTCTCGACCTGGCCAAGCTGGAGGCCGGCAAGATGACGGCGGTGTTCGAGACGGTCCAAGTCCAGGACGTCGTCGATCACGCGTACCGTACGTTCGATCAAGTCGCCCGCGGCAAAGGCGTCGAGCTGCGCATCCGCCTGGATCCAAGGCTCCCCGCCTCCTTGAGGACAGACGGACACCGGCTTCAGCAGATTTTGGCGAATCTGCTCTCCAACGCTTTCAAGTTCACTGATAAGGGCGAGGTGTCGCTTACGGTCAGGCGAAGCGATTCTCATCCGGACGGCATTTTCTTTGAGGTCAAGGATACCGGCATCGGCATCCCCAAAGAGAAGCTCGACGGCATCTTCGAGGCGTTCCAGCAGGCGGACGGCACGACCAGCCGCAAATACGGCGGCACGGGACTCGGCCTGAGCATCTGCCGCCAGCTCGCCTCGCTGTTGGGCGGACGCATCGAAGTCTCTTCGGAGCCGGGCAAGGGCAGCATCTTCACCCTTCTCCTGTCTGAGACGGCGGAGACGGACAATTCCGTTCGGGAGCAGGAGCAGCCGTTCGGCCTAGCGGCGCCGAAGGCCCCTTCCGTTCAGGCGGCTCCGGCCGGTTCTTCCCCCGAGGCGGATTCCGCTCCGGCGAAGGAATCGACTCGGGAACCGACGCCGAGCATGCCGTCTCCGAAGGCGGATTCGGGCGCATACAAGGCTCCCCCGCGTCCCGGCGCCGACTTTGCCGAATTTTACGAATCGTTCGTGCCCGATATCTCGATCTCCAATCCGAAGCTGCTCCAGCAAGCGGTGATGGACGACGACCGAAGCGACCTGCAGCCGGGAGACACGACGCTGCTCATCATCGAGGAGGAAGAATCGTTCGCCGCCATCCTGCTCGAGCTGGCGCGCAAGCGCGGCTTCAAGGCGATCGTCTCGCTGCAGGGCGACCAGGGGCTCGCGCTCGCCCACGCCTACAAGCCAGACGCCATAGTCGTCGACGCGGATCTGCCCGTCCTGAACGGCTGGGCGATCATCAGCAGACTCAAGAGCCGTCCCGAGCTGCGCCACATCCCCGTGCACATCGTGTCCACGGCCGACGACAGCAAGCAGGGGCTATCGATGGGCGCGCTGGACTTCTGGAAAAAGCCGACCGACCGCTCGGAGCTTGAAGCCGCGTTCCTTCGGATTGAATCGTACATTCGGCGTCCGGTCAAAAACCTGCTCATCGTCGAAGACAACGACGCGCTGCGTGCCAGCCTCGTCGCTTTTATCGCGCACCCCGACGTATCCGTGACCGCGGCAGCCTCGGGCAAGGAAGCGCTGGATCAGCTGAACGCCCAGCACTTCGACTGCATGGTGCTCGATCTCGGACTCGCCGATATCTCGGGCTTCGAACTGCTGGAGCAGGTCAAGACGAACCGCAAGCTGCAGACGCTGCCGGTCATCATCTACACGGGCCGCGACCTGAGCAAGGAAGAGGAGGAGCGGCTGCGCCATTACGCGGAGAGCATCGTGCTCAAAAACGTCCAGTCGATGGAGCGGCTCTACGACGAGACCGCGCTGTATTTGCATCGCAGGCATGCCGACCTTCCGCCGGACAAGCAGCTGCTCATCGAGAAGCTGCATAACCCGGAAGCCGCCTTCGAAGGCAAGCAGATTTTGCTCGTCGACGACGATATGCGCAATATTTATGCGCTCTCCAGCGTGCTCGAGGGCTACAACATGGAGATCAGCTTCGCGCAAAACGGCAAGGAAGCGCTGCAGCACCTGAGCGTCCACCCTGGCGTCGACCTGGTCTTCATGGACATCATGATGCCCGAGATGGACGGCTACGAGACGATGCGGCGCATTCGCCAGATGCCGCAGTACGAGAATCTGGTCATCATCGCCTTGACGGCCAGAGCGATGGAAGGCGACCGCGTGAAATGCCTTCGCGCAGGCGCGTCCGACTACATCGCCAAGCCGATCAATACAACCCAGCTCGTCACGCTGCTCAAAGCGTGGCTCATCAAGTAGAACCGCCGGAAGGAATGATTGCCGCATGGAGCCTGACGTTCACATCCTTCTAGTCGACGACCGACCGGACGAGTTTTTGTCCGCGCAAGCGATTCTGGCCGACTCGCCCTACACGCTCGTGTCCGCTTCTTCGGGAGCGGAGGCGCTCAAATGCCTGCTCAAAAACGACTTCGCCCTCATTATCATGGACGTGCTGATGCCGGACATGGACGGCTTCGAGACGGCACGCCGCATCAAAATGCGCAAAAAGTCGCAGGATATCCCGATTATCTTCCTTACCTCGCTGACGTCCGAGCTGGACAATTACAAGCAGGCTTACTCGTCTGGCGCGATCGACTTCATGACCAAGCCCGTACATCCCGAGGTGCTGAAAAGCAAGATTGACGGCTTCGTGCGCCTTTACCTGACAAGGCTTGAGCTCGAACGGCAGACCAAGGAACTGGCCGCCAAAACGCAGGAGCTTGAGGCAAAGACGCGTGAGCTGGAAGCGAAAACGATTGAGCTTGAGTCACAGGCGCGCCAGATGGAAGAAGCGAACCGCGAGCTGACGCAGATGAAGGAAACGGCGGAAACCGCCTCCCGGATCAAATCGGGGTTCCTCGCGACGATGAGTCACGAGCTGCGCACGCCGCTGAACGGCATCATCGCGATGTCGGACCTGCTGATGGAGTCGGAGCTTCCGGCGGCGGACCGCGACATGGTCGATATTATCCGCACGAGCGGCAACGCGCTCCTCTCGATAATCAGCCACATTCTCGATTTTTCCAAGATCGAGTCCGGCAAAATGGATCTGGAGCTCACCCCGTTCAATTTGGCAAGCTGCATGAAGGAAACGGCGGACCTGTTCATCGCGATGCTTCGCGAGAAGGGGCTGACGCTGGCGACGGAGATCGATCCCGCGATCCCTTCGCTGCTGCTCGGAGACCCGAACCGGCTTCGCCAGGTGCTCAACAACCTGATCGGCAACGCCGTCAAGTTCACCTCTGCGGGAGGCGTGCGCGTCTATGCGCAGCTGCTGCGCAGACAGGGCGCCGAGCTGGAGCTCGAGTTTACCGTGGAGGATACCGGCGCAGGCATTCCGGAGGGACAGTACCACAGGCTGTTCCAGCCGTTTTCCCAGCTCGAAGGGATGCAGGGCGGCAAGTCCGGCGGCACGGGCCTCGGCCTGTCGATCTGCAAGACGCTGGTGGAGCTGATGGGTGGGCGAATCCACGCCAAGAAGGACGTCGCCCAGGGAGCGATATTCGTATTTACTATTAAGGCGACCGCCGTCTAGGCGGAACAGGGCGAGCCGGAGGTTCGTCAGCTCTCTCGTTCTTGACAATTGAGCCGGTCTAAGTGAAGATGGTTTCAGATCAATCATGGCGCGAAGCACGCGCCCTGCGTCGATCCGCGCTTGTGCGCGGGACGGCGAAGGGCGCGTTTTTTTGCGTTTACGGGTGCGCGACGCGGTTCGGACAATCGCGCGATTATGATATACTGGAGGCAAAAAGCGATGAAAAAACGGTTGAATCCGAAAAACGACTACCTTTTTAAGCGGTTGTTCGGCGAGGCCGACAGCAAGCCGCTGCTGATCGGGCTGCTGAATGCGGTTCTGCGCAGAGGCGAACGGGACGCGATCGCGGACCTCGTCGTGCTCGACGGCAAGCTGCTCACCAAGCGCCTCGTCGAAGACAAGGAGGGCGTGCTGGATATCCGCTGCGAGACGGCGGACCGGGAGCAGATCAACGTCGAGATGCAGGTCGGACGCTACCGGCACATGGAGAAGCGAAGCCTGTTTTATATGGGCCGGCTCCTCGCGGATTCGATTCGCGAAGGCGAGGATTACGGTCAGCTCAAGCGGACGATCTGCATCAATATGCTGGATTTTTCCTTTCTGCCGCTCGATGGATTTCATCGCTCGTTTCATCTATACGAGGATGCGGAACGGCAGTTCAGGCTGACGGATCTGTTCGAGCTGCACTTTATCGAGTTTCCGAAGTTCCGCTCGGCGCCCTACGCCATTGCGGACCCGCTGCACCGTTGGCTTAGGTTTCTGGACGAACGTACGACGCACGAACAATTGGAGGAGCTGATCGCTATGGATCCGACGATTCGGACGGCCGAGGAGCGGCTGAGTCATCTGAGCGAGGACGACATGACCCGCATGCTGTATGAGGCCAGGGAGAAGGCTAACCGGGATCGGATTAGCTTTTTGAAGGACGCGCGGGAGCAGGGGCTGGAGGAAGGCAGGGAGTTGGGCATTGCGCAGGGCAGGGAGCTGGGCATTGCGCAAGGCAGAGAGCTGGGAAAAGTCGCCGTCGCCTTGAATTTGCTGAAGGCCGGCACCGATATCGCCGCCGTCAGCCGCCTGACGGAATTGCCTGTCGACCAGGTTCGGCAGCTAGCCGCACGGCTGGAGGAATAGGCGAACGACAAACAGACGGCTCGGGCATTTAGCCTGAGCCGTCTGTTTTGCTGTGTTTATGCTTTCTTTTTTACTTCGAAATCAGCCCCTGCTTCAGCAGGTTCGACGCGATAACAGCCGCCATCTCGCGGGTCACCTTGGCCTTCGGATCGAACGCGGTGCCGGAGGTGCCCTTCAGCAGTCCCTTGTCGTAGACCGCGCGGACCGATGCGAGCGCGTAGCCGGAGATTTGGCCTTGGTCGGAGAATGCGGTCTTCGATCCCGAACCGTCGAGCTTGAAGGCGCGTGCCAGGACAACCGCCAGATCCTGACGGGAGATCGCGTCGTTCGGCTTGAACGACGTCGCCGTAACGCCGCCGATCAGTCCTTTGGACTTCGCCGTCATGACGGCATCGAAGTACCAGACGCCCGGCGCGACGTCCGCGAACGTCTGCTTGGCACCCGAAGCCGGCGTCTCGCCGAGCAGGCGCAGGATAAGCGCCGCGAACTGAACGCGCGTCAGTTGCTGCTTCGGCGCGAACTTCGGCTCCGTCGCGCTTACGCCTTGAAGCCAGCCTGCGGCATATGCCTCGCTGACAGCTTCGCTCGCCCAGGAAGAGATGTCCGCAGCGTCGGCGAACGAATCGCCGCCCGCCTGGCCTGCGCCCACGGTCAGCGTGCCTGCGTACTTAAGCACAAGCGGAGCGGCGCCCGCGCGGTAACCCGTCACGGTATAAGCCAGTTCGCCAGCGGACAAGCCCTTGAAGGTTGCCGTGCCGCTCGCGTCCGTCTTCGCCGTCTGGCCGCCGATCGCGACCTGCACGCCTGCCGCCGGTCCCGTCACTTCCTTGAAGCTGCTGTCGTAATAGGTGTACTGCACGTTCACGGCCGTTGCGCCGCCCGCCGCAGCCTTCGCCGTGACCGACTTCACAAGGCCGCTGTCCGCGCCCGACAGATATAGGTACACCTCGTCGCCCGCCTGCAGGCGGAACTTCTCAAGCGAAGTATCGATCGGCGCATACGCGCCGCCGCGCTTAACCGCGAACAGCCAGTAGACGCTCTGGTCGCCCTTGGCGTCGCCGATCGCGGACAGGAACTTGCCGTATTGCGGATCTTCCGTATAGCCGAGCTTCAGCTTGTTGCGGTCGGCTACTTCCACGAGCGCATCCCAGGCGTATACGGCCTGCGTCGCGCTAAGCGCCGCAAGCGGACCGTTCAGCCCTTCGATGGCGACGCCGGTCGCGACCCACTGGCTGGCGGCGTTAACATAGACGGAACGATGCGAAGCGGAGAACAACTGGTAAGCGGCGAGCGCGCGCAGCGCCTGCTCGGTCGCGAAGGCTTTGTCCGACGCAGCGTCGGCCGGCTGGTGCTTGAAGCCGCCGTCCGTATTTTTGAACGCCAGCAGGCGCTGGATCAGGCTCGATCCGTCCTTGGCGAACTTCGCGTCCGCCGGATCGATGCCGTAGGCGGCAAGGCCGACGATCGTCTGCGCGATCGCCTCGCTGTTGTCGTTCGCGAGATTGGCGGACAGCCAAGAGACAGCCTTGTCGGCCGCGGCAGCCACCTCGGGACGGTCCTTGTACTTGCCCAGCGCGCTAAGCGCCATGCCGTACAGATCCGGGACCGTGGAGCCGTCGATGCCCGAGACGATGGCCGCGACCAGGTCGCCGCGCGTCCATGCGGTGCCGGCAGGCAGCTCGTAGTTGCCCGAGTCGAGCGCCAGCAGCACGAAAATGTCTGCGTACACGTTGGCGAAGGACGGATAACTCGCCAGCTTCGCGATCAAGTCATGGCCGCCGATGCTGCGTGCATCCAGCCCGATCGCGTTCGCGACCAGCGCGTAGCGCGCCAACGCTGTCGGGTCCGGCGAGGCCTTGGCCCACTCAGCCTCTACGCCGGCAGCCAGCTTACCCGCATATTCGGCGGGCACGGCTTGTCCCGCTCGCGCGAAGCTGAAGGCCAGCCAGTCCGAAGAGACGCCGCCGTTTGCTTTAATGTAGCCAACCGCGGCTTGGATATCCGCCTGGACATTGACGGAAGCCGCCGCGGCGACCGTCGTGGCGCCGCTCTCCGCATAGCTCTTGCCCGCGGGCAGCGCAACCGACAGCCCCGCGAACGCGAGGGATACCGACAGCGCGAGCGAAGTCAGCGATTTGAAGCGTTTGAAGCTCAACATGAGTCATACCCCTTTTCCCGATAATGATCAGTCCGATTGCCCGCGCCGCTCGTCCGTCCCGCATGAAAAAAACCACTCCGCAGGGAGTGGTTCAAGCTCGCAGCAAGACGCCGCGCCGCAGGCCATGTCCGCCCGGTGAGCGGCATAGCTGGCACAGCCGGTCCCGCCGCTCACTCCGCGAAGCGGACGGGATACAGTCGTATCGAGGCAGGTCTCCTGGCTCTGCTTCATCGCAGCTCCGGCGCCTTCCCATTCGGCTGAACAGTGGCATCGTTCGGAGCGCTCGGCATATACAGTGGCGGGACCGCGCCGGACTCTCACCGGACTTCCCTATTAAGCGGCATGGCAGCATGCGCGCGCCTGGTACGAGGATATGCAGTTATGCCCTAATGATAGCGGGTCGTCCGACCTTTGTCTATGAAAAGGAAAACCTACCTTCGGAAACTCCCGCTAACGTACGCCTTCCATGCCACGAAAATCAATTCGCCGATCTAAAGCCTTGACTCATGCCCTCGTTGTATCTATTATAGTTACAACGGATGCCGACGTCAGCCGCATCATTTCGCGACGGGCGTCAAGGCTATCGAATAAGAATCCCTGGAGGTTGATTTTCTATGAAATTGCTAGTAACCGGCGCAACGGGCCACCTCGGCTCCCTAATCGTAAAGGCGCTTCTCGAACGCGTGCCCGCAGAACGGATCGCCGTCAGCGTTCGCGACCCGCAAAAGGCGGCGGCATTGGCCGAGCAAGGCGTGGACGTCCGGCGCGGCGACTTCGACGATCCCGCTTCGCTTGAGCAAGCCTTCGCCGGCGTCGATCGCCTGTTGATCGTGTCGACCGACGGAGATACGCAAACCCGTATTAGACAGCATGCGAACGCCGTGGAGGCAGCCCGCAACGCAGGCGTCGGCTTTATCGCTTATACCAGCGCTCCGAACGCCCAGGAGAGCGAGCTGTTCCTGGCGGAAGTACATCGCGAGACCGAAAACGCGATTCGCGCGACAGGTATCCCGTATGCCTTTTTGCGCAACAATTGGTACATCGAAAACGAAGCCGGCGCGATCCAGGGCATCGTGGCAGGCGCTCCGCTCGTCACGTCCGCCGAGAACGGCAAAGTCGGCTGGGCTGCGCGCAGCGACTATGCGGAGGCGGCTGCAGCCGTGCTCGCCGGCGACAGGCACGACAACAAGGTTTACGAGCTCGGCGGGCCGTTGCGGTCGTACGCGGATCTGGCTAGCGCAACATCCGAAGCGCTCGGACGCGAAGTTCCCGTGCAGCAGGTCGACGACGACGCTTATGCGGACATCATGAAGAGCGCCGGCGTGCCGGAGTTCGCCCTGCCGATCGTCGTCGCGATCCAGCAGGCGATTCGCGCGGGCACGCTCGCCGTGGAGAGCAACGATCTGGAAAACCTGATCGGGCGTCCGGCAACGCCGCTGACACAGGCGATCAAGGAGATCGCGGGCGTGCAATAAACGAATAAACAATTAACCGGCCGATAATGGCGCCTAGCGCGCCGTTACCGGCCGGTTTTCCATTAAGACGAAGGCGCCTCCAGATATAGATGCGCGAGCGCAACGGCCTCGTCCGGATCCATGCTCCAGATGCTGATGCAGGTCACAATTTCTTTTGTGGCCTCCTTGTGGTAAAGCATCATCTGCCATCTCCCTTTCTGCAGATCGATCAGAATCGCGAGATCGTCGCCGAAGCCCTTAATGAACTTGGATTCTTTCGGATAACCAACGAAAAAAGTCTCGTTCGGCTTCTTCCTTAAGGACATCGTGTAACTGCTGTCGAACGCTTGACTTACGACGACACGCCTGCCTTGGGGATCGAGCAAGGAGCTCCAATATTCAGCGTTGCCCGGATTCACGCCTGTGGATCGGACCTCCGTCCACCCGTCCGGCAAGGTCGGGATTCTTATCGGAATCGGGGCTTTTTTTCTCGTCTCTTCCAGCGACAGCAATGGATTATCGCGCAACAAGGCCATGCCGTCGAACCTTTCCAACGGCGTCAACATCTCCGTCAAATCGTCTTTCTTATCGCTAAAAGAGACGGTCGTGTTGGACCAGTTCGTCACGCTTTGGTAAACGGCCGTACAGGCCCCCGCCAACAGCGCCGCGAGCAAGGGCAGGGCGATCAGCCAATAGCGCCGCAAGGGTCTGCGCGCCAGTCCCTCCGCTCGCATCCAGAGCTGGTCGAAAGACGCAGCCGGTTTTTCAGATTCGAGCGCCTCATGAATCACCCGTCGATACTTCGAGACATCACTCATGGCTACCCCCGCTCCCGTATGCGAAATAGCGATCTTTATTCGGCAAACGCGCCCTCAGATTGTTAAGCGCCGAATGGAGCCGGGACTTGCAGGTCCCAAGCGGTATTCCCAACAAATCGGCCGTCTCCTGAAGCGTCATCCCCGCATAAAAGTGGAGCGTTACGACCTCCCTCGTTTTCAGCGACAGCCCTAGCACCTCGCGCCATAACTCCCGATCGCGCTCGTCCGACAGGACGACGTCTTCGATCGAATCCGGGGCCGCCCGCTCGGGCGTATGGCCGATCAGACTGAGCCAGCGGCTCTTCCGCAGCGAATTGCGCGTTTGATTGATCGCGATCCGGGACAGCCACGGCCGCGCCGAACCGGTTCGCTGCGGATCATAGCTGCCGTATTTGCGAAAGGCTTGCATAAAAACGTCTTGGGTAATGTCCTCCGCCAGCGCTCTGGATTTTGTCAGCATCAGCACGAGACGGTAAATATAAACGGCGTTTTCTTCGTAAAGCCGCTGCGCTTCCGCTTTTGCGATGTCCATGCAGCCTCCTCTCCTCCCTTCCAAGCGTATCGCCACTAATACACTTCAACCTGGAAAAGAGTTCGGTTCGGCGCCGCCTATTCCTCGAGTTCATCGCGCAATGCCGCATACAGCTTCGCCCCCGCAGGCGTCAGCGGTGTCCCCGAGGTCCGGCTGAGCACCCCGCACGCCATATCCACCGCCGCTCCCTGAATCGGCCGGGAGAGGACGCCGTTAGGCGGTTCGTCCGCCAACACACGAGGAACAAGGGCGACGCCAAGACCCATCGCAACATAAGATGCGAGGGCGGTCATACTGCCTATTTCCATCGTCTCCGCCGTCGGCGCGCCGGACTCGGCGAGCAGGAGCTCAAGCTTGCGGCGGTAAGGACAGTTCGACGCCGTGACGAGCAGCTTGCAGGCGGCAAGCGACTCCAGCCGGACGACCGCCTGCGATGCCAAAGGATGATCGGCAGGCAAGAGCGCGGCGAACGGTTCGCGGTACAGCGGCTCGAAGTGCAGGCCCTCCGTATGCTCCGGCATGGCGCAGAGCGCCAGGTCGAGCTCCCCTTTGCGCAGCCGCTCGCTCAAGACCGGCGTGCTCGCGGACTCGACCGACACTCGAATCTTCGGATACCGTTCCCCGAAGCGCTTAAGCACCCCCGGCAGCCGGCAGCTGACGGCGGGCTCCGTCGCGCCGAGCCTCACCTCGCCCGCATCCCCTTCGCGCATCTCCGCCAGCGTTCGGCGCAAACGGTCCATATCCTGCAGGATCGGCAGGCTTCGTTCGCGCAGCAACCTGCCTTCCTCGGTCAGCCGCAGTCCCCCGGAACGCTCGAACAGGACAATGCCGAGATCCTCCTCCAACCGCTGGATTTGCATCGTAACCGTGGACTGGGCATAATTCAACTCCTCGGCCGCGAGGCGGAAGCTTCCGAGCGCCGCGATCCGGTGAAAAGAGCGAAGCGATTTGGGATCCATGCGTTTCATCTCCGATCGATTTTCGTGAATAAAATCTTCAATTCATTCAATTATACGAAACAGGCGATCGCTTTTACACTTAATAACGAGCAGGTGGAACTAAACCTTAGGGAGGAATAACGATGGATTTAAAAAATCGTACGGCGATCGTTACGGGCGGCGGCACGGGAATCGGCAGAGCGGTATCGCTGGAGCTCGGGGCGAACGGCGCGGCCGTCGTCGTCAATTATTCGAGGTCGCGAAGCGGCGCGGAAGAAACGGTCGAGACGATCCGGGCATTCGGCGGAAAGGCGATCGCGGTGCGGGCGGACGTATCTTCGGACGCTGAGGTGAAAGCGATGTTCGCCGACGCCGATCGGGCGTTCGGAACGGTGGATTTACTCGTAAATAACGCGAGCATCACCCGGCACATTCCGCTGCAGGACCTGGAGGCGGTGACGGACGACGCATGGGACGAACTCATAGGCGTTAACGTCAAAGGGATGTTCTACTGCGCCAGAGCGGCAGCCCCTCTCATGAACCGAGGCGGCGGAGGCGCGATCGTGAACGTTGGCAGCATCGCCGGCAAAACCGGCCGTGGCTCCTCGCTGCCGTATGCCGTCTCGAAGGCGGCCGTCCACGGCCTCACGCTGTCGCTGGCGCATGCGCTCGCCCCGCTCGTCCGCGTGAACGCGATCGTTCCCGGCGCCGTTAGCACGCGCTGGTGGGCCGGGCGCGAGGAGCAAATGCGCAAGCTTGCGCCCTCGACGCTGCTGAATGCGATCTCGTCGCCGGAGGATATCGCTCGCGCCATCCGCTTCGCGCTCGAGCAGGAGGCGCTGACCGGACAACTGATTACCGTGGATAGCGGTCAGACGCTCTAACTTCGCAAGCCGGAGCGCCGCTCGCATCTTTACCATAACGTCGGACCCGGCGCCTCCGTCTTTGGTCTGATTTTGCGCTATGCCCGAGTTGGACGACAATACCGAGCGCAAGGTGTTAAGCTGTAAGCAACCAAGCTTTGCTTACAAGGAGCGATCTCTTATGAAAATCCATCGCGGCACGCTGCTCGGTCCCCTCCTGCTTCTGGCCGGCCTCTTTCTGCTGTTTCGCGGCGATCTGCATTTAGGCACGGGCTCAATTTTCGCTTACTTCTGGCCGACCCTGTTCGTGCTGCCGCTGGCCGTCTTTTTCCACTGGCTGTACTTCTCCGTGCTCGGCGGCAAAGGCGTCGGCGTGCTCGTCCCCGGCGGCGTGCTGCTCACGGTGTACGGCGTCTGCCAGATCGCCATGCTGCTGGACAACTGGTCGATGATGTGGCCCGGCTTTATTCTCGCCCCTGCCGTCGGCCTGTTCGAGCTGTACTGGTTCGGCGGCCGCAACAAGTGGCTGCTGATCCCGATCAACATCCTGACCTTCCTTTCTCTGCTCTTCTTCGCGATCTTCTCGGTCGGCTACGTGCTCGGCAAGCTGACGGGCGGCTCTTCCCTTCTCGCCATCCTGCTCATCGGAGCGGGCGCGCTGGCGCTCATGTCCCGCAGGCGGGAATCGATCTGATCGGCAATATGGGGCTGTCCGCGAAAAGCACGCCATGACAGGCGAGCGCGGTCGCCCGATGATAGAGTGGAGTCAGAGAGGGGAGTGCGCATGGAGTGGCTTGAGCGAATGCGGCACGCGCTGGACCGGATGGAACAGATGATGGAGGAGCCTTTCGATATCGCTGAGATCGCGCATGCGGCGTGTACCTCGCCTTATCATTTTCAACGAATGTTCCACATGCTGACGGGCATGACGGTCGCGGAATACATGCGCAAGCGCAAGCTGACGCTGGCGGCTCAGGAGCTCGCGATGGGTGCGGCCAAAGTGCTGGACGTGTCGCTGAAGTACGGCTACGAATCGCCGGAGTCGTTCGCGAAGGCGTTCCGCAAAGCGCACGGCATCGCGCCCTCGGAGGCCAAGGCCCAAGGCGCCGCGCTTAAGGCCTACCCGCGCATTTCCTTCCAACTGTCGTTGAAGGGAGACAAAGAAATGGACTATCGGATCGTCAAAAGAGAGGCGTTCAAGGTCATCGGCAAAATGATCCGGGTGAGCACCGAGAACGGGGAAAACAACCGGAGAATTCCGGCTTATTGGGGAGAATGCGAGGCCGACGGTACGCTGTCCACGTTAGCGGAGATCGGCGCCGGCAACCCGCTGCTCGGCATCTGCTCGATGCCTCCAGGCGAGGAGCTGCTCACCTATCTGGTCGCGGTCGAATGCGACGCGAAGGCGGAGACGCCGGAAGGCTGCGTCTCGTGGACGGTGCCTCAGGCCACCTGGGCGGTATTCGACTCGGTCGGCCCCGTGACACCCTCGATTCAGAAGCTATGGGGACGGATCTACAGCGAATGGTTCCCGTCCTGCGGCTACGAACATGCCCCGGCGCCCGAGCTCGAGGTGTACCTGGAGGGAGACACGAACGCGGAGGATTACCGCTGCGAGGTATGGATTCCCGTCGTCGCGAGCCAGTCATAGTTCCTTCGATTGACAAACGCTTCCGGTCCGGCGAAGATAGATGCAAGCAAACAAGCGGACGCGAAGCACGCGCCGCCGTTCACCCTGATTTTGAAGGGTTAACGGTCGGCGCGTGCTTTTTTGCGTTCTCCATACGCGCAAAAGGCTATGGTATACTGAGGGGAGAACGGAAGCATGAAGAAGCGATTGAATCCGAAAAACGATTACTTGTTCAAACGGCTGTTCGGGGAAGCCGACAGCAAGCCGCTGCTGATCGGACTGCTGAACGCGATTCTGCGGCGGTCGGACCGAGCGGCGATCGCCGATCTGGCCATTCTGGACGGCAAGCTGCTTACGAAGCGCCTCGTCGAAGACAAAGAAGGCGTGCTGGATATTCGCTGCGAGACGGCGGACCGAGAGCAAATCAACGTCGAGATGCAGGTCGGACGCTATCGGCACATGGAAAAGCGCAGCTTGTTCTACATGGGGCGCTTGCTCGCCGACTCCATCCGCGAAGGCGAGGATTACAGCCAGCTCAAAAAGACGATTTGCATCAATATTTTGGATTTTGCCTTTCTGCCGCTTACCCATTTTCATCATTCGTTTCAGCTATACGAAGATATGGAAAGGCAATACCGGCTCACCGACCTGATCGAGTTGCACTTCATCGAATGCCCGAAGTTCAGAGCCGGACCGTATCGCCTCGAGGATCCGCTGCATCGCTGGCTGCGGTTTTTGGACGAATGGACGACCCCAGAACAGTTGGAGGAGTTGATCGAGATGGATCCGACGATACGCCATGCCGAAGAGCGCCTTGCTCACCTCAGCGAAGACGACATGACCAGAATGCTGTACGAGGCCCGGGAAAAAGCGCAGCGGGATCGGATCAGCTTCCTGAAGGACGCTTGGGAGGAAGGCCGGGAGACAGGCTGGGAATCGGGCAAAAAAGAAGGACGCGAGGAAGGACAGGAATCTGCGAAAGCGGAAATCGCGCTTCACATGCTGCGAGAAGGTATGGACCTCGATACGATCGCCAGGCTAACCGGGCTGCCCCCGCAGCACGTTCGTCAGCTTGCCGAGCCTAAATAGAAGAAAGGGGCCGTTCGACACGGCCCCTTTCGCTTTATTAATTCGCCTTCGCGATCTGCTTGCTCCGCAGCTGCCCGCAGGCAGCGTCGATGTCCGCGCCGTGCTCCAGGCGCACGCTGACGCTGACGCCGCGCTTTTTGAGCGCGTCGTAGAAGCCCCGCACCGCCTCCTGCTCGCTGCGCTGGTACTGGCTGTGCTCATCGACCGGATTGTACGGGATGAGGTTCACGTTCACCTGGCTCCGCCGCGTCTCGCCGATCAAGTCGGCCAGCTCCTCGGCATGCTCCCGGCGGTCGTTCACGTCCCGCAGCAAAATATATTCCAGCGTGAGCCGCCGGTTCGTCCGCGCCAGATAATAATCGATCGCGTCCATCAGCTTCGCGATCGGAATGGCGCGGTTGATCTTCATGATGCGCGTGCGCAGCTCGTCGTTCGGCGCGTGAAGCGATACGGCCAAATTCGTCTGCAGGTCCGAGTCCGCGAATTCCCGCAGCTTGTTCGCCAGTCCGCTCGTGGACACGGTGATGTGGCGCGGTCCGATCGCCAGCCCCTTATGGTCCTTCATGACGCGGATGAAATCCGCCATGTTGTCGTAATTGTCGAACGGCTCGCCGATGCCCATCACGACGATGTGGCTGACGCGCTCGCCGTCGCCGGCGGCGTCAAGATGCGCCTGAACCTGCATGATCTGCTCCGCGATCTCGCCTGCGGACAGATCCCGGCTCTTGGCGAGCAAGCCGCTCGCGCAGAAGCTGCAGCCGATGTTGCAGCCGACCTGGGTCGTCACGCAGACGGACAAGCCAAACTTGTGCCGCATGAGCACCGTCTCGATGAGATTGCCGTCGGACAACCGGAACAGAAACTTCACGGTGCCGTCGGCCGACTGCTGCTTGACGTGCTCCGTCATCGTCCGCAGCGTGAAGCTCTGCTCGAGCAGCGCCGTCACGGCAGGCTCGAGCGCAGGCTCCATCTCCGCGAATTCAGCGACGCGGATGCGGTACAGCTGCTCCCACGTCCGGTCCGCGCGGGACTTCTTGAAGCCTCGCTCCGCCAGCCAGGCGGCCAGCTTATCGTAAGGCAAGCCGTATATCGATGGCTTGTTCATCTCCATTTACCTCTCTTCTAGCGGTTCAGCACGTTATCCTCGAGCACCGCGTATTTGTCCCCGTATTCCTTGATAATATGCTGCTCGCCCCAGTTGCACAAGGAGTCGAGAATCGACTTCAGGCTCCACCCGTAAGCACTGAGCTCGTACTCGACGCGGGGCGGCACTTCGTTATATACGATCCGGTTGACGATGCCGTCGTCCTCGAGCTCGCGCAGCTGCTGCGTGAGCATCTTCTGCGTGATCGCGGGCATGAGGCGCTTGAGCTCGCTCGTGCGCTTCTTGCCGTGCGTCAGATGGCACAGGATGACGCACTTCCACTTGCCGCCGATGACTTCGAGCGTCGCTTCCACGGAGATGTTGTATTTTTTGGCCATTGCGATCGAACTCCTTTCGCATGCCGCCATGGGTACTTTTTAGTACCTATATCACTTAAAAGTACGTACTGTCCTTTCAGGCGACATTCATCCATAATAGCATTCACCGGCCGGGATATCTACTACGGGAGTGTTGCTCCAATGACGGTTGCCTTTAACAAAAGCACGGCCGCGCTGCTCGCGCTTGCGGTCAGCGCGTTCGCCATCGGCACGACCGAATTCATCAGCGTCGGGCTGCTGCCCCTCATCGCGGATGATCTTCATATAACCGAATCCATGGCGGGCCTTACGGTCACGCTATACGCACTGGGCGTTATGGCGGGCGCGCCGATTCTAACTTCGCTCGCCGCGGGCGTGCCGCGCAAGACGCTCCTGCTCTGGATCATGGTCGTCTTTATCGCGGGCAACGTCCTCGCCGCCGCTTCCGGCGGCGTCGTCCCGCTGCTCGTCGCCCGCGTGCTGTCCGCCTTCGCCCACGGCGTCTTCATGTCCGTCGGCTCGACGATCGCGGCGGATCTCGTGCCGCGTGACCGCAGAGCCAGCGCGATCTCCACGATGTTCTCGGGCCTGACGATCGCGACCGTCACCGGCGTGCCCCTCGGCACGCTGCTCGGTCAGCATCTCGGCTGGCGAGCCGCCTTCGCGGCCATCGCAGCCGTCGGCATCGCAGCCTTCGTCGCCAACCTCGCGCTCGTGCCCTCGGGGCTGCGCAGCGCCGTCCGAACGAAGCTGCGCCACCAGCTGCCGCTGCTCGGCAACCGGAGGCTGCTGCTTGCCTTCGCCATCACCGCGCTGGGCTACGGAGGCACCTTCGTCGTCTTCACTTATTTGTCCCCGCTTCTGCGGGATATAACCGGATTCGGCGAGTCGTCGATCGCCCTCATCCTGCTCTTCTACGGCATCGCCATCGCGGTGGGCAACGTCGTTGGCGGCAAAGCCGCCAACAAGCGTCCCGTACCGGCGCTGCTCGTCATGTTCGCGCTGCAGACCGTCGTCCTGCTGGTTCTGAACTTCGCCGCAGCCTACCATGCGGCCGGGCTCGCGGCCGTCCTGCTCATGGGCCTGCTCGCCTTCATGAACGTGCCCGGGCTCCAGCTCTATGTCGTGATGCTCGCCGAGCGGCACGCCAAAAACGCCGTCGACTTCGCCTCGTCGCTCAACATCGCGGCGTTTAACGCGGGCATCGCGATCGGGGCTTTCCTCGGCGGCATCGTCGTGGAACGGCTCGGCGTGGCGCATACGCCATGGGTCGGCGCCGTCATGGTCGCCGCCGCCGTGCTGCTCACGGCCGCAAGCCTGCGCCTCGAAAACGCGGAAGCCCGCGCGAACAACGATAGCCGAACGCCGGACGCTCCAGTCTCTAACAACCTAAACTTCCACTAAGGAGGACTCTCTATTATGACCGCAAAAGCAGACCTTCAAAGCCTTCAAAATCTTCAGAGCGCATTTCCGCTTGCGAACGGCGTCCGCATGCCCTGGCTCGGCCTCGGCGTATTTAAGGTGCCGGAGGGCGACGAGGCCGCGAACGCGGTCAAGGAAGCGATTCGCCAGGGCTACCGCAGCATCGATACGGCCGCGATTTATGACAATGAGACGAGCGTCGGCGCAGGCATTCGAGAGGCGCTCGCCGAGACGGGGCTTGCCCGCGAAGCGCTGTTCGTCACGTCGAAGGTCTGGAATGCGGACCTCGGATACGAGGAGACGCTGGCCGCCTATGAGACGAGCCTGCGCAAGCTGGGGCTCGATTACCTCGACCTGTACCTGATTCACTGGCCCGTCGCCGGGAAATACAATGCTGCCTGGCGCGCCCTCGAAAAGCTGTACACGGACGGCCGGGTTAAAGCGATCGGCGTCAGCAACTTCCACATTCATCACCTCGAAGACCTTCTGCAGACCGCAAGCGTTGTGCCGATGGTCGATCAAATCGAGCTGCATCCGCGGCTGCAGCAGCCCGAGCTGCGCGCCTATGCGGCCGAGCGCGGCATCCGGATCGAAGCCTGGTCGCCGCTCATGCAAGGCGGGCTGCTGGACGATCCGACGCTGACCGCGATTGCGCAAAGACATGGCAAATCCGTCGCGCAAATTATTGTGCGCTGGGACCTCGAGCTCGGCATAGCGACAATTCCCAAGTCGACCCGCGCGCGCCGAATCGCGGAAAATGCCGATGTCTTCGGCTTCTCGCTCACCGCGGAGGATCATCGCCTGATCGCCGCGCTGGACCGCGGCGAGCGTGTCGGTCCCGATCCCGACAACTTCGACTTCTAAATCCATCAATAAACGGCGCCGCTTCCCCTTCGGGAGCGGCGCCGTTTGTCGATTCGCCGGAGACCCGGCGGTTTATCGATTCGGGGGCTTATCGATTAGGCTTGTCCTGCTCTTGCTGCGACTGCTTGGCTTCCCACTCTTCGGCCTGGGGCTCGATGTCCTGCCCGCGGCCGATCTTCTGCTCCTGCTCGAGCGAATTGTTGTCTTGATCCTCGGCATTGCGCGCCTGATCGCCGGTCAGCTTGGTCATGGTCCTCATCTCCTGTCGGTTGGGTTGGTTATACAGGACCTTACCCGCTGCCCGCCCCCGGCAAACCGCGCCTAGGACACAACCGAAGCCGCGCCTTCTCTCCAACGCGCCTATGCGCTGCCATCAGGCGAGCGCCGATCTGCCCATTCCCCGCTCCCAGAGCGCAGAGCCCTCCCGGATCATCTCCGGCTCGGCCTGGCAAGCCTTCTCCCACGCTTCGACGCAGGCCGGCTCGAAGTGCGTCCCCTTGCTCGCGTTCAGGATGGCCATCGCGTCCTCGTGCGACATCGCCCGCCGGTACGCCCGGTTGCTCGTCAGCGCGTCGTATACGTCCGCAACCGCCACGATTCGCGCCATCCGGGGAATCTTTTCGCCGGCCAGCCGGTCGGGGTAGCCTTCGCCGTTCCACTTCTCATGGTGCGACCGGATGATGCCCAGCTCTTCTTCCATGAACCCGAGGTTTCGGCACATCTCGTACCCTCTCACCGGATGCTCCTCGATGATCGTCCGCTCCTCCGGCGTCAGCCTCCCCGGCTTGTTCAGCACCGCGTCGGGCGTCTCGATCTTGCCGACGTCGTGCACGATCGTGCCGCCGACGAGCGCGCGCAGCTGCTCCGGGCGAAGCTGCAGCTGCTCGGCGATCTTAAGCGCGTACAGCGTCACGCGAAAGTTGTGGCCCGCCGTGTACGGGTCCTTGCTCTCGGTGGCAAGCATGAGCGCGCGGACGCTCGGCTGCAGCGCGTTCGTGATGCGCTCGACCGGGTCCGTCGTGAACAGCCCTTTGATGGCGCCGGCGAGCGATCGCTTGGACGCGTATTGCCGGTAAAGTCCGGTCAGCACGACCAGCATCGCCGCCAACAGCAGGAAATGGTACAGCCACCAGCTGCTGCGCCATACGTCGCCTTGCGTCATGATGAGCTGGGCTGCGATCAGCCATGCCGTGGCGTAAACGATCGCGAGCTCCAGCGGAAACCGCGAGTAAAGATACGACCGATAGTACCGATAGCCCGTCACGATATTGACGGCAATCACGAACATCGTCGCCGAGCTGTTCAACGGATAAATATCGAGACGGATGAAGCCGACGATCTCCGGACGCAGCAGGGCGATTGCGCCGGCGAGCGCCAGCAGCGCGGTCCAGAGCGGCAGAAGCACACGCTCTCGGCAGGATAAAAAGCGAATCAAAGGGTGGTCGGAGCGCCAGGAGGACAGCCAGAGCCAGAGGGTGGCGAAGATGACGCTGAGCGGCGCGCTGATCTTCGGCAGCGTAGTGACGCCCAGTAGTATGCTGGGCGTGGACAGTCCGTGCACCATGAATAATACAGACAAAGAGACGAAGGACAACGCGAGGAAGCTGACTTTGATGTTGCGCACGCGCCGGCCGGCGACGGCGACGAACACGGCGACGACGAGCGCGAGCAGCGCGACGGAGCTGACGATGTAAAAGTGTGCGTTCGGCAGCACGAATAAGCCGTCCCATGCGGGATTTCTGCTCAATATGACGAATGCTGCATATGGAAGAATCGAGGCGGCGAGCGGTCCAAGCGGCGAGCGTACGTTCATCGGTTTGGTCTCCGTTTCTCCGATCTAGGACATAAGGCCTGTCTCTCTCCATCTTAAATCACAGCGTTCAAAATGAAAATACTAGAATAACGCGAGCCGCGCTTTAACGCTCCGCGAACGAATCGGAAGACGCGTTCAGCCGCCGCGCCGCATCTTCGATCCGCCGGAAGGCATCGACCGCGTCTTCCAGCCTGCGCAAGCTCTCCCCCGCCGAAGACTGCGCTCTCTTCGTCCCTTTGCCGATCTCCGCGATCCGGGCGGCGAGCTCCTCAACCTCGCCGTTCGCGAGCTTCGAGGCTTCCTGGACTTGACCCGCCAGCTTGCGAACCTCCGAGGCGACAACCTCAAAGCCCAGTCCGAACTCGCCCGCGCGAGCCGCCTCGAGCGCCGCGTTCAGCGACAGGAGCTGCGTCTGTGCCGCCACCTCACGGATGGCGCGCACGATGCCGCGAATAGCGACGGCTTGACGCTCCAGTTGACCGAGCCTTTCCAGATTGTCGAGCGAATCCGCGCGCACTTGGTGAATGGCTGCCTCGATCTCCCCGCTTTTCCATACGCCTTCTTCCGCCTGCTCGGACAGCTCCTGCGCCATGCGCTTCAGCTCTGCCGCCTGCCGGCTCTCCGCCTGCTCACGGGACGTGATATCCGTCGCCACCTTGACCACGGCTTCGAAGTTCCCGTCCGCCCCCCGCACCGGCATATACGTCGCTTCCAGCCAGAGCAGGCTGCCGTTCTTGGCGACCCGCTGGATCTTTTGCTGAAAAGGCTTGCCGTCCCGCAGGTTCGACCACAATTCGCGATAGGCGTCGCTAGCCGCGAACGCCGGCGTGCAAAAATGCCTGTGCGACATCCCCCGAATCTCCGTTTCGCTATATCCGAGCGCTTCGGCGAAGTTGCGGTTGGCCCGCAGCACGGTCCCCTCCATATCGAACGCGACGATCGCCAAAGATCGTTCCATCGCTTCAAGCACGGCCTGCGCATGCAGCGCCTGCATATGTTCTTCGCCATACGCCCGTTCGACCATTTTACCTCTACCGTCCTTTATCTTTGATTGTATGTATATATTTTGTATAGTTTTTCCTCCGTATTGTACATAAACTATACAAACAAAGCAATTAAATCGATCTTTTATATATCGGGGACTTCTTTTTCCGGCTATAATAGAGAAGTTTTGTATCATTTATGTATAATGTTGGCGGAGGTACGCCATGTACAGCATTCAGAAGGTTTCGGACATGCTCGGCATTCCAGGCGTTACGCTACGCGCCTGGGAAGCGCGCCACGGCATCGTTCATCCGCTCCGGAGCGTCGGCGGGCATCGCCTGTACAGCGAAGAGGACGTCGCTACGCTCAGGCGAGTCAAACGGCTGATGAAAGAGCAGGGAATGAAGATCGGCGAGATCGCGCACCGGCTGAAGAGAGAAAAATCGACAGATCGAACCGTCCCCCGTTCGGCCGAGGTCCCCCCTCTCTTTTCGATTGCGTCCGAGCAGGAGCGGTCCGTCCGGATCGATGCGCACATCGCGGATCGCCTGTATCCCGCGCTGGTCGCCTTTAATGCCGAGGAAGCCAATCGGGCCATCGATCTTGCGATATCCTTGTACGGCTATGAAATGACATTCCATCGCATTCTCGCGCCGCTTCTCGTCCGGATCGGCAACGACTGGGAATCGGGCAACCTGGCCGTCGCCCAGGAGCATTTCGCCTCGCAGCTCATTTTGCAGCGGTTCATGCAAGTGTTCCGATCGCTGCCCGTCGATCCGGGTATGCCGTGCGCTGTCGCTTTTTGTCCGCCCGACGAGCACCATCAACTCGGGCTGCTTCTCTTCAGTCTCTATTTGCGAAAGCGGGGCGTCGACGTCATTTATTTGGGTCCGGATACGCCCTATGAAGGGCTTGGCCGGCTGATCGAAATGAAGGACGTGCGCGTTGCCGCGATATCGGTCACCGATCCGGCGCTTATCGTACCGCTCTCGGAGTGGCTGGATCGGACGACGGCACAATATCCGGAGCTTCACGTCCTGCTCGGCGGCTCCGGCTTCGGCTTGCAAGGCGAACCTAGAAGGCAATGGGAACGCGTCAGCTACGAGGACGACGTCGACTGGGAAGCATGGTGTCTCGCCGTTTTCGCACCTAGGCAATAAGGCCCAGCTGCGCTTGAACTTTTGCCCGACGATTTGGCGGATCTTACAGGAGTTTGATTCATGCTGTCGAATTTTAGTTGATAACAGGCAAATTTTCCCGCGCCTATATTTTCCGATGAATGCGCATGTAAAATGGGGTGCAATATGAAAGCGGTTCGCTTAATCGCAGCGTTGGCATGTGCGGTCGTCATCGCCGCGCTGTTCATTATAGGGCCGAATCGAAGCTGGGCGGCCGTGCCGGAAGCGAATATCGACCACTGGCAGGTCATGTGGATCCCGGACGGCGAGCGGCCCGGCGTCTCGCCTCCCGAAGGCGGCGAATGGATCGATGCACAGGCAGGCTCGTCGCTGGTCGATCTGCCCGCGGACGCCCAAGGCGCATGGATTCGCCTCCAGGTGCCGCCGACGGACGGCTGGCAGCGGCCCGGACTGCTGGTCCGGCGATTATACGGACTCGAGCTGGCTGCCTTCAGGGAGGGCGATCTCCTTTTCGAATCGAAGCGCGACTTCGACTTTCACCTGAACCGGCTGCTGCTGCCGCTGGGCTCGTACGATCGTGCGTCCAACATTGACGTCCGTATCCTGACGACAGGAACGCGCGCAGGATTTATCACGAACGCTCGCGTCGGCGAATTCGCCCCGCTGGAGGAGAGCTACATCCGCCGGGAGCTGCCCGATCTGATGCTCGGAGGCTCGATCTCCTTCCTGGCGTTGATCATGCTCATCTGCTCGAGCTATCTCAACCGGCGGCAGCGGAGCTCATGGATCTCGCTCTGTCTGATCGCGCTGACGATCGGCACGCTGATATCCGTCTATTCTCCGATGCTGTATATCTATTACAAGTCGTACGCCAATCTCTTTTTGTCATTGTTCGACCTGTCGATGTTCGTGCTCTTTCCCGCGCTCAGCTATTACGTCGACGAGGTGCTGGGGAACCGCTTCCGCTTCTTTACGAGATTCCGCAAGTGGCAGGCCGGCTTCTCCGTCTTTTGTTTTCTGGCCTTTGTCGCGTACAAAGCGACGAACGAGCGTTACTACGACTTGTACTATCTGCTCACGAACCCGATCCTCGGTTCGCTGATCCTGGTTCAGCTGCTGATCATCGCCGTGCTGTCCGTGATCAATGCGCTGCGCAAGAACAGGGACGCGATCATTTTATCCGCCTCCCTCTTCCTGTTAGCGCTCTCTGGCGCTACGGATCTGATCCTCTACTATTCAAGCGGCAAGAGCTACATTCTGTTCTTGTGGAAAATCGGAGTCGTGCTGCTGATCGTCGGGCTCGTCATCATCCTGGCGAGACGGATATCCGCCGATTACCGGATGCTGCTCTCTTACTCCAAGCGTCTGGAGCTGTTCAACCATCGGCTGGAGCGGACGGAAAAGCTGAAGATCATCAGCGATCTGGCTGCATCGGTCGCGCACGAGGTCCGCAATCCGCTGCAGGTGACGCGAGGTTTTCTGCAACTGCTCGCGGGGCGGGGAGACAACGAGAGCAAAAAGCATTTTAACATCGCGGTGAGCGAGCTCGATCGCGCTTCGGGCATCATTACCGACTTTCTGACCTTCGCGAAGCCGGAGCTTGAGACCGTCTCTCCCCTGAATCTGGCCGAGGAGCTGGCGCAGCTCGAAGTCATCATCGCCCCGCATGCGGCGATGCACGGCGGCAGGCTGCAGATTAACGCGGACTCGGGATTGACCGTCATCGGCAGCTCGTCCAAGTTCAAGCAGGCGCTCATTAACCTGCTGAAAAACAGCATCGAAGCGTTCAAGGAAGACGGCTATATCGAGATCAATGCCTATGAGGAAGACGGCGAAGCGACGATCTGGATCAAGGATAACGGGGAAGGAATGGACGAAGCGCAAATCGCCAAGCTGGGCGTGCCGTACTTCTCGACCAAGTCGAAGGGGACTGGACTAGGCACCATGGTCACCTTCCGCATCATCGAGGTCATGAAGGGGACCATCGAATTCAAGAGCCGCAAGGGGCAGGGAACCGAAGTGTTAATTCGGCTCCCGCTTGCCGGCGAAGCCGCCGGGGAAGAGACGGCCGCTGCGGGCGTCTTACCAAACAACCTCGACGTTTGATTGGCCGCTGCCGATGTCCTCCGGATTCGGCGGAATGACCAGGTAGTAGTGCGAGGCGGTCTCTTCGACGGTCGTCACTTGAATCTCCTGCGGCAGCTCGACGCCGAACGCGTCCTTGACCGCTGCCTTGGGGTCGGCAAGCAGCTGTTGCTTGAATGCGGGATCTTCCCATGCCTTTTTGATGACCTGGATTTTAAGCGTTTCGAGGGACATTCGATTCACGACCTTTTCGTATGTTTGGGTCTATCCACCCATATCCTACCATACGTTTAGGCGATTCGTCCCTATAATTCTTTCATTTTTGATAAAAAATATGAAAAACCGCCGCCGCTAGCCAATTTATCCGTTGTCTCCCGGGCAGATCGGACATCGCTCAAGATTCCCGCGACGATGTCCTGCTGGAAGCGGATCAGTCCGGGCGCGACATTCGGCATTGCCGACAATCGCTCGGCGTGGCCGAGCACGATGGACGCCAGCTGCTCCAGCGCGCCTTTGCGATAGATCGCCTGTAGGACCGATCGCTCCTGCAGCGGTTGATCGTCCGGCATGGCAAGGCTCTCGCGTCTGACCAAGGTCAGAAAGGCGTTGCTGCGCTCCTCTCCGGGCAGGTCGTCCCGCCAGTCGGCCCAGTCGTCCGCAAGCTGCAAAGACGCAAGCGTCAGCTCGATTGCCGCTTCCGCATCGACGATCCGCTCCGAAAGCCCCGCGGCCAGCAGAACCGCGGCGGCGCCGAGCTTCACCGGAGCCGACTTGCGCGCCAGTGCGCGAGGGGCGCGCGGATCCGCCCGCCGCAGCCCTTCATCGGAGACGGCCGCCGCCCATTCGGCCAGATACGTCCGGTAATAGGCCCACAGGGGGGAGTCCGGCGTATAGTGGCGGCCGTAACGTTCGATGAACAAGGCGTGCAGGAGCTGGCCGGCCGCCAGGGCGCTTCGGCCTTCCATGCCTGCATCGCCGCCGTCCATCGCGTCGTCGAGCAGAAAAAAATGCAGCATCGCATAGACGTTGCCTACCGCAAGATCGCGGCACAGCGCGGGACTCGTCCCCGTCTGCTCTGCGATCCATGAAGGCAGCATAAAGGCGATATAGTTGGACTTGCGGTCCCGCCCCGTCGGGTCGGCCCGCAGGACGAGCCCGCGGAGCAAGGCGCCCAGCGGCTCGGGATATGCATCCGCTCCCGCCGCGGCTTCCGCGAAGACGCCGGCGATCTCCCGGGCGACGTCCGGCTCGGCTTGTACGGTTTTCATGAAGAGGCCTCCAGTATGTAGAGCACCCATCTACCGTAGTCGCGTGTGCAGGCATGCGGATCGGGGGGCGCGTTCGATTGCTTCTATCATACCGTACGGCGCGCGAATATTCTGTAACTCTATTCACATTTTTTAGAAATCATATGCCATTTTTCCCATGACGATCAAACCTCGCGGGGACAGGACTCGCGAATCAATTTCAAAACGAGTGACAGACGAAGCCGTTTATTCAGGCCCGCCTTGTCCTTCTCCGCTTCGCGCCCTGTCTCTGCGCACGTATCCCGGCTCGATCTCCGCCGGCTCGCAGCCCGCCGGCATGCCGACGCGCGCCAGCGCCCGAGGACCGGCCATCAGGATCAGATTATCCCCCGCTTCTCCGCCCGGCGCCGCAGCCGATATCGCGGCCGTGTACGGGAATACCGCCTGCAGCGTCGCCAGCATCGAGGCGATCCGCTTATCCCCTTTGCCGCGGCCGATGACGTTCAGCAGCATCGCGCCCCCCTCCCGCAGCCGGTCGCGCGCCAGCTTGTAGAACTCCAGCGTCGCCAGATGCGGCGGCGTACCTTCGGCAGTAAAGGCATCGACGATCACGTAATCCAGGCTGCCCGGCTCCATCCCGGCGAGCAGCACGCGGCCGTCGCCGATCGCAACGTTCGCGTGCCGGCAGCCGAAGTAGACGCGGCTCCACTCCGCGACCAGCGGGTCGATCTCCGCCGACCGAATACGCTCGGTCCCGTAATGCCGCGCGATCGTGCCCGCTCCGTGGCCGATGACGAACGCCCGCCCGAAGGATGGCCGGATCGCGTCCATGAGACCGACCAGCGCCCGCTGATAGGCCAGCACGATGCGCGAAGGCTGTCTAAGATCGATCGCCCCCTGGACGGCCCCGTCCGCGAATTGAAGGATACGGAATCTGCCGAGTTCGCCGTACAGCTCCGTCGTATCGAAGATTTTCAGTTCCCCGTGAAGCCCCTCTTCGCACGCGATTAGCTGCATTGCCGTCCCCCTTCTCTCTCATTTATTTTAAGGCAGGCGGCTATAAGCTCCAGGCGCGATCGGGAAGCTGCGGCAAGCCAAATGAAAAAAGCCCGCCGGCAAGAGACTTGTTCGCTCTCCCGGCAGGCTTTTTTTAGGCGATTCGCTCCTTCAAAGGCCCGGCGCCGCATCAAACGTCCTGCCGCAGGCGGAGCAGAACTTCGCTTCGAGCGGAGCCGACTTGCCGCAGACACATTCCTTTTCGTCGGACAGAGCATTGATCTGCGCCTTGTTCTCCTGGATCTCCAGCTCAAGCGCAAGGATACGATCGTATTTGGGCTGCAGCTCGTGAATCGCGACCTCTACGCGCCGGCCCACGGCCGCCTCGAATACCAGCTGGCCGATCTGCTGCTGGATCTCCTCGATCTCTTTCCTTTTCGAGCTGTTCTGAAGCTTGAGGCGATTCACGTCGACCAGAACCTTGGCTTTGTTGCCTGCGTCGTTCAGCCCGGATTTGACTTTGTCCAAAAATCCCATTGTCACGGCCTCCTCTATTCTCGCTCGGACTATTGTCCACTGCTGCCAGTATACTATATTTATGGAAAGCCGAGACGATATATGCCGCAGTCCGATGCGATATCGACAATTCCCGCGCACTTCGCGGCGAACTTTGTTCGCCATTGCCGCTAGGCCTCAGGCGCTCTTCCTGATAAACTCAGTATACAGCGGGAGGAGGAACTTCTTATGGAGCACGCATTCACGAACCCGGCCTTGCCTTACGAACAATTATACGACCATTCGCCGGTGGGCACGGCTTTCCTCTCCCCCGACGCGTCCGTCTGGATCGGCGCCAACCCGTCTTTTTGCGAGATGCTCGGATATGGCGAGGAAGAGCTGAGAGGCATGTCCTATACGCAAATCGCGGTTCAAGCTTCCGGCGAGTTCGACGTGCGTCTTGCGCAGCTGCTGGGGGGCAGCCTGCCCCGCCTTGAATTAACCGAGACCTGCGCGCGCAAGGACGGATCGTCCGTTACCGCCCGCCTCCATCTGTTCCCGATTCGAAGCGACGGCGCCATTCGGGCCATCGCGGTTCAAGCGACGGAGACCGTAGCGACCTCGCCGGCCGATTCGCTGTCCGAGGAGACGCTTGCACGGCTCGTGCTCGATCACGCGCAGGACCTGATCACCGTCGCAACGCTTGACGGGATCACCCGCTACGTATCCCCTGCCGTCCAACCATTGCTCGGTTACGAGCCGGCCGAGCTCGTCGGCCGCAACAATATGGCGTTGTACCATCCCGACGACGTCAAGCAGCTGCAGACGCAGACCTTCCGCGACGCCGACGTGTTCGAGTGTCGGGTGCGTCATCGGGACGGTCGTTATCTCTGGTTCGAGACGACGTTCGAAGTGCTGCGAGCCGCGGACGGCGAGCTGGACAAGATCGTCGGCATCGGGCGGGACATCACCGCGCGCAAGAAGTCCGAGGAAAATCTGGCCGAGGCGCAGCGGCTCGCGTGCATCGGCTCGTGGGACTGGGAGATCGCCGGCGGACGGTTCTCTTGCTCCGACGAGATGCACCGCATGTTCGACGGCCGAATCGACCGGCACCGGATCGATCTCGACGCCTTTTTCGCCTGCCTGCATCCCGGAGACTGCAAGCGCATTCAGGGGAACTTGCAGGAAGCGCTACTGGGCGGCTTTCACGAGGCGGACTTCCGCATCTTGACCGTGGACGGGGATACGCGCCTGATCCATGCCCGGATCCAATCGATCATGAAGCCGGAGACCGGAGAGGTCGACCGCTTGCTCGGCACGCTCCAGGACATCACCGAGCGCCGGCAGATGGAAGAGCAGCTCCGGGAGAGCGAGCAGCGCTACAAGTCTCTGTTCGACTACAATCCTTCGGGCGTGTATTCGTTCGACCTGGAGGGCAACTTCACTTCCCTCAACGGGGGGCTGGAGAAAATGCTCGGCTACAAACGCGAAGAGCTGATGCCGGGATCGTTCGTCCATCTCGTTAACCCGCCGGACCTTGCGCGCACGCAAGCGAATTTCAATCGCGCCGCGCAGGGCGAGCCCCATAACTATGATCTCGTCGCCCTGCACAAAGACGGCTCGCTGCTTGACCTGAACGTCACGAACGTGCCGATCTTTGTGGACGACCGCGTCGTCGGCGTCTTCGGCATCGCCTCCGATATTACCGAGCGCAAGCGTCATCTCGAGCAGATCGAGAAGCTTGGCCATGAGCATGCGCTTATCCTGAGATCTGTATCCGAGGGCATCTTCGGCGTCGACCGGGAAGGCAGGGGCATCTTCCTGAATCCGCCGGGCGCCCGCATGCTGGGCTGCGAACCGGATTCGTTCGCGGGGCGGCCGTACCAGGAGCTGGTCCATCATACACGCGCCGACGGCAGCCGCTACGCCGATGGCAAATCTCCCGTCCATCTGACGATCCGGGACGGACGGCCGCGCGCAGCGCGAGAAGACGTATTCTGGCGGACGGACGGCTCAAGCTTCCTCGCCGACTACCGCGTGACGCCGATCACGGATCGCGGCGAGATTCGGGGCGCCGTCGTTGTGTGGCGGGACATCACGAGCGAGGTCGAAGTGCTGAAGGCCAAGGAATCGGCCGAGCGCGCGGACCATGCCAAGTCGGAGTTTCTCGCGATCATGAGCCATGAGCTGCGGACGCCGATGAACGGCATCATGGGCATGACCGACCTGCTGCTCGACACCCCGCTCTCGGAGACGCAGCGCGAGTACGCGGACATCGTCATGAAAAGCAGCCGCAGCCTGCTGCGCATTCTGAACGACATCCTGGACTTCAGCAAGATCGAGGCCGGGAAGCTCGATCTCGAATGCGAGCCCGTCGATCCGGCCCAGCTGCTCGACTCCGTCCGCGAGCTGTTCGCGGTCAAAGCGGAGGAGAAGGGCATCGCGCTCGACATCCGCATCGAGGAAGGCGTGCCGGACACCTTCGGCGGCGACGCCGTCCGCATTCGGCAGGTGCTCGTCAACCTGGTCGGCAACGCGGTCATATTCTCCGACGCGGGCAGCGTCTCCGTCCGGCTGCGCGGGGCGCCCGGCGCACGGCATGCGCCCGATATGCTGGAGTTCGAAGTGTCCGACACGGGGAGCGGCATTCCGGCGGACAAGCTCGGCCGCTTGTTCCAATCGTTCTCGCAGCTTCACCCGGGTATCAACCGTAAGTACGGCGGCACCGGCCT
>NZ_JAGXJW010000129.1 GCF_019091135.1 Cohnella sp. GbtcB17 | reverse complement strand
GAAGGCCTCAGCGTCCGTTTGTTTTAACGCTCGATGTTCAGTTTTCAAGGAGCAATCTTGTCTTCGCTCTCGGCCCTCTTGCTTGGCAGCCTCTCAGCGGCGACTTGAATAATATATCACAGGCGCCCAGGCGAATGCAAGCTTATTTTTAATAATTATCTATAGGAATTGTCTCCCATGGCCCGGCCTTAAATTTGCATGATTGATGCGCCATGAATGGCGTACCGTATAGATAGAAAGAGACCAAACGTCGCTACGCCCGGTCTCTTTCTTGGCCCCATCCTTTAGGACGAATATACGGCGGTAATAAAGAGATTGCGATCCTTGGCCAGGTTCACGATGTCGCCGAAGATGGACACCATGGGCCGCGTCGGGTTCGCCCTGTCGGTGAACACGATCTCCCCGACACGGTTGTCGTTCAACTGAACGAGCATACCGTTGTAGAACTGCGTGTTGCGTTCAATAAAGCACTGGATCATCAAAGGATCCAGCTTCCCGAACGCTTCCTTCTGCAGCTGCTCGAGCACGATATACGGCGACTGGGCTGTACGGTAAGCACGAGCGGACGTCATCGCATGGTACATGTCCGCGATCGCTATGATCTTGGCGTACGGGTGAATTTTGTCCCCCGTCGCCTTCATCGGGTAGCCGCTGCCGTCGATCCGCTCATGGTGCTGCAGCGCGGTCAGGATGACCCCCTGATTCAGTGACGTGACGCCTTCAAGCAGCTTGTAGCCATAGACGGTGTGCTGCCGCATCTCGGCCAGCTCGTCGGTCGTGAGCCGTCCGGGCTTGCGGAGGATCGTCGAGTCAATCCGCGTATTGCCGATATCGTGCAGCAGTCCCGACAACGCGACCGCCACCCAGTCCTTCTCCGGCAGCTTCATCCACTTGGCGAGCTGGTACCCCGTCAAAGCCGTCAATACGCTGCCGCGAATCCAGGGTTCCGCAGCCGGATCGTAGGGCGGTACGAACGTAAGCACATGATATTCGTCGATATGATCGAGCAGGTCCTTAAGTCCGCCGCGGATCTCGAAGATCGGCAGCTTCTGCCCCGGCCCCATCATCTGAAACGTATGCTTCAGCAGCCTCTCCAACTTCAAGAAGTTCTGATGAAGCGAGGACAGCGGCAGCGACTTGTCTTCCTCGACCTCCAGCAGTTCGGACTCCTCGAGCCCCGCTCTCTTGATGTCCGCATCCGGGATGAGGTACGCCTGCAGGATCTCAAGATCGCGAGCGCTGAGCGTACGGCCCTCCGGAAACAGCATATTGCCGAATGACGTCTGCACTTCGCGCAGCAATAGATCTCCTGTCTGTACTTGCGATATCGGCAGCACAGCCACGACGTAACCTCCCCTTAAATCCGTTCCTTATTCGGAATCTTCCGCGCCATCGATGCCTGCGCCTTCGGCTTCTTCCGCTTCCTCGTCTTCATCTTCGTTGCGCGGCGCTCTCGCTACCGTCGCTACCGAATCTTCATCCTTGATGTTAATCAGCTTGACGCCTTGGGTGATCCGGCCCATCGTGTTGATCGTAGACATGCTCATCCGGATCAACGTGCCGCCGGACGTCATGATCATCAAGTCTTCTTCGTCCTGGACGACCTTAAGGCTGACGATCGTGCCGTTCTTGTCGGTGACGTTCAGCGTCTTGATGCCTTTACCGCCGCGCGTCTGGGTACGGTACTCGCTCAGCTGCGTCCGCTTGCCGTAGCCCTTGGAGGTAACGATGAGCACGGTCTGCTCCGGATCGACGATATCCATGTCGATGACCTCGTCGCCTTCATCCAGCTGAATCCCCTTCACGCCGGTCGAAGAACGACCCATCGAGCGTACGTCTTCTTCGGAGAAGCGAATCGACATACCCTGTGCAGTACCCATAACGACCTCGCGGCTGCCGTCCGTCAGCTTGACGCCGATCAGATCGTCGTCCTCGCGCAGCAGGATCGCGATCAAGCCGACCTTGCGGATGTTCGCATAGTCGTCGAGCGGCGTCTTTTTAACGATACCGCACTTGGTCGCGAAGAACAGGTACTGATTCGGTTCGAACGACTCGACGGGGATGACCGCATTGATCGTCTCGCCCTGCTCGATCTGGATCAGGTTGATGATCGGCGTGCCCCGTGCGGTCCGGCTCAGATCCGGAATCTCGTACGCCTTGAGTCGGAATACGCGTCCTTTGTTCGTGAAGAACAGGAGGAATTGATGCGTATTGGACACGAAAAGCCGCTCGATGAAGTCGTCGTCCTTCGTATCCATGCCGACAACCCCGCGGCCGCCGCGCCGCTGACTGCGGTACGTGGTGACCGGCAGGCGCTTGACGTAGCCGGAATGCGTCATCGAGATGATGACGTCCTCGCGTGGAATCAGGTCTTCGTCGAGAATCTCCTCGTCGCTCGTCGTGATCTCCGTACGGCGTTCGTCGCCGAACCGCTGCTTGATCTCTTCGAGCTCGTCGTGAATGATCTCCAGCACGAGTCCTTCGTCGGCCAGAATCGCCTGATACTCGGCGATCTTCACCATGAGCTCCTGGTACTCCTGCTCGATCTTCTCGCGCTCGAGTCCGGTGAGCCGCTGCAGGCGCATCTCGAGGATCGCCTGGGCCTGATCGTGCGACAGCCCGAACCGCGTCATCAGCCCTTCACGCGCCTGCTCCGTCGTTTGCGAAGCGCGGATCAGCGCGATGACTTCATCGAGATGATCGAGCGCGATGCGCAAGCCTTCGAGAATATGTGCGCGCGCCTGCGCCTTTTTCAGATCGTATTCGGTTCTGCGGCGGATGACTTCAATCTGGTGCTGAATATAGTAATGGAGCACGTCGCGAAGGTTGAGTACCTTCGGCTCCTTGTTCACGATCGCGAGCATGTTGATGCCGAACGTCGACTGCATTGCCGTCTGCTTGTACAGATTGTTCAGGACGACGCTCGGATTGACGTCGCGGCGCAGCTCGATGACGATGCGCATGCCGTTGCGGTCGGACTCGTCGCGCAGATCGGTGATGCCTTCGATCCGCTTGTCCCGCACGAGCTCGGCGATCTTCTCTACGAGGCGCGCCTTAACGACTTGGTAAGGCAGCTCGTGAACGATGATCCGCGCTTTACCGCCGTTCTCCTCGATCTCGGCGCGGGCGCGCATCGTGACCGAGCCGCGTCCCGTGCTGTAAGCCTGCCGGATGCCTTGGCGGCCAAGGATAAAGCCGGCGGTCGGGAAGTCGGGGCCCGTGATGTACTCCATCAGATCAAGAGCCGTCAGCTCCGGATTCTTGATCAGTGCCTGCGTACCGTTGATGACCTCGGTCAGGTTGTGCGGCGGAATGTTGGTCGCCATGCCCACCGCGATACCCGTCGTGCCGTTGACCAGCAGGTTCGGGAACCGCGACGGGAGCACGTCCGGCTCCTGCTCTTCGCCGTCATAGTTAGGGACGAAGTCGACGGTCTCTTTGTTGATGTCGCGAAGCATCTCCATCGCGATCTTCGACAGGCGCGACTCCGTATAACGCATCGCTGCCGCCATGTCGCCGTCGATGGAGCCGAAGTTGCCGTGACCCTCTACGAGCGTATAGCGGAGCGAGAAGTCCTGCGCCATCCGGACCATCGTCTGGTAGATGGAGGAGTCGCCGTGCGGGTGATACTTACCCATGACGTCGCCGAC
>NZ_JAGXJW010000128.1 GCF_019091135.1 Cohnella sp. GbtcB17 | reverse complement strand
GCCGGGGCAGCCGCCGGCGACCTACGGCGTCGGCGGCCGGCCGGCCGCGAGCCCGCAGCCGGCGCCGGGCGGCGGGCAAGGCTTGTCCGTCGCGGCCGGGGACAAGGTGCAGCATGCGAAGTGGGGCATCGGCACGGTCGTCGCGGTGAAGGGGAGCGGCAGCGATACGGAGCTGAACATCGCGTTTCCCGCACCTGTCGGTCTCAAACGTCTGCTCGCAGCCTTCGCGCCCGTCACCAAGCTTTGATTTTGACCGCAAACCGCAACAAAAAAGCCGCCGCGCCACACGGCGCAGCGGCCTTCCCGTACATAAAGCTTAGTGATAACCCGGCAGATGGGTATCGGGGTCCTTCAAAACGTTGAGAATGTCCATATGGATAAGATGCCTGCGCGTCTCCTCCGTGCCGATCCTGAAGATCGTGCGGTAGATGTCGAGCATCTGCTCGTTGTACTTGTCCGTGGCGGGGTCGTGATCCGCGGATTTGTACGGGATGATCGCGCGAAGATGAGTCGCGTCGTCCGTCTCGGCCCGCTTGGCGAGCAGCGACATCAACTGATCGATCTCCCGGTCCGTCGCGTATACGCTGAGCTGGTCGGTCGTATGATTTTCTTCCTTTGTGATCGTACCTGCGGATACCGAGACGTAATACGTCTCCTTTACCGAAGAGTGCCTCTCCTGGCTATCGTAATATTTATCCGTTTGATTATCCATGTTTAAACCCTCCCGTTTATACCTCGGTTGTCTCTTTTTACACGATAATCGGGGCGCTTGAATCAAATCGCACAACCATCAACCCGGCGCGCCGGGTAACGAGAGAGGCCGAATAACGATGACGGAGCCGCTGCAGCGGATGAGACAGCTGGTCGACGAATTGAACGTTCACGTCCGGCGTTACTACACCGAGGACAACCCTTCCATCAGCGATCGGGAGTACGATCTGCTGTACGACGAGCTGGTTGCGCTGGAAAAAGAGACGGGGACCGTGCTTCCCGATTCGCCGACCCACCGCGTAGGCGGAGAAATTCTGAAGGGCTTCGAGCCCCATCGCCACATGGCGCGGCTGTGGAGCCTGGACAAGGCCCAGAATTTCGATGACCTCAAGGCGTGGGCGCAGCGCGTGAACAAGCTGGTCGCGGATTACAATACGCGCAACCCCGAGTCTCCGCTGCCGCCGCCCGAATACGTCATCGAGCAAAAGTTCGACGGGCTGACGCTTAACCTCACCTATTCGAACGGCGAGCTCGTGCAGGCGGCGACGCGCGGCAACGGCGTCGTGGGCGAGGGCATATTGGCGCAGGTCAAAACGATTCGCTCAATCCCGCTGTCGATTCCTTATAAAGGCGGACCGATCGAGATCCAGGGCGAAGGCATTATGCGGCTGTCCGTGCTCGAAGCGTACAACCGCACCGCAGCCGAGTCGCTCAAGAACGCCCGCAACGGCGCCGCCGGCGCGCTCCGCAACCTGAACCCGGCCGTCACCGCCTCGCGCAAGCTGGACGCCTTCTTTTATAATGTGGGCTTTTCGGATAACGCAGGCATCTCGTTCGCGAACCACCGCGAGATATTGGCCTTCCTCAGGGACAACGGCCTGCCTGTCAACAGCTTCGAGCGTTACTACGACAATATCGAAGAGATCGCTGAGGAGCTGAACGCGATCGTCGTGTTCCGGCACGAGCTCGATTATCTCATCGACGGGGCCGTCGTCAAGGTGACGGACCTGCGCACGCGCGAGGCGCTTGGCTACACGGACAAATTTCCACGATGGGCGGTGGCGTTCAAGTTCGAGGCGGAGGAAACGACGACCGTGCTGGAGTCCGTCTCCTGGGAGGTTGGCCGTACGGGCAAAGTGACGCCGCTCGCGCGCGTCGAAGCGGTCGAGCTGGCCGGCGTGACGGTGCAGAACTGCACGCTGAACAATATCGGCGACATCGCGCGCAAAAATTTGACGCATGCGCTCGGCACGCGCGTCTTTATCCGCCGCTCCAACGACGTCATTCCCGAGATATTGGGGAAAGCCGACGAGGAGCCGGGGCTCGAGATCGCGGTGCCGGAGGTTTGCCCGGCATGCGGCACGCCGCTCGAGCTGCGCGGGGCGCATCTGTTCTGCCCGAACCGTCTGGGCTGCCGGCCGCAGATCGTGGGGCGCATTACGCATTTCGCCTCCCGCGACTGCATGGACATCGAGACGTTCAGCGGCAAAACCGCCGGGCAGCTGCTCGAAGCGCTCGACGTACGCGACCCCGCTGATTTGTACGACCTGCAGTTCGACGATCTGGTCAAGCTGGAGCGCTTCGGGGAAAAGAAGGCGAACAACCTGCTGGCCTCCATCGAAAAGTCCAAATCGCGGGAACTCGCTGCGTTCCTGAACGCGCTCGGCATCCCGAATACGGGCAAGGCGACCGCGCGCACGCTCGCCGATCACTACGGCGACCTCGATCGCCTGATGGCGGCCGAGGCTGAGGAGCTGGTCACGCTGCCTGACATCGGCGGCATCGTGGCCGAGAGCATCGCGGGCTTCTTCCGCGACCCGCTTATGCAGCAGAGCATCGCCCGCATGCGCGCCGCGGGCGTGAAGGCCGAGTCCGACCGCCCGGCGGCGCAGGCGGCCGATACGAGCCATCCGTTGTTCGGCAAGACGGTCGTCCTCACCGGCACGCTAAGCCTGCTCACGCGCGACGAGGCGTCGAAGCGTCTCGAGGCGCTCGGCGCCAAGGTGTCCGGCAGCGTCTCCAAGAAGACCGATCTCGTCATCGCCGGCGAGAGCGCCGGCAGCAAGCTGACGAAGGCGCGCGATCTCGGCGTACCCGTGCTGGAGGACGAGCGGGAGCTTTTGAAGCTGCTCGGCATAGAGTCCGCGGGCGAATAAGCGCTTGGCAACCTAAAAGGCCGACGCCTTCCGAACGATTCGGAGGGTGTCGGCCTTTTGTGATTTACGAGGTTACGAATGCCGGATACGGCGTCTCGCGAGAAATTGCTTGTACTGGAAGTAAACCGTACAGCCGACGCAATAGCCGAGCAAGGCGGCGCCGGCAGCCGCAAGCAGCATGACGGCGAACGCGTACCCGGCGACCGTCCAGCCCAGCGAGAAGCTGAGGACCGCCAAGCTGAGGAAGATGACCGCGAGCGTATTGTTGAAGCGGGCCAGCTCCTGGGCTTGCGTTTCTTTGCCGGCCGTCTTCAGCCAAGGCTTCGCCAGTCGTATAAATAGGTTGTATCTGCCTCCCGTGGCGAGTCCGGCGACTTCGATCAACCATAGAAGGGCCAGCAGCCATAATGGTGCGAAGAAGAAAGACGCGACGACAACCAGGACGATGCCGGTCTGATTGGACTTAATATAGGGCATGGGGACTTCCTTCATGCGAGAGCCTCCTTGCGTATCGTTTTAATTCCAAGTTAGAACATCGGGAATTGAATGTCAACGCAGAATTTCAAATACAAGTATTTACAGTTGCTTTTCTCTTCTCAGCTTGGTATATTAGTACTCGCCCCTTCGGGGGACAGGCCAAGACGAGCTTGAGCTTAACGGCTTCGAAAAAAAGAAGTTGACAAGCCCGAACGAACCTGATAAAGTTAACTGCTGTCGGCTCGGAGAACTTGCGAGAGCGAAGGCCGGCAATGGAAGACAAGATTGCTCCTTGAAAACTGAACATCGAGCGTTAAAACAAACGGACGCTGAAGCCTTCGGGCCAAAGCGAAAAGTTATACCAGCTTTATCATGAGCAAGTCAAGCTTACCTTTATGGAGAGTTTGATCCTGGCT
>NZ_JAGXJW010000127.1 GCF_019091135.1 Cohnella sp. GbtcB17 | reverse complement strand
TAGGCGTATCCCGAACGGTTGAGACACTCATCGAGATGACGCACGTCTGCATCTGCTGCAAGCTGCGCGTGGACCTGCTGCCGGAGGTGGAGCGTCTGGCGCGGCTTGACAGGTTCGACTACATTTTGATCGAGTCGCCCGGCATCGGTGAGCCTTTGCCTGTCGCTCAGACGTTCAGCTACATAGACGAAGAGCTCGGCATCGATCTGACGAAGCTGTGCCGTCTGGATACGATGGTCACGGTCGTGGACGCGAACCGCTTCTGGCACGACTACTCCTCCGGCGAGACGCCGCTCGGGCGCAGCCAGGCCGCCGGCGACGCCGGCATCAGGGAAGTGTCCGACCTGCTGGTCGACCAGATCGAATTTTGCGACGTGCTGCTGCTGAACAAATGCGACATGCTGGACGCGGACAGCCTGGACGCGCTCGAGCGGGTGCTGCGGGCGCTGCAGCCGACGGCGCGGTTCATTCGCACGACGAACGGCAAGGTCGATCCGGCCGCGATTCTGAATACCGGATCGTTCGATTTCGAGCGCGCCAGCGCGTCGGCGGGCTGGATCCGGGAGCTGGAGAAGCCGCATCATACGCCGGAGACGGAAGAATACGGCATCTCGTCGTTCGTCTACGAACGCAGGCTTCCTTTTCATCCCGCCCGGCTGATGGCATGGATGTCCGAGTGGCCGGCGGAGATCGTTCGGGCAAAAGGAACGCTCTGGCTGCCGACCCGCCACGCCGTCGCGCAGTCGTTCAGCCAGGCCGGGCCGTCCATTCAGATGGGGCCCGCGGGCTGGTGGATCGCCGCGCTGCCGGACGGAGAGCGCGAGCAGCTGCTCCGCGAGGAGCCGGAGCTGGCGCAAGGCTGGCATGCCGACTACGGCGACCGCGTCAACCGGCTGGTGCTGATCGGTATCGACATGGATCGCCGGTCGATCGAGGACGAGCTGGACGGCTGCCTGCTGACGGACGAGGAGCTGGCGGCGGATTGGCGGTTTCTCGCCGATCCGTTCCCCCAAGCGCCGGGAGAGCTGGCCGCGCATAGTTGACGCAGCCGAGGGGGCCGGCGCCAAACGCGAGGCGGCTGACCGGGTGTTCAAGTCATGGTATCATTAAGGTCAAACCCGCCCGGACAGGACAGGACAGGAAGGAAATCGATGCCATGACGCTTCAGCAATTGCGCTATATTATCGAGGTCGCGAACCGCGGCTCGATGAACGAAGCCGCCAAGCGCCTTTTTATATCGCAGCCCAGCCTTTCCAACGCGATCAAGGACCTGGAGGAAGAGCTTCGGATTACCATTTTCGAACGCACGAACAAAGGAATCTCGCTCTCCAAAGCCGGCGCGGAGTTTCTCGGCTACGCGCGGCAGGTGATCGAGCAGGCCGAGCTGCTCGAGAACCGATACCTCGGCGCCAAGCCCGCGCCGCAGCATTTTTCCGTGTCGACGCAGCACTACGCGTTCGCGGTAAACGCGTTCGTCCAGCTCGTCCGCGAGCACGGGCAGGACGAGTACGAGCTCGCGCTCCGGGAGACGAAGACGCACGAGATCATCCAGGACGTCAAAAGCCAGCGCAGCGAGATCGGCATCTTGTACATCAACGATTTTAACGCCAAGGTCATCAAGCGGCTGCTGCGCGACGCGAACCTGAAGTTTACGAGCCTGTTTACCGCCAAGGCGCATATTTTCGTCAGCGTGAACAATCCGCTTGCGAAGCACAAGGTCGTGACGATCGACCAGCTCGACGATTATCCGTACCTGCACTTCGAGCAGGGCGAGTACAATTCGTTCCATTTTGCCGAGGAAATTCTGAGCACGCTGTCGCACAAAAAAAGCATCAAAGTAAACGACCGGGCCACGCTCTTCAACCTGCTCATCGGCCTGAACGGGTACACGATCTCGACCGGCGTGCTGAGCGCGGATCTGAACGGCAACGAGATCATCCCGGTGCCGCTTGCGAGCGAAGAGACGATCCATGTCGGCTGGATCAGTCATCAGAACGCCGCGCTCTCGAAGCTCGCCGTCGCCTACGTCGAAGCGCTGGAGCAAGCGACCGCGATCGAATGAGCCCGCACTAGCCGCCGATATAGCCGCAGGCTATAGCCGGCAATAGTATTTTGAAGTTACGCTATACCTGGAAGCCTGTGCTATCTTTCAATTAGCAGTCAAAGCGGCCGCCGATCGAATCGGCGAGAGTGGCTTTGCTCCATATTGGAAGGCAGAGGAGAAGGCATATGAAGAGCGGCAATCTGGGGTATCCCCGCATCGGGCAAGACCGCGAATGGAAAAAGGCGCTGGAGGCGTACTGGGCCGGCAAGCTGGACGAAACGACGCTGAACGCGACGCTGAAAGAGATCCGTCTGGAAAACCTGAGGAAGCAGCGGGACGCAGGCATCGACGTCATTCCCGTCGGCGACTTTACTTATTACGACCACATTCTGGACACGTCGGCGATGTTCGGCATCGTGCCTGAGCGCTTCGGTTACACCGGCGGCGAGGTCGACCTGGCGACCTACTACGCGATTGCGCGAGGCAACCGGGATTCGGCAGCGAGCGAGATGACCAAGTGGTTCAACACGAACTACCACTACATCGTGCCCGAGCTTGGCACGGGCGCGAAGCCGCAGCTGACCGTCAACCGCCCGCTCGAAGCGTACCGCGAAGCCAAGGCGGAGCTCGGGATCGAAGGCAGGCCGGTCCTCGTCGGACCGTATACGTATCTGAAGCTGTCCAAAGGCTATGCCGCGGAGGAGCTGGACGGCTGGATCGATCGTCTCCTGCCGCTGTATGCGCAGGTGCTGCGCGAGCTCGAAGCCGAGGGCGTCCAATGGGTGCAGGTGGACGAGCCGATTCTGGCGACGAGCTTGACCGAGGACGACCTGTCCCGCGTGCGGCGCATCTATGAGACGTTGACGAGCGAAGCGCCCGGCGTCCGGATCATGCTGCAAACGTACTTCGAATCGGTCGACGAGTACGGCTTCGTCGTCTCGCTGCCGGTTCACGGCATCGGGCTCGACTTCGTACACGACGGAGGCCGCAATCTCGCGGCGGTCCGCGAGCAAGGCTTCCCGGCCGACAAGACGCTCGGCGCCGGCCTGATCGACGGCCGCGGCATCTGGAAGGCCGACCTGCGCGGCAAATGGGCGACGGTCGCCGCACTCCGCGGAGCTGTCTCGGCCGACCGTATACTCGTGCAGCCGTCGTCGAGCCTGCTGCACGTGCCGGTCAGCGCGGCGCGCGAGACGGCGCTGCCGGCCGACCTGCAAGGCGCGCTCGCCTTCGCCGACGAGAAGCTCGCGGAGCTCGTGCTGCTCGCGAAGGCAGGACGCCAAGGCGTCGAGGCGATCGCCGCCGAGCTGGAGGCCGCCGAACGCAGCCGCGACGCGCTGCAGCGCTCCCCCGCGCGCACGAACGAGCGCGTCAGGGCGCGCATGGCCTCGCTCGCGTCGGAGCCGGCGGCGCGTGCCAGCGTCTTCGAAGCCCGCCGCGCGGTCCAGGACGCCAAGTGGCAGCTGCCGCCGCTGCCGACGACGACGATCGGCAGCTTCCCGCAGACGCCCGAGGTGCGCGGCGCGCGGCAGAAGTGGCGCAAGGGCGAGTGGTCGCCCGCGCAGTACGAATCGTTCATTCAAGCGCAGATCCGCGAATGGATCGACATCCAGAACGAGATCGGGCTCGACGTGCTTGTTCACGGCGAATTCGAACGCACCGACATGGTCGAGTTTTTCGGCGAGAAGCTGGCAGGGTTCGCCTTCACGGCGAAGGGCTGGGTCCAGTCCTACGGCTCGCGCTGCGTGAAGCCGCCCGTGATCTACGGCGATGTCGAATTGCCCGAGCCAATGACCGTCGCCGAGACCGTCTACGCGCAGTCGCTCACGTCGAAGCCCGTGAAGGGGATGCTGACCGGTCCGATCACGATTCTCAACTGGTCGTTCGTGCGCGACGACAAGACGCGCGAAGAGGTCGCTTACCAGATTGCGCTTGCGCTCCGGGATGAGGTCGAAGCGCTCGAGGCCGCAGGCATCGGCATGATCCAGGTCGACGAGCCGGCGCTGCGCGAAGGCTTGCCGCTGAAGCGCGAGCAATGGGCGCATTACCTGGACT
>NZ_JAGXJW010000126.1 GCF_019091135.1 Cohnella sp. GbtcB17 | reverse complement strand
ATCTGGGGCGCCGGCATCGGCGTGTTCGAGCAGGAGCCGCCGGACAATCCGGAGCTGCTCGCGCAAGGCAACCTGATCGCGGGCTCGCACTGCGCGGCGTCGACACAGGGAGCGGTGCGCAACATGGGACTTTATGCGACGCAAAATTTGATCAAGCACCTGGAGGTGACCGTATCATGAAGCTCGGCATTCACGCCTACGCCTGGTGCTCCCAGTGGAGCAACGAGACGCTCGGCCTCATCGACCGCGTCAAAGGGCTCGGTCTCGACTTTATCGAGATTCCGCTCATGACGCTCGATACGTTCGACGCCGCCGCCGTGAAGCGGCGGCTAGCGGACGCGGGGCTTGACGCCGTGACGTCCACGGTGCTGCTGCGCGGCACGGACATCACGAGCGCCGATCCCGCGGTTCGCGCCGCCGGGATTGCTTACTTGAAGGACTGCGTCCGCGCGACCGCCGCCATCGGCAAGACGAATCTGTCAGGCGTCGTCTACTCGCAGCACGTCAAGGAGACGAACGCCCGGCCGACGGAGCAGGAATGGGACTGGGCTGCGGAGGGGCTGCGCGAGGCGGCCGTCTATGCGCAGGAATACGGCGTTCAGATCGGGCTCGAGCCGGTCAACCGGTACGAATCGAATCTGGTCAATACGTGCGGGCAGGCGCTTGCGCTGAAGGAGCGGATCGGCGAGCCGAACATCAAGATCCATCTCGACACGTACCACATGAACATCGAGGAAAAGAGCTTCTACGAGGCGACGAAGGCGGCCGGCTCGGAGCTGATTCACTATCATATTTGCGAAAACGACCGGGGCATCCCGGGCACGGGCCTTGTCGACTGGGACGCCATCTTCCGGGCGCTGTCCGAGATCGGCTACACGGGCTATGCGGCGCTGGAGTCGTTCGTCGACGTGACGGACAACATGAACACCTGGGTATGGCGGCAGCTCGCGCCGAGCGGCGATGCGCTCGTCGAGGAAGGCGTGCGGTTCATACGCGGGAAAATGGCTGAGTACGGCCTCGGCTAATTCGGCTGCGGTCATAAATATACGAATATACGAGCATTGGAGCGAAGCATATGGCCGATTTGGCACATCGCTACGAGCGCGGCTTTCCGAAGATCGGCATAAGGCCGATCATCGACCGCCGCAAGCTCGTGAAGGCGGCAACCAAGGAGATGACGATGGAGCTGGCGCAAGAAGCCGCCAGACTGCTGTCGGCGAATTTGCGATACCCGGACGGCACGCCGGTCGTCTGCGTCGTGAACGACGTTTGCATCTCCGGTCTCAAGGAAGCGGCGGACTGCGCGGACAAGTTCGCGAAGGAAAACGTCGGCGTGCTGCTCACCGTCGCCTCCGGCTGGTGCTATCCGCTGGAGACGATGGAGACGGACTCCCGGCTGCCGCATGCGGTATGGGGTTTTAACGGCACGGAGCGTCCGGGTGCGGTCTACATGGGCGCGCTGCATGCGGCGCACAATCAGAAGGGCCTGCCGGTATTCAAAATCTACGGCCGGCACATTCAGGACATCGGCGAGCGGACGATACCGGCGGATGCGGCCGACAAGCTGCTGCGCTTCACGCGCGCGGGACTTGCGGCGGCGCTGCTGCGCGGCAAGTCGTATTTGTCGATCGGCTCGGTGTCGATGGGCATCGCGGGCTGTATCGTCGACGACGATTTTTATCAGCGGTATCTCGGGATGAAAAACGCCTACGTCGACATGACGGAGGTGAGCCGCCGCATCGAACGGGGCATCTACGACGAGGAGGAGTTCGGCCGTGCGCTCGCATGGGTGAAGGAGAAGTGTATCGAAGGCGCCGATCCGAACCCCGATGCGTTAATCATCCCCGAAGCGCAAAAGGCGCAAAACTGGGAGACGGTCGTCAAAATGGCGCTTATCGTCCGCGACTTGATGATCGGTAACCAGCGGCTTGCCGAGCGGGGATTCGAGGAAGAGGCGTACGGCTATAACGCGATCGCGTCCGGCTTCCAGGGTCAGCGGGAGTGGACCGATCATCTGCCGAGCGCGGACTTCCTCGAGGCGGTGCTGAACAGCTCGTTCGATTGGAACGGCACGCGGGAGCCGTACATCGTCGCGACGGAAAACGATAACTTGAACGCGGTGACGATGCTGTTCCAGCATTATCTGACGAACACGGCGCAAATCTTCGCCGACGTGCGCGCCTACTGGAGCCACGAGGCGGTGGAGCGCGTGACCGGACATCGGCTTGAAGGCCGTGCGGCCGGCGGCGTGCTGCATCTGATCAACTCGGGGCCCGCGGCGCTCGACGGTACAGGCGAGATGACGCGAGACGGCCTGCCCGCGATGAAGCCGCACTGGGAGATCACCGAGGAGGAGGTCGATCGCTGTCTTGCCGCTACGTCCTGGCGTCCGACCTATATGGATCAGTTCGCGGGCGGCGGACATTCGACCGACTTCCTGACGCGCGGCGGCATGCCCGTCACGATGGCGAGGGTCAATCTTGTTGAGGGCGTTGGTCCCGTGCTGCAGCTGGCCGAAGGCTACACGGTCGACCTGCCGGAGGACGTGCACGCCGCGCTCGACGAGCGTACGACGCCGACCTGGCCGACGACATGGTTCGCGCCTCGTCTTGTGCCCGGCGATCCGGTTTTCGACGACACGTACACGGTCATGGAGCACTGGGGCTCGAACCACTGTGTCGTTAGCTACGGTCATATCGGCGAAGATCTCGTCACGCTGGCAAGCATCCTGCGCATTCCGGTCAACATGCACAATGTGGACGCGAAGCGGCTGCTTCGTCCGAGCGCCTGGAGCGCATTCGGCACGAAGGACCCGGAAGGCGCGGACTATCGGGCATGCGCGGCGTATGGGCCGTTGTATAAATAGAAGGGGGAAGCCATAATCAGCACGAGAGAGCAGGTTATCGAGACGATAACCCGCTCTTTTTTTACTTGTACAAGCTAATTCTTGATTAATTAATGTGTTTAATTAATGTCTTTAATTATCGCTTGGCCGTCGTATAATCATGATTGTATTATCGCCCGATGGGTGGTCGACATTAAAGTTGGAAGGCAGCCGGAGGGAAGGTAAAATGGTTGGTGTGGCAGATAGGTCGGTCGAGACCGTCCATGCGTTATCCGCATAAAGCCGAAGGAGTACTCGTTAATGAAGTTTACGCTAAGGCTGGGCGCGGCTCTGCTGCTCAGTATGCTGTTCGCAGCGGGGTTTGGGCTCGTCGCGCTGCTGGTCGGTTTCCATCGTTTGAATGCCTTCGACCGCTCGATCATTCGTTTCGTACAAGGGTCCGAGTCGCCGGCGCTTTCGCATGTCATGAAGTTTTTTACGGCGATCGGGGCGGGCCTGCCGGTAACGGCAATCGCGGTCGCCATCGGTTTGATTTTGTTTTTCGTACTGCAGCACCGGCGTGAGCTGATTCTTTTCGTCTTTGCGCTTGCCGGCTCCCAACTGCTCAACGTGGTGATGAAGCTGGCGTTCCACCGCGAGCGTCCCGACATACACCGGATCATTCAGGCAGCCGGCTATAGCTTCCCAAGCGGGCATTCGATGGGCGCGTTCAGCCTGTACGGCATTTCGGCTTACTTGCTTTGGAGACATATTCCGGTCCTGTGGGGAAGAGCGATTCTGATCGCGGTTAGCGCGGCGCTCGTGTTGGCGATCGGCGTCAGCCGGATTTACCTGGGCGTCCACTACCCGAGCGACGTGATCGGCGGTTATCTGGCCAGCGGATTTTGGCTGGCCTCGATCATCTGGGTGTACCGCAGATTCGAAAAGAATCGTAAACAGACTTAGAAAAGCCCCTGCGATCCTTACGGTAGTGCTCCCTGGACCGCTAGCGGCACGAAATGCCGCTAACGCACGCCATCTCACCGCTCCCTGGACAGCTAGCGGCACTAAATGCCGCTAACGCACGCCATCTCACCACTCCTGGACCGCTAGCGGCACGAAATGCCGCTAACGCGCACCACCACAACGCTCCCGGGACCGCTAGCGGCACGAAATGCCGCTAACGCCCGCCACCACACCGCTCCTCGGCCAATAGCGGCACGAAATGCCGCTAACGCCCGCCGCCACACCGCTCCTCGGCCAATAGCGGCACGAAATGCCGCTAACGCCCGCCACCACACAGCTCCTCGGCCAATAGCGGCACGAAATGCCGCTAACGCCCGCCGCCACACCGCTCCTTGGACCGTTAGCGGCACGAAATGCCGCTAACCCCGCCACCACACCGCTCCTCGGCCGCTAGCGGCACGAAATGCCGCTAACGCCCGCCATCACACCGCTCCCGGGCCATTAGCGGCACGAAATGCCGCTAACGCCCGCCACCACACAGCTCCTCGGCCAATAGCGGCACGAAATGCCGCTAACGCCCGCCGCCACACCGCTCCTTGGGCCATTAGCGGCACGAAATGCCGCTAACGCGCACCACCACACCGCTCCCGGATGATGTATAAATGTTTGTGTACCAATTTTTGGCCTAGAAAGCACAAAAAGAGTAGGGTATTCTCGGGATTGCGAC
>NZ_JAGXJW010000125.1 GCF_019091135.1 Cohnella sp. GbtcB17 | reverse complement strand
GCTCCCGGTCACATGCGGCCTGCCCTCGCAGGCGGACAAAATATGCTTGCCCTGATCCCAATCGTTTTTTACCTTTACCCACGTTTGATGATGATTGTGCTCCCACGCCTCGCCAAGTCCAAGCGCGACCTTGCCGATGTCGTGCATCGGCGACACGTCTCGCAGCGTCTCGGCTTCGCGATCGGACAGCCCGTACGCCTTTGCCAGCACGTACGAATACTCGGCGACGCGTCGAACATGGTTGCCCGTCTCCTTGGACCGGATCTCGCCGATCTCGCCCATCGTGGAGATAATCTCGCGCTGCGTGTCCGCGATCTCCTGGTGCAGCATGACGGACTCCAGCGATTTGCCGGCATAGGAGGCGGCGAGCGACAGCAGGGTCATGTCGTAGTCCGTGAACTTGCCGGCCTCGGTCATCTTGTTGGTCGCCTGATAGGCGCCGATCGTCTCGCCGTCGTTGTTCCGAAACGGGATCGTGATGATCGACTTCGTCTGGTAGCCCGTCTTGCGGTCGTTCTCCGCATTGTGGCGCGGATCGTGGCGGGCGTCTTCGATGATGACCGGCTCGCCCGTTGCGATGGCGTGCCCGACGAGGCCGGAGCCGATCGGGATCCGGATCTCCTTGACGCCGTGGGCGACAGTCGTGTACAGCTCGCCGCTCGCTTCGTCGATGAGCCAGACAGTGCAGCGGTCGGCCAAGATCATCTCGCGGCCCATGTTGGCCATCAGCACGAGCACCTTGTCCAGCTTGGCTTCGCTCGAGATCTTGGCCATATATTCGAATATAATGGTCAGCAATTGTTCGGACGTCAAGTCCTTCCGCAGCATCCTATCCCTCTCCCCGTCAACATTCCGTGTATCTATTCGTGTCGATAGGGCTCGATTCCTGCCGAGTTTTGGTTCCATAGTATAAAAAAAGAACACCCGCGTTCGGCGGGCGTTCCAAAGTCTCATCATGAATAGGTCTTATTTCTCTGTTAACTGCTCCATTTGCTCGATCAAGCTTTCGAACACGCTTAGCGCCTGCTCGATCGGAGCGGGCGTCGACATGTCCACGCCGGCTTTTTTCAAAATGTTGATCGAGTAGTCGTTGCCGCCGCTCTTCAGGAAGCCGAGATAGCGGTCGACCGCGGGTTGGCCCTCGCTCAGAATCTGCTTGGCGAAGCTGGTCGCCGCCGAGAAGCCGGTCGCATACTTGTACACGTAGAAGCTCGTGTAGAAGTGGGGGATGCGCGCCCATTCCATCGCGATGTCCTTGTCCACGACCATATCGGTGCCGTAATACTTGACGTTCAGATCGTAGTAGATCGCCGACAACTCCTCCGGCGTGAGCGATTCTCCTTCTTCCGCTTTGGCGTGCACGATCTTCTCGAACTCGGCGAACATCGTCTGGCGGAACACCGTCGTGCGGAACTGATCCGCGTAATACGTGAGCAGGTACATTTTTTCCTTCGGGTCCTTCGACTTGTCCAGCAGGTAATCCATGAGCAGCGCCTCGTTCAGCGTAGAAGCGACTTCCGCGAGGAAGATCGTATACTGCGCGTCGCGGTACTCGTTGCTCTCGTCGGAATAGTACGAGTGCAGCGCGTGTCCCATCTCGTGCGCGAGCGTGAACATGCTGTTCAGGTTGTCCTTGTGGTTGAGCAGCACGTACGGATGCGTGCCGTAAGCGCCCCAACTGTATGCGCCGCTGCGTTTGCCCTCGTTCTCGTAGACGTCGATCCAGCCCTTGTCGAAGCCTTCCTGCAGCACCTTGCGATAGTCGTCGCCGAGCGGCTTCAGGCTGTCGTGTACGGTTTTCTTGGCGTCCTCGTAGCCGATGTCCATATCGAACTCTTCGACGAGCGGCGCGAACAGGTCGTACATATGAAGCTCGTCGACCTTCAGCAGCTTTTTGCGCAGCGCCATGTAGCGATGCATGAGCGGCAGATGCTCGTGGATGGTCGAGATCAGATTGTCGTAGACGCTCACCGGGATGTTGTCGCCGAACAGGGACATCTCGAGGGCGGACGGATAATGGCGGGCGTGCGCGTAAAACAGGTTTTTGGTCACGTTCGCGTTCAGCGTCGCGGCGAGCGTGTTGCGCCACTTGCCGTACGTGTCGTACACCGCCTTGAACGCCGCCTCGCGTACGCCGCGGTCGCGGCTCTCGAGGAACTGGATGTAGCGGCCGTGCGTCAGCTCGACTTCCTCGCCTTTTTCGTTTTTCACCTTCGGAAACTTCATGTCGGCGTTGTTCAGCATGCCGAAAATCGTATTCGGCGCCTGGGACAGGTTGCCGACCTGCGCAAGCAGCGACTCCTCGCTCTTGGAGAGCGTATGAGGCTTGCGCCGCAGCATCTCTTCGAGCGTGCGCCTGTATGTAGGCTTGAGCGACGGATCCGCGATAATCCCCTTGAGCGTATCCTCGGACAGGCTCAAAATTTCCGGCGTAATATAAGAGGTCGCTTCGCCGGCCTCGACGCTCAGCTTTTTCGCTTTCTCGGAGAGCGCCTGATATTTGGAATCGGCCATGTCCTCATGGCTCCGCATGTTCGCGTAGACGTAGAGGCGTTCCGTCAGAAGCGACAGCTCGTCGTCCTTGGCGAAGCAGGCGGAGATGGCGGCTGCGTCCTTCAGCTTGCCTTGGTAGGATGCGATCTCGCCGATCTGCTCGCGCACTTGCGCGTATTCGCGGTCCCAGGCCGCCTGGTCCGGGTAAATGTCCTCCAGGTGCCAGCGGTGTTCGGCGGGCACTTCGCTGCGTTTGAGCACTTCGTTCATTTTGGTTAGCCTCCTCGGTACGTTGGATTTGCCGCGGGCTTCGGCCTGCGCGATCGTCGCCTTGCTGCCGCCTCGGTCGGCGGCGTCCCCGGACTGCGCCCGGGTCTGATCCTGCACGCATGTCGCGGACAGCAGCGCGGCAGAGAGCAGCGCGGCCAGCGGCTTTACGGGTATTTTCATCGGACGGACCTCCGTTTAGCAACGAATGGCAATCCGACGTAGTATATCCGGTCCAGGCCTGCTTCATGAGGCCGGCTTCAGGCGCTGCCCGCAGAGAAGAATGCATATACGATCAGAAAAAAAGCGAAAGCCACGAGCACCAGCGAGACGGTCGCGAGACCTCTGCGGAGCTTGGCAGGCACGTGGTCGCGCTGCCAGATGAGCACGGCTGCGAGCCCGAATGCCGCGATGGCGTAAATCAGCGTGGCGCTGTAGTCCATTAAGGTCGCGTCCTCCTTTCCCGGCGGCTGGCGGCAGCCCGCGCTTAAACGTTGCGCAGGCTGTTCATCACTTCGGCCAGCTGCTGCTCTCCGCCCGGGAAGTCCTCCGCGACAAGGTGTCTCTCGGCCCAATGCATCATCTCGGGGCGGCTTAGAAACTTGTGACACTCCTCGCCCCACTGGTCCGAAATCTGGCGCACGACAAGTGTCTTACCCTGGACCTCCACGGTCAGCATGTTGTAATGGTCGTTTTTGTAAATGACGTGCTTGGCAAACATGGTTAACGCCTCCCGTCCGGCAGCTCCTGTGCCGATTGTGATACGGCGAAGCCGTTATTCATGACTATAGAAGAGATGAGGGCAGAAATCAATGTCGGCCCGCGGTCCGACGGGAAAATCGAGGCACAAGGAAGGGTTGACAGCCGAAGGCCGCGGTGGCAAAGTAACATTAACCCGCAGGGGCCGAGAAGAGATCAGACGAGACGAGCTTGAACAGACGAGAGGAGACGAGCGCATCTATGGAGAAAACGCCCGCATACCCCCAGACGGGGGTCGCTTCGACATGCCGGTCGTACGAAGAATACGAGCGGATGTTCGGGATCGAGACCGACAAGCTGCTTGGAGGCAAAGTATTGGATGTGGCGGGAGGCGCTTCTTCCTTCACGGCGCATCTGTGCGCGCGAGGGATCGACGCCTTCGCTGCGGATCCTTTTTACGAAGGAGACCGGCAGGCGATCGTGGCCGCGGCAGCCAGGGAGATCGATACGTCCTCTGCCAAAATCGCCGCCATGGCCCATGTTTACGACTGGAGCTATTACGGATCGCCGGAGTGTCACAGGCGCATGCGCGAGGCTTCGCTAGAAGCGTTCGCCGACCATTTTCAGTCGGAGGCGGGCGGAGGGAAGTACCTGGCCGCGTCTTTGCCGCGATTGCCGTTCGAGGACGATATGTTCTCACTTGTCGTATGCAGCCATTTTTTATTTTTGTATGCGGACCAATTTGGCGAGCGGTTCCACGAAGAGGCGCTGCGCGAGCTGTTGCGGATCGCCGCGCCAGGCGGTGAGGTTCGGATCTATCCGCTCGTCACGCTGGCTTGGGAGCCGGTACCTTATCTCGATCGCCTGCTCCGCGCGCTGGCTTCCGAGGCCGATGCCGCGTTCGTTCCCAGTAGCCTGCCGTTCGTGCCGCGCGAGAGCCGCGTGCTGACGCTCCGCAAAAGAGGCTAGCGGCTGCGGCGCCATGCGTAGACAAAATGAGACATAAAATTCACATATTGCGTCTTGACAGGGAATCGGCTATAATGTTGTCATTCGCCGATTTACGGCGAGATTTTAGGAGGTTTTTCATTTGA
>NZ_JAGXJW010000124.1 GCF_019091135.1 Cohnella sp. GbtcB17 | reverse complement strand
ATCGCGCTGGTCGAGGGCGCCAAGCGGCAGAAGCCGCCCAACGAGATCGCGCTGGACACCTTGCTCATCAGCCTGACGCTCGTTTTCCTCATCGTCGTCGTCACGCTCGGGCCGATCGCGTCCTACGTAGACGTCAAGCTGGAGGTGCCCGTGCTGATCGCGCTGCTGGTCTGCCTCATCCCTACGACGATCGGCGGGCTGCTGACGGCGATCGGCATCGCCGGCATGGACCGGGTGACGCAGTTCAACGTGCTCGCGATGTCGGGCAAGGCGGTCGAGGCCGCGGGCGACATCAACACGATGATACTCGACAAGACGGGTACGATTACCTTCGGCAACCGGATGGCAAGCGACATCGTCCCCGTGGGCGGCGCCGGGATTGACGAGACGGCCGCCTGGGCGGCGATCGCGTCCCTGCAGGACGAGACGCCGGAAGGCCGCTCGGTGCTGGAGTGGATGAGGAAAAACGAAAAGGCGTTCGACGCCTCGCTTGCCGACGGCGGCGGCTTCGTCGAATTCAAGGCGGAGACGCGCATGAGCGGCATCGATCTGTTGGACGGACGCCGCGTGCGCAAGGGCGCCGTCGACGCCGTCCACAAATGGGCGGCGGCGCGGGGCGGCGCGGTCCCGGGCGATTTGGGCAAGCAGGCGGACCGCATCGCTTCGGAGGGCGGCACGCCGCTGGCCGTGGCGGTCGACGACCGAATCTTCGGCGTCATCTACCTGAAGGATACGGTGAAGCCGGGGATGAAGGAGCGGTTCGACCAGCTCCGCGCGATGGGCATCAAGACGATCATGTGCACGGGCGACAATCCGCTGACGGCGGCGACGATCGCCAGGGAGGCGGGCGTCGACGACTTCATCGCGGAGAGCAAGCCGGAGGACAAGATCGCGGTCATCCGCCGCGAGCAGGCCGACGGCAAGCTGGTCGCGATGACCGGCGACGGCACGAACGACGCGCCGGCGCTCGCGCAGGCCGACGTGGGCCTCGCGATGAACAGCGGCACGACGGCCGCCAAGGAAGCGGCCAACATGGTCGATCTCGATTCGGACCCGTCCAAGATCATCGAGGTGGTCGCGATCGGCAAGCAGCTGCTCATGACGCGCGGCGCCTTGACGACCTTCAGTATCGCCAACGATATCGCCAAATACTTCGCCATCATTCCGGCGATGTTCATGCTGGCGATCCCCGAGATGGACGCGCTGAACGTCATGCGGCTCGGTTCGCCGCTGTCGGCGATCTTGTCGGCGTTAATCTTTAACGCCATTATTATTCCGCTGCTTATCCCGCTCGCCATGAAGGGCGTCGCTTATCGCCCGATGAGCGCCGCGCGCCTGCTCGGCCGCAATCTGTTCGTCTACGGCGCGGGCGGCGTCGTGGCTCCTTTTATCGGCATCAAGCTGATCGACCTGATTGTTCACGCCTGGATCTGAAGCGCGGTCGCGCCAGCGCAGGCGATTAAACCTATTAATCATTAATGAAAGAAGGAATCGGCCATGGCTACGCTTGCGCAGGATCTGCAAGGCGGCGAGGAAGAGCGCTCCGGCGGCTCGATGCTTTGGATCGCCATTCGCTTAAGCCTGCTGTTTATCTTCTTGTGCGGGATTGTTTATCCGCTCGTCAGCACCGGGCTCGCACAGCTGCTGTTTCCACATCAGGCGAACGGCAGCCTGCTCAAGGACAAGGCGGGCAACGTGGTAGGCTCCGAACTGATCGGTCAGTCCTTCGCCGACCCGAGCTACTTTCAGGGACGCGTATCGAGCATCGACAACAAGGCGGTGGCTTCCGGCTCGAACAACTACGCGCCTTCGAATCCGGACCTGCTCGCCAGGGTCAAGGCATCGATCGCGCAGTGGCAGAAGGACAATCCGGACGTGCCGGTCGACCGGCTGCCGATCGCACTCATCACCAACTCGGGCTCGGGGCTCGACCCGCATATTACGCCGCAGTCGGCACTAGTACAGATTCCGAGGATTGGCAAGCTGACCGGCCTGTCCGCCGCCGAGCTGACGTCTTTGGTCGACGCCTATACGGAGGACCGCGACCTGGGCGTCTTCGGGGACAAGCGGGTGAACGTGCTGAAGCTGAATCTGGCTTTGAAGGAAAAGCTGGGCAAATAACGTCCTGATCCGCCCTCCCCGCGCGTCTGTCGCGGGACGGGGCGATCGTGCGTCCAATGGTCTTTATCTAATTTCGCAAATAAACGAGGTGTATGGCTTTGCCGGTCGCCAGGCTTAACGGAACGTCGATCTACTACGAGATGCAAGGAAGCGGCACAACGATTCTTTTCATTCATGGACACGGGTGGAACCACCGCATGTTCAAACCGCAGCTCGACCACTTTTCCAAGCGATACCGGACGATCGCCTGCGACCTGCGCGGCAACGGGCGGTCGGGCGAGCTTCGCCAATCCCCCGACAATATCATCGATACCCAGTGCCTCGATCTGATCCTGCTGCTCAATTCGCTCGGCATTCGCCAAGCCGTGTTCGTCGGCATCGACTATGGCGGCTTGATCGTGCAGCGGATCGCCGCGCAGTACCCCGAACGGGCGGCTGCGATCGTCATCGCCGACAGCTTCTGCCGCATCGAATCGTCCACCGTCTATGGCAAGCTCCAGCTGGCGGCGGCGTATATGAGCTGGCTCGACTACTATGCGCCCGGCGAGCTGCTTCTTCCCTCGCTGCGGCTTGCCTATCAGAGATGGGCGCCAGCCTACGACGAGCTCCGGCGGAACGTGCTGGACCGAAGGCCCCGCGAGCTGTACCGGCAGCGGCTGGCGACCAGGCGGATCGATTACACGGATCATTTAACGGCGTTCCGTGGTCCGGCGTTAGGCGTGGCGGGCGATTATACGGACTACGGCATCGCCTGCATGGAGGAGCTCGTCGCCTGCCTGCCCCAAGCGGGGCTGGCCGTCATCGCGGACGCACGCGGTCCGAGCAACCTGTGCCGGCCGGAAGCTTTTAATCAGGTCGTCGAGCAATTTCTGAACCGCCACGCGATCCGATCGCTCGGGGAGGCGGAGAGCGGGTGACGGAATATCGGCGGAAAACGCCGGAGGAGATTTTATACGCCATTTCCAAGCTGCATCGGGGACGGCTGAAGATCATCATCGGGGCGGTCAGCGGCTCCGGCAAAACGTATCACATGCTGCGGGAAGGCAATCAGCTGAAGCAGCAGGGGATCGACGTCGTCATCAGCGCGGTATCGACGATGCAGCGGTCGGAAACGGTCGAGCAGACGCTGGCGCTCGAACGGGTGCCGAGCATCCATTGGTGGAAGGACGGCCGGGAGCGGAAGGATCTGCCGCTCGACGCCCTGGTCGCCCGCAATCCGGAGGTGGTGCTCGTCGACGACCTCGCCCATCGCAACCGGGAGGGCGCGAGGTTCAAGACGCGGCTTGAAGACATTCTTTATCTGATGGACCGCGGCATCGGCGTCATCGCGACGATTAACGTCTACGAGCTGGCGGACGAAGGCGAGATCGTCTACAAGCTCACCGGCATCCGCGCCGAGGAGACGGTGCCCTCCGATACGCTGGAGCTGGCGGACGAGGTGCGTTTGATCGATGTGTCGCCGGAGACGATGCTGAAGCGGATCGACGAAGGCATCCTGGGCGAGCGGCGTCATCCGGCGATGTGCCGCCGGGGCAATCTTGGCGTGCTGAGAGAAATCGCGCTGCGGCTCATGGCCGAGGGCGTGAACGATTCGCTCGAGAAGCATCGCGAGGAGCTCGGGCTCGTCGGTCCGTCCGGCGCCGCGGAGCGGATTCTGGTCGCGGCCCAATATCACTGGAACGGCTCACTACACGTGCGCAGAGGGCAGCAGATCGCCAGAAGGCTGAACGGCGAGCTGATCGTGGCGACGTTCGTGCGGCCGAGGCGGGCGCTGACGAAGGAGCAGCAGACGTTTAAGCGGTCGATTCAGAAGCTGGTCGAGAAGGTGGGTGCCCGGTTCGAAGAGCTGCCGCTGCCGCATGCGCGCAAGCTGCCGGCGCTGCTCGTGCGCTATGCCGTCGACAACAAGGTCACGCGCATCGTCATGGGGCATTCCAACCAGAACCGCTGGCAAGAAAAATGGCAGGGCTCCATCGCGAACCGCGTGCTGCGAAAAACGAGGAATATCGACGTGTTCGTCATGGCCGATCGCGCCGCTCACGCGGGCGAGCGCATCCTGCCGATCAAGCCGAAGCCGCGCGCCGAAGCGGACCGTTTCCGCCGCCTGAGTTCCGGCGAGATCGAACGGAAAATCGAGACGCTCCGCCACGGTACCTTTAAGGTGTACATCGGAGCGGCGCCCGGCGTAGGCAAAACCTTCAAGATGCTGCAGGAGGGAAACCGCCTGCAGGCCAAAGGCGTGGACGTCGTCATCGGCCTGCTGGAGACGCATGGCAGGAAGGAAACGGCGGCCCAGGTCGGCGGTCTGCCGATCGTGCCGAGAGCCCAGATCGACTACCAGTCGGCGCGGCTCGAGGAGATGGATACGGAGGCGATCGTCGCGCGTCATCCCGAAGTCGTGCTCGTCGACGAGCTGGCGCACACGAACGTGCCGGGAA
>NZ_JAGXJW010000123.1 GCF_019091135.1 Cohnella sp. GbtcB17 | reverse complement strand
CCCCGGCGGCGATGCCACTCTCGGGCTCGTGGGCCGGCGCCCGGGCGTCCGCGCCCCGCTGCCGCTGGCCGCCGCTGAGACTGCCGGGCAGCCGGTCCGCGTGCGTGCGGGACAGCCCGACCGCGTCGAGATAATGATGCGCGCGCTCCCGCGCCTGCGCCTTGGTCGCGCCGTTCGCCAGCAGCGGGAACGCCACGTTGTCCAGCACGGACATTTGCGGATCGAGCGACGAGTACGGATTTTGAAACACCATCTGCATCTTGGTGCGGGCCTGCTTCATCGCCTTGCCTTTTAGCGAGAGCACGTTCGTGCCCTCGTAGTTGACTTCGCCGCGATCCGGCTCGATGAGCCGCATGAGCAGCCGTGCGAGCGTGGGTTTGCCGCAGGCGGACTCGCCCACGCTGCCGAGCGTCCCCTGCTTGGGCAGCGTGAACGAGACGCCGTCGACGGCGGAGACGCCGCCCTTGCGCCGACCCAGCATGTCGCGGATGGGAAACGTTTTGCCGATGCCGTTGACCTCCAGGATGTCGGCCCGGCCGAAGGCGTTCTGAAGCGTCGTCCGAAGCGCCGTTACGGCGTTCGCTTGTTGGATCGCCATGGCGGATGCCTCCTATCGTTTGAGTTCGAGCGCGTCGCTCAAGGCGTCGGACACCAGGTTTAGCGACAGCGAGGTCAGGAAGATGAACGCGCCGGGCACGATGGTGACGGCCGGATTGATGAAAATGAGCTGCTTGAGGTTGTTGAGCATGAAGCCCCATTCAGGCGTCGGCGGCGACACGCCCAGGCCGAGGGAGCTGAGGCCGGAGGCGACCATGAGGCACACGCCGATGAGTGAGGTGGCGAAGACGAATACTTTGGCGAAAATGTTGCGCAAAATGTGCGCCCGGATGATCAGCAGCGCGCTCGCGCCGCTGGAGCGGGCCGCCTCGATGAACTCCTCCTTGCGCACCTCCTTCACCGCGCTCTCCGCAATGCGGGCGATCGGCGGGATGAAGACGACGGTCGCCGAGATGATGATGTTCGTGATGCCCGGCCCGAGCGCGGCCGAGATGCCGATCGCGAGCAGGATGGCGGGAAACGAAAACACGATGTCCAGCGCCCGCATAATGATCGTGTTGGTCCACCCGCCGAAGTAGCCGGCGGCGATGCCCAGGCCGCCGCCGAGAATGCTGGCGAGCAGCACGGGCAGCACGCCGGACAGCAAGCTCAGGCGGCCGCCGTACAGGACGCGGGACAGGATGTCGCGGCCCTGTTCGTCCGTGCCGAGGAGATGGCCCGGCGCGCCGAGCTTCTGCAGGCGGTCGGTGACCTCGCCGGCGCTCGGGTCGTAGGGCGCGACCCAGGGCGCGAGCAGGCAGGCGAGGACGATGACGAGCAGGACGATCAGCGCGGCCAGCGCGATCTTGCGCCTCGCAAAGGCGGCGAAGACGACGGCGGCCCGGGAGGGCTCGCGGCTCGCTGCGGATGCTGCAAGGTCCTTAGGGTCCGCGGCCGCGGTGGCTTGAAGCGACATGGGCGCTCCTCCTTTGGGAAGATGATGTGGGGGTGGCGTTAAGCCTGCCGCACCCGGGGATCCATCGCCGCATGCACGGCGTCGACGATGAGGTTCAACAGGACGAAGGCGACGGCGATGAACAGGACGCCGGCCTGCACGACGGGGAAGTCCCGCTGCCCGATCGCCTGATAGATGACCTGCCCGACGCCCGGCCAGGAGAATACCGTCTCCACGAGCACCGAGCTCGCGAGCAGCGCGCCGAACTGGAGACCGGTCACGTTCAGAATCGTCGGCATGCCGCCGCGCAGCACGTGGCGCAGGATGGTGAACGGCCGGACGCCTTTGGCCTTCAGCGCGAAGATGTAGTCCTGCTGCAGCACGCCCGATACGGTCGAACGGACCATACGGGTCAGCACCCCGACGCTGGCAAGCGCCGTGGCGGCCGCCGGTAGGATCAGGTGGTTGATCGTATCCCCGAATCCGCCGCCGCCGACCTTGGACATGCCCGAGGAGGGCAGCCAGCCGAGCGTGACGGAGAAGACGCCGATCAGGATGAGCGCGGCCCAGAAGTTCGGCAGGCCGATGCTCGCGAGGCTCAGCCCGTTGAACAGCGAGGCGAGCTTCGACTTCGGTCGGTACGCACTGTAGACGCCGACGATGAGCGCGACGATAAAGGAAGCCAGCGCGGCGGCGGCCGTCAGCAGCAGCGTGTTCTTGAAGGCGGGCAGCAGCATATCGGTGACCGGCAGGCGGCGTGCGACCGAGTCGCCGAGGTCGCCCTGCACGACATTGCCGAGCCAGTACACGTACTGGACGGCCATCGGCTTGTCGAGTCCGAGCTGCGCCCGCACGAGCGCACGCTCCGACTCGGAGGCGTCCGGCGGCATGATCGCGTTGACCGGGTCTCCCGGCACGATCTTCAGCATCAGAAATACGACGATCGATACGCCGAGCAGCGTCGGAATCATGAGCAGGATTCGTTTCCAGACGAATGAGGCCATAGATGCAGCTCCTTCCGTGAGCTTCCGTTAAGTTGTTGGCGTTGCCCGGCTTATTCGATCGAGATCGTCGTCAGGTCCGCGAACCAGGACTCCGGCTGCACGAAGCCCTTCACCTTGGGCGCCAGCGCGCGGAGATTGAGGTCGTGTACGACGTAGATCCAAGGCGCGTCGTCGGCCAAAATTTTGGACGCCTGCTTCAGGTATTCGTCCTGCTTCGTCTTGTCGAACTCGGCCATGGCCTTGTCGAGCAGCGCGTCGTAGTCGGGGTTCGAGTAGCCGCCGATGTTGATGCCGTTCGGGAAAATGGCCGATGTCGCGAAGAAGGTGGAGTAGAAGGAAGGCGAGATCGTCGGCAGCGAGATGTTGTAGGCGCCCACTTCCTTGTCCTTCGGGAAGCCTTGGATGTAAGAGGTCAGCAGCGACTGCCATTCGATCGATTCGATCTTCACGTCGATGCCGACAGCTTTGAGGTTTTTCTGCACGTACTCGTTCATCTGAATTGGCCACATGTTGCCCGAGCCGCTCGTCGGCACGATAAACGTTGTTTGAAAACCGTTCGGATAACCCGCTTCGGCAAGCAGCTGCTTCGCTTTCTCAGGATCGTAGCTGTAGGGCTCGGCCGCGTCGTTGTACCAGGCGTGGCCTTCGTACATCGGCTGGGTCGCCGGCTTCGCTGCGCCGCCGAGCAGCGCGGTGCTCATACCTTCGCGGTCGATCGCGTAGTTGGCGGCCTGGCGTACGCGAACGTCTTTCCAGGGACCGTCCTGTACGTTCAACACATAAGGCCAGATATGCGGATAGGGGTTGGTCAGGATTTGATAGCCGGCCGACTTCAGCAGCTCGATCGACTCGGTCGGCGGCACCTCGGCCCAATCTACTTCGCCGGACTGGATGGCCGCGAGACGCGCGGACGGGTCGCTGATCGGGCGCAGGACGATCTTGTCGAGTTTCGGCGCGCCGCCCCAGTAGCTTTCGTTTTTGGCGAGCACCATCTCCTGGCCCTGCTTCATGCTCACGAACTTGAACGGTCCGGTGCCGACCGGCTGGGAGGCGAAATTTTTGCCGCTGGCCTTGATCGCGTCCGGGCTGCCGATCAGGATATTCGTCAGATCGTACGGGAGGAAGCTGTAGGGAACGGTTGTCTTGATCGTGATCGTATTGTCGTCGACCTTGGCATACGAAGCGACGTAGCGCAAGCCGCTGGCGCTGTTGCCCGCGAGCTGGGCATCGTAGAATTCGCTGTCCTTGTTGTGGATCCTGTCGAGGGCGAAGATAACGGCGTCGGCGTTAAAAGGCTTGCCGTCGGTGAAGGTGACGCCTTGGCGTAGGTGGAACGTCCACATCGTGCTGTCGCTGTCCGACGTCTCCCACGATTCGGCGAGCCCCGGCTTCAGCGCCGCAGGCGCGTCGCTCTTGGACAAATCCCAGTTGACCAGCGCGTCGTAAATCTGGAAGCCGACGAAGCGGAAGCCCTCGTACCCTTCGGTCGGATACGTATCAGGCACCGGCAGATTCGCGGCGGACATCCCGATGATGAGCGTCTGCTCCTTGGCGGAGCCACCGCTGCCGCTGGATGCGGCGCCTCCGGATGCGGCATTGTCGTTGTCTCCGCAGGCAGCGAGCAGGAGCAGAATGGCGGCGGTCATTGCGGCGAATAGCGGCTTCCACAGCTTGCGGGTCAGAACTTTCGGCTTGCGCATGGTTCTCATCTTACCCCTCCGGTTGGCGATGTTCGCCTCTTTTTATCTGATTATTCTGTCTATTTAGATTGGAAAATGAAATCGGAAATGGGACTGCATCTTGCTAAGATGCCGACTGCCCTGCTCCAACTTTACATTACTGCGCGATCGGCTGCGCGCCTTGCAGCAGGTGACAGGCGGCGCCATGCGATTCGCCGTATGTCGTGAACGACGGCTGCGAAGCCCGACAGGCGTCCTGCGAATGCGAGCAGCGGTCGGCGAACGCGCAGCCTTCCGGCATCGCCGTGATGAGCGGCGGCTGGCCCGGGATCGCCGGCAGCTTGCCGCGCTGGCCCCGCTTCGGCGTCGCTTCGATCAGCCCGACCGTATACGGATGCGACGGCGCGGACAGAATCTGGCGCGCCCGGCCGTATTCGACGATCTTGCCCGCGTACATGTCCGCGATGTCGTCCGCCATCTCCGCCGCGACG
>NZ_JAGXJW010000122.1 GCF_019091135.1 Cohnella sp. GbtcB17 | reverse complement strand
CGACCGGGACCAACGCTGCGACTCGCACGCCCGGCGCCTGGCATCTGCGGCGGATGCTGGAGGCCGCGGAGGCTTTTCCGATGAATCTGGGGTTCACGGGAAAAGGAAACGCGTCGTTCGAAGCGCCGCTCGTCGAGCAGATCGAAGCGGGTGCAATCGGCCTCAAACTGCATGAGGACTGGGGCACGACGCCGCGCGCGATCGATACGTGCCTGCGCGTGGCCGACGCGTACGACGTGCAGGTCGCGATCCATACCGACACGCTGAACGAGGCGGGCTTTCTGGAGGATACGCTGTCCGCCATCGGCGGAAGGACGATCCACACCTATCATACGGAAGGCGCGGGCGGCGGACATGCGCCGGATATTATCCGCGCGGCTTCGCATCCCAACGTGCTGCCCTCGTCCACCAACCCGACGCGCCCATTCACGGTCAACACGATCGAGGAGCACCTGGACATGCTGATGGTCTGCCATCACCTCGACAGCCGCATTCCCGAAGATGTCGCCTTCGCCGACTCCCGCATTCGGCCCGAAACGATCGCCGCGGAGGACATTTTGCACGATATGGGCGTATTCAGCATGATCAGCTCCGATTCGCAGGCGATGGGGCGCGTAGGCGAGGTCATCCTGCGCACGTGGCAGACGGCGGACAAGATGAAGCGGCAGCGGGGACCGCTTGAGACGGACACGGACAGCGACAACTTTCGGATCAGGCGCTATATCGCCAAGTACACGATCAACCCTGCTATTACGCACGGCATCTCGCATCTCGTCGGCTCCATCGAACCGGGCAAGCTCGCCGACCTCGCGGTCTGGTCGCCCGCCTTTTTCGGCGTCAAGCCTGATCTCGTCCTGAAGGGCGGGAGCATCGCGTACGCGCAGATGGGCGATCCCGGCGCGTCGATCCCGACGCCTCAGCCGGTCATGGGCAGACCGATGTTTGCCGCCTACGGCCGAGCCGTCGAGCGATGCGCGATTACGTTCGTCTCGCAGGCGGCTTACGATAGCGGCTTGGCGGGAAGATTGGGGCTGCGCAAGCGGATCGAGCCTGTGCGCAACTGCCGCAGCGTCTCCAAATCGGACATGATCCTGAACGATGCGACGCCCGATATTCGGGTGGACCCGGAGACGTACGCGGTGACGGTGGACGGCGTGCCCGCCGTCTGCGAGCCGGCCGAGCGGCTGCCGATGGCGCAGCGATACTTTTTATTCTAGGGCGGGAGGAGTCGGCGCCTATGATTCGATGGCTCGCGGTCCAGCAGCTGCTCGACTCCGCGCTGCCCATCGGCGGATTCGCGCATTCGTTCGGCCTTGAGGCTGCGGTGCAGGACGGCCTCGTCGCCGACATGCGGGAGCTTGAGCAGTATATTCGCACGATGCTCCTGCAGAGCTGGTCGACCGCGGACGCCATGGCCGTCAAGGCAGTGTATGAGGCAGCAGAGGATGGGGATTGGACGCGTGCGTGGCGCGCGGAGCGGCTCGTCCACCTGCAGCGGGCAGGAAGCGAATCCCGTGCGGGCGCGGAGAAAATGGGACGGCGCCTGCTCCAGCTGGCCGTCTCGATCCATCCCGCGCTCGACTGGTCGGTCTTGCTCGCGGCATGCGAAGCCGGAGACTGCCTCGCCACGCATCCGCTGGTGCACGGCTTCGTCTGCCGGCAGCTCGGGCTGCCGCTCGAGCAAGCGGTGCAGGGCTATCTGTACGCCTGCGTCGTCACGGCGACGAGCAGTGCACTGCGGCTGCTGCCTATCGGGCAGACCGAATGTCAGGCGCTCATCGCCAAGCTCGGTCCCGCGATCGACGAGGGCTGGCGCATTGCGCGGGAGCTGGCTCCGGAGGAAGCCTACACGAACGCGCCGTTGAGCGAGATCGGCGCGATCCGGCACGAGACGCTGTACTCTCGACTGTTCATGTCCTGAGCGTCATGAGGAGACGACGCAAGCCTATTTAACGCATGACTATTTAATAGGAGGAATGCGAAATGTGCCAAGGAAAAGGACCGGGCCACCATCACCCAGAGTGGTTACAGCCAGCGTTCGAGGGCTCGCGCCCCATGCGCATCGGCATCGGAGGCCCCGTCGGATCGGGGAAGACCGCGCTGCTCGAAAATATCGCGCGCGAGCTCAAGTCGCGGTACAGTCTCGGCGTGATCACGAACGATATTTACACGAAGGAAGACGCACGCATCCTGCTGGCCACGGGCGTGCTGCCCGAAGAGCGCGTCATCGGCGTGGAGACGGGCGGCTGACCGCATACGGCCGTTCGCGAGGATGCTTCCATGAACTTCGAGGCCGTGACCGAGCTTGAAGAGCGATTCCCCGAGCTGCAGCTCATTCTCAACGAAAGCGACGGCAACAACCTGACCGCGGCGTTCAGCCCGGAACTAGCCGATCGCTTCATTTATATTATCGACGTCGCGCAGGGGGAGAAAATTCCGCGCAAGGGCGGTCCTGGCATCATGCGCTCCGACCTGCTGTTCATTAACAAGACCGATCTCGCTCCGCATGTCGGCGCCAGCCTGGCGGTCATGGAGGCGGACACCAAGCGGATGCGCGGCGATCGGCCATTCGTCTTTTCCAACCTGCGGGCCGGCGACGGGGTGGAAGAGATCGTCGGCTGGCTCGCGCACGAATACGAGAATGCACATGGCATCGAGCACAGCTATCACTGATGGGGGTGCCGGCCGCCTTTCCGTGCTGGAGGCTGCGGCTGAGCTACGGGGCGGCGAGACCGTTCTGGCTCGCCGCTACTGCACGTCGCCGATCAAGATCGCCAAGACGTTTCCCGAAGGAGGCGCGCTTGGCGTCATGCTGATGGACGCTTCGCCGGGCATGCTGGAGGGCGACCGGTATGAACTGAACTGGGAGGCGGAGGCCGATACGCATCTGGTGCTGACGAACCAAGGCTTCACGAAGGTTCACCCGTGCGGGCCCGGCCAGGCCGCATCGATGGAGAGCCGCTATCGAATCGGTGCCGGCGCCGTCGTGGAGACGATGATGAAGCCCGTCATGCTCTACCGGGACGCCGTCTTCGACAATCGAACGGTCGTCGAGCTGGCTCCCGGCGCCGTCTGGATACAGGGCGAGGTGCTGTGCCCGGGGAGGATGCTGCGGGGAGAGGCTTTTCAGTACGAGTCGTTGGACAATCGCTTGTCCGTTTATTACGAGGGTGAACTGATCCATCATCAACGGCAACTGATTCGACCTGGCTTGCAGCGGATGGCGACGCAAGGGGCTTGGGGAGATTACAGTCACCTGGGGTCGTTTGTTGTTTTTTCGGACCGGGTGACGTCGGGGTTGCTGGAGATGGTGAGGAAGGCGCTCGAGGAGCTCCCCTTTGCGCAGGAGCAGCTAATCGCGGGCGCGGCGCTGACCTGGCGGCACGGGCTGGCCGTCTCGGCGGCGGCGTCTTCCGCATGGGTGCTGCAGCAGACGCTTGGGGATGTCTGGGCAGCGGTGCGGCAGACGTTACTAGGGCTGGGGGCAAGTCAGGTGATTCGGATCGAATAATATCATATCGTTCAGAAATGCGATTTACGTAGGGCTCGTCCTCAAGGTCTCGTAGGAGACCGGGCGGGCTCTATTTTTTTAGAATGAAAGGCATTTACTGTTATTTGTTCAGTAGTTGTTCAGAACCATCATCGATAATGGTCAAAAAGGCCCGAAACTGTAGGAAAGCAATAGTACAAAGGAGGATGTTGGAAAATTTTTCTTTGTATTTTCGACATTTAATTTTTATGAAGGAAGGGATTCATTCTCTATGTTAGCGAACCACGTCAGTAAATCGAAATGGATGAAGAGGCTTTTTCTGAACTTGTTGATGCTAACTCTGCTCGGGTCTTCAATTTCATTGTCGCCGCCGAAGGCTAGCGCGGCTTCCGAGCCTCTGCTGGTGCCTTTGAATAGCACTGACTACCTGGACTTCACGTCCAAATCAACGCCGACGAAAAATCCGCAGTCCGAGCCGGGGAATACTTCGGGTTATGCCGTCGGCAATGTCTATCGTTATGCAAATGTACTGACCAAAAACGTTATAACGGTGGACGCGTTGGTCAAGATCGTTAGCAAGGACACAACCGCAACGCTGAACCTGTTGGATGACGATCCCTCTAACAAGTCTGCCGATATCCTCCGACGGTTTAATCCGACGATATCTACAAGTGGGGGAGCGGGCGCGATCCTGTTTCAGATCAGCTTTGTAAGAAGCGGGACGAGCGATCCTGTGTATCTGAAAGGCTTCAATCTGACTGCGATTGACCTGGACGGCAATAACGGTTCCTACCAGGAGTATGCCGAAATCGGCGGATTCTCAAGCTACGAGATCGATGCAACATCGGAATTAACGATTAGCAACGCAAGCGGCGGACGCACACGGTTTACAGGTCTTACTAATTCTTTGGCGGATGTAAACTTCGGGAATAGCGCTTCTTTTATTGCCCATTACGAGGCGCCGGTTCAAACGATCAAAGTCTTGATCGGCAATACAGGAGCGCTCAACAATGGTACAGGGGTAGGCAGACAATTCTCGCTTAATTTCGGTGCCCCTGGCGGCGTATTTACAACGCCTAAGGTATACCCGAATGCTGACTCCCCCACGATTACGTTAAGCGTGGAGGATGGCGGCGACGGAAAACTTTCAGGGTCAGAGAAATCTAGCGTGGTTCTTCAGGGAACGACGACCAAGGCGTCCCTTAATGATACGGTCACGTTAACCGTAGAAGACTCCGCAGGCAAGATCCTGACTTTTTTAACGACTGTAGATGGTAGCGGAGGTTACTCGAAGACCGTAGACCTGTCTTCACTGGCAATGGGCACTATTACAGTTACCGCGAGTGTGGTCAACGGGAACGGAAACCCTTCTTCTCCTGCGACCGACACTTCGATAATTGTAAACGAGGCACCAGTAGCGACGAACGTGGAGATCACAGGCGAGCAGGAAGTCGGCAAGCCACTGACGGGCGGCTATACGTACACGGATGCCGATACGGATGAGGAGAACAAAGAAGCAACGATCATCAAGTGGTATGTAGACAGCAATAAGAATGGCTCG
>NZ_JAGXJW010000121.1 GCF_019091135.1 Cohnella sp. GbtcB17 | reverse complement strand
CGCCGTGACGCACGAGAGGGGGTTCGGGCGCGAGGTCGGCGACCGGATCCTGTTCATGGAGTCGGGGGCGATCGTCGAGGAAGGTCCGCCCGAACAACTGTTCGAGCGTCCGCAAACGGAGCGGACCCGGCTGTTTCTTTCCAAAGTGCTGTGATACCGACGCTCTCTCCGCGGCAGCAACGCCAAGGAGGGGGCGTTTTTTGCATGAAAAGCGGAAAGTTGAAACGAAGAGCCACGGCGCTTTAGCTGCATTTAAGGAAGCGATACGGAACCTTGTCCTTGCTTGCTTCGTTTATGTTAAGGGAGCGTAAGTATGGGTGAGGACCTATTTATTCCGGGCCTTTTCAATTTATTCCCATCCAATGCGGTCATATCAGCTCGATTTGGCCAGCGGGAACGCTCAAGACGCCGGATTTTCAGCTTTTTTCGCGGCTTATGTCTTTTGACATGCGGCTCCATTCGAGGCATAATTAAAAACGTTGTTTACAGACTGATTACAAAAAAATACTGTTTGCATGCATGATACCGTTATGAAAATAAGGCAATGCTGCAAGAGGGGAGTGCCGAAGATGCGACTTTGGAATGCGATTAAAACCAAGCCGATCCTATGGTTTTCATTGATATTGCTCATAAAGGGCGCGCTGGCTTGGTTCGTTATCTTTGACGACGGTCCTTCGTGGATGACGGTACTGACCGAGATTCCGTTTATCCTGATCGTCTTCTGCCTGATCGAGTGGTTCGCGTCCAAGCGCAAGCTGCTCTACTATGTGATTGTCAATCTGTCAATTACGCTGCTTTACTTCGCCGTACTCATGTATTACAAATACTACGGCGTCATCGTCACCTACCATGCGCTGGAGCAGGCGGACAAGGTGACGAAGGTCGGAGAGAGCACCTACTCGCTGCTTGATCCGTACTACCTGCTCATTTTCATCGATATTATCATTTTCGCGTTTTATATGGTCCGGCCGAAGTATATCGCCCGCTTCACGAGCATCGGCATGCGCAAGATCAACCGCACCGCGCTGCTGGCGACGTTTATCGTGTCCGCCGCGCTCTGCATCTTCAACATCTGGCCGAATCACGCCAGCATGAATGAGAATAAAAAGGCAGAGGGCATGGGCATTCTCAATTACGAGGTTTATACGATTTTTGCGGACACCACGGAGCATGAAGAAGTGATCGACATGAAGGAGATCAACCAGCCGTCGATCGATGCGCTCAAGGGCGGGGAGCAGCCGGTCAATCCGGCGCTCTGGGCCGCCGCGAAGGGGAAGAACCTGATCGTCGTGCAGATGGAGTCGTTCCAGAACTTCCTGATCGGTCTTACGATCGACGGCCAGGAGATTACGCCGAATATCAGCAAGCTGGCTGCCGGCAATTTTTATTTCAATAACTTTTATAGCAACGCCGGCCAGGGTACGACCTCCGACGCGGAGTTCGTCGTGAACACTTCGTTGTATGTGCCGCATCATGAGGCCGCCACTTCTTCGGATTATATGGATAAGGCGCTGCCGAGCCTGCCGCGGCTGATGTCGTCGAACGGCTACAACACGGCGACGTTCCATACGAACAGCGTGGAGTTCTGGAATCGTACGCTGCTGTACAAGGCGATCGGCTTCGACAAATATTACGACCAAGCGTTTTACGGCGACGACGACCATATCGCATTCGGCGCCTCGGATGAAGTGCTGTACGCGAAGACGGTGCCCGAGCTCGTCAAGATGGACGCGGAGGATAAACCGTTCTACGCGATGGTCATCTCGATGAGCGCGCACCATCCTTACCGGATTCCCGAAGCCAAGGACAAGATCAAGCTGCCTGCCGAGTACGACGGCACGCTCGTCGGCAATTACATTCTGGCTCAGAACTATGCCGACTATGCGATGGGGCAGTTCCTTGAAGAACTGAAGTCCAGCGGCCTGTGGGACGACAGCGTCATCGTATTTTACGGCGACCACCAAGGATTGCCGCTGTACTCGCTGGACAACAAAGAAAAAGGTCTGATGCAGGGCATCTTCGGCCGGGAGTACGGCTACACGGATATGTTCAACATTCCGTTCATCGTCCACGCGCCAGGCGTCTCGTCCGGCAAGACCTTCGAGCAAACCGGCGGGCAGATCGACATCCTGCCGACGGTCGCCAACCTGCTCGGCGTGTCGGTCAAAGACCAGATCCACTTCGGCGAGGATCTCTTGAACAGCACGAGCAACCTGCTGCCGATGCGCCACTTCCTGCCGACCGGCTCATTCGTCAACGACACCTCGGTGTTCCTGCCGGGCGTCGGGTTCGAGGACGGCACCAACTACAACGTCAAGGACAACAGCATCAGCGCAGGCGGCTCTACGGAGGCGCAGTACAACGCGGCGCTTCGCCTGCTGAATATGTCGAACAGCTACGTCAAGCAACTGCCCGAGCTGCCGCTGGACGGCGGTCCCGTATCGGGCGCCGAAGCCAAGTGACGCGAGCACGCTCGACGGACGGACGGAGAAGACGGGGGAATCCCGCGCTTCCCCGTCCGTTCTCTTTTTGGGTATCATATATACATAGAATACAGAAGCTGAAGGAGTCTACCGAACATGCCCGGACAAGCTAAGCATACGGCCGCCATCTCTCTTGGCGTCATGGGGGCGGGATACCTGGCCACATTCCCCTTCGGAGGGTGGGGCAGCGCCCTGCTCCACGGCGGCTTTGAAGCCGGGCTCGTGGGCGGACTCGCCGATTGGTTCGCGGACACCGCCCTGTTCCGGCACCCGCCCGGCATCCCGATCCCACATACGGCGCTGCTGCCGCGCAACCGGGACAAAGTCGTTCGCTCGCTCATCCAGGCGATCGAGACCGAGCTGCTTACCAAGGAGAGCATCGTCACCAAGACCGCCGAGTTCAAGATCGGCGAGCGGCTGCTCGATCTGCTCGAGACGCATCGGGAGGACGTCGCTGCCGTGTCCGTTCGCGTGAGCGAGTTCGCGCTGGAGCGCCTGCCGATGGACCGGATCGTCCCGATGGCCGCGCGTGCACTGGAGTCCAAGCTGCGCGAGCTCGATACGGCCGGCCTGCTGCGAAAGATGAGCGACGAAGCGCTGGCGAGGGGCTACGAGGAGAAGGCGCTGGCTTTTCTGATCGACAAGGCGGGGGGGCTCGCTTCCCGCGAGGAGACGCGGAGGCAGCTCGGCATCATCGGCGCAGCGGCGCTGCAGAATTTGCAGGTCGGCGGATTGATGGGCTTTGCCGTGAACGCGTTTATTTCCTTCATGGATGAAGAGAAGATCGGCGGCCTGCTGCAGAACGCGATCGTCGGCACGCTAGCGGAGATGCAGCAGCGAGAGGATCATCCGCTGCGCGAGATGCTTCTGGAGACGCTGAGGGGCGCGATCCGCAATCTGCCCGAGTCGCCCGCCGTACTGGCCGAGCTCGATGGCTGGAAGACGCGTCTCGCCGACGGCGGCGCGATCGAGCGCCAGTTGGCCGGCTGGCTGGAGGAGCTGCGCGTCAAGGCGCTGGCCTTCGTGAGGGAGCCCCGTTTCACCGAAGACTACGTGCAGCCGGCGCTCTCCGGCCTGCTCGCCAGCCTGCGTGCGAATCCGCAGGTGATCGAGCTGTTCCAGTCGTGGGTGCAGGAGCGGATCGCCGGCTTCGTCGAGCGCAATCACTGGAAGATCGGCAAGCTCGTCAAGGAGAATATCGACAAGCTGGACAACGATGCCTTGATCGCGATGATGGAGGACAAGATCGGCGGCGATCTGCAGTGGATCCGGGTCAACGGCGCCGTCTGCGGCTTCCTCATCGGTCTAGTGCTGGAAGGGATCAATCTGCTCGCGTAGGAAAAATGCACAGCTTAAGGTAGGCGCGGGGCGCATGGGCTTCGCGCCTGTTCCAGGTAGACTCGCAGCGTAAAAATGCATGCCAAAAACGCGTCCGTCATATTCGTCGTTCGGCCGCGTGCAGGTGGAGCGATTTGTTATAATGGAGACAAGCTCCAAAGAGGCGGTGCAACGTGTGAACGATATCAGCGCGTTTTTGCGTATCTTTTTTATTAACGTCAGCACGATGCTGACACTCCTTTATCTAGCGAGCCTGCTCTACAAATACATCGTCTATAAGTGGCCTTCCGTATGGAAGGAAACGTTGTTCGTCGTGCTTGCGATCGCATGCGGCTGGACGACGATGAAGCTCGGCTTCAGCTTCTCAAAGACGGTCATGTTCGACATGCGCTATTTGGCCGTTATCGTGGCGCCGCTGTTCGTGCGAAACCGGCTGTCGGTCCTGGTCATCGGACTCGGCATCGGACTCGCGCGGCTGTCCTTCGGGTTGAATCAAGCGGCGCTCGTCGGCTGCCTGAACGTCATTACGATGAGCTTGCTCGTGCTCTTCATCCTGTGGCTGGCGCGCCGCAGGAAGTGGCCGGAGCTGCGCAAGATGGTGACGATCATCATCTCGGTCAACATCGGCAACGTGGCATTTATCGCGCTGTTCGGCATCATCCCCCGCAGACACTATCTGGTCGATATCGCGCCGGGTACCTTTCTCATCAGCCTGGTTTTATGCTTCGCCTTCATGTTCATCCTGCGGGAGTTCATGTCGGAGGACAAGCGTTCGCACAAGCTGAAGCTCTATGCGGCGCGGCTGGAAAAGCAGTACCGCATCTCCGAGGAAAAGGGCCGTTCGCTCGAGCAGGCGAAGCAGGAGCTGGAGACGATGTACGCCCAGGTCCAATCCGCCTCGCGTTACAAGTCCGAATTTCTCCCCAACATGTCCCACGAGCTGCGAACGCCGCTCAATTCGGTGCTCGTGCTCGCGCAACTGCTCGAGGAAAACGTCGACGGCCGGCTCAGCGACGAGGAGGTCGCCTACGCCCGCATCATCCATCATTCGGGCAAGGAGCTGCTCGGTCTCATCAACGACGTGCTGGACTTGCCGAAGATCGAGGCGGGCCGACTGGAGCTCGATCGCTCGGTGTTCAGCATGCGCGAGCTGCTGGGCCATATGGACGAGCTGTTCCGTCCGATCGCGTCTCGCAAGCGGCTGACCTTTACGCTGCGCAGCGAGCCGGACGTGCCCGAATATTTGCATACGGACGAGCAACGGCTAAGGCAGATCATTAGCAACCTGCTGTCCTACGCTTTGAAATTTACGCAAGAAGGCCATGTGCGCTTCGTCGTCTCGCGCGTGCCGGAAGGACGGCTGCTGGCGGAAGGGGGATTGGCCTTCGAAGTCGAGGATAGCGGGATCGGGATCGCGGCGGACAAGCATGAGGTAATCTTCGACGCGTTCTTCCAGGCGGACGGCTCTATCAGCCGCGCATACGGCGGGACCGGACTCGGCCTGTGCATCGCGAAGCAGCGCTCCGACCGCGGGCTCGGGGAACGTCTTCATGGCGGGTCAATCTTCCTTTCCGCAAACCTCTTTTGTTGCATCATAGCGT
>NZ_JAGXJW010000120.1 GCF_019091135.1 Cohnella sp. GbtcB17 | reverse complement strand
AGGCTACATCGAGCTGCGCAAGTATATCGATGTCGCGCGCGACCGGTCGGGCGACCAGGTGTACCTGGTCAACCGGAAAGGCGAATATCATGAAGCGGTGGGGGGCAAGGTCGGCTTTCCGTTTTTCGGCGAGCTGATTCTGGACTGCATCCATCGCACCGAACGAGCCATGACGCAGGCGCATGCGTTCAAGGCGGCGGAGCTCTGCCTGCTCGCGCAGCAACAGGCGATTCGCGTCTGACTGCGCCTTGCTTGCGCGTATGTGCTTCGAACGAAAGAAGCGGTCTCCCACGTCGAGGGAGGACCGCTTCTTTTTTGCGCGAAAGGCCGGGTCAGACGATCAAAAATCCCGGCGGTAGGCAGCCCGTGCGGCGGATCATTCGTACCTGCTCGGGCTTCAGGCAATAGCGCGAGATGATGAGCGAACCGGGACCGCGGCCGCCGAACAAGGAGTCCAGGTCCGGAATGTTCGTCGTTCCGCGGTAAATGCGGAAGTGTCCCTGGAAATTCGCCCGGCTAAAGAGCACGAGCGTCGCTTCCCTGCTCGGAGAGTAGAAGCGAAGGCTGCCAAGGTGGCTGTACAGGCGATCCAAATTGCGAAGCGCCCGGTTGCCGCGCCATACATAACGGCAGCCGCAATAGTTTTTCTTGCTGTAAAGCCGGAGCCTCGGATACAGCTGAGAAGTCGTTGCGCGCATCGGCGAGTCCACCTCCTTCCCTTCCGATAGCATATGACGGCGGCGGACAGGTCGACTGGGGAGGAGCTGCGCGCAGAACGTCCATTTTCATGCGAATTAAGCTTGACAGCGGACGGTATATCAAACTAATATTACCTCCAAACACGGATTAATAAGGAGGGAAATGAATTGAATATCGAAAATATCGAAGCATTCGTGCATGTCCTTCACTACGGCAGCTTCAACAAGGCGGCGGAGGCGCTTTTCCTGTCGCAGCCGTCCGTCACCGCGCGGATTCAATCGCTCGAGCGGGAGCTCGATTGCCAGCTGTTCGATCGCGTCGGCAAGCAGGTGCTGCTGACGAACAAAGGCAAGCTGTTCAGACCCTACGCCGAGCAGCTGCTCGATACGTACCGCAAAGGCAAGCAGCAGGTTCGGCAGACGCAGGCCGCCAAGGAAGAGGTGCGGATCGGCTGCACCGTCTCCGCCGCGCAATATTTGCTGCCGCTCATCCTGCCTGCGTTCAGGCGCCGTCACCCCGCGCTGCGGCTGAAGCTGACGACCGCGACCTCCGAGGAGATCGGCGCCCGCGTGCTCGCCAAGGAGCTCGATATCGGCTTCGTACGCAAATTCACGCATCCCGGCCTGAATGCCGCCCTCCTGTACGAGGATCCGATCCGGCTGTACGTCCACCGCGAGCATGCGCTGGCGTCCAACCCGCAGCCTCGCATCGAGGATCTGTCGCGGGAGCCCCTCCTTTTTTTCGAATGCGGCGCGCTGGACTGGCTTCGCATTCACCGCGTTTTCGAGAGTCAGGGGCTGCTGCCCAATCTCATTCTGCAGACAGACAACGCCGAGACGGCCAAGCGCCTGCTGCTTCGGCAGGAGGGTATCTGCTTTTTGCCGGGCATGAGCGTTCGCCGGGAAGCAAGCGAAGGCACGCTCGTCCCGATCGACTTTCCGGAGACGGCGGGCATCGGCCTCATGACGAGTCTCATTAACGGGCAAGGTGAAAATGAGGCGTTCGCGCGCTCGTTAAAGGAGATCGCGAGCCATGTTCTCTCGGGCTCGGATCCCGCTTATCGGATAGTGTGATTGATGTATAGAACTTATCTATTAGAAACCGTATTGACGCGCTTCAAGCAAGCGTGTAGATTATTGACCATATAATCCTTACTAAACGGGTAAGAATTATGAACTATCAACAAACGGACGAATCGACCTGACATCCGGAGATCGTCGTGGCGTGCAGCAGAACACGAGAAAAGGGTGGAGGATTCGATATGAAAAACAGATTGTGGACGGGTGCGGCGAGCTTGGTACTGACGGCAACGGTAGCGGTGACGGCGGGCTGCGGCAATAAAAACGACAACGGCGCTGCCGCGGCGACTAACGCCTCACCGGAGGCTTCGAAGGCTTCGGCGTCAGCTTCGGCGCCGGCAAGCGCTTCGTCCTCGCCGAGCGCGGCCCCGGACGGCAAAGTCAAGAAGATCGTCGTCGGCACGGGCACCCAGTTCCCGAAGGTCGCGTTCTTGGACGACAAAGGGAAGCTGACCGGCTTCGACGTCGAGCTTGTGAAGAAGATCGACGAGCGTCTGCCCGGCTATGAATTCGAGCTTCAGACGATGGACTTCAGCAATCTGCTGCTGAGCCTGGAAACGAAAAAAATCGACTTCGTCGCTCACGAGATGGAAAAAAATCCGGAGCGCGAACAAAAATACCTGTTCAACAAGGAGCCGTACGCGCACTGGCGCAACAAGATCATCGTCGCCAAGGACAACGATTCGATCAAATCGCTCGACGATCTTGCAGGCAAAAAAGTACTTACGGGCGCGACGAGCGCCGAGGCGCAAATTCTCGAAAACTATAACCGGGACCACGACAAAAAGATCAACATCGTCTACCAGAACGGCGCAGCGAACGATACCGTCAGCCAAGTGTCGACGGGCCGCGTGGATGCGACCATCGGCGCCGACTTCACGCTCTCCCTTATCGATCCCGAGAGCAAGCTGAAGACGGTCGGGGACGACCTCAGCGAAGCCGACATCCTGTTTGTCTTCCGCAAGAACGAACCGGAGTCGCAGCAGCTGGCCGACGACATCGACGGTGCGATCAAGGAGCTCAAAGAAGACGGCACGCTCGGCAGCCTAAGCAAAGAATGGCTCGGCCAGGATTTCACGGCCAATCTCTCCAAGTAGCGTCAGAAAGGGTGAAAGCCGATGGGAACATCCGTCGATGTCTCCTACGTATTCGAGTATTTTTTCCGGCTGCTGCCTTCCGTAGGGATCACGATGAAGATCGTGGTTCTCTCTCTCCTGATCGGTTCGGCGGTCGGCATGCTCGTCGCCCTTCCCCGTCTTTACCGGATCCCCGTGCTGCAGCGGCTGTCGCAGGTTTACGTCTCTTTTTTTCGAGGCACGCCGCTGCTCATCCAGCTCTTCCTGATCTATTACGGCCTGCCCGAGCTGCTAAAGCTGGCGGCGATTGACGTCTCCAGGATGCCGGTGCTCGTCTTCGTCGTCACGGCCTACGCCCTGCATAGCGGCGCCTTCATCTCGGAGGCGATCCGGGCGGCCGTAGGCGCCGTGGATCGCGGCCAGGTCGAGGCCGGCTACGCGATCGGCATGACCGGCTTTCAGGCGTTCCGACGCGTCGTGCTGCCGCAGGCAATCGCCGTGGCGATGCCCGTGCTCGGCAATCTCATCATCGCCAATTTGAAGGACACGTCGCTGGCGTTTTCCCTCGGCATCATGGAGCTGACGGGCAAGGCGCAGACGCTGCCGACGATGTCCCAGCGCTTTTTCGAATCGTATCTGGCGCTGGCGCTGCTGTACTTTATCCTGAGCTTTATTCTGGAAAAGCTGCTCTACCGCCTGGAACGGCGACTGCTCCGTCATGAAGCGGCCGATGGCGCTGCCGCATCCAGAATTCGCCGCCGCCGCGTTAAAGAGGGCGATGCAAGCGGTAGGCTGAATCTCACCGAAGAGGGGGCGCTCCGATGAAGCTCGATCCCGCGTTCATATGGGAAGCCTTTATCAAGCTGCTTGCCGCGATTCCGACGACGCTCGAGATTACTGCCGTGTCGGTCGGCTGCGGCTTCCTCATTGGCGTCGTTACCGCACTCGCCCGCATTTACCGGGTGCCCGTCCTTCGGGAGATCTCGTCCGCCTACGTCACGTTCATTCGCGGCACGCCGATGCTGACCCACCTGCTCATGGTCATGTTCGGCCTGCCTATCGCCATCGACGCGCTGTCCGGTGCGCTTGGACTCTCCTTCAGCTCCGTTCAAGTGCCGATGATCGGCTTCGCCTACGTCGCCTTCTCAATCACGGCCGGCGCCTATATGTCGGAGGTCGTCCGGTCGGGCCTGCTCGCGGTGAACCGCGGGCAGATCGAAGCCGCCTATGCAGTCGGCATGACGACCTGGCAGGCGCTTCGGCGGATCGTGTTCCCGCAGGCATTCGCATCCGCGCTGCCCAATCTGTCGAACTCATTGATCGGGATGCTGCACGGCTCGACGCTCGCCTTCACCGCGTCGGTCGTCGAGATCAACGCCAAGGCGCAGATCGTCGCATCGACCAACTGGAAGTTTTTCGAATCGTATATCGCGGCCGCCTTGATCTTCTGGGGGCTTACGATCGTCATCGAACGGATGACGGCGCTGCTCGAGAAGCGGGTCGCCCGCTATGACAGAGGAGGGGTCGCATGATTGCCTTGAAGGAGATTCGCAAGTCGTTCGGCCGTCACGAGGTGCTGAAGGGCATCGATCTCGAGGTCGAAAAGGGAGAAGTCGTCGCCATCCTGGGGCCGAGCGGCTCCGGCAAGACGGCGCTGCTGCGCTGCATCAGCTACCTGGAGCGTCCGGGCAGCGGCCGTATGCAGATCGGCGATGTCGCGGTCGATTGCAGCCACCCGTCCAAAAAAGACATTCACCGTCTTCGCGGCCGCTCGGCCATGGTGTTCCAGCAATATCATCTGTTCCGCCACAAGACGGCGCTGCAGAACGTGATGGAAGGGCTCGTCGTCGTGCAAAACGTGCCGAAGGAGGAGGCGAGGCTGCGCAGCGTGGAGCTGCTCGGAAAGGTCGGCCTCGGCGCCAAGCTCGACGCCTATCCGAGTCAGCTGTCCGGCGGCCAGCAGCAGCGGGTCGGCATTGCCAGGGCGCTCGCGCTGGACCCCGACGTCATCCTGTTCGACGAGCCGACGTCCGCGCTCGATCCCGAGCTGGTCGGCGAAGTGCTCGCCGTTATCCGCAAGATCGCCCGCGAGGGCATCACGATGATTATCGTCACGCATGAGATGGCGTTCGCGCAAGAGGTGGCGAGCCGCATCGTATTCATGGACGACGGGGCCGTCATCGAAGAGGGCCCGGCGTCCGAATTTTTCAGATCGCCGCGGGAAGAGCGGACGAGGCAGTTTTTGCGCCGCATGACGCCCGAGGCCGTTTATAACATTTAATTCGAACGGAGCTGGGACCTATGGCCTTATCCCTTGGCATCTTGGACCAAAGCATTGTTTTCCCCGGACGCACGCCGTCCGAAGCGCTTCAGGGCACGATTCGGCTGGCGCAGCTGGCCGAGGAGCTCGGCTACGACCGGTTCTGGGGCGCCGAGCATCACGATTCGCCCACGGTGGCGGGCTCGTCGCCCGAGGTGCTGATCTCCCATTTGCTCGCCCGCACGTCGCGTATCCGCGTCGGCACCGGCGGCGTCATGCTGGTGGACTATTCGCCGCTCAAGCCGGCCGAAGTATTCAAGACGCTCAGCGCCTTCTC
>NZ_JAGXJW010000012.1:65303-159139 GCF_019091135.1 Cohnella sp. GbtcB17 | reverse complement strand
GGGGAGCTGGAAAAGTAAAAGGAGGGCCTGCGCCCTCCGATGAAATTTCAGTTCTCTACTCTACAGGCAGACATCTGTGCGTTCCGTTGTTCCCGGATAGGACTTTAACCGGCGTGGGGGATCGGATGTTCGCAGCATTGTTCCCAGGTAGGACTTAAACTGGCGGGGAGGATGAGTTGGCTGCCGAATTGTTTCCAGATAGGACTTAAACTGGCGAGGAGGATGAGTAGGTCGCCGGATTGTTCCCAGGTAGGATTTTAACCGGCGCGGGGGATGAGCTGGTCGCCTGCCGCATACGCTGACTGCTGCGAGCAGCCCGCTTACCTAATCAAGCCGAGCGCAGCCGTTTGAAAAACGCGGCGATCGCCGTCTCCGCCGCCCCCATGACGGCGGAGCGGTCGCCGAGCTCGGCGAAGAGCAGCCGGATGCCGCGCAGGTGGAAGTTCAGCGCGCGCGCCTCGGTCGTATGGCTCATCGCCTCCTCAAGCCAGGGCCGCGCGCGGCTCATCGTGTTGCCGATGACGACGGCTTCGGGATTAAAGACGTTAACGATGTTGGCGATGCCGACCCCGAGCGACTCGCCGATGCCGTTGAACAGCGCGCGCGTCTGTTCGTCGCCGCGTTCGGCCAGCGCGAGCAGACTGTCCAGCGTGCCTTCGCCGATGCCGGCCTCCGCCGCGCGGACGAGCAGCGCCTGTTCCGAGGCGTACAGCTCCCAGCAGCCCCGGTTGCCGCAGCGGCACGGCGGGCCGCTCGCCTCGATGGACAGATGCCCGAGTTCCCCTGAAAAACCCGCCGCCCCCTTGTAAAGCTCCTTTTGCAAAATAAGCCCGGTCCCGATACCCATGCCGACGCTCACGTAGATCATGCTGCCGATGCCGCGGCCGCTGCCGAACTTGCGCTCGCCGATGGCGCCGACGTTCGCTTCGTTGTCGATGAGGACGGGAATGCCGAAGGCGCGGTTCAGCGCGTCCTGCAGCGGAACGTCGCGCCATCCGAGATTGGGCGCATACAGCACGGCGCCGCCGCGGTCCACGAGCCCCGGCACGCCGACACCGATGCCGACGACGCCGAACGCGCTCTCCGGCGCTTCGTCGATCAGCGACTGGATAAAGGGACGCAAAATGCCGAATACTTCATCCGGCGAAGTCTTGTCCAGCTGCGCCGTGCGCTCGACTGCGACGCCGCCCCGCAGATCCGTCAGCACGCCGCGCACGTAGTTGACGCCGAGATCGACGCCGACCGCGTAGCCCGATTCTGCCACGAATTCGAGCAGGACGGGCTTGCGGCCGCCGCTGGACTGCCCCGTCCCGATCTCGCGGACCAGGCCACTGTCGATCAGATCCTGGACGAGGCTGGACACGGTCGCCTTGTTCAGGCCTGTTAGCGCGGATATATCCGCGCGCGAGAGCGGGGCGCCCTGCAGCACCGATTCAAGTACGATGGCGGTATTCATTCTTTTGATGAGCGCTTGATCTCCGGTCGGGGTCTTCATGCGGCATGCGGCTCCTTCGCGCGGGCGATTGGCGATTTTTGCGTCGTTCGTTCGTCCCATTAATCGTTAACGCCATCATAGCATAAAACTTAGTTTAGCCAATAGACAAACTAAGTTTCGAATGCTATGCTTATCTCAGCTTGTAACCGAATTCAAACTTTAACATCCTTAAGGAGGCATACCGTTATTATGAGCCTGTTCTCGAATGTGCCGCAGATCAAGTACGAAGGCCGCCAATCCGACAATCCGTTCGCATTTAAGCACTACAACGCCAGCGAGGTCGTCCTCGGCAAAACGATGGAGGAGCATCTGCGCTTCGCCGTCGCCTACTGGCATACGTTCAACGCCAACGGCACCGACCCGTTCGGCGCCGGCACGGCGGTCCGCAGCTGGGATTCGCTCTCCCCGCTCGACAGAGCCAAAGTGCGCGTCGAAGCGAACTTCGAGCTGCTGGAGAAGCTGGGCGTGCCGTTCTACGCGTTCCACGACGCCGACATCGCACCCGAAGGCGCGACGCTCGCCGAGACGAACAAGAACATCGACATCATCGTGGCCAAGCTGAAGGAGTTCCAGCAGTCCACCGGTAAAAAGCTGCTCTGGAACACGGCCAACCTGTTCACGAACCCGCGCTACGTATTCGGCGCTGCGACGAGCAACAATGCGGATGTATTCGCATACTCCGCCGCGACGATCAAGAAGATGCTCGAAGTCGGCAAGGAGCTGAACGGCGAAAACTATGTCTTCTGGGGCGGCCGCGAAGGCTACGAGTCGCTGCTGAACACGGACATGGGCCTCGAGCTGGACAACCTGGCCCGCATGCTGCACATGGCCGTCGACTACGCCAAGGAGATCGGGTTCGGCGCCCAATTCCTGATCGAGCCGAAGCCGAAGGAGCCGACCAAGCACCAGTACGACTTCGACTCCGCGACGACGCTCAGCTTCCTGCGCAAGTACGGCCTGAAGGATCACTTCAAGCTGAACATCGAAGCGAACCACGCCACGCTGGCCGGCCACACGTTCGAGCACGAGCTCCGCGTCGCACGCCTCGACGGCGCGCTTGGCTCCATTGACGCCAACCAGGGCGACTACCTTCTCGGCTGGGACACGGACGAATTTCCGACGGACCTGTACTCGACGACGCTGGCTATGTTCGAAATTCTTAAAAACGAAGGCGGCATCGGCAAGGGCGGCGTCAACTTCGACGCCAAGGTTCGCCGGACTTCCTTCGAGGACGAGGACCTGTTCTTCGCCCACATCGCCGGCATGGACTCGTTCGCGCACGGCCTGAAGGCTGCCGCCAAGCTGATCGAGAACAAGACGCTGGACGGCATCGTCGAGAGCCGCTATGCGAGCTTCGGCGAAGGCATCGGCGCGGAGATCGTCGCGGGCAAGCACACCCTCGCGTCGCTCGAAGCGTACGTGCTGAGCGGACAGAAGCCGATCGTAAATCGTTCCGGCCGCCTCGAACAGATTCGCCAAGCCGTGAACGAGGTTATTTTCAGCGTATAACGCTCTATAAGTAGATCGAAGGAGACGGGCCAATCATGAACTATGTCATCGGCATCGATCTCGGCACGAGCGCCGTCAAGGCGCTCCTCGTCGGGCAGGACGGAGCGGTGGCGGCCGAGGCTTCCCGCGAATACCCGCTGTACCACGAGCGCTCGGGCTGGAGCGAGCAGGACCCGGAGGATTGGGTCCGCGCGACGATCGAAGTGCTGAAGGAGCTCGGCGAAAAGACGGTGGCCGCGGGCGGGCGCATCGACGGCATCAGCTTCTCGGGCCAGATGCACGGCCTCGTGCTGCTGGACGGGAACCGCAAGCCGCTGCGCAGGGCGATCCTCTGGAACGATACGCGCACGACGGAGCAATGCCGCGAGATCGAGCGCACGCTCGGCCAGTCGCTGCTCAGCCTGACCCGCAATCCGGCGCTCGAGGGGTTCACGCTCCCCAAGCTGCTGTGGGTGCGCGAGCACGAGCCGGAGCTGTACGACAAAGCGGAGTCGTTTTTGCTGCCCAAGGATTATGTGCGATATCGCCTGACCGGCGCCGCGCACATGGATCTGTCCGACGCGGCGGGCACGCTGATGCTCGACGTCGCGGCTCGCGCATGGAGCCGGGAGGTGCTGGCGGCGTTCGGCATTCCCGATTCGTTCTGCCCGCCGCTCGTCGAGTCGGTCGCTCAGACGGGCACGCTGGACGACGCAGCGGCGCGAGAGACGGGCCTGCCGGCCTCGACGCGCGTGTTCGCGGGCGGCGCCGACAATGCCTGCGGCGCAATCGGCGCCGGCATCCTGAAGCCGGGCCTCACGCTGTGCAGCATCGGCACGTCGGGCGTCGTGCTCACGCACGAGCCGGATGCGTCCGCCGATTATGAAGGCAAGGTGCACTTCTTTAATCATGGCAAGCCGGGCGCGTTCTATGCGATGGGCGTGACGCTGGCGGCGGGCTACTCCTTGAGCTGGTTCCGCAACACATTTGCGGCCGGCGAGCCTTACGAGCGGCTGCTCGCGGGCGTCGGCGACGTCGCGCCGGGAGCCGGCGGGCTGCTGTACACGCCTTACCTGGTAGGCGAGCGGACGCCGCACGCGGATGCGGTCATCCGGGCGAGCTTCGTGGGCATGGACGGCTCTCATACGAGAACGCATTTTGCGCGAGCCGTGCTCGAGGGCATCACGTTCTCGCTGAACGAGTCGGTCGACGTCTTCCGGCAGGCCGGCAAGTCGGTCACGAAGGTCGTCTCGATCGGCGGCGGCGCGAAAAATCCCGACTGGCTGCAAATTCAGGCGGACGTATTCGATGCAGAGGTCGTGCGGCTTGAGAGCGAGCAGGGACCTGGTCTCGGCGCGGCGATGCTCGCGGCGGCAGGCGCCGGCTGGTACGACAGCCTGGAGGCGTGCGCGGACGCGTTCGTCAAGCATGCCGCAACGTACGTGCCGGATGAGGCGCGGGCGCGCCGTTACGCGGAGCTGTTCGGCGTTTATCGGGACGTGTATGCCGCAACGAAGCCGCTGAACGAAGCGCTGCAATCTTTTAGAATCTAAGGCTATGGTAGTTAGAGAGCTCCTCGGATTTTCCGGTCGTTAACCGGACGAGGGGCTCTTTGCCATGGGCGCAATGACCGATCTGCGCCGATACCCGCAACCCGCAGCAGAGCAGTATCGTAGTTATTTTGTAAACAGTGCAAAGGTGGGGAAGCGATGGGCGGCGATAGCTGGCTGGTACGTGCGGCGATCCGCGCGGCGGGGTACGAGCAAGGCAAAGCCGTGCTTCGCGATGTGGCGATCGAGGTAGGGCGGGGGGAGCGCGTCGGCCTGCTCGGACCGGACGGCGCGGGCAAAAGTACGGTAATGAAGGGCTTGCTCGGACAACTGCCGTATTGGGATGCAGACGTCGATTGGCGGGGAGCGGCCGATGGAACGGATGCGACGTCGGGCGGCGGCGCAATGAACCGACGGCTGGCTTATATTCCGGAACGGCCTATCCTGTACGAGCGATTTACGCTGTGGGAGCACCTGCAGCTGGCAGCCGCGGTCTGCGGCATCTCCGAGAAGCGGCTCGCCGAGCGGGCCGAGGGGCTGCTGGCCCGATTTCGCCTTAGCCATGTGAAGGACGATTACCCGATCAAGTTTTCCAAGGGCATGCAGCAAAAAACGATGCTCGTCGCCGCCTTCTTATTGGAGCCGAGCGTGTATCTGGTGGACGAGCCGTTCATCGGACTCGATCCCGCGGCGGTCATGGAGTTGCTGGAGGCGCTCGACGAGGAGCGTGCGCGGGGCGCGGGCGTGCTGCTCACGACGCACGTCCTGGATTCGGCGGAGCGGCTGTGCGATCGGTTTGTGCTCGTCCATGAGGGCGGCGTGGCGGCGTCGGGGACGGTTGCCGACATCCGGGCGGTTGCTGGTATGCCTGACGGCACGCCGTTGTTTGATTGCTTCCACCAGCTGACCCGAGCCGCCCCGGCGGAGGGGCCATGAACCCGGCGGGCGGCAGGATCGGGCGACTGCGCGGAAAAAGTGGTCCGGCCAGACTGTTCTGCATGCGCTGCGGCGCCTTTTGGCTCAAATCGATTCGCGCCTGGCGGCTGACGCTGGACTGGACCGTGGTGCTGTACCTCGTTGTGCCGGGATTATGGGTGGCCGGGGGGATGTACCTGGACCTGCTGCGGCATCCGCCGGATTGGATCGCGCGTTTGCCTATACAAACGCCGATCGTCGTGCTGGCGATCCTCATGCTGCGCGCCAGGCTGCGGACCTTCGCGGAGTCGGGGGACGGGCTGTTCCTGCGCGCGAGCGGCAGGTGGGTGAGCGGCATGACGACGGCGGGGCTCGTCTATACGCTGGTCGCGCGTTTGGCCGTGTCGGCCGCGGCAGCGGGGTTGATGCTGCCGCTGATGGCGCACGCGACAGGCTGGAGCTTCGCTGCAGGTACGGCTCTTGCGTCGGCTGCCGCTCTTATGGGCTTTGTCTGGACGCTTGTCCGCGACGCGGCCGAGCGCAGATGGCAAGGCGCGCGGCGCGTCCTGGCCGTGATTGGCTTGCGTGCGGCGTTTATCGCCGCGTGGGTGCCCGTCGCGGCATGGGGGATGCGCGACGCCGGGCAGGCTGCGGCGGTTGCCGCCGTCGCCGCGTTGGTTCTGGCGTGCATCGGCTTGGCGTGGCGCCGGTTGCATCTGTGCGGCACTTTTGCGCAAGAGCTGGAGGCGGAGAACAGCGCTTACGGAGACAATGTCGGCTGGGTGCTGATGGATACCGAGCAGGCCAAAAGACCGCCCGCGGGGCGCAGGCCTTGGGTGCTGCGCAAGCCGAGGCCGTTGCTGAAGCGCCGCGACGAGCCTTCCCGCCTCGCCGAGCTGTGGCTGCGCGCGATGCTGCGGGAGGCCGGGCAGGTGCGCCTCTTGCTTCAACTCTTTTCACTCGGCAGCGCGGCGATCTGGCTGTCTCCGGTCTGGCTGGGGGCGATCGCCTGGATCGGCTTGTGCGCGTTGCTGCTGCTATGGCTGAACGGCTTGTGGAGCCGGTGGCAAACGGAACGTTATATGGCGTTGTACGATTGGCGCGAGGAGCTGCGAACCGACGCGCAGGAAATCGCGCGTTCGCTGCTGCTTTGTCCTATAGGGCTGGCATGGTGCGCGATTCTGGGCATTCACGCTGGATGGTTGTACGGCGGGCTATGGTGGCCCGCGGTCTTGCTGCTGCCTGCGGCGGGATACCCTGTGCTCGCCCGCATCAATCGTGCTGCCACCGTCATGTTCGGCGCGAGGAGGGACCGCAGCGCGAAGTCGGAAGCGAAGCACGCCGAATGATCGCTACATGAAGGCGGGCGCGGGCGGATATGCTACAGACATTCCAATACGCTAACTGAGAAGAGGCGATTTTTTAAATGGCTTACAGAGCACTGATGTTTCAGTTTCCCGATGAAGGCAGCGCGCATAAGGCTTGCGGTACGCTCGACGAGCTGGGGTACGAACCGCAGCCGCATGGCGTCGGGCGGCTTCACATCCACGTCGATGGCGACAATCTCACTAGCGCGCTCGAGATTGCGCAGAGCCACGGCGGCGAGCTGTTGTCCGAAGCGCCGGCCGACGACGCCGATCTGGCGGCAACTGCGTACGCGCTGGACGAGCTGCAGATCCCCGCACATACGGTAAACGAGGACTGGGATCCCGCATATTTCGGCGTTGAGCCGGAGGTTGTTTCGCCCGCGAGCGGTTCGGCAGGCGAATCGGCAGCGGGCGGCGCAGCGGACGACGGCAGCTACAATCATTTCGAGGCATACTAGGGCACTCGACGGGAAGAGTTACACTATGGAGGCTCAAGCCTGCCTCTCGAGAACGAATAGCGGAACAAATCTCCTCTATTGCATCTCAAGCCTGTGCCACAAGAAGCCATAGCGGAACAAAGTTCCTCTATTGCAACTCAAGCCTGCGCCACAAGAAGCCATAGCGGAACAAAGTTCCTCTATTGCGGCGCAGGCCGCTTCTTGCGGACCGTTAGAGGATAAAAGTTCCTCTAACGCGCCGAAGGCCGCCTCGTGTGCGCCCGGCCGTCCCGCATGCATCCCTGATCCGCCTCGCATGCACCGGCGACAGCCTCGCCTGCGCCCTGCCTGCCACGCGCGTGGCCCTCATATGCGTCCCACTCGCTCGCGTGCCCTCGGCCCGCCTCACGAGCGACTCCGCCGGCACCGCCAAGCCTAGTACGCGCCGGCGGCTTCTTCCGCATGCAGGGCTGCGTTCAATCCGGCCACGTAGCCGGTGGAGAATGCAGCCGTAATATTATAGCCCCCCGTGTAGCCGTGAATATCGAGGATTTCGCCGGCGAAAAAGAGGCCGGGCATCAGCTTCGACTGCATCGTTTTCGGATCGATCTCCTTCAAGCTGACGCCGCCGCCGGTTACGAACGCTTCCTCGATGGACAGCGTTCCGTTAACGTCGACGGGGAACGCCTTCAGCAGCCCCGACAAACTCTGCCAGGCCTGCTTCGGGATGTTCGCATGCGTCGTGTCGCCGTCCAGTCCCGCCCGCTCGAGCAGCAGCGGCAGCAGGCGTTCGGCCGCGACGCCCTTGAGGATGTTTTTGATCGCTTTCTTCGGCTCCGCCTTCGTTAAGGCGTACGTGTCGTCGTACACTTGGGCGGCGCTTTTGTCGGGATACAGATCGAGCGTGAGCCGAACCGGCTCGCCCCCGGTCTTTTTCCGCTGCTTGACGACAAATTGGCTGCAGCGGAGCGCGATCGGCCCCGACAGGCCGAAGTGCGTGAAGATCATGTCGCCGCGATGCGTCACGAGGGGCTTGCCCTTGTCCCCCCAGACCGTCAAGGTGACGTCGCGCAGCGACAAGCCCTGCAGCTCGCGGCTGCGAATGAAGGGCTCCGAAGAGGTGAGCGGCACCTCGGTCGGAAAAAGCTCGGAGATCGTATGGCCCGCCTGCTCGGCCCAGGCGTATCCGTCCCCGGTAGACCCGGTATGCGGCACCGACTTGCCGCCCACCGCCACGATGACGGAAGGCGCGGCGAATACGCGTCCGTCCGCGAGCAGCACGCCCGAGACCCGGCCCTCGTCGTACAGGACCTCGGCGACCGGCGCGTTCGTCTCGATCCTGACGCCCTGCTCTCTGACCTTGCGCACGAGCGCGTCGACGACGGTCTTGGCCTTGTCGGTCACGGGAAACATCCGCCCGTTGTCTTCCTCCTTCAACCGGATCCCCATGCCTTCGAAAAAGGCGGCGATATCGCGGTTGCCGAAGACGGACAAGGCGGAATACAAAAACCTTCCGTTGCCGGGAATATGCCGGATGAGCTCGTCCGTCTCCTTGGCGTTCGTGACGTTGCAGCGGCCCCCGCCGGAGATGCCGAGCTTGCGTCCGAGCTTGTCCCCTTTGTCGAGCAGCAGGACGCGGGCGCCGGATCGGCTGGCGGCGATACCGGCCATCAATCCCGCCGACCCCCCGCCGATGATAATGATGTTATAAGGTTCAGCGATTTGGTTATTTAATGTATACTCCACGCGCTCGTTCCTCTCCGTTTTGAACACCGCAACTGTAATTCTTGGTTATATATAGTCTAAACTATATTCCTATTATTGTAAGCGGAATGTTTATATGTTTTAATCAGAATGAATTGTTTAAGTATAAAGGACGATCGTGCGGGGGGATCTCTTTGGTCAACAGCCTGCTTCTTCAGGTTCTTATCGCCCTGCTGCCCGTTGGCACCTTTCAGATCTGGTTCTCGCGCCAGCGCCAACTGCGGCATTCCCGCCTATTCATCGGCACCGTCAGCGGCCTGTGCCTGCTGCTCGGACATTTTTATATGGTGCAAAAGGGTTCGGTCATACTCGATCTCGGCTTTGTCGCCCTCATCACAGCTTCGCTGTACGGCGGCTTTGCATTCGCCATTGTACTCAGCATCGCGTTTCTGATCTTACATATCCCCGGGGAAAATGCGATCCATATCGCCGGGTTTCTCGTCTTTTTCCTCATCTACCTTGTTATTCTATACAGGATAACCCGCACCTTCAGGCTTAAAAACAGGAGCGGAAAAATGCGGGCCGTTGCGCTTCTGTGGGCCGTCGCCTCTTTGTCGTTTTTAGTTCCTGCGGTCATCTCGTACGCGGACGGCAGCGTGGCAGACAAGCCTATGCTGCTCATGACTTGCACCGCTTATCTGGTCGCTTTTATTCTTATATCGCATCTGTCCGTCTATTTTATCGAAATCGCTTACGAACGGGTCAGCCTGCAGACGCAGCTGCTCGATTTGACCCGTCAATACAAGCTCGAGTCGATCCGCATGCGCCGATTTCTCGATATGGTGCCCCTTGCCGTCATTTTTATCGATGCCAATGGGGTCATCACGCACGTGAATCATAACGCGCTGGAGTTAGGCAAGAACGCCGACGGCAATGTCGTCGGCCTGCACTACACCGAGCTGGCACGGCTTATGGGACTGGATGCGACGGTATCCGTCATCCAGCTCGTCCTGAACAAAGGTGAACGCGTGTCCTCGGAGATGTTCAAGTTGCAGGGCCGGACGATGCTTGCGACCGCCTGCTCCGTCGACGAATCGGGAGCAAGGGGGATGCCGGAGGGCGTCGTCTATATCGCGCAGGATGTGACGGATATGCAGCGGCTCAAGGACGAGCTCGATAAAATGGAGCGGCTCAGCCTGGTCGGGCAAATGGCCGCCAGCATTACGCACGAGATTCGCAATCCGATGGCGGTCATCCGGGGGTTCGTACAGCTGCTTAACGAGCGGAGTCCATCGGAGCAGCGCTCTTATTTTCGCATCGTCATGGAGGAGCTCGACCGGGCCAACGCGATCATCAACGACTTTTTGTCGCTTGCGCAAAATCGCATCGTGGAGAAGGAGACGAGCAGCCTTCAATCGGTGCTGAAGGACATGCTGCCGCTTATTTGGGCGGACGCCAACCTGCGCGGGCAATCGGTAGAGCTTGAGCTGTGCGAGGAAAAGGATGTGCTCGAGCTGAACGGCAAAGAGATCAAGCAGCTCATCCTGAATCTGGCGCGCAACGGCCTCGAGGCGATGGACGAGAAAGGCGTGCTTCGGATCGAGACGCGCGATCTCGAGGACCGGGTGCAGCTGCTCGTATCGGATACGGGCAACGGCATACCGCCGGAGAAGGTCGAGCGCTTGTTCGAGCCGTTCTATACGACGAAGGAGCAAGGGACAGGTCTCGGGCTGGCGCTCTGCCTCAGCATCGCCGAGCGGCACGAGGGCCGCATCGAAGTGCAATCCACCGTAGGAAAAGGAACGACGTTTATCGTAACTTTTTGCAAAAGCGGTTACGCTTGCTGGGTCGCTGCCGAATAAGCGTGACTTCCGCGGCTTACACTACCTCCGATGACATCACGGGATCGGGAGGAGGGATGGCCATGGCCAAGCAGCCCAAGCAAAAAGGACGCGCAGAAGCGCCGGCTTCATCGAAGGCGAGGGAGGACGTATCGCCGCTGTCCGCGGGATACGACAAGAAGCTCGACGGTCCGAACCGTCCTTCGGTATAACTGCATGAATCGTGGCGGGTCCGGCGCTTGCCGGGCTCGTGCCGCTTTTGACGGTTCGCGCATGGCCGCGCTATAATAAGGTAAGCGGCATGCCCGCCGAAATGCGATTCTATCGAAAGCGAGGGATAGACATGTCGATGTCATTCGAACGATATATGCTGGACATGGTCCAACCGATGCGCGACGACCTGACCCGGATCGGGATCACGGAGCTGAGAACGCCGGAGGAAGTCGAGCAGGCGCTGCCGGACAGCAAGGGCACGACGCTCGTCGTCATCAATTCCGTATGCGGCTGCGCGGCCGGCCAGGCGCGTCCGGGCGTAGCCGAGGCGCTTCGCCACGAGGTGCTGCCCGACCATCTGTACACCGTCTTCGCGGGCCAGGACAAGGAAGCGACGGCCAAGGCGAGAGAGTACTTCGCGCCGTATCCGCCGTCTTCGCCCTCCATCGCGCTGCTCAAGGACGGAGAGCTCGTACACTTCATCGAACGCCATCAGATCGAGAACCGCAGCGCCGACGATATCGCCGCGGATCTGACCGACGCGTTCGATCGCTTCTGCCGTTAACAAAGGCGCAGCCGCGGATGTCATTTGCGCATCCGCGGTTTTTTCGTATGACGATGACGGCAGGCGGTGTCGTAGCTTACTGTTTCACGCGAGCCCGTGCCGTCTTACATAACTAAAGAACCTATAGAATGGAGGCGTTCGTATGAGTTTGCAGCAGGAGATTATCGCGCTGCTCGGCGTGAAGCCGTCGATCGATCCCCAGGAAGAGATCGCGAAGCGGGTCGGTTTTCTGAAGGAATATGTGAAAAAGGCGGGCGCGACCGGATTGCTCATCGCAATCAGCGGCGGCGTGGACAGCGCGGTGGCGACGGGGCTGTGCAAGCGCGCGACGGACGAGCTGACGGCCGAGACCGGCAAGGAATACATGACGCTCGGCGTGTTCCAGCCTTACGGCCAGCAGGAGGACATCGCGCATAGCTATGCCGTGGCCGAAGCGTTCGGGCTCAAGCACAAGGTCGAGACGAACATCGAGGAAGCGGTGGACGAGATCGCGCTCGAGACCGAGCACGCGTTCAAGTCGCTGGGCATGTCCCGCCATATCAGCCGCGGCGGCAAGGGCAACGTCAAGGCGCGCACGCGCATGGTCGTGCAGTATGCCCTGGCGTTCGACCTCAATCTGCTCGTCGTCGGCACGGATCACGCGTCCGAAGCGCTGACGGGCTTCTATACGAAGTGGGGCGACGGCGCGGTCGACATCACGCCGCTCAGCTCGCTGAACAAGCGTCAGGTGCGCGAGGTCGCCCGTGCGCTTGGCGTCCCGGCCGAGGTCGTGGATAAGGCGCCGACGGCCGGCTTGTGGGCGGGCCAGACGGACGAGGCGGAGCTCGGCGTGAGCTACGACGACAACAGCGACTACCTCGAGGGCAAGCAGATCCCGGACGCGGCGCGGGAGATTCTGGAGAAGCATTACCAGCGCACGCAGCACAAGCGTCAAGCGATTCCAGGCATCTAAGCGAAGGATGATCGAGGGAATCGGGATCGACGTCGTCGAGATGGAGCGGATGGCCAAGCTGCTCGCGGGGGACACCGGCGGCAGATTCGCCGCGCGCGTGCTCACGGAGGAAGAGCTTGCGCGCTACGCGCAGATGCAGCCGCGCCGTGCGGTCGAGTTCGCCGCCGGCCGGTTCGCGGCCAAGGAGGCGGTCGTCAAGGCGCTCGGCTGCGGCATCGGCAGCTGCGTCGGGTTCCGCGACATCGAGGTGCTGCCGGACGAGCGCGGCCGGCCGGCATGCCGGCTCTCGCCCGAAGCCTGGTCGCGGCTGGGGCTGGCGGAGCGGGCGTATCGCGTGCATGTGGCGATTACGCACGAGCGGCGGCTGGCGGCGGCCACGGCTACGCTGGAGCGAATCGAATAAGGCAAGCCAAGCCCGGTCAACGATGGCCGGGCTTGGCTTGTTGTACATGGCGGTCGCCGGGAGGCGGGCGCTTTTATTTTTCTGAGAAGATATTCAAAAAATTAATATAAATTGGCCCATTATCCAAATAAATACCAAGACTATTGCTTCGGTGGGATGTATGATGTGAAGAAGAAGCGGGGTCAGCGCAAGCCGGCAAGCCAGGAGGCGAGCTTATCGATCTCCTGTGCGGTCAGGCGATTCTTCAGGGCGGGCATCCGGTCTCCTCCGTTCTCGATCTGGGCGGCGATCTGCGCCTCCGTCAGGCGGGAGCCGACCGACCGAAGATCCGTCGCAGGTCCCATCATGCCTTCAAGACCGCCGCCATGGCAGGAGATGCAATTGCTGCGATACAGCGCGAGCGTATCCGCCGGGCCGTCCGGCGCGGTCGGCTTGGCGCTCCCCGCGTTATTGTCTTTGCCGCAAGCCGCCGTTATCATTAAAGATCCGATCAAGGCAGCTGCTGCTGCGGTCCGCAGTCCGCGGCGCGCGAAGGCATATTTTTGCAAATTTACCCGACTCCCAATGTTAAGTATAATGAATGAAACCTACTAGACATCTTAAGACAAGCTTCCTGGAGTGCAAATGATGACCATACGCTATTTTAACATACTCATGAACCATCTCGAAAAAATGCAGTTCGAGGTCGCCGCCGCCTCCTTCGAGGAGCATGCGGGCGCGGAAGAGGGCCGACCGGAGGTTTACGACTGCAATCGGGCGCTGCTCGTGACCGGCGGCAGCGGCCTGCTGCATTTGGGCGACCGGTCTTTTTCTATGGACGCGGGGACGTTCAGCTTTTTGCTGGCGGGCAGCGCGCACTGGATCGAGCCGAGCCCCGGGCAGACCTTGTCGTACTGGTGGTGCCACTTCCGGGCGAGCTACGCGGACCGGGCGCTTTACCAGGCGATCGGCTTGCCCGAGCACGTGCATATCCCCGACCCGAGCGAAGCGGTCGCGATGTTCGCCAGAATCCGCCGCTGTCTGTTCTCGCAGCAGCCTTCGGCCAGACTTCGGATCAAGACCTCTTTCATGGAGCTCGTCTGCATATACATCGATCATCTGATCGCGGGTGCCGGGAAGCGTGCGTCTCTCTCCCCGGAGTTCGAGAAGCTGGAGATCGTGCTGAACTACGTGGACGAGCATCTGGCCGAGACGATTACCGTCGAGCACCTGGCAGGACTTATCTATTTGCATCCGAACTATTTTATCGTCTTTTTCAAAGGATTGATGGGCTGCTCGCCGATACAATACGTGAACCAGCGTAGGCTGGAGGTCGCTCGGACGCTGCTCGCGGATCCCGCGTGCAATGTCTCGGACGCCGCGGCGCGCATCGGCATGAAGATCTACTACTTCTCGAGAATGTTCAAAGCCTACACGGGACTTACCCCGAGCCGTTACAAGAAGCTGGTGCTGGGACTTGGCGCAGGCGGAGCCAAGGACGAAGAGAACGGAGCCGAATCGCAGAAGAAGGGAGGGACGGAGGCTTGAACGAACGCGAGATCAAATCTTTTTTTAGCGGCGAGCTGCTGCAATGGTACAAGCAGGCGAAACGCGACCTGCCGTGGCGGCGCAGCCGGGATCCGTATCATATCTGGGTGTCGGAGATTATGCTCCAGCAGACGCGCGTCGATACGGTCATCCCTTATTTCAACCGGTTCATGGGCAAGTTTCCTACGGTGACCGCGCTCGCCGAAGCGCCCGAAGAAGAGGTAATCAAAGCCTGGGAAGGGCTCGGCTATTATTCCCGCGCCCGCAATCTCCAGGCGGCGGCCCGAGAGATCGCGGACAATCACGGCGGCAGACTGCCCGACGACAAGAGCGTCATCGCGGGACTGAAGGGCGTCGGGCCGTACACGTCCGGTGCGATTATGAGCATCGCCTTCGGCAGACCCGAGCCGGCGGTGGACGGCAACGTCATGCGCGTATTGTCCCGTTACTTTTGCATCGACGAGGATATCGCGAAGCCGGCAACGCGCGTCGGCATGGAAGGGCTGGCCCGGGAGCTCATCCCGGAGGGAGAGGCTTCCGACTTCAATCAGGCGCTCATGGAGCTCGGCGCGCTAATCTGCACGCCGAAGTCGCCGAGCTGCCTGCTGTGCCCGGTCATGGCGCACTGCCAGGGCCGTCTGGCAGGCCGCGAGATTGAGCTGCCGGTCAAGAGCAAGGCGAAGCCGCCCCGGCCGGAGCATCGCGTCGCGGCGCTGCTCCAGGACGCGGAGGGCCGCGTGCTCGTGCGCCAGCGGCCGGAGAGCGGCCTGCTCGCACGCATGTGGGAGCTGCCGCACGTGGCGGCGCCGGAGCGCGCCGTCTGGGAGTCGCCCTCCGAGGGCGGCGCGCTGCTCGCGGCATCGCTCGATGCCGAAGGGCTCGCGGGCATCCGCGCCGAAGCGCTGCGTCACATCGCCGACGCGGAGCATGTGTTCACGCACCTGCACTGGCACCTGCGCGTGCTGGGAGCGGGCGGCGAGCGGCAGCGCGATGCGGCAGGCGCAAGCGGCGCGGCGGAGTCCGCAGCTGCAGCAGAGTTGTCGGCATTGGCTGAAAGCAGTGCCGCCTATCTCGCCAACGCCGCAGCCGCCTCGCTGCCGCCGGGCTATCGCTGGATCGACGCGGCTGATTTCGAGCGCCTCGCCTGGCCGAACGTGTTCAGCAAGCTGTTGACCGCGCATTTTAGCGGCGCCTTGTACGAAAACGCGCCGAAGCGCTAACGTTACGCAAAGCCCCGGACCGCATGCAAAAAAAGCCAGCGCCGCTGAATCGGCACTGGCTTTTCTCGTAAGGAAGATTACTTGGCGGCTTCGTAACGCTTGCCGACTTCTTCCCAGTTGACGACGTTCCAGAACGCGCCGATGTAGTCCGGACGCTTGTTCTGGTACTTCAGGTAATAAGCGTGCTCCCACACGTCGAGGCCGAGGATCGGCGTCTCGCCTTCGAAGATCGGGCTGTCTTGGTTCGGCAGGCTGTATACCTTCAGCTTGCCGTCCTTGCCGACGACGAGGAACGCCCAGCCGGAGCCGAAGCGGGTCGTAGCCGCAGCTGCGAACGTCTCCTTGAACTTGTCGAAGCCGCCCAGCTCGCTGTCGATGGCCGCTGCCAGCGCGCCTGTCGGAGCGCCGCCGCCGTTCGGGCCGATCGTTTCCCAGAAGAGGGAGTGGTTGGCGTGGCCGCCGCCGTTGTTGCGAACTGCGGTGCGGATGGACTCCGGCACGGCGTTCAGGTCGGAGATCAGGTCGTTCAGGCTCTTGTCCGCCAGCTCAGGCGCGGATTCGAGGGCTTTGTTCAGGTTCGTTACGTAAGTATTGTGATGGCGGTCGTGGTGGATCTCCATCGTGAGCGCGTCGATATGCGGCTCGAGTGCGTCGTTCGAGTAAGGAAGAGCGGGCAATACGTGTGCCATAATGGAACAGCCTCCTTGGATTATGAATCTGGATTGGAAATCTACTTCTGTATTATCTCTGATTTTAAATACTAAATCAACATGGGTGTTTAGAAAGTCTTCAAGCCGGCTCGATGCCGCACTCACTCAGCATGGGCATTTTTGCCTGGTTTCATCCGGTTAATTTTATCCATTCTCCCCGTACTTCAGACACTGCTTGAATATTTTTCAAATAGAACCATCAATATGACAGCGAAATTGATGAAACCCGATTTAAGCGCAAATTCGGCGAAATTCGGCAATAATTTAGATATATTCATATGTAAACGCTTCATATAAAGCGTTTACACTCCTTTGCGCGACCATTCTCCTAAATTATTTATGCGATATTCCTAAAATAGCATGAAATTATCACGAATTTGTCGTAATATAAAAAGACGTTAAAGCGATGTTCACGGTTTAGCCTCTACTTTAACTGAATCCGGGGAGACAGGCATATGCAGATTCGGACTTTTCAATTGTCGGATTATCGTTCCGTATCCGAGCTTCTGAAGGTAGCTTTGTCGGAGGAATGCTGTGAAGAAACCATGTCGGCTTTATCCCGCCAATTGTCCTGGGACAGCGAGCTCGTGCTCGTGGCGCTGAAGGACGACGAACTGGCAGGCATCATGATCGGCACAATCGATAACAGCAAAGGTTATGTGTACCGCGTCGCCGTCCATCCGGATCTTCGCCGCCAAGGCGTAGGCCGCTCGCTCGTCACCGCCATGAATGCGCGTTTCCGCCAGCGGAACGTTCTGAAGGTTTTTGTCGCGGCGGACAAGCACAACGAAATGCTGCTTCCGTTCTACCAATCCTTGAGCGACGAAATGCTCGATCTCGTGACGCCTCAGCGTCCGTTGTCGATCGTAGCAGGCTGAACGCCCATCGCTAGGTCCATCGCAAGAAGGCTTTACCATCAGGAGAGCATATCTTACGTGTCGACAGGCGCCGAAAACCGGTTGCTTTTGGCCATAAGATATGCTTTTCTTATGCAAGCATATCTAGGTCCGCGAATCCTTGATTTATAAGTGGAAATGATCGAGGCGGGCTTTTATGTTGCAAATTTGTCGCAAAAATTCTCGTACAGGAAATTAACGGACGCCGAGAGGGGCATACTCAAGGCGTCTTATTTTTGACTTTAGAGCGATTTGCGAACAGAGATTCCAGCATATCGGCGGCTGACTGATCGGCAGAGCGGAGAGCATGGCCGTAGATATTCATTGTGGTCGTGATGTTGGTGTGGCCAAGTCGCTCGGAGATAATCTTTGCAAGGACACCTTGATTAATCAGCAACGTCGCTGAAGTGTGGCGCAGATCTTGGAATCGGATATAACGCAAACCGTTCTTCTTGAGGAACTTTCGGAACCAATGGTACGACTGGTTATGATGAAAAGGCGTGCCGTCTGCATGACTGAACACGAAGAGCCGTTCCTGACCGCCGTAATTGCCCTTCCAGGCGTCGCCGAGCTTATCCCGCTCCTTGGCTCGATATGCGTAGTAATCACGCAGCTCCTCGAGCGCAGATGGCGGCAGAGCGACCTTGCGGTTAGAGTTCTTGGTCTTGGGCTCCTTGATAAGCATCTGGCCTTTAACAGCCATCACAAGCGTCTGTACGACGTCGATCGTTCCTGCCTTCCAATCGATATGCTTCCATTCTAGCGCCGCCAGTTCGCCGCTACGCATCCCTGTAGTGATCGCCAGGGGACAAGCTTACGCCAGTGGTACGCCTCGCTCTGAAGCGCCTGGAGAAGCTGTGAGACCTCTTGCTCATCATAAGGCGTATTTGACTTGATAGTTACCTTCGGCTCGGTATCGGTTCTATAGGATTGTTTTTGATAATGCGCCACTCGAGGGCTCGAGCGATATGTGCTTAGTGCGGCGAAGGAAACCTCCGTTCGTTATTGTAACATCATTTTTCATTGTCAAAGGTGAAGTGGCATATGTGGCATATATTCTGGCAAGTCGCAGCTTGAATAGGGTTATCTGCTATAGTGCTATTAATAATCTTTCAAATAATCTTGTTCTTTAGAGGAGAAAGCGATTTAGGCGATTCATTAAGCGGAATATTTTTTGGTCTTTTTTTGGCGCTCCTCGTATCTACTTATCTATTTCCCGGAGAAAAAGAAGAGGCAAGAGCGGTTCAAACCCTTTCATTTTAGCGGATCCTCTTATGTTAGTGGAGCTACATATGGATTTTTGTTTATAGGATACTGAATTAGCTTTACGGCATATGAATCTTAATATCCTACAGGCAGAATGATATAAATAAAGTTTGTCATACGAATGCCATCTATAAGTAGGTCCAATAATACTCACTGGAGTCGGGCCTTTGAGTGACGGCGCTCTCTTTTTCGCGCATTATCAATATACTACAGGAGCCATGGCCGCTATTCGCCTTGGTTTTTTTGTGCTGAGGTGGTCGTTTAGCAGATGAAGTCTTCCTAGCAAACGAATCTTAGAGCCCCAATCGAAAGGCGAAGAAAGTCTCGTTAATTAAAGCTCATTGTGCAGGATGTGGAGCGACTACCTGAGGGGAGGGGGGCTAAATATCTGGGCGTTTCAGTAAGAAGCCGCGTGTCCACATCGACGCGAATTTTTTTCGGGTTTTGAATTTCTATTCAAAGTTATCCATGCAAGTGCAAAAGGAACAAAATAATTTCATAAGCTCTTAAATTTCGACATTTTTTTTCACATTCTTAATTTTATGATGAATTATCATGGTCGGGATGAAGAAGGGGGTATAGGATTAATCCCAACCAAGAACTAATCGATAAAGGGGAACAGTTATTCATGAAGTATATTTGGAAATCTTACATTTCGGTATTGCTCATTATTTCTTTGACCATTACAGCTTTAAGTAATGTGGCAGGTGCGGCGAGCAACTCGACACGTGAGGTAAAAGCCCCGAATGAATCTTCAGTTGAAAAATCCGTTTACTCGATTAACGCTAGTATCTCGCCGGAAATATCGGCCAAGGTAAAGGAACTTAAGAAGACAGTAAAAAGAGAAGCCAAAGAATTTACAACAGAAAACAGTAGGCATTATGAATTAAATGATGGGACTTATATTGCTGAGTACTCCTCGACAGCACAGAATTATAAGAATGAGCAGGGAGATTGGAAGCCAATTAACACGAGGTTAACGGACGTGTCTCCGATTGTGGGCAATAATAGTTCTATATCCAAAGAAGCGTCACTTATAACCAAACAAAAATTACTTGAAAATGATAAAAAAGCTCAAGAAGAGGCTAGTTATATGCCACTGGAAGTGCCTTATGGCGCCGAAATTCCAAAGGATTATAGTAAGGGATATACAGTAACCAAGGACAATAGTTCGGTTAAAGTCTTCCCAGTTGACTCCAGATCGGTTATAGGGACTGTTTATAGTGAAGACAGTATACATTATTTAAATGCTTGGGAAAACACCGATGTCGTACTTACTGCTTCAAACGAGGGCATTAAGGAAGACATTATCCTTAAAGATAAAAACTCGCCTCATTCTTTTTTATTTGAACTCCAGGGAAATTTCAAGAATGACAATGTAGAACTAGAAGATTTGAGTATATTACCCGCTTGGTTAATTGATAATAAAGGGCAATACAGAGACGTTCAACAAAAAATTACGAAGAAAGGTAACAAAAGAATATTAGAATTGTTGGTTAACACCGATAATCTTGAATTTCCAATAAGGATTGATCCTACAGTATCAATTTATGATTCCAATTCATCTCTTGGAAGGTACTATACATGGATCAATTCCCCATCAGGAAGCTCAGGATACTGGAATCCTACAACAATTGATGTATTTAAAAAATACGATGATTTTAGTAATCTGGTTACCGGGGGCGGGCAACTAAGCTTCGTTTTAGAACAGTTTCCGGCAGCCGCATCGAAAATACAATATGCTTACCTTCAGATGAACTATATTGCCCTCAGTGGTACTCAACAAGTCGTGGATTTACAGTATCAATATGACTTTTCAAACTTTTCTGTGAACTCAGGACAAACAACTGTATATGCTTCAAATAATGCTGTAAACTTTGATTTTACCAATGCAATTAAATCCTGGTACAGTTCATTCCAGCCTAATGTGCATTCCCGTATCGATCTATTCCTATCAACTGGCACCATGGGCTCCGATTTCCATTATAGTGTATGGAATCCCACATTACCCAAATTCATTATTGGCTACAATGTCTACGCCCCCGGCACCGCCGCCATCACAGCACCACAGAGCGGCACAACTGTCGACGCAAACTACAACATCACTTGGAATGCCGCAATCGACCAAGACGATCCGCAGTCGAGCTTGAAGTATAACATTCAACTCTCTACCAATGGAGGAGCCACTTGGAGCGATATTGTCCCACTGACCGCCGCTGGCGCATCTTCATACACCTATAATTTCAGTTCAATCGGCAATACCACAAACGCCATCATACGGATCCGACCGTTTGACGGTATCGATTATGGTGCGTGGGTACAATCCCCAACCTTTACGATCAAGCACAATATGGTACCGAATGCGCCTACTGCGCTGAATCCGGGCAGTACGAGCTCGACAACCCCTCAATTAATGGGCACCACCACGCCTGCGCTGAACTGGACCTTCTCTGATCCGGATTCGGGAGATACGCAGGGGCAGTACCAGGTCTATATTTACAATGGAACTACATTAATTCGCGACAGCGGATGGGTTAGTTCTAGTGCGGCCTCATACACAGTGCCTACTGGTACACTAAGCAGGAACGGGACGTACAATTGGCAGGTTCGCACCAAGGACAATAAGGGAGCTATCTCCGCAGTATCGGCAAAGTACTACATCAAGGTCAATAATCTTCCGACTGTCAGCGTGACTTCCTATACGAATGGACAGCAGGTAACGGACAATGTCCTAACCTTTACCTGGACGTATAGCGATGCGGACGGACAATCCCAGAGTCATTATCAAATTCAGGGATCGCAGGATAACTGGACGACGGTAGCTTATAACTCCGGTGCGCTTAGCGGTAATGCTACGTCCTTTACGACGCCTCCCCTGGCGAGCGGGACATGGAGCTTTAGAATAACCGCAAAAGACGGTCTGGAGTGGTCTGCTGCGGCAACGCGTAGCTTAGTGCTGCCAAACGCGTATGAACCGAACGATACGACAGCTCAAGCGTACCCTATCAACTATGCGCAGAATTACACCTCTTTGATCACCACAGCTACGGACGTCGACTTTTACAAATATACAGCGACAGCGGCCGGCATCGAAAAGTTTAAGCTTACCGTACCAACGGGCCTGAACTATGATGTCTACGTCTATGACGCTTCTATGAACTTGATCGCGGCCGGAATCCGAGGCACGGGCCTGGCTGAAGAGATCATCTATAACGTAAATGCAGGCGCTGCTTACTACATTAAGATCGTTGGCGTCGGAGGCAGCTACAGTGCAACGACTAGCTATGGCTTCTCCTTGACCCGTCAAGCGGCACAGTATACGACGACATACCAGTACGACTTTAACGGCAATATTACCGGCAAGACCGTGACGATCACAAATTGAGGAGGACCTTGCGTTGAAAAGCTGGTGGGGCAGGATCACTGCCATATTCATGGCATTAACTCTAATCACAGGCATTTATCCGGATGCTGCCGGATTCGCAGCCACGTCTACGTCTACGAGATCGATCGACGTTTCAGAGACGCCAATCGAATCCGCACCTTATTCGATTAATAAGTCCGCTTCGGCCAAAAGTAAAATATCAAGCGAGCTGGGCAGCAAGAGCTACGCGATTAGCGCTGCAGCGAACACAGTCGTTCCTGACTATAGCTTCGTTAAAACTAAACCCGACGAGGCCCCCTTTGCGATTAATTTGGGTCAGGAAAGCATCTCCACGCTCTCGGGCAGCTTGTCGCAGAGCGTAGCCGATCTCTCCCTACCCGGGCGCAACGGCCTTGGATTCACGCTGGTGCGCAGCTACGATAGCGACGCCTCCCAGCTCAATCAAATGTCGATGTCGTCCGGTTATAATACGACCGTACAACCGGCCGAGGAAAAGAGATTTCCGATCGGCAAGGGCTGGACCTGGGATATCTCGTTTATCGAAACCGTCGAATCAACTAAGTATTTGCATCTTGCTGGTTCGGGCGTATTCAAGCTCGGTTCTGACTTATCCTTGCTAGGTTACCCATGGAAGGACTTGACACTCGCTACGGATACGACCGTGACGGTATCGGGCTCTACGTCTGCCTACGTCCTCCGGTCGATTCAGAAAGTCAATCAGTACTTCAACGCGGATGGACGTTTGATTCAGATCTCCGACGCATTCAACAATAAAGTACAGTTTGCCTATAGTTCCGATCCGACGTACGGAACGGTGCTGACAAGCATTACGGATGCGATCGGAAATAGCATTAATATTGCCTATTCTGCAACGCAAGTGACCTTAACTAAAGGTACTCGGCAAGTGATCTACTATAAGGCGACTCAAAACGGGAAGGAACTCCTGACCCAAGTCGTTGACGTCGCAGGTCGCGCTACCACGTACGATTACGACCTGAAGAACGCCATGTTTACCTTATACGATCAGGCGCCTGTCGCGAGCAATCCCTATGCACTGCTTACAGGCATTACCTATCCTACGGGTGCTAAGACGATCTTCGAGTACATGCCGCCCATCACGCGCAAGATTGGGGAATACAATGCGACGAACGAGGTATACCGGGTTAAATCCCGCAAGGATCAATTCATCCAGTGGGATAACAGCGTTAAAACGGTTAATGTCACCAATGTCTCGTATCCGAGTGGTGATATCGGTTCCGCTTATAATACGGACCTGACCTTTACGGTAGCTTTGAACGACGGTCTCGCCGAGACTACCTTTACTAATGAGAAAGACTATATTGACGAGAACAAGCCGCCGGTCTTTTACAATACAAAGATCGTGTCGGTATCGAATTACGGCGGGAAGACGTATACTGAAGCCACGGACTACACGTACGAACGGTACCGCAACTGGCCAGTACCCATTCAGACCAAGACGACAAAAAGCGAATCGGGGTCAACGGGCAGTTATATCGTCGAGACGAGCAACGTTTATGACGATTATGGCAACGTCCTAAGCGCCACAGACCCTAACGGCATTCAGACAACGTATACCTATGATACGACTTCCCACTTGCTGGTTGGCGTATCTCAGCCGATCAGCGCCACGCAAACGCAGTACACCGAATATGTGCGAAACGCAACAAATGGCGCGGTCACTGCAACGCGTGTACGGAACGGAAATGTGACTGGACCCGTGTTGCAAGAGACGCTCAACAATACGTTTGATACCTATGGCAATGTGACTCAGCTCAAGGTATTGCGTGAAGCCGGGCAGTATTCGATCGTGAATATCGGCTACGATGCGGCAGCCCCTTATCTAGGCGCTTATCCGACAAGCACCAGCGTGGCTGTCACTGACGCGGACAGTGTTAGCACGACGATTACCGCCGGCTATACGTACAATACGTCTGATGGTACTTTATCCAGCTACACGGATGGCAAAGGAAAAACGACAACGTATCAATACGATGCGCTGGGGCGTGCGATTGGTTCCGTTAAGCCAGACAACGGCAACATTAAGATTCAATATAACGATTACAGCAACGAAATTCAGCAAACCGACGAGTCAGGCGTAAGAGTCTACACACGTTGGGATCCTGTGGGCAGAAAGATTGAAGAAGGCTTTATCATCAATGACGATTATAAGCCGAAGGCCCGATACGATTATGATGCGAACGGTCGACTCTTGTCTCACAAGGATGCGTTCGGGAACGAGACCTTGTTCGGTTACGACCAGTGGAGCCGGCAGAATAAAGTGACCTCTCCTCCGACGATCGCTTATGACGCGCAGGGCAACATCACGCCGGTCTCATCAGCGGTTTCAACCTTGATCTACGACGATCTAAGTAATAAGGCAAAAAGTACAGATGCAGAGGGCTACGCGATTGAGGAGACATACGATAAGTTAGGGCGTGTGTTGACCAAAAAAGAGGCGAAGACGACCGGGTCGCCTCTTGTGACGCTAGCATCGTATGCCTATGACTATGTTGGCAATGTCACTTCTGCTTCTGACAACCTGGCGCCGACGAATACGACTTCTTACGCGTATGACATTGTTGGACACCTGACGAGCGTGACGAATGCCAAGAGCGAGACTACGGCCTATCAGTACGATGCGCTCGGCAATCTGAAGCTGATTACGTATCCGGATACCAAGACGATGGTCAAGGAATATGATGCCATCGGACGTTTAATTCGATCCAAGGACGCTAACAGCAAAGTCGAGAAGTTTTATTATGATAACAACAGCAACTTGATCCGAACGCTGGATCGCAATAGTGTCTGGTTCAAGAACACGTACAACGATCGAAACTTCCTGACCAAACGTGAAATCACGGATAGCGCAGGAACGCCGGTTGCTGGCCAGGAAGTCATCGAATTCGGGTACGACAAGGCAGGAAAACGCACGGCGATGTCGGATGCAACTGGACAGACCAGCTATGGTTATGCGGCGGATGGATCCTTAACCAGTGTTACCTTCCCGGACGCGCGCAAGATCCAGTATGACTACGATGCCGCCGGCAATCGGACAGCCATGACAGACCCGTTCGGATACAATACCTACTATAAGTACGATGCTAAAAATCGTTTGTCCTTGGTCGCGTCGTCTCTCGACTTTACAAACGACGCAGAGGAGAGATACAACTATTATCAAAACGATCTGACAAAGCAGAAGCTTCAGAAAAACGGTCTCGTCTCTATCTTTGCCTATGATGGTATGCAGATCGGCTCATTGATCGAGAAAAAAGCAGACGGTACGATCGTTAATCAATTCGGATATACCTATGATAACAACGGGAATCAGAAGACAAAGACGGAGAACGGGACAGGAAGCACATTTGGCTACGATCCGCTGAATCGGATTCAGACATCCAGCCAATATGGCGAGTCCTTTACCTATGACAACAGAGGCAATCGTACGGGCATGTCTTCCAGCAACCTGTTCGATAGCCCGGGAACCACTAATGTCTATGACAAGTGGAATCGACTGACTTCCGTTACTACGCCAACCGGAACAGTGACGTACAAGTACAATGGCGACGGGATGCTCTGGGAACGAACCGAGAACGGGCAGACGACGCGATACTATTGGGACGGCGATCAAGTAGCTGCAGAAGCGACGGTTATTGGTGGAGTGGCTACGTTTAAGGCAAGATATATTCGCGGCCAAGGGCTGATTGCACGCCAAGATGAGCAGGCGAAGGCTTACTATCTGCAAAATGGACACGGCGATATTGTCGAGCTAAGGGACAGCACGGGCAATACGCGCCTGAACAGCTATGCTTACGACCTTTTTGGAAACATCACTGCTCAAACAGAGACCGTGGCTCAGCCGTTTAAGTATTCGGGTGAGATGACGGATAGTACGACAAAGCTGCAATATCTGCGCGCTCGTTGGTATGATCCGAGTCTGGGAAGGTTTATGAATGAGGATACGTATGAGGGGCAGATTGATAATCCGCTTACGCTGAATCTTTATACGTATGTAGCGAATAACCCATTAGGTTTTGTAGATCCGAGTGGACATTGCTTTACTGCAGCGCTTGGGAAAAAGTATTGTCAAGCTGCTGTAAAAGCGGTCAAAAAAGAAGTGAAAGGCGCATGGGAACAACTTAAAGAAGTCCATTCTTCTTGGTACAGTGCTGTCGATTACTGGACGATGGGAACATTGACTCAACTGTCGGATTACTACAAGGTATCACAAGAGAATCCTTTGTCCTTTGAACAATTTTTGCAGGCCGGATATATAATGATTGAGATTACCCCTCAAGGTCGAATGGCGAAACTAACTGAAAAGGGATCAGCATTCGTAAAAATTGTAACTAAAGAGTGCAATTGCTTTACAGCAGGAACGAAGGTTCTAACAGACGAAGGGGAGAAACCTATCGAGGAAATCGAGGTAGGTGACAAGGTTCTCTCCAAAGATGATGAGACAGGCGAGATAGCTTATAAAGAAGTCGAATGGCTCTTCCAACGTGATGTTGAGGAAACGTATAATATTACTGTGGGCGGCGAAGTCATAACGACTACTGACGAGCATCCATTTTGGATTGTCGGCAAAGGTTGGGTGGAGTCAAAAAACATTGTGGTTGGCGAAGTTCTAATAACTTCGGATGGCAAAGAGTTAGCAATTGAGAAGATTGAGGTTAAGCAGGGGCATGCTACGGTTTACAATTTCAAGGTGAAGGACTTCCATACGTATTTTGTCTCAAACCTTGGGATTTGGACACATAATGCTTGTGGGGTAGCACCTCATGTTGTTGTAAATGCATTATCAAATTTTCAAAGTAGTCAAATGAAGTTTGGTAGTAATACTTTCCTGCTTGATAAGTCAGGGATGAAACATATTTTAGAGCGTCACCATCCGAATTACTGGGATGGCTCAGTAAAAGAACAACAATCGTTTTTTGATGCAAGTATGTCAATTGACGATATTACGAGCGCTATTAAGTCAGTTATGTCCCAAAATAGAGACACCCTTGCAAGCAAGGGGACTAAGGGGATGTATCAAATCACGGGCACTTACAACGGCAAGGACTATGTACTTGGATTAAATAATGGACGTGTAGGTCAATTTTATTCTCCGTAAGGGTGATACGATGTTTCAAGTTGATTCATATTTGATGAAACCACAATCTAAAATTACTGATTTAAGCGATGTAGTTAAAAATCCTCAGAACTATTTTGTCGAAATCACTGATTCGTCAGGATTAAGAGAAATCTATAAGAATCTTGATTTCCAGTATCTTAACGGGGCAATTTGTCTAAAGTATTACGGCGAAAGTATGTTGGATATGAGGTACTGGGACTTGCTCGACCAATTATGGGCGTACATTATGAATTTAATTGAAGAAGTACTTCAAAAAGGAGAGGGAAGTGTATATTTCCCTGACCAACCGGTCAAAATTATTCTCCGTCCAACAACTAAAGAGTTACTGCTATTCTCGATTGAAGGAAGCAAAGTTACAGATTATGTCTTACCTAAAAATGATTTTCTAATAGCTTTAGTTCAAGGTGCAGAACAGTTTTTTACCTGCATGACTGATACGTTTAGTTCTGATTGTGATTATTCCTATGAGTTGGAAAGAATAGTCAGATTAAAAATGGAATTACAATAGTGCATATGACCTTGGGGGCTACAATCCTCAAGGTCTTTCTTTTACCCCCACCCAGTGCCGAATGAAGCAGGCGGTTATTTCCAATAGTACTTAACCCTTCTTATTCCCTTATAATATTCCTGTCGGCGAGCATTATCTGTACCATCTCCTATTGTGGGTGATGGTCTTTGTATATGCGCCTACGACCGGCAGCTGTAGCTTCTAGGCAAGCGGCTAGACCGTTTCTAACCGGTTGTAAAGGCACCTGTTGACTCCCAGCATTGGGTACATCTCTTGTTCATGCCGGATGTTTTCAATCGATTCCGTACTACGTCCATCATCTCGCCCAATACTTCGACAGGCGGGCTTGTAGATTCCTTCGGTGATTATGTCGGATGAAAAGCCCCGGCTCATTCGCCGAAGCTCGTTTCATCAAACGCTATATAGCTGCTTTGTTCCTGTCAGCCATGGCGCTTGTACAGGTCATTCGGAATCGCAAATAAAGCGATTCTCGTCCCGAGGGGGATGTAATACGTCTCCCTATTTGCTGTTCAGCGGCACTTCTTCGATCAGGGACGCGCCAGTATTCTTGACCGACCCGACGTTCTTTGATACCGGGTATCGGCGCATCTTGTCCGCATCGTAAGGCACGAGCAACTCCTGCAGCTTCTCGACGTCATCTTCATCCGGATCTAGCCAGGTGCCGATAACATCCGGGGGCAGTATGACCGGCATGCGATCGTGGACGTCCTCGACGAGCTCATTGGGTGTCGTGGTGATGATCGTACAGCTGCGTAGGGGACCGTCAGGACCGTCCCATTCATCCCATAGCCCGGCAAAGCCGAACGGATCGCCGGACTTGAGAACGAAGCGATACGGCTGCTTCCCCTCCTTCGTTTTCTGCCACTCGTAAAATCCATCTGCGGGTATGATCGCACGACGGCGTTTGACCAAGCTCTTATATGCTGGCTTTGATGCGACAGTCTCAGCACGGGCATTGATCATCTTAAACCCAATCTTTTTGTCTTTGGCCCAAAACGGAATGAGTCCCCAATGAAACTGAGCGAGCAGCCGCTCGCCGCCCTCGTTGATGATAGTCGGCACCGAATGCGTCGGAGCGACGTTGTAATTTGGCGTGAGGTGGATGTCGCCGACGCGATCTAACTCGAACATCGTCATAAGCTCTTCGATAGTCGTTTGTATTGTGTAGCGTCCGCACATGCTCTTCTCAGCCCCTTGTATCGGTATACTGAGATATTACACTAACAAATAGGAATCAAGCATTCCCAGTTGTTGGGGAAGTAAAAAACCGCCCAGCCGAAGCCAGACGGTTGTTATATTGAGATTCTTAGAACGGCCTTCCTTCATTAATGTTGACTTCCCTATGATTATATAGATTTCTATTGGTGTTATTGGGGTCAACTTTATCCGATCCGGTTATTTCTCCATTAGCCATAATTAATCCAGTTTCAGACTCTACAACAATCTTTCCGTATGCTGGACGATCCGTGCAGGGTAGATAGGTGGTTACTGTTGTTCCATTTGTTTGACCACCGAAAACGGCAGCATATTGTTGAGTTGAATGAGGAGCTATTGTTACACCGGTTCCTGGAACAATGGTGCTGCTGTATCCCGTGCCAGTCGTTATTCCCGAGCTGGTATACGGGGTACCGTCATTTTTATACAAGTAGAGCGTTGCTTGAACAGTAGTACCACTAATATTGTTAATATTGAAGTATATTCCTGTCATTCTAATAGAGCTATCACAAGCCGTATTATTTTGAATTGTAAAATATTCTACCCTGCTGACATCCGCGGACGCAGGGACCGCAGAAATTAGAGAAGTTAATGCAACGGCACTTGCCGCCAGTATTCCAGTTTTCTTTAACCACCTTTTCATCAAATCCACTCCTCGCATGTAATGCCCCAATCATACAAGGAAATTTAAGGAACTATAAGCCTGTTTATCGACAAATATTTACATTACGATTGAGGGTTATAAACAAAAAAAGCCGAGTCCGAAGACCCGACTGTTATACTAGAATGATTGACCATTATTAATCGATATTGGCAGATCAGACCAGACAACATTCGGCGTTACGGTAGCGATAATTCCCTTTATTTCACCCGTCGCTATCAACGGCCCACCATCCTCAACAACAATTTTTCCATAATAGGGTTTTAAACTGCATGCCGCGTTGCCCCCGCCATAAACCACTCGATAGAGTTCTGTAGACTTACCAAGTGAAGTCGTCGATGTAGCAGGGTTGATTGTTGAAGGGCGGTATGAATCATCTAAGTTTGTAAGTCCAGGCGGACTTACTGTATTGCCATTAGCATCGTACAAATATACCGTATAAGAAGCAGGAGCCCCTCCAAGGTTGGTGATATTCAGGAAAAGTGCCGTATAATTTGTTGCAGAGCAAATCGTTCCACCTTGAATTGTAAAATTCACAACACGGCTCGCATCTGCAGATACTGGAACCGCCGATATTACTGAAGTCAATGCCACTACTCCAGCTGCGATCAATCAGGTTTTCTTCAACCACTTCTTCATTGCAACCACTCCCCGTATGTATTGCCCATATCATACAAGGGAAATTAAGGAACTATAAGTCTGTTTATCGACAAATATTTACATTACGATTGAGGGTTAACCAAAAAGCCAAGTCCGAAGACCCGGCGTTGTTATTAAAATGGTTCTCCTCTGTTCACGATTACTTCTGCATTGGAATATGTTGAATAGTTACCGACCCCAGCGCTACTATAGGTCATTTTATAAGAATCTACCTCTCCAATTGCCATTAGTTGTCCGCTATTTGAATTGACCACTATCTTTCCGTATGCTGGATGTGTACTGCAGCTTTCATATTGCTGGGTACTGGAATCTGCACCAAATTTAACGGAATACTCCAAAGTCGAATGAGGATTAATTGAAAAATCTACCCCTGGCGTAATATCGATTCCTGAAACTGTGAGTGGCGTTCCGTCTTTCTGATATAGATATAATGTGGCATTCGCTACAGAGTCACCTATGTTGTTGACATTAATCCTAAACACGGATGCAAAGAATGCTGTTGATGTACTATTACAAGATACGACGCTCTGAATTGGAAAGTAGACTACCTTACTTACATCTGCCGACACAGGAACCGCCGACACTACGGAGGTTAACGCCACAACACCAGCTGCTATCAATCCAGTCTTCTTCAACCACTTCTTCATAAGTCCATCTCCTTTCATTAATGGCTTCATCATATCCAAGATTTAGGGAAATAAACAGACTGATGTTCGACAAATATTTACAATACACTTGAGAGTTACAATACTTACCGGGATATACTGCTGTTCCCCTTTGCTACAATTCAAGGAACATCCAAGAAAGGCGGCCGGCAAGATGTTCCTCCCTCCAATGTTGCTTCAGAAACGTGAAGAACTTTCGATGATCCAAGATACCTGTTTGAGCCGAAGATTGATGGGCATCGGCTTATCCTCTCGGTGACGGACGGCCGTCCTACGCTTTACACAAGGCACCAGACGCTTTGTACTCCCCAGTATCCAGAACTCCACGACGTGCCGCTTGCAGACGTCTTAGACGCGATCCTCGACGGCGAGGTTGCCCGAGTGGACCCGGCGGCCGTCGATTTTGAGGCGATCATGGAGCGATTTCAGCTCCGGCAAGAACGCAAAATAAGCGAAGCCGCGGCGTCATTGCCGGTGCATTACTTCGTGTTCGATATATTGAGATACAAAGGCGAGGATGTGCGGTCATGGCCACTTGCCAGGCTGGAGCAGCTGCTGCAGGAAGTGCTGCAACCGAACGCTTGATGAGCGTAGAGGGAGGGATCGGGCACAGATCTTTTCACAGTGATCCGGCAGCAAAAGCTTGAGGGCATCGTCGTAAAGCGCGCTAGTAGCCCGTACGTTGGGCGCTGGGATCCGCGCTGGATCAAGATCATCAATTACGAATATGCCGAAGTGGCGATCGCCGGGTATCGCCGGTGCGAATTCGGCTGGCTCGCCCACTACAAAGGGCGCCCGGCCGGGATAATCGAGTTTGCGCCGGTAACTCATAAGAAGGTTCCGCGCCGTCGCTAGAGACAGGCGCTCCAGCAAGCGATCTAACGTCCGTTCAACGAGGGAGAGCTCGAGCGTCGAGCTCACGTACTCCGCCAAGATCTGACGGGTTGCACCATCCTTCACACAGGACAGATAGGCCCACTGACCGTTTCCATAACGCAGGTAGGTAATATCGGTCAGAAGTACTTTTTCGGGCTCCCCCTGATCAAACTGACGTTTGAGAAGATTAGGGCAGGTCTTGTGCTCTTGCGTCGCTCTGGCCATCTTTCAGTAGGGATTCGCTTGACGTATGGTGGCGACCAAATGAAATTTACGCATGAGCCGTCTAATCTTCTTGAGATTCATAATGACCCCGTCGATCCTCTCCAGACGCATTTTAATGACCAAGGCACCTATTTTGCCTCGCCTGGCTTCAAAGTGCTGTTTGATGAGCTGCAAGTCACACGCATCTGCCGCTGCCCGCCTTTGGCGGTGCTCCTCCGCTTTCAGCCATCTGTAATAGCCGCTGGTACTGACCGCCGCTTGATGGCACAAGTAGCGCGTCATCCGCCTAAGACCGTGCTGGCGAATCGTATGATAAATGATTTCGTAGCGCTCAGAGGGCGTTAGCCGTTCTCTTTCTGCCGCTCGAGCGCTTCGAGCTTTTTTAGGAAATCCACCTCGGCTTCCAACAGCTTAATGCGTGCGTTGGCACGTGCGAGCGCTTCTTCTGCCGACAACGCTCCAGCTGGCCGTCTGCCGGTGCTGCCTTTACCTCTTCGCTCTGCCAGGAGACCTGCTTCACCGTATTTGGCATAGGTCTCACGCCAACGCTTTAAGCTGTGCTTAGGCTTGTTATGGCCGATGAGGTCAAGGTCGAATCCTGCTTTAATAAAGATTTCCGCTGGTGTTTGACCTGTTTGATAAGCAAGCACCGCCGCCACTTTAAACGAAGGTGTATACGTGATATTGGTCTCTGATACGTGATGAACGTTTGGATTGCCTTCCAACCTCTTCATGTTCTCTTCCGTAAACAACGTGCGATTCATATTCCCCATGATCTCTCCGCTCCCTACCTTTGACCTGATTAAAACATAAATGACCCGTAAGATAGTCACTTTTTTCAATGTGTCCTTCTTACGGGTCACAGTTCAGACGTAAGGATGACTGGATCAAGTCAAATATACTTTATTTCGAAGCACCTTGGATGTTGCCCAAGGAGGTTTTGTCTTTTATCCGCAATCCAAAGGGCGACCATGGTCATTCCAGGCGAATAAGATGGCGGAATTCTTGGACCAGAGATTCGTTCAGATATTTAGTCCGTAAGTTCAGTCCGTACAGCGGACAGAGAAAGGTGGCAAGATGAAGGAACTTGAAGTGACTGGGACGGCTCATCTGCAGCTTACGATTAATATTTCAGCGGATTACGTGCTTATTAAGAAAGAGGAGTTAGAGAAATTAAAAAGGACAGCTGTAGAATCAGGATCCGCAGCATCAAAGAACGAACCGAAAAACGGACTCCAACCAACATTAACGATGGAACAAGTGTCCCATTACCTTGGTATTGGCCGTACAAGAGCATTTCACTTAATTAAGAGCGGCGAACTCAGCTCATACAAAATCGGAAAGTCGCGAAGGGTGAGAAGAGCTGATTTATTGGAGTTTGAGGATCGATTAAGAAAGGAAGAGATACGATTATGACGGTCGATGAATTACCTGATGTTTTAACTGCGCCAATGATCGCCTAGCATCAGGGATGTTCTGCTCAAACGATTTATATCCTCTTCCGGAAAAGTCCGGCTGCTGGCGAGATCCCGAGTTATCAATTCGGGCGCTCTTGCCGAGTGCGTAAAGAAGATTACCTAAAGTGGCTTGAAGACAGAAGAATGGAACACAAAAATCAGTTTACACGGTGAACTTGGTATTCTAAGTTTTGCGTTACAATCAGGAGTTTTTCTTAAAAAGGAAAAGTCCCCCTGTCTGTATTAATATAAAATCTCTTTTACTATGGCACCAATAGCTGCATCTAATAATTTTGATGAACCCTTATCGATTATTGTCTTCAATAATTCCTTGACCTTACTTTTTTGAATTTGCTCTTTTTTGGCTTCTTCTTGAAGCTGCTGAAAAACAGTTTTTAATTCGGTTTTCTGGCTATTATTTATATTCATTTCCTCTATGTACTGGTAAACACTTTGTTCAATGTTAGTTACATTTCCAAATATATTTATTACATACTGTTCAGCGGATTTTTTTTCAGAGGCGAGAGGAGAAAAACCGTTCTCTACGGTCTCAACACCCGGAATATCTATTTGATAAATATCTTGTGTAGGAGTGCTAAACTGGCCTTTTTCTTTTGCTTTAAAAGCAGGCTTTCTTTGACTTCGAATCAACTTTTTATATTTTAGATCTTTCAAACTTCAGGGATCTTTATGGAGATCCCATTTCTTTTGGCAATATTCATATTTATTTGACTTACAGTCATAGGGCTATTGCGTCTCTCATCATATAATACTTGCAATATTGCCTTTTCAGTATCCTCCAATTCTACTCAACCCCCTTTATAATATTTCCACCAATTACAAAAAGAGCTTACTTCAATTGAAAGAGGCTCGTCAATTACCGAAGTTTTAGATCCGGGCCGGGGCCCTTCATAGTGAGCAAGCAATCCAAATTTGTCGCGACGATATCCAGCGATTGATAATTCGGCATATTCGTAAATAATGATCTTGATCCAGCGCGGATCCTGGCGCCCGACATACTGGCTTTTTGCACGCTCGGCGACCATTCCCTCAAGTTACTGCTGTCTGATCCCTCAAGCAAGTCCTTCCAGAGCCCTCAACTTTCGGTCGCAGCACTACTTGCATATATCCTGAAAAGTAATGTAACTCTCCAGTTTATTGTAAATATTTGTCGAATGTCAGTCTGTTTCTTCCCCTAAATGTTGGATATGATGAAGCCAATATTGAAAGGGGATGGACTTATGAAACAATGGTTGAAGAAAACAGGATTGATCGCAGCCGGAGTCGTAGCATTGACTTCTGTAGTTTCGGCGGTTCCGGTATCTGCAGATGCGAGCCGTGTTGTATATTTCTCAATTCAAAGTAATACTGCATGTAATTCCACTGACCGATTTGCCAGCTTTATGTTCAATCTGACAAATGTGAATGGCGGATCGGATGCCTCTAACGTAAGTGTATTCCTTTACTCTGCAGATGGAACTTCATTAACAGATGTAGGATTAAACATTCCGGACACAGCTGGGTACACGACCAATTTTGTTGCTGGCACAAGCTTTACCTTAAACGGTCAGAAAACAGCGTCTTACAATCAAAGCTATGGATTTGGTCAAGCATTACCTTGTACCAAAAGACCGGCTTGGGGCAAAATTGTCGTCGACAGTGAATATGGTAGATTTATTGCTTCAGCAGAGATGAGGGCGACAAGAACGACGAATGGACAAATAATGAACAATTCCACTGTAGTTATTAATAATTCTCAACCATTCTAAAATTTTTAGCTGGGTCTTCGGACTCGGCTTTTTACTTTACATATTCGCTATAAAATCGGCGTTTGCTTGACATCGATATGAATAGATTATCCAGTGGCAACCAATAGTCAAAAAAGGGGGATTTTGCAACCAAAATAAAACCCGAAGCACCAGCTCCGGGCATTGTCATCGTAATACTATTCTAAATGGTCTATCGCGTATTGCGCTTCCTCTTTGGTAAATTTTGCTCCGTATTCTGAAATCAACTGGTCGTAAATTTCTGAATCCGACATATTCATTGTCTCTGCATATGATTTAGCCGTTTGCAGTGCATTTTCTTTCCAATCCCAAACAATGGTGTCAATAGCGTATTGAGCAGCTTCTTTCGGGAATTTACCTCCATATTCAGAGGTCAATTGCTCGAAAATGTCCGCCTTTGACATATGCATAATCTCCGCATAAGATTCCGCCGATTTTAATGCGGCCTTATATTCTCTAGGCACACTCTTTTCTGTAGCTTTCGGCGCCTCCGTTTTCGCTGCAACAGCCTTTGTTGGTTCTGCCGACTTGGTTGGTTCTGCAGTCTTGGTTGGCTCTGCCGAGCTTGCAGGAGCTGAACTAGCTGGGGCGGTACTAGCAGGGGGTGATTCGCTCTCCGGAGCAGCACCATTTTCCGCCGAGCATCCCGCGAGAAGTAAAGCAGCCATCGCGCTAGTGATAATTACTTTTTTCAATCCAAATCCCCCAATTGTAGGAATAACTTCACTTCCCAATGTTACAATATGTGGCGAAATTTGACGAGTCCTGGATTACAAAATATTTAGAAAGAGTTTATAAGAATGCACGTTCTTATTTGAGTATGCAAAACGTATGCTTCCTGTTAAAATGAGAGCAAATGTTCTCGTTACGGCGAATCGAGGCGAACATGGGTAAGACACGACAAGCAGTCTTGAATGTGATCACTACGAAAGAATGGACTCGAGGACTGGAAAGAAGGTTGCCCCGGTACCATTCACATAGTTAAGGAGGCCCGCCATGAACCTCAATAAATAAATTGGCCAATCCGTCGTGATGATCTACGAAGACCAGCAGGGAAAATTCACGCAACGATCCATGAAAGTAGTTGGCGTGATCGACAACACGGTATCGGCCTACGACCTGACAAAGCACGCGCCGCGCAGCCTGCATGCTGTCGCATTCTTTCATGTCGGCCGCTGCCGATTCAGGGGTGTGATATCTCATGAGTGCACAAGCAGAAGACATTCAGCTCATCCAGGATCATGTTGAGATCATGACACTTATGGAGTTAGCCCGTAAGCAGCATGAGGAGGCGACTGGTACACGAGAGCTATCACAAAGCTTGTAGGTAGCTTCCTACAAGGAGAAATCGAGCGCTCGCTCGGTAGACTTAAGGAACTCCGTATTTGGGTCAAGGATAAGCCGGAACGCTCCTGGCTAAAGTTAATCTTTACATATTCTATAGCCGGCCGACGCGGACTGTACGAGATCGAGAGAGCTACATTACGCGCATACATGACAGAGAGGATAGAGGACTACTCGGACCTGATTATAAAGATACAGATTCCACGATTGCCGATCGAGGTTAAGTATCCGGACCTTTCGAAGGGTTATAAAAAGAGAAGCCCCGGCGAATAGCTGCTAGGGCTCTTCTTTAGCGTTTAATCTTCTTCGCAGTTTTTGCTTGTTCATAGGCATCTAAAGAATCCTGTCTGACGAGCCATCTTCGTCCTTGTTTGAACGCTCCAAGCCTACTGTCATTTGCTGCCAGCAAGCGGACTGTATTGGCATGAAGCCTCCATCTCTTTGCAAGTTCTTCGCAAGTAAATACCCTCGGTAGGTCTTGCTTGATCAGAAGTGATCGACCAAAACGCTCATTGAGATGATTTAATACAGCATTCGCCTCTTCCGGCTCAAGAAGCCCGAGCAAAGTATAAATCGCTGACCTTGCATACTGAACCTTTTCGCTTGATGACTTCATAATATAGTACCTCGATCCATACTAAGTTCTGATCGAGTGTAACAGTAGATCCCGCCTGACGCTTGTCGCAAACTTGTTGCAAAAAATTGTTGCTAAAGGCACGTAAACGGTCGTAAATTAGGATAAAGGAATAACGGGCATTCGGAATATCCTTTAGTTTATGCGACTCCTGATAATCGGGTATAATGAAAAAAGCGACAAAGACTATTCTTATATTATCTTAAATGGTTCTACGGCAGGGGGCTTGGCATGGAGCGCATCGGCGGCTTAATATCTACATCTATATACGAGAGCTGTACGATCAAGAGCTTTAAGCACAACGGCTCGCTCCACCGCATGTGGCTCGAGAACTGGAAAGTTCCGGAGGACAGGCTCCATCCCGCGCATCGGGACGCGAGCATCATGGTATACGTGAACGATCATACGCCGATTCGCGAAGCCGACGGCAAAGAATGGATCAGCCGGGTGCCGGCCGTTTCTTTTTTTCTGCCGGGCGAATGGTTTAACGTGGTGGCGCTGCTGGAGGACCGGGGCGTGCGTTATTATTGCAACGTGGCGTCTCCGCCCTATCGTTACAACAATGTGCTGACCTATATCGACTACGACCTGGACGTCGTGCTTCTGCCTGGCGGATCGGTGCTCGACCTGGACCGGGACGAATACGACAAGCATAAGGAAGAATATCGATACAGCGCATCCGTTCGCGGACAGGTGGAAGATGGGCTGCGCGCGCTGCACGAGCGTGTGGCGACGTTCGGACAGCCGTTCGGCGACGAGGAAGCCAGACGCTATTATCGCGAGTGGAGAGACAGCCCCCAGGCGAAGGAGAATGAGTCGTATCCATGAAGCAGACATCCGGCATTCCCCAGCCCGGCAGATCCCGCTCGGTCAAGCCCGAATCCGTCTGGCGACGCGAGCTTTGGGAGTGGCTGCGCGCCCTGGGCATCGCTTTTACGATCGTCATCCTGCTGTGGGCTTTCGTATTCAGGCTGTCGACGGTCAAGGGAGAGTCGATGGAGCCGACGTTGTACGAGCACGAATGGCTGTTCGTCAACAAGGTCGCCTATGAGCTCGGCCAGCCGAAGGCAGGCGACGTCGTGATCCTCAAGGATCCGAGCGACGGTCCGGACAAGAAGAAGTTTCTCGTCAAACGCATCATCGGCATGCCCGGCGATACGGTCGAGGGCAAAGGCGGACAGCTGTACGTGAACGGCGAGCTTCGGGTCGAGCCTTATACCGATAGTCCGATCGAGGACGGGGACTTCGGACCGATCAAGGTTGAAGACGGGAAATACTTCATTATGGGAGACAATCGCCGTCTCGGCGCGAGCAAGGACAGCCGTACGTTCGGGGAAGTGCCGAAGTCGCTGCTGCTCGGGCGGACGGAATTCATCATGTGGCCGATCGTGCGCTGGAAGCGGCTGTAGCAACGAGGAGGGAGACCTGACGTTGAATAAAGAGGGCATCGCGGCGCCGAGCCGCAGCCCCGCCTATTGGTCGTCGTTGAAAAGGGATATGCTCGCGGCGGCGAAGTCGCTTGGCATCGACCGGGTCGGCGTGACATCGGCCGAGCCTTTCCCGGAGCTGCGGGAGAGGCTCGCCGCGCATCGGGCGCTCGGCTACGAGTCGGGCTTCGAGGAGCCGGACCTGGACAAGCGGACGCAGCCATCCCTGTTGTTCGAGGAGCCCCGCTCGATCGTGGCGATTGCGGTCGCTTATCCGTCGAAGCTAAAAAATCCGCCCGTGTCCGAGCCGGGGGCTCGCCGCGGCATTTTGTCGCGTTCGGCATGGGGCGAGGATTATCACCGCGTGCTCGGCAGGCGGCTCGAACGGCTTGCCGAATGGCTGGCGGAGCGGGTGCCGGAGCTCAGGTGGCTGTCCATGGTCGACACGGGCGCACTCTCCGACCGGGCGGTCGCCGAGCGTGCCGGGATCGGCTGGAGCGGCAAAAACTGCATGATCATGAACGACGAACTCGGCTCGTGGATATACCTTGGCGAGATGATCACGAATTTGCCGTTGCCGCCGGACGCGCCGCTTCTGGATCAGTGCGGGGACTGCACGATCTGCATCGATGCCTGTCCGACGGGCGCGCTGGTCGGTCCGGGGCAGTTGAACGCGCAGAAGTGCATTTCCTACTTGACCCAGAGCAAAGGTCTGCTGGACGAAGAAGCGATGGTCAAAATGGGCAATCGGCTGTACGGCTGCGACACCTGCCAGATCGTATGCCCGATCAACCGGGGCATCGATTCGCGGCATCAGGCCGAGACGCTGCCGGACCCGGAGATAGCCAAGCCGCTGCTTCGCCCGCTGCTGCAGATGGGCAACCGCGAGTTCAAGGAGACGTTCGGCGCGAGCAGCGCCGCCTGGCGCGGCCGCAAGCCGATCCAGCGCAATGCGCTGATCGGGCTCGGCAACTTCCGCGACGAGGCGTCCGCGGGCGATGTCGCCCGTGTGCTGCGCGAGGATCCGCGCTTTGAGCTGCGCGCGACGGCGGCCTGGGCGCTCGGCCGCATCCGCGGAGACATCGCGCAGGCTGCCCTAGCGGAGGCAGCCGAAGCCGACGCGGACGAGCGCGTCCGCGCGGCGGCGAGCCGCGCCCTGGCCGAGCTTGCGGCGCCGGCGCCTAAGCGGGGCAGACGCGCGGGCGACTGAGGAGTGTGAAAAAGTCGTTCGAGATGCGTATCTTCTCGTCGATTCAGGATAACGAAACGGACCGCAACTATAGACCGCAGACAGTGGGCAACCTGCCCGCCGACTGCGGTCTTTGCCATTGCCGCCCGCCATACCCTTCGAGCTAACGTCCAACCCTCGCGCGTCCCGCATATAAGCCGATCAGCTGCGCCCTGCTTTTCACGTTCAGTTTTTTGAATATGTGCGCGACGTGCTTTTTGACGGTCGTCTCGCTGATGAACAGCCGCGCCGCGTTCTCGGCGTTGGCACGCCCTTCGGCGACCAGGTCCGCCACGTCCCGTTCGCGGCTCGTGAGATGCGGCCCCGGCGCCGCTGCAGGCCCCGTCTCGATCTCGGTCTCGTCAACGAGGCCGATAGCCGCGATCGTCCGGTTCAAATAGTCCTGCAGCTTGGGCCCGCGCGTGTCCAGGACGTAATACGGCGTCGCGATCCGTTCGTCGTAATCGTAATGGACGACGTCCGGAATCTCTGCGCCGAAGCTCAAGAAGATGTCCCTCGGCAGCGGATGGGGCGGAGGCGCCGCCACGACGAATCCGGCGGAGAGCATGTGGGTGATGAAGGCGATGCCCGCGGCCTGCATCATCGCGCCGTCGGACGGATCGTAGACGTCGAGCGTCTTGACGAAGTAGCCCGCGCGCTGGTGGGCGGGCACGCGCAGCTCGTTCAGCCTGGTTTCGTCCAGACTGGAAAAGTAGGCGGCGGACAGGGGCTCGCTTTTTAGATAATCGAGCGTCCGCTCGTTGATGGCAATGAAGACGAAAAGCCCGCAAACGGTGCCGTCGAGATCGCGCGCCAGCTTCACGCTGCCCGGATCGAGCGCATAGAGCGAATCCAGATGGATGTGCTTCAGGCCGAACAGGCTGTCCTGCACCGTGTACAAATAGTCGAACGACTGCCCCGAGACGGGGTCGACGCGCCGAACCGGATATTCGCGCACGGTGGCGTACCGCTGCTCCACGTAGCGCAGCGCCTCCTCCCAGTTGGCAGGCGACAGCGGCTCCATTCGGTGCGTGACCGACTGCTGGTAGAACAGGGCATGGATCAACTGGTTGCCGATATAATAAAACCACTCCGCGTTTTCCCAAGACATCGTTTTTTTTCGCGCCGTGCTCTTGAGCTTGCGATAGTAATACAGCACGCATCGCTTCCATAGCTCTTCGTACCGCTGAGGCACGCGCGACCGCAAATCTTCGGCGATCGCCTCGCGCAGCAGGTCGTGCAGCAGCCAGCCGCGGTCGATGCGTTGGACGAACGAGTATTCGGCCAGCCTGCGGAATTCGTCCGCTCCAATCTCCCTGTCCAGCACGTAGCCGACGATCTCCTGGTTAAACACCCGCAGCACGGCCGCCGCTTCGACGAGCTCCTTCATCGCGGGCTCCGGCACTTCCCTCAGCCAGGCTGCGGCGACGCGGCCGAATACGGCGCCGTCCTCCGATGCCGTCTGCCTGCCGGGCGAATGCGCCATCATCGTCGCCACCAGCAGCGACATCGTGAGCGGGTGCCCCTTCGTCTTCTGCCAGACGGCCCGCTGGTCGGCGACGTTCGTCACGCCTGATCGTTCGGCGTACAGCCTGACCGCATCGAAGTCCAAGTCGGACAGCGGGAGCCGGTGGATCCATTGCCGCCATGCGGGCGAGGCCATCCACGGCCCGCCCAGCGGCGATCTGCCGGACAAGACCGCGAGCACGCCTGGGGCCAGGCGCGACAGGAACGCTTCCCGCAGCCAGTGCTCGAGCTCTCCTGCATCCTCGAACGTATCGAGCGCGAGCACGGTTTTGTGCGATTCGGCGACTTCGGCCAGCGCGTCTAAGCAGACGGCGGTCAGCCGGTCCGCATCGGCGTCCCGTTCGATCGTCTCCGTCCGGTACCGTAGCCGCCGCAGCAGCAGGAGGCAAAAGTCCTCCGGCGTTCGCAGCGAGCGGCAGTCCATCGACACGAACCGCGCGCCGGCGCCCTCCGCCAGCCTGCGGAACTCGTTCAGCAGGTAGCTTTTGCCGACGCCGCCCGTCCCGAACAGGTTCAGAATCTTCCGGCGCTGCGCCGGATCCGCGATCCAGGAGAGATAGGCGGCCTTCTCCGCTTCGCGGCCGACCAAGTAATGCTGCTCCAGTCTGTCGATCTCGATGCCGTGGCTTGCGTTTGAATGAAAATGAGACATGAGGCGCGGGTTCACCGTCCCGACTTCGAATGGAATGCGTTTTACAAATATCCTATCAATTGGATACGGATTAGACAAAAGCCTTTTTTCCTATCCGAAAGCCGCGACTAACGTAATATACTTCTTTTTTACTCCCTTCGGGTCGTATTCGCTTGCCGGCGCGACATGCTAATGTAGTTTCGATTGAATTCACATAAACGGAAACGGGGTGCATCATGATTCGAAAAAGAAAACGGCCGTTCGCCGTCGTGCCGGCGTTTGCGCTGGCTTGCCTGCTCGCGGCTTGCGGCGGGAACGGCGAAGGGGGCGCATCGCATCCGTCCGCTTCGGTAAGCGGGTCGATAGCCCCATCGCAAACCGCCGTCCCGGAGAGCCAAAGCAGCGAGGGCGGAGAGCCCGCAGGGGACGCTTCGGTCATGCAAAAAGCGGTCGTGGGCGGCGAGCTTCGATACTTCGACGACAAGTTTGGCGCAGGCATTCGGCAGGACGACGGCATCATCGTGAGTTATATGGACGGAAAGCTCAAGGTGACGGAGGATCAGGGCCGCGCGTTCAACATTTACAATGCGTACGTGGACCGCAAGGAGAAGGCGAGCCCGGACGACGCGCTGGCGTTTATCAAGCCGTTTTTGCCCGCAGATGCGGTTCAGACGAAGGACGAGGAGAATCCTGAATCCAAGATACAGACGATCACCTATACGAGCGAGGCATTGGGAGAAGCGATCGGCATGGCCGGGCAGCTGACGATTAGCATTTTCAAAAATCCGGAGGATCCGACGCAAGTCAGACAGGTGCAGATCAGCATCGATATAACGGCTAATATGTAGAGGAGGCCGACGGGCAGATGAACTTGCGCTGGCGACAAAAAGGCTTGCTGGGACTGGTCGTTTGCCTCGCCGTATCCGCAGGGATCGAAGGGGAGGCCGCCGCGGCCGTTCCGACCGGCACGATCGTTAAGCCGGTCGGGCCAATCGAGCTCCCCGGCGTCGTCATCCCGGACATCGTCATTACGCCGGCCAAGGCGGCAGACGTCAGTCTGGTCTGGTCCTGGACGTCGGACGGCAACTCGATCGCCGACCCGAGCGGTCCGGCGACAGCGGCAGCCGACGGCACGGTTTACCTGGCGTACAACGCGGTGTCCATCTTCGGCGACGCAATCGGCAAAGCGGTCGCGTTCGGATACGACGGCAAGCCGAAGTGGAGCGCGGACCTGCCGGCGCCGCTGATCGGTCCTGTCGCCGCAGCGCCGGACGGGACGCTCTATGCGAGCGTTGGAATCGGGGGCGGCGGGGGCGAGATCGTAGCCGTCGGCGCGGACGGCAAGCGCAAGTGGTCTTCCGCGGGGCGGGGCGCCTACAAAGCGAAGCCCGTTTTGGGCGCCGACGGCACGGTGTACGCTGCCGGAGAAGATGGGTCGCTTCGCGCCATTTGGCCGGAGGACGGCGCGGAAAAGTGGCGGCTGAACGCGCTATTCGCCGGCACGGCCCGGATCGCGGTCGCCGCGGACGGGACCGTTTATGTCGTCGGGAGCGGCGATACGCTCGCCGCCGTCGCGCCGGACGGCCGCACAAGCTGGGTATACCGGGCGACTCGAACGATCAAGGCGGGACCTGCGGTCGGACCCGACGGTACGGTCTATATGGCGACGGATGATCGCAAGGTGCACGCGGTCACCCCGGCAGGCTCGCTGCGGTGGCGGTTTGCGCTCGGCGGCGATCCCATCTCGCTCGCGGCCGCGGCCGACGGAACGCTGTATGCCGCGGCTGCGGACCCGGCGCTATATGCCGTCTCGTCGGACGGCAAGGAGAAATGGAAGACGGCCGTCTCGGCTGCCTCGGCCGGCATCGCCGTCGGCAGCGACGGCACGGCGTACATGCTGGCCGATGACGGGCGCGCGAGCGCGTTCGATCCTGCGGACGGGCATGTCCTGTGGCGGTACGACGCAGGCTCGCCGAACGGCGTCGTCTCCCCGGGCGTGGGGCCGGACGGCACGGTGTATGCGGTCGCCACGCAGAGCGTCAAGCTGGGCATCTACGCGCTGCGGATCAAGGCGGCAGGCATCGTCTTGAACAAGACGAAGCTGTCCTTGGCGGCCGGGGGCGCGACGCGTCTGTCCGCGGTCGTCTCGCCGGTCAACGCGACAAACAAGAAGGTCGCATGGACGAGCAGCAATGCGGCGATTGCCGCGGTGGACGGCGAAGGGAACGTCAAGGGCGTATCGCCGGGAACGGCGATCGTCGCGGCCCGCAGCGAGGACGGCGGTCTGATCGCAGATTGCGAAGTGACGGTGACGGCGGGGATCGGCGGCGAGACCGGCGGCAACGGATCGGGCTCGGGCTCAAGCCCAGGCAGCGGTTCAAGCGCGGGTTCGGGTGCGGGACCGTCGCAGCATCCTTCGTTCTCCGACACGAAGGATCATTGGGCTGGCGGAGACATCAAGCGCGCTTTTGCCATGGAAATCGCGAAGGGTTATCCCGACGGAACCTTCCGTCCCGAGGGCAGCGTCACGAGGGCGGAGTTCGCCGTCATGCTCATGAACGCCTTGAAATCCGGGACCGAAGGCCGGACGCCCGCGTTCAAGGATCGAAGCCGGATACCGGGCTGGGCGCTCGCGGCGATCTCGCAAAGCGTCGAGCTGGGCATCGTCGGCGGTTATCCGGACGGGACGTTCCGTCCTGCCGCCAACATCACCCACGCGGAGATGGCGGCAATGACGTTTAAGGCCTCAGGCCTGCCCCCGGCGGCGGAGCCGGCGACCGCATACGAGGACGACGCCGACATCCCGGCCTGGGCCAGAGGCGCAGTGTCCGCCGCCGAGAAAAACGGCATCATCGTCGTTGGCGGCAGGACGGACGGCGACTTCGCCCCGGGCGCGCTCGCCACGCGGGCCGAGGCGGCGGTCTGGATCGTACGTATGCTGGACGCCATGAAGCGGAAGTAAATCCAATCGTTTATCCGGAGAAAATGCATCCCGCATTTTCTCTTTTTTTGCTAATATGCCTTTGCAGGCGAATCTTTAATTTGCTAAACCTGAGGGCCGACGGCTAATATATTCATATAGGAAGAAAATCCAGCCTATTAGTCAGGCGCATCCACGGGAGAGCATGGGATATGAAGCTGGTTGACATCGATAACCTCGAGCCGGGACAGCTGCTCGGCAGGACGCTCTTTTCGGAAAACGGCACGGTGCTTCTGTCGGCGGGCGTACAGCTGACCGTATTCATGATCAGCACGCTCCGCAGGCTCGGGGTGCCGATGGTCTATATATCGGAACACGGCGCGCAGCAAGTCCAGGTGGACGATGTCCTGTCGGAGCAGACCAAGCAGGCGGTCATCTCGCAAATGTCCGCGACTTTTAATGCGCTGCGCTCCGGCAAAGAATTCAGCGCGAGAGCGATCAGCATGTCCGTCGATCAATTGATGGACGACGTGCTGCGCAATCAGAACGTGCTTGTCCAGCTGGCGGACATTCGCACTGCGGACAACGCCCTGTACATGCACAGCATGAACGTCTGCATGATGGCGACGATGGTCGGCGTCAACATGGGATTCAACATGCTTCAGCTGAAGGAGCTCGCGATGGGGGCGTTGCTGCACGATATCGGCAAGCTGGGGGCGACGGGGCCGGAGGAAGGGCGGTCGCACCACGCCTGGCGGGGCTTCGAGCTGCTTAAGCTGAAGCGAGAATACAGCCTGCTGACCGCCCACGTCGCTTTTCAGCACCACGAGGCGCCGGACGGCAGCGGCCAGCCTCGCGGCATATCCGGCGAGGAGATCCACGCGTACGCCAAGATCACCGCCGTCGCGAATATGTACGACAATCTCGTATACGGCACGTCCGAGCATGCGCCCCTGCAGCCGCACGAAGCGATCGAGCGGCTCCACGCGCTCTCAGACACGGCGCTCGACCGCGAGATTCTCATCGAGTTCCTGAAGATCGTGTCCGTCTACCCGAACGGCGTCTCGGTCAGGCTCTCCAACCGGCTGATCGGCATCGTCGTGGCGCAGCACAGAGGGCTGCCCGGCAGGCCGATCGTACGCGTCATCGCGCGGGAGGGCGAGTCGTCCGCCGCGCGCGAGCTGGATCTGGCGAGGCTGCCGACGCTGTTCATCGACGCGGTCATCAACTGACCTGGCGCGTGGCCTACGGCATAGGCTCCGCGTTGCGGCTCGCGTCCCGCGAACGGGTTGATTCGCCGGCTGGGCGCATGATATTATAGGCTGGCTGTCCCGCTTTTTCGCGCGGATCGCATACACGCATTCATGCGTACAATTTGGAGGTATGGCAGATGAGCTTTTGGAATATTCTGATCCCGATTCTGACGTTGATCGTCGGACTTGTGCTGGGCTTCCTCGGCGGCGTATTCTATCTGCGCAGCCAGATGACGAAGATGCAGAACAATCCGGACATGCTGGCCAAGATGGCCAAGCAGATGGGTTACAATATGAACAAGCAGCAGCTTCAGAAGGCGCAGCAAATGATGAAAAACCAGAATCAAAACGCTAAACCCCGCAGATAATCGACAAGCGGCGCGCAGGGATGCCTGCGGCGACGCTAAGGATGAAAGAAGGGCGTACGATGGCCGGTCTTAAGGACTATCTGAATACGAACGTTACGCGCAACCGCGAACAGGTGGAGTACCATGTCCGCGAGATTCTCAAGCTGATCGGCGAAGACGTGGAGCGCGAAGGTTTGCTGGACACGCCGGCCCGCGTCACGCGCATGTACGAAGAGATTTTCGGCGGCTATGCGATCGATCCGCGGGACGCGCTCGGCGTCACGTTCGACGAGCAGCACGAGGAGCTCGTCATCGTGAAGGATATCGTGTATTACAGCCAGTGCGAGCATCATATGGCGCCGTTTTTCGGGAAGGCCCATATCGGCTATATCCCGAGCGGCAAGATCGCGGGGCTCAGCAAGCTGGCTCGGCTCGTCGAAGCCGTCACGCGAAGGCTGCAGGTGCAGGAGCGCATCACTTCGCAGATCGCCGACATTTTAGACGATGTGTTGAAGCCGAACGGCGTCATGGTTGTCGTCGAGGGCGAGCATCTGTGCATGTGCGCGCGCGGCGTGAAAAAGTACGGGAGCAAGACCGTCACTTCGGCGGTAAGGGGACAGTTCCGGGGCAGCTCCGCGCTTCGCTCCGAATTTCTCTCTTTGGTTAAGGAATAATAAAGGAAGCCGCGTTGCCGGCCGCCGTCCGCGGCCGGTAACGCGGCTTCTTCTTTGCAACCGCCAAGCGCCGGCGCGGGTTAAGGCCAGCGCACGCGATACCAATAGTCGTACAGCTTCTCGTATCCCAGCTTGGCGTACAGCCGCTGCGCGGGCAGGTTGCCGTCCACGACCTGAAGGTAGCTCGTGTGAGCGCCTCGCGACTGCCCCCATCGCAGGATGTGCCCGACGAGACGCTCGCCGATTCCGCGGCTTCGATAGGCGGGAGACGTGGCGATATCGAACAGGCCCAGGTAACCGTCGTCGACGACGCCGATCCCGATCGCTACGGGATCGTACCCCGAGCGGTGGAGGAAAAAAGCTCTGCGGAGCGGGCTGTCCGTCAGCAGGGCCGAAGCGGTCTCGCGCTGCTCCGGCTTGAGCGACAAAAGCACGGCGGCGGCCGACATCCACGCTTCCGTGAAGCCGGTGTCGATGCTGAGATCTTCCAAAGGAGGCGCAGCTTGCATATCGTCCAGCGAGCGTACCAGCAACTGCGAGCGGTCGACCGCTGCGTAGCCGTATTCGTCCAGGCGGCCGTCGAGGCCGCAAGACTCGCACAGCGGCGTAATCTTGAATATCGTCGGCAAGCCCGCGCGATGATACGTATCCTCGCAATAGCCGACCATCGCGCGAAGATCGGCGCCGGGATCGGTCCGCAGCGGCTGCACGGAATTGGAGCGCTTCGTGTACCCCTTCGATTGCCTGAGCAGCCAACCGTCATGCGCCGTTTGCTGCAAGGCAGGCCAGGCGTTCAGCGCTTTGGTCTCGACGACGCGGATGTCATGGCGCACGGTGAACGCTCCCTCCCCTGAAAGTAAAAGTCGGTAAGAATAAATATACATACTTATTTATAAATATGCAAACAAATATAGGATACGGCAAGGCGAAGCCTAACGCGGATAAAAACTGAGCTAAATCGCTCATCGTCGGTCTTGAGGAATTGGGCTATGATAGCGGTATCGCGAGAATTTTAATAAAGCAATCCATTGGAGGCTGTTATGGGAAATTCGAATAAAGTCCGCATCGGTCTGATCGGCGCGGGCAACATCGGCAACGTTCATCTTCAGGAGTTCGGCAAGCTGGCCGAGCTGTGCGAGATCGTCGCGATTACGGATACGTATTTGCCGCTGGCGGAAGCCAGGGCCCAGCAGTACGGCATCGAATCGGTCGCGCCGACGCCGCAGGCGCTCATCGAGCGGCTCGACATTGACGCGGTCATCGTGGCCGTACCGAACCAGAGCCACGCATCGCTCACGATCAGCGCGCTTGAGCACGGCAAGCACGTGCTGGTCGAGAAGCCGATGGGTCTCGATTCGGCGGCGGCAAAAGATATCGTGCGCGCGCAGCAGAAGAGCGGCAAAACCGTCATGGTTGCACACCAGATGCGCTGGGAGTGGCTCCCGCAGCTCGTCAAATCGCAGATCGACCGCGGCGAACTGGGACGCATCTATACGGCGAAGACCGGCTGGTACCGGCGCAAGGGCATCCCGGGCTGGGGCACCTGGTTTACGCAGCACGGCCAATCCGGCGGCGGACCGCTAATCGACATCGGCGTCCATATGCTCGATCTCGCCTTTTACCTGATGGGCGAACCGAAGCCCGTGTCGGTATACGGCTCGACGTATGCCGAGTTCGGCCCGCGCAAGAAGGGCATCGGCAGCTGGGGCAAGCCGGACTGGAACGGCATCTACGACGTCGAGGACCTGGCGACCGCCATCATTAAGATGGAGGACGGCTCGTCGCTGACGCTCGAGGTCAGCTGGGCGGTCCATATGGATACCGACAGCACGCCGTTCGTCCATCTGATGGGTTCGGAGGGCGGCGCATTCCTGAAGGGCAACGAAGGCAAATTCCTCACCGAGCGCTTCGATCAGCCCGTCGATATCCCGCTTATCGCTCCGATCGAGGACGAAGGCGCACGCGTCAAGCTGAGCCGCCATTTCATCGACTGCGTGCTCACCGGCGCGACGCCGATCACGTCGGCCGAGACCGGGCTGCGCAGCAACCTGATCATCGACGCAATCTACGAATCTTCCCGCAGCGGCGGCGAAGTCAAGCTGGACTGGTCGCTTTAACACGCCGTTTATGCGCGGCATGAACGCACACTCTGCACAACCGCAACAACCATGGACGGAAGCCGCCGGCTTCCGTCCATGGTTGTTTTTACTTTAACTATATTGATCTTGCAATGTGTGATAGAATACGGTTCGTTGGATTGTTGTCGAAAGCTGCTGAATAGACGCGTTCCGCCATTTCAAAGACTGGAGAACGTCCATGCATAGATTAAGGTTTCGGCGAGGCAAGGGGATCCATCTCTCCGTGATCTTCACCGCCGTCGTCGTACTGTCCGTCACACTGACAGCAGCGCTGAACACGATCGTAGGCTTCGAGGCGCAGAAAAATTCGCTGTCCACCAATACGCTTGAGCTGAACCAGATCACGGCCAACGAACTGAGCGTAGCCGTCGATACGATTTTCGACTCCATGACGCAGTCGTTGAACTCGGCGAGCGCCCACTTCGCGAACGAGGCCAATAGGGGCGCGCAGGCAAGCGCCTGGCTGGATCTCGTCAGGGGAAGCACGTCCTTTTTCAACTCGCTGGCGCTTGCGGACGAGAACGGCAAGGTCACCGCCGTATCGCCGGACAACGGAGACCTCGTCGGGCAGATACTGAAGTCGTCCGCCGCCAAGCAGGCGCTGACCGAACGCAAGCCGCTCGTGTCCGAGCCTTACGTGGCCGTCACCAACCGGTTGATCGTGCTCGTCAGCCAGCCGATCTTCAACAGGGACGGTACGTATCGCGGGTTTATCTGCGGCACGATCTACCTGCATGAAGACAATGTGCTGCAGAAGATTCTCGGCAAGCATGAATCGAATCTGAACGGTTCCTATTACTACGTCGTCGATCATCGGGGCAATATCATTTATCATCCGGACAAGAGCCGGATCGGGGACAACGTCGCATCGAATCAGGCGGTCGCCGAGATTATGGCAGGCAAAGGCGGCCACATGAAGATCGTCAACACAAAAGGTGTTCCTATGCTTGCGGGATATGCCATTGTACCGTCCACGCAGTGGGGGATTATCTCCCAGACCCCAACCGCAACGGTGACGGAAAGCGTCAGAGGCAACGTGGTCCGCATGGCGCTCGTGTCCATGCCTTTTATCCTGCTGCTCGCGCTGCTGGTGATCGGCGTCTCGCACCGGCTCGCCTTTCCGCTCCGCCGGCTGGCGGTATATGCTTCCCTTCTCAATAAGGGAGAGACGGAGAGAGAAAATGTCCCCGTTCTTCGAATGCGGCATCATCTCATCTACGAGGCCAACGAGTTGAACCGTGCGGTCATCGACGCCTTCCGCGTGATGGGCGACCGGACCGAAGCTCTTTCTCTCGAAGCGCATACGGACGCGCTTACGGGATTGCACAACAGGCGGTTTTTCGATTCGCTGCTTGCGTCGTGGGAGCGTCAGCAGATGCCGTACGCCGTCATCCTGATGGACCTGGACCGCTTCAAGTCCGTCAACGACACGATCGGCCATCTCAAAGGGGACGAGGTGCTGCGCTTCCTGGCGGCACGGCTTAACGCGGACAGGCGGGACAGCGATTATGCGTGCCGATACGGCGGCGAAGAGTTCGTTCTGCTGCTTCCATTCGGAGACAAGGAGCTCGCCTTTCAGCTTGCCGAAAGCGTTCGCATCGGCCTGATGGAGGAGGAGTCGCCGATCGGCAGGCCCGTCACGCTGTCGCTCGGAATTGCCGTCTATCCGCAGGACGCCGCGAGCGCGGCCGAGGTCGTGCACTGCGCGGACCTGGCGCTGTACCGGGCCAAGGAGGAGGGGCGGAACCGGACGGTGGTATACATGGGGGATTACCAAGAGGACTAAATCGATAAAACGCTAATGAGAAGGACTTTCCTTCCCATTAGCGTTTTTTTTGATGAAATAATTACCAAGCGAGAATTCTTAGAGAAATGTAAGAAAGCTGGCTTTATTTGTCGATTTGTTAAGAGTATGTTTAGAAAAATTTGATAGACTTACCCCGACCAATCTATCTTCGAGGAGGAAAGTAAGGGGAAAAGTGGATTTTCAGATTTGACATCATAGATAAAGTAATCATTCCGGGGAGGAAGAAAATTGCTTAACAGGGTGAGGATTCGCAAGTATACGATCGTCGCACTCGTTTTTTCTTTACTGGTTTCTTTGGTGCCGCGTCAACTGGCACACGAAGCCCAAGCAGCCGGTCAGGACATGGAAGTCAAATTCGGAGCAGGAACGACGATCGGTAATTTGTCGTACAATGCGGACAATGCCTTCTTGAACTTTTATAACAATCAAACGGCCGGCTTCAGGCAGACCGAGACCGACAAAGACGCTCGGTACGACTGGGCAGCCGGCGATGTTTTCGCCGGCGTCGACGACAACGAAGCCAGCGTTCGATTCCAGATCAGGGTGGCCGACAATCCTACGCTCCGTGATTTGGCGCTTAGCGGGCATGCCGAGGTATTGCTTGGATTCGCAGTGCTCAGATACCACAGCGGCTTCCTGTGGACCCGCGTATCGGATATCGAATTCAAGGTGGACGGTCACGTTGTGCTGTCCGCGCATACTTCCGGCGGGAACGTGTACAACAAGAGTGCTTCGGCCGTCATCAATCCGAACTCCGTAATCGACATCTATGTATACGGCGAAGGGGACGACGACGGCGAAGCCGCCGGTGTGCGCGGCATGTATATCAAGTTTCAGGACAAGCAGCGCCCCGTCCTCTCCGATTATACATTTACCGGAGACGGCGCGCAGCGCGATAATGAAACGATCAACCAGAAAGAGCTGTACGTAAAAGAAAACGAAAATATTACAATGACCTACAATTTCAGCGAGCCAGTCAAACCGACGGGACTGAACACCGCCTACTATGCGCATTTTCTGCGCCATCCCCTATTTGTGAATCCGCCGGGCACAGGTTTGCCCGCAGCAGGTCAGAGACAGTACCTCGAAAATATTACTTACAGCAAGGATAACTTGTCGACCTACCATGACAAGCTATCTTTCCGGTATACCGGCGTACGTTATCACGAGAGCGGCAATCTCCCGCTTGAGCCTCTGATGACAGGAGGATCCGGCGGCGCGCTGCCAATGGAACAAACGATGGAAGAGAAGCTGGACGAAGCCGTGTTCGCCGATGCGGCCGGCAACGTTGCCAAAATCGTCCTGCCTAACAAGGCCAGCTCAAGCAGCGACCCATACCTGCAAGGCAAAAACGTAAATCCGTTCGATTACAAAAACGGGGGCTTCAGAGTCATCGTGGACGCCGTGCGTCCGAAGTACACGAAAAGCGGCAACGGGATTCAACCCGAAATATTGACCGGGGTGACGTTAAATAAAGGCGACGTCGTTGACTTCACGGTGCAGATGACCGAGGAAGCGATCATCAAGCGAGTACAACCGAATGGATGGGATATTTCGAATACCTACCTTTACTTCAATAACGGATTAAAAGCCAAGTATGTAAAAGGCGTCAATACGAAAAACTGGACTTTCCGCGCCGAGATCTTGGACGGTAAAGCCATGGAAACTCCGTTGCTGAAGGTTATTGCCTTAACTAGCGAGAATAAAGACGGCAAAACCGATAAGGAAGTCATCTCGGACTACGCAGGCAACCTGCTTATCCAGCCGGCGGACTACGATGGGATACATGTAGACGGCAACGAATCGCTCGTCAACTCCAAGATCGACTGGGCAAACCTGTCTATCGACAATACGCAGCCGATTATCAGTTTCCGCTATGAAAATGACGGAGCGACCGATCAGGTATACAAAAAGACAGGCAAAGTAACGATCGATGCGAACGATCCATCTATCAAAATTCCGGAATTTGATCCATTGTCGGCGGAAGTTGGCAAAGAAAAACCGAGCAAGGGGATCTACCGGCCATCCAATATGACCGGGGAGGCTTCTCCTTCGGTAGGCTTGGCCTACTACTTCTGGAGCAAGAGCAGCGAAGACCCATTCAAGGACGCGGCAACGGATAATTATGCGGCACTCAAACGTTACGCGTTGTCTGCCAAGCAGCCTTCGGAGGATCTGTACCCCGGCAAGTACGAAAACGTGCAATTGAAGGTCGTCAACAACAAGACGAACCTGCTCGCGCCTCCGCCCGAAGCCTTGCAGGCGGGTACCGGCGGCAAATGGTACCTGCATGTATGGACCGCCGATATGACATGGGATTCGGCGCGCGAGCTGATGCAATACGACAAAATGAAGGAATACGTCCGTCTTCACGAGGATCAGTATGCAGCCTGGAAAGCGGAAGCTCCCGGCTCAGAGGCGGATAAAACCTTCTACGCGGACAATAAGGCGCTAGCAGCTGTAGGTCAATACGGCGATACGAGCGTGTGGAGCCTGGACGACTTTAAGCACAACGATTCGAACTGGGTGCATGCGGTAGGCGTGCTGGCGCTCGACAACAAGGCGCCCGACATTCAATTGAACTCGGCGGATTCGAGTCTGGTAAAAGCGATCGTTCAGGATGACGACAGCGGCGTGAAGACTGTTGACTATCAATGGGTGCTCGACGGCTCGCAGCCGCAAGCGATCGAGTGGAAGCCTGCAGCGCTGACGGGCACAAGCGTATCGCAGGTCACTTACGAAGATCTGTCCGAGGACGGAAAATACTGGCTTTACCTTAAAGCGACGGATAACGCGGGCAACGAAGTCATCGCAACGCCGCAAAGCGAACCGGTCGTGATTAACACGCAGGAGACGGTACCGGCCCAGTTCTTGCCGCAGCCGAACCCGAACTACGAGCAAAGCCATGACGTCGTCTTCAGAATCGGCGGCGTGACGCCGGATTACGTCGGTTACGCATTCAGTACGAGCGCGAGCCATCCGGCGGACGAGAACGCTTATACGGCCGTTGCGCCGTCCGCGGAAGCCGCGAAGCTCCAAGCGCCTTTATCGACGGAGGATGCGCAAGAGCCGCAACAGCCGTCCGAACCGGATGCCTCTGCGGAAGAGCCGGTCACGGAGGCGCCTTCCGCGCCGCAACAGCCGTCCGGCGATGGCACGCCGGACAACGGTGCAACCGATAACGGCAACACGGACACGAACGATAGCGCCGATTCGGAACCTGCGCTGGTCGCCAGTACCGGCAACTGGACGTTGCTTCAGTTGGCGAACTCCTATCGATTAGTCAGTGCATTGGAGCCGGAAGCAGGTGCAACCGGCGAACAGGGTGCAGAAGCGGGACAAACGGGAGAAGAGGCTGCAGGCTCCGCCGAGGGCGGATCGGCCGAAGGCGAAGAGGCGGCGAAGGACGATCAGCTGCTGAATGCGCAAGCGGCCAAACCGACGCTGAGCTACCTCGTGCCGGCCTCCACGTTGCAGGGTAGCGGCCCTCAATACGTGCACATGCTGGTGAAGTTCGAAGGCAAAACCTACTTTTATACGCAGGCCTACTACTTTGATCATACGCCGCCTGTAATTACATTCAGCAAGACCGGCGTTGAGTATCCGCTGGCCTCGCAGTCCGTAACTGTCAACGTCACGGAGCAGTACAGCTCCAAAGGATTGGTCTCCCAGTATCTGTGGGTGAAGCAAGCTGAAGGAGAAGAGACACCGGCTCCCGACGCGAGCGCCGAAGGCTGGCAGCCGCTTCCCGCAGACGGTCCCGTATCCATTGACGGTAAAAAATTGGCTCCGGGTGAAGTCGCCGCGTTCCGCCTATACGTTCGCGCGGTCGACGGGGCGGGAAACAGCACGACGGCTCAAACGGAAGGCACATTCAAAGTATCCAACTCTTCGAATACGGACACGCCGGCCGAAACACCAGCATCCTCCCTGATTTATCTGTATGGGGACGAGGAAGACGGCTATACGGCTATCGTGAAGCTGGATCTGGAGGCCGAGGATAAGGCCGGTTACGAATATTCGATCTCGCCGGACGACGGCGCGAGCTGGATCAAATGGCGGCCGTATACGAACTTCGTATCGGTAGCGGTGCCTTCGGGCTCGCCGAACGAGCTGCAGATTCAAGTGCGGTATCGGACACCAGGCGGCAAGATCAGCGAATCTGCGAAGCTGGATATCAAGGACGTATCACTGGACGAGCAACCCGTCTATGCATTGGCGAATCTGGCTTCAACCGGGCCGGTGAACGCTGCGGACGGTGTTGATCTTGTCATAGACGCGCCGCTCGGCATCAAGGTTGTGCTGGGCAAGAACAACCCGGCGAGCCCGGTTCGTACAGGCAACACCTTCCATGTGACGGAAAACGGATTTTACAGCTTCGATCTTTACGATTTGAACAATCCGGATCATAAAGACACGCTCTACGCGGTCGTAAAAAATGTAGACGGCACAGCGCCGCTCGCCACGGTCGAGCTCTCGAATGCGTCATTGACGAATCAGAACGTTGTCGCATTCCTGAGAGATGAATCCGAGCCGATCGTCATTACCAATAACGGCGGCAAAAATTCGTACACCTTTACGGAAAACGGCACCTTCACGTTCGAATTCAAGGACGCCGCCGGGAACGTCGGAACGGCCGAGGCCAAGGTGAATAACATTTTCAAACAAACGCCACAGGTCAAAATTGTTCGGTCGTATCAATACGGCGATAACGGCAGCTCGATTTTCGGCACCTTGAAGGACGCCAACGGTAATGTACTCTTCTCGACGGGCGTCACGCTGGAAGTACAGAAGGCCGACAATTCGGCCGGAAACATTTTCGTTCGCAGCGAGAAGAGCGTCGTCACCATGCAGGAGAACGGCGTCGCTTCCTTTATCGTCCAGGACGAGTACGGAAACACGACCGTCGCCAAAGAGCAGGTCGACAATATCGTGACCGAGCCGCCGCAGACTCAAAAGGTCGTCTACGAATTCGTAGACGAAAACGGACAGCCGGTCGACGAGAAGCAGATTGCGACAATCGGCGGCAAAAAGTATGCCAAGGGCAAAGTCAAAGTGACCATTGAAGGGAAGACCACCGCGCCAAATCAAGTATTTTTCGGCACCAAGCCAATTGGCGAGGATGGAGTCTACACCAACAAAATCAGCGGAGCGGACGGCAAGTTCACTTATTCCCGCACGTTCGAGAGCAACGGCTCGACGCTGATCGCGATCTCGGACGCGCTCGGCAATGCGAACAAGATCCCGGTGACTGTGGACGGGCTGGACAATACCGCACCGGTTATTGCGTTGAAGCAATCGGCTGTCGGCATCGTGAAAAACAAAAAGGATTTCGACCCGACAAAGGATCTGGGCGGCTACGTCGTGTCCGACAATCTGTCCAAGGAAGCAGATATCGACGTCAAGATCAGCGGACTCGACCTGAGCAAGCTGGGCAAACAGAAAGTGACGTATACGGCCAAGGATCAAGTAGGCAACACGGCTACCGCGACGCAAGACGTCGTCGTCGTGAAGGACGGGGGTCTTCTGATCTTCGGCAACGATGTCCTCATTTCTTCGACCTCCGGCGAGACGGCGCTGTTCGATACGAACGCGATCACGTTTAAGGTTAGCGGCTATAACCTTGTCAACGTAGGCGGGCAGGACAAGACCAATGAAGCCGGAACATTCGACATTTACTATCAGCCGGGTCTTTATCGCGAAGGCCAGTTGAAGTCGATCGCACAAAAGGTAACCTATCAGCAGCTCATCAACGGACAGTACAAGATCACATTCCCGACAGCAGGCTGGTATACGATTATCGTACGCACCCAGGAGCGGGATCGCGAGTACGGCACGTTCTTCGTCGGAAGCGTGAACTAACGGTCGGCGCCGTCAGAAGCCAAGTTTGCCACGGCCGTACAAGAGCGAGGCCAGGCGCGATTGCAAGGGAGCCCGCGGAGGGAATCCGCGGGATATCCCGTGCTTCCGCTTTTAATTGGGACAGGGGGAAGAGCATTGAAGATTTTTAACAAGACGATTGCGATATTGCTCTCGTTCATCTTCATATTTTTATCGGCTTCCGAGAGCTTGCGCGCATTTGCCGAAGCTTTGAACAAGACGGATACGACGACGATTCAGAACGACTTCATCAAAGTGACGGTCGACAACGCGACGGGACGGTACGGCATTCGAACGCTTGAAGGCCAACCGATTCGCAAAAACGATCAAGACGTCAACCTGACGTTCCGCGGCGACGATCCGGAGACGTCGTTTACGACGTTCAAAATCGACGGCACGGACTATATCTATGGCAACAAGTACAAGTTCGACGACAAGTTCTATTCGACGACGACGGCACCGGTCATCGTTCAGAATCCGAACGGCACCAAGCAACTTGAGATGACTTGGTCCATCAAGGGCGTGGAGATCAAGCAAATCTTGATGCTCTACACCGACACGAAGGATAAGATAAACTCGGGCAACGTGAACATCCGATACGAAGTCAACAACAAGAGCGGCGCCCAGGTTCAGGTCGGCACCCGGATCCTGTTGGATACGATGGTCGGCGGCAACGACGGCCCCGCCTTCCAGATCGGCACGACCTACGAGTCGCCGCTAACGGTTGAGCGCAAGCTCGTGCATGATCCGGCTGCGATCGGTATTCCGGAAGAAGACGTGAACTTCTACAAGCTGCCGGCATACTGGGTCATGCGGGACAAGCAGGACCTGACCAATCCGCTCGCGACAAATGTCATCGCTTACGGCTTCAACAACTTTGCCGAGCAGAACATCAATATCGTCGACGAGATGATCGTTGGTCACTGGAACGGCATGGCCAATACGAAATGGGACTATACGGTTCATCCGAACTTGGACTTCACGCGCGACACGAACGACTACGGCAGCGCCGACTCCGCGGTCGCATTCTATTGGAACCCGCAACAGATTGCGCCCAAGGGCTTCCAAAGCTTTGAAACGGTGTACGGTCTCGGCGAGATCGTAGAGCAAGACAAAGTGTTTTCGATCCGTTATCTCGATCCCGTCCAGCAGCTCGCTACGCTCGACGATAACAGCGGCTACGTGGACGGCGGGGTGTTCGACATCACCGCCGAGATCGAAAATCTGCCCGCCTACAATATGGAGCATGAACGCATCGACGTGCAGCTCACGCTCGATAGCGGACTAGACTTTGTACAGATAGACAATGCAGGACAGATTGTAAGGGATTCAGACGGCAAACCTAAGACACTGAATGTGCGAAGTCAATCGGTGCCTTATAAAAAGAAGGCGACGCCGGAGGAAGCGGAGCAAGGGATTCAGCCCAAGTACAAGCCGGGCGACGCCATAACGGCTACGTTCAAAGTCAAAGCCAAAGGCAAGCCGTGGCCGACGACGAAGGCTTATATGATGACGGTAAGCAGCCCGCAAACGCAGGAGAAATTCCTTAGCGAGAAGGATGACGGCATCAAGGCTCAGTACTCCTCGTCCAAGTCGGGATTCATTCTGTTGCCTCCGGTGGGCGAAGGCACGCCGACTTATGTGTACGGACTGGCGCCGAAGGAATTGTACAGCACCGACGTCAAGTATATGACGGTCAATCTGTCCAATATCGAAGCCTACAACACCGGCAACGAGACGACTGCGCCTAACTTCGACCTGTATCTCAAGGAAGTCGTGACGGGCAAGCGGTACAAAGTGCCGGTCAAGGAGTCGGTCCTGCTGCAGCCGACTGACGACGGCGCTACGGGCGACATGCGCATTACGTACCGGGGCGGGGACCTCGTGGATGCCGGCGGCAACGTCATCGAAGCAGGCCGGGGCCCCGAGCTTCCGCTTGGCCAGTACCAGGTTCAAATCGATTATAAAGGCGATGCCGGAGGAGACGAAGAGCAGGCCGCGCTGTATGACATCACTTCTACACAGAAGATTCTGGTGACGGACAACAGCGCGACGCGTATTCGGGAAGCGGGCATATTGGCGCTCTATAAAGAGAAGGTCGATATAAGCGGACTGGCGAACGGCGGCAGCGTCAAGGGGGCATTGCTTGACCAACTGAACAGCCTTTATCCGAATCGTCCGTTCAAGGACGGCGCTTTTCTGTTCGATGCCGTCACCGAGTACAAAAAGACCAAAACCTTGGTCGGCGCCGCCAGCAAAGCGGTCGAACCAAGATTTAAACTCGACAAATTTTTAGACGCCAAATCGCTGGAAGAGGTTCCGCTTTATAATTACAAGCTGTTCGACTCCGACGCGGAGCTGGCGGCCTTCATTGGAGAAAAGGGCTTTAAACGGGAAAATCTCGTTACCGTAAGAGGCATGGTGAAGCAGGTCGGCACCGGCGCAGATCAGCAGATTATCGTCGATACCAAGACGGAGCCTGCCATCATCAACGATGCGGTTGCATATAAGGGCAAAGACCTTGCCTTCGTTAGAGGAAAGCTGGACGTGTTCGGCCAGAAGCAGACAGATAAAATGCCGTTCATGGACACCGTCTTCCTCAAAGGCGACGGTACGCTCAGCGTAGCGAGCAGCGGGTTCATCTTCCATAAAGGAGAATGGACGCTCGACTTCTTTAACGGCTTTGAAAAATCGCTCGTCGATAAAGAAACGGACCTGGATCCGCTGGATAATCCGGAAGACAACACGCTGAACGGCAGCTTGAAGTGGGCGCTCGGCAACGTAGGAGACCGCTTGAACCCGCTTCGTCAGGTGATGATCGAAGACATTTATTTTAACAAGCGCTCGCTCTTTACCGCGCCCAGCTTCTCGATCAGCGGGTTCGGACTGACGTTCAACGATTATATTCTTCGCAAAGGCGGCATCTCTTTCGGGGGCATGGTCTCCTTCAAGGTTTTGGATGCGGAGATCCAAAACGTCGTATTTAACAAAAAGGGCTTCGTCGGCATCGACGCTGCGCTTAAATACAACTTGAGCCAGAATGTGGGCTTGTTCGGGCCCAAGAAAAACGATAAGAACAGCGGCGAGCTGTCTATCACGCATTATGTGCAGCCGGTGGAAGACAAGGCTGACAGCTACGGTATCAAATTCAACGCCGAGCTGAAGGACGTCGTCGAGGTCAATATCGAGCTGGCTTTGAAGCGGGTGGCGGACGGACGCATTTTGCCCGACGTTATTGCATTCGGCACTTCCTTGCCCGAGCCCGGCATTTTGCTGACTGGCGCTACTTATCTCACCGATATTCGCGGAGCTGTTCGCGAATTGGCGGATACGATCGCCGGCGGGACAGGCAAGGATCCGTTCCCGCTCGTCGTGCAAGCGGGCGTCGGCATTCGCTTCGGCATCGCGCCCGCATACTTTTTCGGGGACATCGACCTGACGCTTAAGCGTACCGGGATCAAACTCCAAGGCAAGATGGATTTCTCCACCAAACCAGATGCGGACGAAGACGAACGTCTGCCGATGCTGACCAAGGCGTTGATCGAAGCGCAGTGGGTAACGCCGTGGTTCGTGCGGCTCGAAGCCGCGATGGACATCGGCGGATGGGATATCATCATCGGCAAAGCCGGCATATTCGTCGGCCAGAACCTGGAGAAGAACAGAACGGACTTCGAAGGATACATCGGCTCGAAGGTACAGATTCCAAGCAGCGTGCCTGTCGTAGGCGGCATGCCGCTGTCCTCCATGTTCCTGGGCGTTAACAACGACAAAGTATGGGGAAGCATCGGCATCCTGTTCATCTCCTTGGGGATCACTTACTATTGGGGCGGCGGCATTGAATTCGGCACCTCGAGCGAGCAGTTGCCGGACGGCCTGATCCATCTCAAGGTCGACGATCCGGAGCTTGGACCGCGCCTGATGGTCATCGGACAAGGCGTCGAGACACTGGCCACCTCGTGGGTAGATACCGAGAAGGAACAGCAGGGCATCACTTATCACGACGTTGAAAAAGGCATTCAATATCTCGAGAACGGTTCGGTGAACGTGGGCGTAGGCGGCATCACGGTCAGAAACGGCGGCCGCGTGCACGAGATTACGATGGACGGCGTGACGGGCAACGCGCTCATCGAGATGGAGTACACCTCGAAGACGATGCCGGAATTTTCGCTGAAGGATGCGAGCGGCAAGCCGTATCCGGTCAAGTTCGACAACACGAATACAGACCCAACGGCCAACGCCTTTACGCAATTCGTTCCTGCTGAGGCTTCGATCGACAAGGTCGACGTACGCAAAGCTTATGTCATCATTCCGGCGGATGTCGCGAAGAAGGGCGGCAAGTGGACGTTGACGGCATTGTCTGCAGTGGAAACGAAGCTGCTGAATGTGCCGACGGCGCCGCAACTGAACGATGTGAGCCTGGCCAAGGATGGCGCCAACGCGAACAAGTTCACCGCTTCCTGGAAGGTCGCCAATGCGAAGGCGGATGACAAGGTCAGCCTGTATCTGACGACCGACGCCGTATCGAACGAAAAGACGACCATTGACGGCAATGAAGTATTGGAGACCGGAGATCCTGGCGTGCTGATCGCGAAGGACATTCCCGTTGCGAGCAACGGATCGCTTAACGGCTCCGTCACGAGCGGCAGCGCGACGATCGACGTGACGAAGGTCTCGATGCTGGGCAACGTGGAAGATATCCGCGGGCTCCTCAAGCAAGGCAACTATTATGTGCGCGCCGAGCTTCAATCGGATGCCGCATTCGGAACCAAAACGTCGGCGCAAAAATTCGAGATCGTGGATCCGCTGGCGCCGGGTGCGGTCAGCGACGTATCGGTCGAGCCCGCTGGCAACGGTTGGTTCTCGCTTTCCTTCAAGCCTGCGGCCAAAAAGGCCGGACAAGCGGCCTATGCGCACAGCTATGTCGTGGATGCGAAGCGGGAAGAAGCCGGCAAGTGGACGCCATACGCCAACTTTGGCGAAATGCTGTTTACCGAGGACGAGCTTAAACCGTATTGGAATGCATCCAGCGGACGCTATGAAGGCATCCCGATCGGTGGATGGTCGGCGACCACGTTGTCCAACAAAGTTAATACCGAAAGTTTGACCGGCTCCGAGCCTACGGAAAAAGTGGAGTATGTCGGTCTGGAGGTCGGACACGAATACCGAATCGGCGTTAGTGCAACGACGACGCCGACCGCGGCCGACGATCCGCGCGGGAATTACCACTACGCTAACCGCGTGGAGAGCCTAACTGAACTGCTGCCTGTTCCCGCTCTGCCGAGGTTGACGATCGGCGAGCCGGCACAGTTGGCAGCGAACAAGGGATCTTACGAATTGCTGACGAACAAAACGAAACAAAGCATCAGCATCGTATCCGACCAAAAAGACGTAACGGTCGAAGCGTACTACGCCGAAAATTCGATCGGCAAAACGACGCTGTCGGACGGTCGGGGCAAGCTGGATCTTACGCAGTTCCAGACGGACGGCACCTATGCCATAGAACTGCGCGCGACGAATACGAAGACGAAGGACGTCTCCGTCACGATGCTTTATCTGACGGTGGACACGATTGCTCCGATCCTGTACATCGATTCGCCGAGGACCGGCGAGCGGACGGAAGGCGGAGCGATCGAAGTGGCGGGTACGACGACGGTAGGCTCGAAGCTGTTGGTTAACGGCACCAAAGTCAGCGTAGCGGACGACGGAACGTTTAAGCAGTCCGTCCCGGTCGCAGCCTCCAGCGACCCGAACGTCGCACTGAGTTTTGTAGCGACGGACGGCGCAGGCAACGAGAACCAAGCCGTAGTCGACATTACCAACGACGGGTTGGAGATTCCTGTCGCGTTGATCCTGAAGCCATTGCCGAAGATGAACTTAAAGGATAAGCAGTCGTTCCAGGCTTACCTTAAAGTGGCGGACGGCAAGGATGAGAACGGCAAAATGCAGTACGCCGAAAAGCTGGTGGAGGGCGCAGAGCTTGCTCGACTCAACTACAATGTCGTCATGGGAGACGCGGTCGATCTCACTGCAGATGGTCAAGCGTTAGCAGTTGCGACGGGCTCGAGCTTGATCGAAGCGAGTTACCGGATATCGGACGATGCGTCTCTGCAAGGCATGGCGATCGCCCGGGTAGAAGTGCCAGAACCGACCGCGCTTGAAAGCCTTAGCGCCTTGACGGCACCGATTCCAGGAGATACGGCGAATACCCGGATTACCGTGACGTCGAGTGGAGATATGACAGGTCAACAACTGGCATATAAAGTGTATCCATCGGCCGCGGTTCTACCGGCATTTAAAGAAGACGTGACCGCTTGGACGATTCTGCCGGCTGACGGTGTCGTACCTGCTAGAAGCGGCGACACGATCGTTGTGGTGAAGCGTACGTCATTAACCAAATTGGCTATGGCCGCTGTTCAAGTAAGACCTTCCATTTGGGTGAACTCGTTCAGCGGAGGGGGCGGTGGTGGCCCGACCGCTGAGAAGCCTGTGGTCAAGGTAAACGGTCAAAGCATTGAAGCGGAATGGGAAGGCAGCACAGCCGTCATCCGCTTGACGGACAACGACATTTCTGCAGTCGACAGCGATCTTTCTATTAATTTCGAGGATGCGACGGTTCAAGAGGTTGATATCCGCGTCGCTGCGGGCATCGTGCAGAAGGTCGTCGCCGCTAAGAAAAATATTATTATCGCGCTGCCAGCGGGCCGTCTCGTCCTGACGTCGGAACAACTGACTGGCATGACAGACGAGTTGGTTGTGAAGCTCGGTTCCAACAGTAATACGGATATCGATAAAATAGGCGCTATTTCCAAGTCCCAAGGCTTTACGATGCTCGGATCCGGACAAGGCATGCATTTGTCTATCAACTTGAAGGCATCAAATTGGAAAAAGGCCCTTGCTCTTCAAACCGCAATCCCAGCAGGGATGAAGTCGGGCGACGTAACTGCGGTCGTGCTCCTTGACGCAGCCGGCAACTGGACGACTGTTCCATGGAAAACGGAGGCCAATGGCGGCAAGATTAACGTGCATCTGACTGGCGAGGGCAGCATATTCTTCGTCAGCAATCACAAGAATTTTGTGGACGTGAATGAGGGATGGGCGAAGCAGAGCATCGCCGATGCCGCCGCTAAACTATTCGTCATGGGCCGTTCGGCCGATCGATTCGCGCCGCAAGACAAAGTGACGAGGGCCGAATATCCGACGATTTTGCTCCGCGTAGCCGGATTGATGAACGGAAACGCAAGCGCGGTAGGATTCGATGATGTGAAAGCCGGAGCCTGGTATGATCGCAGCGTCTCTATCGCTGCATCCCTTGGCATCGTTAACGGTCAGAGCGGCAACAACTATGCGCCTCAAGCGACGTTGTCACGCGTGGAGGCTATGACGATGGCGGGCCGGTTGCTCCTGGCGACCGGTGCGGCAGAAGAATTAAGCGAAGCGGATATAGCTGCTATTCTCAGTGTTTTCTCCGACAAGGATCGAATCCCCGAATGGGCGAAGAAATCTGTCGCGATGAGCGTAAAATACGGCATTATCCTCGGCGAAAACAACCGCATCAATCCTGCGGACGCGCTGACCCGGGCGCAAGCCGCCGCGATTGCCAACAGGCTCGACCAATTTATCGTTAGTCAAGATTAAAGGGTTGGCCCACACGAGCGTCTGACGTTCGTGTGGGTTCGCCTGTTGTTCTTTTCATCATATTTTAAAGGCGGTGCATCATGGCATTGAAACGTAGAGCCATCATCGGTTCCGCGATTGCGCTATTTATCGTGCTGGCTGCGGTGTTGGCAGGAGAATTGCGCGTCAAGGCGGATGGTCAGACGTGGTCTTCCGTGGCGGATACGACTTGGTACGATCCTACCTATACGACATACAAGATCAATAACGTTGCGCAACTCGCAGGCGTAGCTAAGCTCGTTAACGAGGATTCAGACGGTACAATCAATGGATTTACCGGAAAAATTCTAGAGGTAACTCCAGATGTCCTGGCCATGGCCGATTACCTTTGGGTACCGATCGGTACCGGGGAAAAGCCATTCAAGGGAACATTGATCACGTTGGATGGCAAGAAAGTAACGGTTCAGGGAATGAAGATTCCCTCCAACCTTTCCTATCAAGGTTTGGTCGGCAATATGATAGGCGGTTCCGTCGGCGGATTTACGTTTGCGGCGGACGGACAACTGAGCGTCAGCAGCGCGACCTACGACGTGTTCGCAGGCGCTGCGGTAGGCAAAATGTCGGGCTATAGCATAGTCTTTAACGTGACGAACCATATCAGCATTGATACGGATGCCGCTCCGTACAAATCTTATGTAGGCGGTATTGTAGGCATGGGGGAAGGCTCCATTGCCAACTCAGTGAATGATGGTTCGATCCAAGGCAACGGTACGGTCCATGCAGGCGGTATCGTCGGATACGGCGACGCTGCAGGACTGGCACTGAGCAAGGTCTCCAACAGCGGGATGGTTACAATCGACGCAGGTTCCGGCGACAGTGCCTTTGCAGGCGGCGTTGCGGGTTACGCGCTTGGTCGGATCAATCTGGGTGACGTTAATATGCCAGTCGTCAATACGGCCAACGTCACCGTTACCGGTGGAACTTCAGTCTACGCGGGCGGGCTCCTCGGCAAGGGAGAAGGCGACCTTTTAGCAACGGACGTCGCCACTAATTCAGGCAATGTGGTCGTAGAAGCGCCTCAAGCAACCGGCAGCTACGTTGGCGGCTTGGCAGGAGCGATCGGAAATGCCAACGTTTCGCAAGCAATGTTTAGCATCACGGGCGAAGTGAAAAATAACGGCGGAAGCAACGTGCATACGGGAGCGATCGCCGGCTATGTAGGAAGCAACCTTCAATGGACTAAAGCCTACAGCAATGTCGTGCCAGTCACGGCAAGCGGCTCTGAGCATGTATTCACGGGCGGTCTCATCGGCAAGGCGGACGGGACCGTTACCTTCGAAAGCTCCGTTAAGAATACGGTTGCTCTTACCGTGACCGGCAATGCGAACGATGTATACACTGGCGGCATTATCGGCTATGCCGGAGCCGGTCTTGTGTCGAAGGACATGACGACCCGGGGCAACGAGCAAAGCGCCGTCATCCAAGTTACTGGTGGAACTGGCGTCTATACGGGCGGCTTTGCCGGCTTGGACAAGAATGGATTGATCGGCAATGCAACCTTTACAGGACGGATTGAAGTCGTCGGTTCCGGTCCTGTATTTACGGGAGGCATCGTTGGCCGCGCGGAAGGCAGTCGCATTACCGGCGCGCTCGCCGGCAATACAGCCGGCACGTTAGCCGAGATAACGTCGAACGGCACGATAGGCGGCATAGCCGGTTATTTGACCGGGACGATTGACGGCGCCACCGTTCGATATATCAAGTTAAATACGTTGAACGCGGGCGGCGTTATCGGCGGTGTAGCAGGCGATGCACAAGGCGAGGTTCTTCATTCCGCGGTGGGTGCGGCCGATGCTGCGAACTATGAGAGCGTCGTGATGGGAGCAAACGTTACTTCTCCTGAAGAAGGCCAAGACAATATTACCGCAGGCGGCGTAGTCGGCCTAAACGAGCAGGCGCTCCGGATAAGCGATGCCGTCGTCACCCGGGTAAACTTGATCACCGAATCCGGAAAAAGCGGATATACCTATGGCGGTGTTGCAGGCAAGCTTACTTCTGAGGCTCACCTAGGGGACACGGATTCGACCATTGAGGTCAAGGATTTGAAAATTACATTCGAGGCCAACAATATCCGTGCAGGCGGTGCCGTCGGCATACACGCAGGCACAGCAACCAGCTTAGCGGCGACTCGAATCAACTTTGAGGCGAAAGCTGACGGCAGTCGCGTCGGCGGTTTATTCGGCGAAAACGGCGGAGCAGTATCTTCGTCAAGTGTTTCGACGATCGTTTTAACGTCCGGCGGGGCGAACAGCGATGTCGGCGGCGTCGTAGGCTTCAATACAGGCTTCTTTACGGATGCCGTGGCGCAGAATGTCGTTATCGACTCGAATGGCGCCAAAGCAGCGGCTGGCGGTATTGCCGGGCGTGCGGCAGGCAATACGGAAGCGAACCAGCGCGCCAGTTTCGTAAATCCCGTACTTAAGCAGCAGGGGGATCTCGTTCTGATCACGCTTAAGGGCACTGAGTCTATCGGCGGGGGAATTGTCGGTGCCGCGGCAGCCACGGATATCGTGAATCCGATTGCGACGGCAGATACGCCGGACTTCGTCAGCTTGTCGGTGCAGGCAACTAAAGCGACTGTCGGCGGTCTTGCGGGAACCATTGCCGACAGTTCTATTCGAGGCGACACGACGGCCGTTAACCTGACGAACATGATCGTATCCACGTCCACGGCTACGGATGACGCCGTCATCGGCGGTTTTGTAGGCAGCAGCAGCAGAACGAGGGTCGAGAAGCTCGTCGGTAAAACCGTAAACTTGAATGTGAACGGCAAGCGCTCCGTTGTAGGCGGCATGGTCGGCTACAATCTGGGATCCGCTACAGGCGTCATTACGACCGATTATCTGTCCGGTCTCAGTCTTAAAGTGAATGCGTCCGCGACTTCTTCTACGAGCGGCGGCATCGTCGGCGTCAATGACGCCCAGTCAGGCGATCCCGCGGCTAATCCGGGATCCGCGATCAGCACCATCCAGAACAGTAGGGCGCTCGGTACCATTAACGTGGTATCCGCAACGTCGCTAACGGGCGGCATGGTCGGAGAAAATCGCAGCCTGATCGCCAACAACAGCATTACGGATAAAATCAACGTATCTACGAAAGGCAACAATGCCATCGTCGGAGGCCTTGCAGGACGCAATTCGGCCTCAGGAACGTTGTATTACACGTATTCCAACGCGAACCTGACGATCGAAGGCGAAGGTACGCTCGCAGGCGGCTTGGTCGGCGAAAACGCAGGCGCCGTTAAAAGCTCCTATGTCGATATCGATATCAACGGAAAAGCTTATGGAACCTCCGCTCAATCCGTGTTCTTGGGCGGATTAATCGGGCGCAATAGCGCCGGCGCGGTGGAGCAATCCTATTCGGCTTCTAAAGTGACCGCAGACGGCAGCTACACTATCGCAGGCGGCTTGATCGGCGAGCTGACGGGTGGCAGCGTCAAAAATACGTACGTGGCTAAAACGGTAACAGCCAACAAAGACCATTCCTATGCCGGCGGCTTTGTAGGAAGAATCGTAAACGGCAAGATTACGAGCAGCTATTCGGCCGCAGAAGTAACGGTCGGTTCTGGTGCTTATGCCGGCGGTTTTGCCGGCAGATACGACAATGTCGACAGGGAACTTTTGTACAAGAACTACTATATTAAAGACGAAGCGAAAAACATCAATACGGATTTGCCCGATTTTGCGGAGGGCAAATATCGCTTCCTGAATGCGCAAGCGCGTCTTAGCACTATTCTTTCATCCACGCTGGCAGATCGTACCGTATTCCCGGGATTATCCGGTTGGGATTTCTCCAGTGCATGGAAGTACGGTTCGTTAAACGCAGTATACAAGTATCCCGAGGTCAATCGGGAAGCCAATTCGGGCGGTGATATCGGCGAAGAAGTTAACGCCAACATCAACTGGTATATGCGCGATAAGGACGCGATCCGGTTCCAGTTGACTTCCGAAGCGGAGTTGGCCGGTCTGGCCGCGATCGTCAATGGTTCGCTGGTAGGCGTCGAACCTTTCGACTTCGCCGGGCGGACGATTACGGTGCTTAACCCGATTCATATTCAGTCAAAGCAGTGGGCACCGATCGGCGCGGCAGCAGAGCATCCGTTCCAGGGTACGTTCGACGGGGGCAACTTCCTGATCGACGGTCTCACGGTTGTTCCTGCATACGCCAATTCCGGATTGTTCGGCGTCATCGGCGAGCAAGCCCAGGTGAGCAACATCAACCTGGAACCCGAGTCCGTCGTCGGCGACGGCTTTACAGGTTCGGTAGCCGGCATGAATGCCGGCAAACTGTCGAACGTCAAGCTCACGCTTTCCAACGGCGCTACAGTGAGCGGCAACACGATAGGCGGCATTGTAGGCCAAAATACCGGTAAAGTAAGCGGTCTTCAGGTAACAGTGAGCGAAGCTGGCCGAATTGAGGTTGCAGGCAACAACGGCATCGTCGGTGGCCTCATTGGAGACAACGCAACCGAGTTAAAGGTTGAAGATATTCTGGTCTTTAACGGCGAGGAAGGCAGCATCGGCAGCGCAACGGAACATGCAACCGTCGGCGGTCTCGTCGGCAAGCAAAGCGGCAACGTTAGCGGGTTCCGGTCGCGGATTTCTTCAAATTTCCGCATTTTCGCTACAGGAAGCGATAGCACGGTTGGCGGCCTTATCGGACGCATGGAGTCGGGCACAGCGGAAGGCCTGGCATTAGATTTCGATGGCGGGTCGATGCATACGCAGGGCGCGGACTCTATCTTGGGAGGCATCATCGGCGAATCCAAGGCAGGCGTCAAGATCAAAAATGCCGAGGCTAAAGGGGCCGGAACCGGAAACCAATTAACGGGCAACGGTACGATCGGCGGCATCGTCGGTAAGGCAGAAGGGGCCGGCCAAGCTGCATTCGACATCGAGAACGTGAAAGTCCAGCAGGTCGGCCTGTCGTCATCGGGCGGAAGCCTGGATAACGTCATTGGCGGCGTCGCGGGATACTTAAAAAATGTCGCCGTTCAAAATGCATCGACAACGGCCGTCATCTCGGCATCAGCCGAAGACGTCGAGGCAGGCAGCATCGTTGGCAGAGGCGACGACAGCATTTTGTACGCAGTCGAAGCGGTGTCCGATATTCAGGCGACAATTGCCGGCGGGACGGGCTCGGTCGGCGGGATTGCCGGTGCGATGCAAGCAACGAACCTGAACCTCGGTCTTGACTTCGGCAAGGCTTACCCGCTCTACAAAGGGATCTATGAAGCCAAGCTGCAGACGGGTAAGCTCTCTGCAAAGGGGACTTCGAACCGCGGCGATCTCTGGGTAGGCGGGATTGTCGGACAAAACGCGAACGCATCGATCTATGAATCTTCTTCGGCAGCCGATATTGATATCCACGCCGGCAACAAGGCTTCTGCTGGCGGGATTGCGGGCTATAGCAGCGGGATCATTGTCCAGGCCGAAGCCGTAAGCGGAATCGTGGCCGATACCAGCCTGGAGTATAATATCGGCGGTTTGATCGGCAAGGCGGAAAACGGCGAAGTCCACTACAGCAACGCAATTGCCGGATCCGGAAAGAAAATCGTGGTCGGTTCTGCGCTGACCGTCGGCCAATCCGTGCCGTCTACCCGCGCAGGGGGCTTCATCGGGGCAGGCGATCATGTCAAGATCATTCACGCTTATGCGGATATCCCTGTAGAAGTCACAGACGACAACCAGGACAACACGATATTCGCAGGCGGGTTCGCAGGTTTGCTTGGCGATAGCGAAGCGTTGTCCGGTTCGATTGCGAATTCCTACGCGTCCGGCAATGTAAAAGTAAACGGCAAGCTAGGAGCTTACGCAGGCGGATTCGCGGGATCCGTCAATCATTACACGATTACGGACGCATATGCTTCCGGCACCGTGACCAACACGGGCATGGATACACGGACGGGAGGCTTCGCAGCCAACGTCGAGCGCGATGGTAAAATCGAAAAATCATACGCTATCCAGTCTGTTGTGTCTGCCTCCGGTGTTAAAGGATCGACACGCTCGTATACTGGTGGATTCGCCGGATACAACGACGGAATTTTAACCGGCGTGTATGCGAACGTGCCTGCTATCGAGGTTAATATCACAGGCGCGAATGTCTTTAAGGGCGCATTGGTGGGCTACAACTTTAGAGACGGCAGTGTGAAGAGCTCCACTTATACAGGAACGATTGTGCCGGTAGGACACAATGCCGGCTTAAGCGCGGATGCCTTAGCCGTAGCCGCCTACCAACCTGCGAAGGACGACAGATGGAATAATGATCTGGACGCAACGTTCTTCACAGGTTATGCAGACGGGGAAATTACGGTTGAGACTGCCGAACAGTTAAAAGGAGCCGCATTCCTTTACAACGATACGGGGCTCTCGTATTATCGACTGTTCGACAGAGCTGCGACTGAAAAACCGAAGCTGGATAAGGTATTGCTCGGCTCCGATATTCAAATGGATGGTCAATACTGGGTTCCTTTCCAACGGCTAACCGATGTCATCGATGGCCAGGGACATCGCATTATCGGGCTCAATGTTAAATCTCAAGCCGACAATACAGGCTTCGTTAACACGAATGAAGGCGTCATTGCGAATATCGTGTTCGAAAATGCGGTTATCGCAGGTGGTAAAAACGCGGGCATCGCAGCCGGCACGAACGGGACCGACGGCATGATCTCCGGCGTCCAAGTTCAAGGTTTCGTGACAGCGGCAGAGAACGCAGGCGGAGCAGCCGGTATTAATAAAGGCAAAATATTCGATGTCGCTGCCGACGTCAATAAAATCGATGGCGTAAACCAAGCAGGCGGAGTCGTGGGTACGAACGAAGGCACGCTAGACCAATCAACTTCTGCAGGCGTCATTGTCTCCAAGAGTATCGCAGGCGGCATCGCAGGCGACAACCTGGCAACGGGCATTATCACTAAGTCCTTCTCCTACGCGGATGTGCAAGTCGACGCCGAGTTGGCTACCGCCGGCGGCATCGCCGGCATCAACCGCGGCAAGGTCGAAGACAGCTATTCCGCCGGTTATGTTCACGCCAAAGGCTCTACCGGGTCCCGGGCGGGCGGTGTCGTCGGATATGCAGCCGACGGCAGCATCGCTCATACGGTCAACACTGGTGAGATTGTGGCTGAGATGGACGGACGGATCGTCAACGGAAAAGCATTCTTTGGCGGCATCGCGGGACTTAAGGCCAACGCCGCCACCATTGATGGGTCGGTTTTCAACAAGCAAATGCTGAAAAGCAATATCGCCTACTATGAAGAAAACGGCAAGCTTGTGCCCGGCACTTCAATCAAAGCTTTGGGCAAGACGGGCGCCGAGTTGACGAAGGGCACCTTACCGGAAGGATTCGATCCCTCTGTGTGGACCGCGAATCCGAATTTCTATCCGGAGCTCGCAGCGTTCGGCGGTTCGGTGGATTCCTCGCTGAGCGCAGCTGCGATCGTGATCGACGACAACCAGAGCGTCAATTCGATCGCATCGGCCATCCGTTTGTCCGGCGGCCCAGTGACATGGAGTGCGGATGCCGCTCAAGTCACGCTTCAGCAGGGCGCTGAAACCTACTCCGGGACGCTGAAAACGAATGGCATTGTCGTTCTGAAGGCGTCTTTGGAAGGAAAGAGCAGAGAGGTAACCGTTAACCGTGTCGCGCTACTATTTTCGGAAAACGCAAGCAAGCCGGAAGCGGAAAGCGAGAATAACGAGTTTACGGATAAGGTCGTCGTGAAGCTGAAAACCGCAGAGGCAGGCGGCAAAATTTACTACACGGTAGACGGCAGCCAGCCTTCGGGCAGCTCCAAGCTGTACGGAGAGCCGATCACGCTGACCGCCACGACTACGATTCGGGCCATTACCATTGTTCAGGGCAAAGAGAATAGTCCGGAATTGATGGGTGTGTGGAAAAAGGTAGAGCCGGTTAGCATGGGACCGGGAGGACCGGCACCGACACCTAAGCCTTCTATCGTTGCCACAGCCGGCAAAGCAAGCGTAGACGGGACCGCTACCGCTCCTGTCACGGTAGCGCGCAACAGCAAGCTGAAGCTGTCGGCTCCCGAAGGGCAAATCATCTACTACACGACCGACGGAAGCACGCCGACCAAGGATAGCCCGATCTTCAAAGGCGAGTTCGTCGTGACGAAAAACATGACCATTAAGGCGATCACCGACAAGGACGATCGCGTAGTCACGATCGAGTACGTCGTGGAAAATGCGAAGTACAATCTGAAATCGGACGCCGATTCGATCAAGTATATCGCGCCGTATTCCAACGATCTGTTCAAGCCTAGCGTTGCCATCACCCGGTATGAGTTGATCGAGGCATTGGCGCCGTTGCTGGACATGGAAGACGTCGATGTGGCAGCCTCCTTCAACGATGTGAAGGCGGAGGATGAGAAGCTTGCCGCGTTCTTCGCTTCGGCAGGCATACTTGAAGGTTATCCGAACGGCGGCTTCGGCGGCGAACGCGGATTGACGCGGGCGGAGTTTTCGGTCATCATGACGCGCGTACTGAACCTGGACATTAAGGATACTGGCGTAACCAAACAGTCCGATCTGAAAGGCCATTGGGCGGAAAAGTACGTGAATGCGCTGAGCAAGGCAGGTTACGTGAAAGGCTTCCCGAACGGTACCTTCAAGCCGGACAGCTCCATTACTCGTGCCGAAGCAGTCGTGTTGATTAATCGTATCGTCGGCACGAAGAAATCCAACATGAGCACCGCCAAGTTTAAGGACTTGCCTGTCACTCACTGGGCTTACAAAGATATTATGTCCGTCGTTCAATAACGAATTAGGCACGGCTAGCCGTGCCTAAGATCGGGGGAACCGAGCTTGAAGAAAAAAGGCATCGCATTCGGCATCTTGTTTTCGCTTATAACCGTTCTTTTCTTCAGTGTCGGTACGACGAGCGCGGATGCACCCGCTCCCTACAACGCCGAGGAAGGCTACAAGCTGGCCAAGAACGCCACGTTCTACCTGCGCGTGCTGAACGGCGACGGCAACGCGAGCGCCACCGGGACCGGCGTCATCCTGTCGGCTGGAGGAACGGCAGCTACCGCCTACCATGTCGTCAAAGGAGCGGATCGGTTTGAAGGCGTGCTCGCCGACGGGACGGTCGTCAGTCCCATTAAGGTGTTGAACTACAACGAACTGACCGATGCGGCCGTCATCCAGTTGCCGGACCCTAAATCGGCGAAGGTCAAAGGCGGAGCGTATCCGTTCCTGTCGGTGCGCAAAGAAGTGTTGGATTACGGGGAGAAGGTATTTGCGCTGGGCTATCCCCTCAAAAACACACCGATCATCACCGAAGGCATCGTCAATTCGCCGGACGCGATGATTAACGGCAGGAGCCGGGTACTCACTTCGGCCCAGATCGTGAGCGGAATGTCGGGCGGTCCATTGATCGACGAGAAGGGACAGTTGGTCGGCATCATATCGGGCTCGTTGCGTACGATGGACAATATCCATCTCGCGGTGAACACGAATGACGTTCGCAGCCTGCTGCCAACGACATTGAAGTAACGCTTATTTATCAAAATAAAAGCCCTGCCGGATCTCCGACGCATTCGTTCGGGACCCGGCGGGGCTTTTTTGTTTGCGATCAATTTCAATACGGCGGCCACTTCAGCTTGCGCGCTTCCTCGAACCGGGCGGTGGCGTAAGGCCAGTTCACGACGTTCCACCAATCCTTGACGTAGTCGGCACGCTTGTTCTGATGCTTCAAATAATAGGCATGCTCCCACACGTCGAGCGGGAGGATCGGCACGTTATCCCATTGCGACAGGTTCTGGTGCTTCTCGGCGGTCAGAATCTCCAGGCGGTGCGCCCTTGGGCTCCAGACGAGAATCGCCCAGCCGCCGCCTTCGACCTTGCCCGCTGCTTCGGAGAACTGCCGCTTGAAGGCGTCGAAGCTGCCGAAGTCCTTCGCGATCTGATCCGCGAGCGGGCCTGACGGATTGCCGCCGCCGCCCGGCGTCATCGTATCCCAGAACAGCGTGTGCAGGTAATGCCCGGCCCCATTAAACGCCAGCTCGCGCTCCCAGTGCTTGACGAGCCCGAAGTCGTTTTTGCGCCTCGCCTCCGCCAGCTTGAGCTCGGCCTTGTTCAAATCGTCGACGTACGTCTGATGGTGCTTGTCGTGGTGGATGCGCATCGTCATCTCGTCGATGTAGGGCTCGAGCGCGTTGTAGGCGTAGGGCAGCGGCGGCAGCTTGTGGCCGCCGATCGGCACGGGCGCGGCGCCGGCGCTCGCCGCGGCGGACACTGGCGCCGCGGATGGAGACGCGGCTGTCCCGCCGGCTGTCCCTCCGCCAGGCGAACCGGCCGTTCCCGCCGGCGCTTTTTTGGTTCCCGGCGCCCGAGCGGCATCCGCGGGCTCCGGCCCGCCGTAGTCGCCGCTCTCGGCGTCGTCGGATGAATCGGCTGGGAGCCGGATGTCTTGACCGAACCGGCGAACGGCTTCGCTGCCGCTCCCCATAAGCAGCAGATGCTTGCCGAATTCGCGGGTCTGGAGCATCGCCTCGGCGATCAGGCTCCGCACCCTTGCCTCTCTGGCCGGCGCCTCTACGTAGATGCCCTGCGCGTCGTCGGTCGCCTGCTCTTGCGCAGCGAATTGCGCGGCCGCGATCGTTTTGCCCAGCGCGCTTTCCCATTGACGCAGCAGCTCCGCATAAGGCGGCTCCAGACCGGGCACCGCTTCGAGCAGCGATTGCGCATGCCGGTATTCGCGCCATTTACTGTCGATCAGCTGGGCGAGCACCTTGCTTGGCAGCATAGGACCAGCCTCCCTTCGTCCCTGATGATGGCTTCGTTCCCATCGTATGCGGGGCGAGAGCTGTCCCATACCGGGTGCGGTCAGGCGGACTCCAGCATGCCCATGTTGGTCACGCGGCTGGCCGTGAAGTCGGTATCGACGGTCTGGAGGAAGGCAGTCGTGCGCGCGACGTATTCCTCCGGGTGCGTGCGGAATACCATCTCATGAATCGCGTCCTTGACGAGCCAGAGGGAAGAGTCCGCGTTCGTCTGCGCCTTGGCGATCCGTTCGGAAATTTCGTACGGGGATTTGTCGTCCCGCGTGCCGTGGATGAGCAGCAATGGGAAGCTGTAGGCCGTGGACTGAATCTCGTCGGACGGGATCTGGTCGAGCCGAATGCCGGCCCAAAGCGGCGTGAATAGGGAGAGCAGGTTCATCGTCAACCGGGAAGGCAAGGCGCCGTAGCGCTTCAAATTGTAGGCGATCGTGTCTCCGTTCGTCACGAAGGTGCTGTCGAGGATCATGCCGTCGATCAGGGACGTCTGCAGGGCAGCTTGGAGCGCGGTGCCGGCGCCCATGGAGAAGCCCCAGACGATCAGCTCGCTCGAGCCTTTCTCTCTCGCATATTCCAAAGCGCCGACGAGCTGCTTCGATTCGCCTATGCCGAACGTCGCGGCCGACCTGGCGTTCGGATCCGCGTAGCCGTAGTCGAACATCAGCACGTTATAGTTCTGCTTGTGCAGCATATCGGCGATGTCGTACATGGGAACCCAGTATTCTTCCCGGTTGGCGCCGAAGCCGTGGCTGAGCACGACCGTGCGAACGCTGGCTGCCGAGGCGGGGATCCACCAGCCGTCCGTCATGCGGCCGCCGTTCGCCCCCGGGAAGGAGATATCGTCGTAAGCGAGACCTTTGGCGGACATCGGGTTCGTATTCAACGCGGCGACGGGCGGATGGGTGAAGACCCAGCTCACATAGCCATAAAGTCCGAACACGATCAGCACGGCGGCGCATGCGAGCGAAGCGGTGGCGATCCCGAAAATACGGGCGAGACGGCGGGCGGCGGTGAGGCGCGGGGATTCTTCTTCGAGGTGAAGCGATCCGGCGTGAAGAGGCATAGGCGTCAGGACAGTGGTGCTCATGGGGGATCGCCTCCTATCAATCTAGCACTGAAAGCGCATTATTATCTGATAATTTAAATTTAGGGCTTACGGCCTAAAGCGTCAACGGACATTGTCGTTTTGTTAGGCATATGTAATCGAACTGTAATACTAGCTTTGGAGATTTACGTTGAGGCGGTAGTGAGTTATACTCAGTGTAACTAGGTTTCATGTGGTGAAACGGAGGCGATCCCGTTGGAAGAGGAAAAGAAAACCGTGCGCGCCGTCGAACGCGCCCTCGACATCCTGCTCGTGTTCACGACAGGGAGCGAATGGAGCCTGACGGAGCTGGCGGCGAAGTGCGGGCTGCACAAGAGCACCGTTCATCGGCTGCTCGCGACGCTCGAGGAGAAGGGCTTCGTCATCCGGGACGACGCAACGGACAAATATAGGCTCGGACTTCGCGTACTGGAGCTGTCCGCGCACTTCGCGCGGTCGGACGATCCGACGGTCGTGCTCATCGGCGAGATGGAGAAGCTGCGGGATCAGATGGGCGAGACGGTCAGCCTGTATATTCGCGACCGCCTCGAGCGCGTGCGGATTCAGGCGGTGCAGAGCAGGCAGGCGATCCGCCGGGTCGCGCAGGTGGGCATCCGGCTGCCGCTGTCGGTAGGCGCCTCCAGCAAGGTGCTGCTGGCGTTCGAGGAGAGCAATACGCGCGAGGCGCTGCTGAGCGATCCGTCGTGGCCTGCGGGGCTGCGGGGGCCGTCCTATGCGAAGCAGCTGGACGAAGTCGTGGCTGCCGGCTATGCAACCAGCTTCGAGGAGAGGGAGCCGGGCGCTGCCGCCGTAGCGGCGCCGATCTTCAGCCGTTCGGGCAAGCTGGTCGCCGCGCTCGCCGTCTCCGGCCCTTCCAACAGGCTGACGCCGGACGTTATGGAGGAGCGCGCTTCTGCGATCATCGGCGCGGCTACGCGCATGGGCGCGCTGCTCGATTAGCCGCACTGCCGGCAGTTGCAGTTGCGCACATCGCGCACAACCCATTCTCACCGCTCGCCAAAAAGAGCCTTGCCCGCCGTCTAAACGGCGAACAGGGCTCTTTCTTTTCATATGCGCTCGCTTCGCTCACGAGGCTTTGGCGCTAGGCGACGGACTCGTCGCGCTCCCGTCTTTTTTCGGCTCCAGGCTGTTCAGGAAATCGAGCGCGTCCTGCAAAGACGCGACCGGCACGAGCTTCGGCTTCAGCTTCAGGTCGGCGACCGTCTGCTGCGCGAGGCTCCAATTGCCGAAGCCGTTCAGCACGGCGTTGATGGCGTCCTTCGGCGCGATTTTTTCGTTGTCCTGCCAATGGTCGGCGGCAACGCGCGTGTAGGGGACGAGGAAGTAGTCCGCCTTTTCACGGTCCGCCGCCATGAGCTTGTATTGGATGCCGCCGATGAGTCCGACGCTGCCGTCCGCAGCGATCGTCCCCGTGCCCGCGATCCGGTAGCCCTTGGTCAGGTCCTTGCCCTGCAGCTGCGAGATGATCTCGAGCGTCATCATAAGGCCTGCGGACGGCCCGCCCGTGTCCTCGAAGTCGAACTTGACCTTGTCCGGCGGCGTCACCTTGAGCACGGTCTGATTGGTGAAGCCGACGCCCGGCTTGCCCGTGCCCGGCATCTCGATGAGCGGCACGCTCGCGGTAAATGCCTTCCCCCCGCGCGTGCCCGTCAGCTTGACCGTGTCCCCCGCTTTTTTGGAGGCCAGATACTTGCTGAGCTCCTCCGCGTTGTTCGCTTTGACGCCGTCCACCGAGGTGATGATATCCCCTTCCTGCAGACCGTGCTCCCGCGCCTTCGTCTCCTTGATGAACGAATTGACGATGATGCCCTGTTCCTTTACGTCGATCTTCTTGTTCATCGCCGTATAGGCCGCGAGCAGGGCGTTAGCCTCCGAGCTGTCTCTCATCCAGGCCATCAGGTTGCGGTAGGCGCCGAGATTGACCGTGCCGCCGGTCGCCTTGGCCTGCGTCTGGATATCCATCTTGGGATTCAGCCAGGCATATATGAGGGAGAATACGTTCGGTTTGGAGTAGGACGATACGGTCGTGAAGAGCAGGGCGCCCTTCTGATCGACCCTGTGGTCCGTCTCGACGCGAGGGTGCACGGGCTCTGCCGAACCCGGACCGTACAGGACGTACGGCAAGGACCAATTGCTGGCGACGATGACGACGACGATGAGCGCCGCGAGGATGATCGCCGGTCTGTAGCGCCGGATAAAGCCTTTGTTCTCGGTTGACAATGCGATCGTCACCTCCGTCCCTCATTATAGCGTATCCCCATCCCGTTTCCCAAACAAAAGGGAGACGGGCGCCGCCGCGACGTGAAAAAGCCGTATCGCCGGGAGCGACCCCGGGATACGGCTGGGCATGAACGAATTATTGATTCGCGATCATCTGGCGCAGAACGGTCTGCAGGATGCCGCTGTTGCGGTAGTAGACGACGTCGCCCAGCGAGTCGAGGCGAACGATGACCGGGAAGGAGAAGGTCGTGCCGTCTTCGCGCGTCGCGTTGACGGTGATCGTCTGACCCGGCTGCACGTCGTTCGAGAGGCCTTCGATATCGAACTTCTCGTGACCGCTGATACCGAGCGTCTTCCAGCCTTGACCCGGCTGGAACTGCAGCGGCAGCACGCCCATGCCTACAAGGTTCGAACGGTGGATACGCTCGAAGCTCTCGGCGATGACCGCCTTGACGCCCAGGAGGAACGTGCCCTTGGCCGCCCAGTCGCGCGAGGAGCCGGTGCCGTATTCCTTGCCGGCGATGACGACCAGATTCGTCTTGTTCTTCTGGTACTTCATCGACGCGTCGTAGATCGACATGATCTCGCCGGTCGGCAGGTACGTCGTCACGCCGCCTTCGGTGCCCGGAGCGACCTGGTTGCGGATCCGGATATTGGCGAACGTGCCGCGCATCATGACCTCGTGGTTGCCGCGACGGGAACCGTACGAGTTGAAGTCCTTCTTGTCGACGCCGTGCTTGATCAGGTACTCGCCGGCAGGGCTGTCGACCTTAATGTTGCCCGCAGGAGAGATGTGGTCCGTCGTGACCGAATCGCCGAGCAGGGCCAGCACGTTGGCGCGCTTGATATCGCCGATGTCGCCCGGCTGGTCGCCCAGATCGGTGAAGAACGGCGGGTTCGCGATGTAGGTCGACTTGTCGTCCCACTCGTACAGCTCGCCTTCCGGCACGGGGATCTTGTTCCACTGCTCGTTTTGCGTAAAGACGTTCTCGAACTTCTTGCGGAACATCTCGGGATCGAGCGACGCGGATACGGCTTGCTGGATCTCTTCGTTGGTCGGCCAGATATCCTTCAGGTAGACCGGCACGTTGTTCGGGTCGTAGCCGATCGGGTCGTTGACCAGGTCGATGTTGACCGTGCCGGCCAGCGCGTAAGCGATAACGAGTGGCGGCGAAGCGAGATAGTTCGCCTTGACCTGTGCGTGCACGCGGCCTTCGAAATTCCGGTTGCCCGAGAGGACTGCGGCGACGGTCATGTCGTTGTCCGCGATCGCTTGGCTGACTTCGTCAGGCAGCGGGCCGGAGTTGCCGATACAGGTCGCGCAACCGTAGCCTGCGACGTAGAAGCCGAGCTTCTCCAGGTAAGGAAGCACGCCGGCCTTGATCAGGTAGTCGGTAACGACGAGCGAACCCGGGGTCAGCGAGCTTTTGACGTAAGCGGGCTTCGTCAGACCGCGCTCGACTGCCTTCTTCGCGACGAGACCGGCGCCGATCATGACGCTCGGATTCGACGTGTTCGTGCAGCTCGTGATGGCCGCGATGACGACGGCGCCCGTCGTGAGCGTGCTCGCCTGGCCGTTGCGGTGCTTGACCGGCGCGGTTTGTGCGATCTTCTCGTCGGAGAGGCCGTAGCCGCCCTTGTCGATCGGCGTGCGGATGATGTTGTTGAACTCTTCCTTCATCGCCGTCAGCTCGACGCGGTCTTGCGGACGCTTCGGACCTGCAAGGCTCGGTACGATGGTGGAGAGGTCGAGCTCGATGACGTCCGTGAACGTCGGATCCGGCGTGTCGTCGGTGCGGAACATGCCTTGCGCTTTGTAGTAGGCTTCGACGAGTTCGATTTGCTTCTCGTCGCGGCCGGTGAGGCGCAGGTAGTTCAGGGTCTCGTTGTCGACCGGGAAGATACCGATCGTCGCGCCGTATTCCGGCGCCATGTTGGCGACCGTAGCACGGTCGGCCAGGCTGATGTTCGACAGGCCCGGGCCGAAGAACTCGACGAATTTGCCGACGACGCCCTTTTTCCGGAGGATCTGAGTGACGGTCAGCGCGAGGTCGGTTGCCGTAGCGCCCTCTGCCAGGCTGCCGGTCAGGCGGAATCCGATGACTTCGGGCATGACGAAGTACAGCGGCTGGCCGAGCATGCCTGCTTCGGCTTCGATGCCGCCGACGCCCCAGCCTACGACGCCAAGGCCGTTAATCATCGTCGTGTGGGAGTCCGTACCGACGAGCGAGTCCGGATACACTTCGGTGACGCCGTTCTTGGTCTTGGTGGCGGCGACGGATGCCAGGTACTCGAGGTTAACCTGGTGAACGATACCGGTTGCCGGAGGAACGGCTCTGAAGTTATCGAACGCGGTTTGCGCCCAACGCAGGAAACGATAGCGTTCTTCGTTGCGCTCGAACTCGAGGTCCATGTTGGTTTGCAGCGCGTCCGCGGTGCCGAATGCGTCGACCATGACGGAGTGGTCGATGACCAGGTCGACGGGAACGAGCGGATTGATGCGCTTCGGATCGCCGCCGGCTTGCTTCACGGTCTCGCGCATCGCGGCGAGATCGACGACGACCGGTACGCCGGTGAAGTCTTGCAGCACGATGCGGGCAGGGATGAATGGAACTTCCTTATCTTCGCGGCCGTTCGCCCAGTTGGCGATTTGCTTGACATGCTCCAGCGTGATGGCGCGTCCGTCGAATTGACGGATGGCGGCTTCAAGCAGGACTTTCATCGAGAAAGGCAGCTTGGACACGGCGCCCAGGCCTTGCTCTTCCAGACCTTGCAGGTTGTAGTAGCGATACGTGTTGCCCGCTGCCTGCAGATCGGCCTGTACGTTGTACGGAAGGGTAGACAAAATAATCGGCCTCCTAGATAAGATTGCACGGATTTCATAAAAATAGAGCGAAGCGAGGATGAGAAAAATTCTCGTTTACGTTTCATTCTGTGAAACCCGATTTCAAAATTAAACCTTCCTCATCATTATAGCGTTATCCAGACGCGCAGTAAAGAGAGATTGTGTCTAGTTTGTTACCAATGAGGGGAAAACGGCCGCTATTGCATGAGGATTAGCATGCCGCAAACGTAGGGGATCATCCGGGGGAGACGTGTAAAGGAGGAGGCGCAATATCGGTTTTACTTTCCCACGGCAGCACACGAATCAGTCGCTGGCATGGAATGGCCGCGGCCGACATACATTTGAACGGATGCAATCTGTGCCGTACGGGAGGGGAGTCCGGTGCCGGAATTGGACGAACGGGTAAAGAAGGCGCTGGTCGAATATGTGGACGCGGTTAACGAAGCGGACTTGAACCGCTCGCCCGACGCGCTGATGCGGATCGGCGACGAGGCGCACCGCCGGCGGCTGGAACGCCGGATGCGCGCGCTTAGGCGGCGCGACGCGTTTGCGGCGGCGAAGCCGAGGCGGGGCGAGATTCGTGCGCGCGTCGTGCGATGGAGCGCCGGGGAGAAGGAGGCGTTCGCGGATCTGCAGCTGACGATCGCCAGAAGCTGCGGCACCGGCGAGGCGGCGTATGCAGAAGAACGAATCGAACGCGAACGAATCCGGCTCGTCCCCTTCGGCGGCGAGTGGCGATTGGACCGCGCCGAACCGCTGGGCGACGAACGCTTCTCCGCAGCGCTGCTGGGATCCGGCACGGATGGAGCCTTGGGTGCGGTCGGCGACTGGCCGGTAGCGCCGTCCGTTCCGTTTATGCCGGCCCGGGACTGGCACGCCGCTTGGCAGGGAATACCGAGCGGCGCTCAAGCTGCGCCATGGGCGAATCCAAACGGGGGAGCTCCCGCCGGGAGAGGGCTTTACGATCGCGATGCCGCGGTCGCCTATGCCGAGGCATGGTGGGATAAGGCCAATCCGGCGTACGAGCTTTTCGAGGTGAACTGCACGAACTATGTGTCTCAGTGTCTCTTTGCAGGGGGCGCGCCCATGAACTATACTGGGAAAAGAGAATCGGGCTGGTGGTATCACGGCTTGTCGGGCGGACAGGAGCGCTGGAGCTACAGCTGGGCGGTTGCAAACAGCCTCCAGCATTTTTTGAGCCAGTCGCGGCCTGTCGGGCTGCGGGCGGTGCGCATGGAGCGTCCCGAGCAGCTGTCGCCGGGCGACGTCATTTGCTACGATTGGGACGGCAACGGCCAATTCAGGCACAATACGATCGTGACGGCGACCGCCCCGGACGGCATGCCGCTGGTCAATGCCAATACCGTGCCCAGCAGGCACCGGTACTGGGATTATCGCGATTCCTACGCCTGGACGGAGAACACCCGGTATCGCTTTTATCGTATCGAGTCGATTTTCTAACATTCAAAGGGCGAATATTCGAGGCAGTCGAACAAGGCGGAGGTCAAGCTGACAATGGGAACTGGACAGAGGATTCGCGTCGGGCTCGTCTACGGCGGCCGCTCGGGCGAGCATGAAGTATCGCTCCAGACCGCGCTGGCGGTGCTGAAGGCATTCGATTACGACAAATACGAACTTATTCCTTATTATATAACGAAGGAAGGCAGATGGCGTCCGGGCTCGCTGCTTGCGGCGCCGCCCGCGGCCGTCGCGGAGCTGCAGTTCGAGCCGGCCGGCGAAGCGGGAGCGACCGGATCGTCGCTCATTCCGCTGATGCAGGGCATGTCCGATTCGGCGGTAGCGGAAGCCGGCGTTCGCGAGGGGCTAGGCTCGGTGGACGTCGTGTTCCCGCTGCTGCACGGCACCTTCGGCGAGGACGGAACGATACAAGGCTTGCTCGAGATGGCGAACCTGCCGTACGTCGGGGCCGGAGTGCTTGCCTCCTCGGTCGGCATGGACAAAGCGGCGATGAAAACGATGTTCGCGGCTGCCGGCTTGCCTCAGGTGGGGTACAGGTCGTTTACGCGATATCACTGGAACAAAGAGCGGGAAGCGTTACTTGACGGCATCGAGCGGGGGATCGGTTATCCAAGCTTCGTGAAGCCCGCCAATCTCGGCTCCAGCGTCGGCGTCTCCAAGGCGCGCAATCGCGAGGAGCTCGCCGCGGCCGTCGAAGAAGCGCTGCGATACGATCGCAAGGTGATCGTGGAGGAGTTCGTCGACGCGCGGGAGATCGAGGTCGCCGTCCTGGGCAACGACGAGCCGCGGGCATCGGTCGCCGGCGAGATCGTCAGCTCGAACGAGTTCTACGATTATAAGGCTAAGTATATTGACGGTAAATCCGCCATGATCATCCCGGCGGAAATTCCCGAAGAGACGGCGCTGGCCGTTCGCGAGATGGCGGTCCGGGCATTTCTCGCGATCGACGGGGCGGGACTGTGCCGCGCGGACTTTTTCCTGCGCAAAAGCGACGGCGCGCTGCTGATCAACGAAGTCAACACGATGCCGGGCTTCACGCCGTTCAGCATGTATCCGCTGCTCTGGCAGGAGACGGGCGTCTCCTATCGCGAGCTGCTGGACACGCTGATCGAGCTTGCGCTCGCCCGACATGCCGAGAAGCAGTTGATCGACTACGGCGGTTGATCGGGAAGAACGGCCGACAGGCCATCTGGGCGAGGTAGCCTGAAAAGCCGTGCAACTAAAAAGCACCGCCGTCAACGCTGACGGCGGTGCTTTTTTAAATCTCAGTCCAGAAAATCCTTCAGCCGGCGGCTGCGGCTCGGATGGCGCAGCTTGCGCAGCGCCTTCGCCTCGATCTGCCGGATGCGTTCGCGGGTGACGCCAAACGCCTTGCCGACTTCCTCGAGCGTCCGCGTGTGGCCGTCGTCGAGGCCGAACCGGAGGCGCAGCACGCTCTCCTCGCGCTCGGTGAGCGTATCGAGCACGTCCTCGAGCTGCTCGCGCATCAGCTCGAACGCCGCCGCGTCGGCAGGCTCCGGCGCGTCCTGGTCTTCGATGAACTCGCCGAGCCGGGAGTCGTTCTCCTCGCCGATCGGCATCTCGAGCGACACGGGCTCCTGCGAGATCTTCATGATCTCGCGGACCTTGTCGATCGTGATATCCATCGCCTGGGCGATCTCCTCGGGCGTCGGCTCGCGGCCGAGCTCCTGCAGAAGCTGCCGGGAGATGCGGACGAGCTTGTTGATCGTCTCCACCATATGAACGGGAATCCGGATCGTGCGCGCATGGTCCGCGATGCTGCGGGTGATCGCCTGGCGGATCCACCACGTGGCGTACGTGCTGAAGCGGAAGCCCTTGCGGTGATCGAATTTCTCGACAGCCTTGATCAAGCCCATGTTGCCCTCTTGAATCAAGTCGAGGAACAGCATGCCGCGTCCCACATACCGTCTTGCTATGCTGACGACCAGTCGAAGGTTGGCTTCGGCCAGACGCTGCTTGGCTGCTTCGTCGCCTTCCTCGATCCGATGAGCAAGCGCGATCTCTTCGTCGGCCGTCAGCAGAGGCACGCGGCCGATCTCCTTCAGATACATGCGGACCGGATCGTCCATTCGAATGCCCGCAGGCACCTTCAGGTCGTCGTCCATGAAGTCGACAACGGAAGAATCGGTATCCATCGTCAAAGCGCATCCCTCCATCCGGTAAAAGTGCTGGGCGGAACGGTCTAGAATAACGGGAATTGACATCCGAAGAAGTATGTGCTATCCTGAAGTAGGAAGTTTATGAGTTGGATGTCTGATAAGTACCATTTCTCATTATATCACGAGCTAGGCTTTTATACAACATCAACTTCGAATTATTTTGGACCGGACCTTGCGCTTCGTTTTCGGACGAGCCGGGTGCCGGTCCTTTTTGGTTTGATCGGACGACGCTGCCTTTCTTTGCGGGCGGTCTACGGTTTATAATAGCAGCACAAGCCTAAGGTCGGAGGGATGCAAATGGGATTCCAGACGGAATTCAATTCGGTATGTAAATTCAAGTCCGAGCAGGAGCTGTACGAGCTGCTTGAGTATGGGCGGGGCAAGATGGTCAAGAAGCAGTTCCGCGTATTTCCCACGGGACAGAAGGTCATCGCATACGCGCCCGACAACAAAGCGGTCGCCATCGTCCGGATCGTCGCCTCGATCGCCGAGATCAACTTCCAAGGGGAAGAAGTGACGGAGGTCGAGATGGAGCTGATCCGCAAGCTCACTGACGAAGAATCGCGCATCCAGACGGCGCTTGCGCACGAGATGTTTTTTGGGGAACAGCAGGCCTAAGCGCACACTGGGGAGGAGAAACCGCGATGGGAGCGAAGTGGGAATATTGCACGTTGAAGTACAAGACCGGCGGCTGGCTGGGCGGCAAGGTCGACGAGCAGGAGTTCCAGGACGAGCTGAACCGCTACGGGTATGAAGGCTGGGAGCTGGTGTCCTGCTTCGATACGAGTCAGGGACAAGGCGCTTCCCGCGACATCATCGTCGTTTTCAAACGTCAACTATAGAAGAAACGCAAGAGCGGCAGACCCGCTCGATCTACATATGCACGAAGCTCTCGGTCTTATGGCCGAGGGCTTTTTTGCATCCTTAAAAAATGTAAAATACCTTCGCAAAAAACGTCAACTTCTATGGACGCGATGTTGCTATAGTAGAGGAAGAAAGCGTGGCGAAGGGGGCGTGCGAGTGTTCTTAAGCAGATTGGGCGTGCTGACGGACGAAGTGTCCGACCGTTACGAGGAAGCGCTGGACTGGGCGGCTGAGCAGGAACTGGCGCATGTGGAGGTACGGGTCGTCGACGGGCAAAATGCAGCGAGTCTGAGCGACGAACAGGCGATGAAGGTCCGCCGACTGGCGGAGGCGAGGGGGCTGTACATATCCGCGATCGCCTCGCCGGTGTTCAAGTGCGCGCTGGATCCCGCGAGACCGGTCGCGACCGGCGACACGTTCGGCGCCCCGGAGGAGAGCGTCGAGGCTCACTTCGACAAGCTGTCGCGAGTGATCGCGCTGGCGGAGCTGATGGGCACGACGCGGATACGGATTTTCTCCTTCTGGCGCGAGCGGGAGCCGGAGCGCTATGCGGAGGAGATCGCCGGGCACCTTCGGCGCGCGGCAGATATCGCGAGCCAGGCGGGCGTGACGCTGCTGCTCGAAAACGAAGCTTCGTGCAACGGCGGCTCGGCGCGCGAGGTGGCGGAGCTCGTCCGCGCGGTCGATTCGCCGGCGCTGCGCGCGCTGTGGGATCCGGGCAACGAGGCGCATGCAGGCAATGAAGCGTACCCGCTAGGCTACGAGACGATCAAACCGTATGCGGCCCACGTGCATCTGAAGGACGCCTGCTTCGGTCCCGACGGCAAGGCGCGCTGCGTGCCGCTCGGCTCCGGAGACGTGCCGGTCATCGCGCAGCTGAGGGCGCTCGCGGCGGACGGCTACGAAGGGCTTTTTACGATCGAGACGCACTTCGTGCCCGCAGGCGGCAGCCGGATGACGGGGACCCGCATGACGCTCGACGCGCTGCGCGCGCTTGCGAAGGAGGTGTAGGCGAATGGCGCAATGGAGGTTCGGGCTTATCGGCTGCGGGGATATCGCGGAGAGGCATGTCGAGGCGATCGGACAGATCGATGACGCGAAGCTGGTCGCGGTCTCCAGCAGAACCGAGAGCCGGGCGCGGGCGCTCGCGGAGCGGGAAGGCTGCGATTGGGTCACCGACTACCGGGAGCTGCTCGGCCGTGACGATATCGACATCGTCTGCGTGACGACCTCGAGCGGCAGCCATGCGTCCATCGGGCTCGATGCGCTGAACGCGGGCAAGCATCTGATCGTAGAAAAGCCGATGGCGATGAGCGCGCGGGATGCGCGGCGAATGGCGGACACGGCCCGCGAGCGCGGCCTCGTCCTCTCGTCGATCGCCCAGCGCAGGTTCGAGGCCAACAACCAGCTGATCAAGCGGGTGCTGGACGCGGGCGCGCTCGGCAGACTGCTGCTGGCGGAGATGACGCTTCCTTTTTACCGGACCCAAGCCTACTACGACAGCGCCGAATGGCGCGGCACGATCGCCCAGGACGGCGGGGCGCTTATGAACCAGGGCATTCACGGCCTGGACCTGCTGCTGTGGTTCGCGGGAGACGCGCGCACGGTATTCGGCAAGACGGCCACGCTCACGCACCGCATGGAGGCCGAAGACCTGGGGCTGGCGATCCTGCAATTCGAGAGCGGCGCGTACGGCACGGTGATGGCTTCGACGAGCGTGCAGCCGGGTTATCCCGCCACGGTCACGCTGTACGGCGAGCAAGGAACGATCAAGCTCGAGGGCAGCTCGATCGTGCGCTGGGCGGTACCCGGCTGGGAGCGGCCGAACTGGGCGCAGGAGCAGGCCTACGGCGGCGTGACCGATCCGAAGAGCATCGTCACGGAGTTTCACCAGAGCCAGTTCCTCGACATTATCGCCGCTATCGAGACCGGAACCGAGCCGCTCAGCTCGGGCGAGGACGGCTGGCGGGCGGTCAGGCTGGTCGAGGCGATCTATGATAGCGCGAGCCGCGGGACGGAGATTGTGATCGGGGAACATCAAGCGAAGGAGCGAGCCGAATGACGGTTCTGCAGCAGCCCGTCAAGGAAGCGAAGGCGGACGATTTGAAAGTCCGGGTGTACCGGACGCGCGGCGAAATGGGCGCGGCGGCAGGATCCGATGTCGCTGCGAAAATAAAAGAACTTCTGCGGACCAAGCCGGTCATCCGCATGATTTTTGCGGCAGCGCCGTCGCAGAACGAGACGCTGGACGCGCTGGCGTCGGACCCGGATATCGATTGGTCGCGAATTGTCGCGTTTCATATGGACGAATATTTGGGGCTGCCTGCTGGCGCTCCCCAAGCGTTTGCGCGCTACCTGCAGGGCAGGCTGTTCGACCGGGTTAAACCGGGCAGGGTGCATCTGATCGACAGCGCGAACGGCAGCGAAGCCGAATGCAGCCGGTATGCGGCGCTGCTGGCGGAGGGGCCGATCGATATCGTCTGCCTCGGCATCGGCGAGAACGGGCATATCGCCTTCAACGATCCGCCGGTTGCCGACTTCGACGACCTCCTGCTCGTCAAGCCGGTTGAACTCGACGAGGCGTGCAGACGACAGCAGGTCAACGACGGCTGCTTTCCCGATATCGACGCGGTGCCGACGCATGCGCTGACGCTGACGGTGCCCGCGCTTCTCTCCGGCGCACATCTGTATTGCGTCGTGCCGGGGCCGACCAAGCGGGAGGCCGTAGCGCGCACGCTCAGCGAGCCGGTCGCGACGGCTTGCCCGTCCACCATTTTGAGAAATCATCCGGACTGCACCTTGTACGTCGACCTCGATTCGTACGGGGAGGCGGAACGATGATCCTCAAGGCGCTCCATTATCGCACAGGGGAGCCCGTGGAGATCGAAGTCGAGGCCGGGAAAATCGCGCGGGTCGCGCCCGTGGATGCCGGCCCGGCCGAGCGGGCCACGCTGCCGTACGCGGCGCCGGGACTGGTCGATCTTCAGCTCAACGGCTTCGCCGGGCTCGACTTCAACCGCTCGCCGATCCCGCACGACCTGCCGGGGACGGTGGCGCGCGAGCTGCGGCGGGAAGGCGTGACCGCCTTCTATCCGACCGTCATCACGAACGCGCGGGCGGCGATCGCTTCCCAGGTCGCGGCCATCGCCGAAGCTTGTGAACAAGATACGGACGCGGCCGCTTGCATCGCGGGCATCCACCTGGAGGGGCCGTTCATCTCGCCCGAGGACGGCGCGCGCGGCGCGCATGCGCTGGAGTTCGTCAGAGCACCCGATTGGGAGCTGTTCTGCAAATGGCAGGAAGCGGCCGGCGGCCGCATCGCCATCCTTACGCTGTCGCCCGAGTGGGAAGGGTGCGGCGCGTTCATCCGCCGCTGCACGGACAGCGGCGTCACGGTGTCCATCGGCCATACGGCCGCCACTGCCGAGCAGATCAAGGAAGCGGTCGCCTCCGGCGCGCGCCTGTCGACGCACTTCGGCAACGGCGCCCATCTCATGCTGCCTCGCCATCCGAACTATCTGTGGGAGCAGCTGGCTCAGGACGAACTGCACACTTGCCTGATCGCGGACGGCTTTCATCTGCCGGACCAGGTGCTGAAGGTCGTCATAAAGGCGAAGGGCGAGAAGGCGATGCTCGTCAGCGACGCCGTGTACCTGAGCGGCATGCCGCCGGGCGAATACACGACGCACATCGGCGGCCGCGTCGTCCTGACGCCGCAAGGCCGGCTGCATCTGGCGGAGCAGGAGAAGATACTGGCCGGATCCGCGCAGATGCTCCTCTGGGGCATCGAGCAAATGACGGAGCGCGGCATCGCGAGCCTGGCGGACGCTTGGGACATGGCCTCGGTCAGGCCGGCGGGATTTATGCGGCTGCCCGCGGGGGCGGGATTGTCCGCAGGCGCCCCGGCGGATATCGCGTTGTTCAGGCAAGACGGCGGCAAGCTTCGGATCGAACGGACGTGCAAGGCCGGGAAGATCGTCTACCCGGGCGAAGCCGGCGCGGGCGAACGATGAGCGTTTATCGAGGACAGGGGGAACGACAATGAAGTTTGCGGCATTCAGCGGAGTTTTCATCGAGCACAGCATTCAGGAAGCGATGCATTTGACGAAACGGCTGGGCTTGGACGGAATCGAGATCGCGGCGCGCGAGCCCCACATCTCCCCGGCCAGTAGCATGACGAGGGTCAAGGAGGTCAAAGCGCTCTCGGACAGCCTGGCGCTCCCGATTCCCGTTCTGGCCAGCTATATCGGCGGCTTCTCCGATGCGGACGACAGCCAGGCGGAGAAATATTTCGAGGAATTCAAGCGGCTGCTCGAGATCGCAGACGTGCTGGGCACGCGTATGATCCGCGTTTTCCCCGGCGGTCCCAACGCCTTCAAGGCGCAGGACTATCACTACGCCAAGGCCGCGCATTGGATGAGGGCGATCGCCGAAGAGGCTGCGAAGCACGAGGTCAACGTCCTGATGGAGATTCACAACAACTCGCTCGTCGAAACGGTGGACAGCAGCCTGCGCCTGCTCGACCTGATCGGGCGCGACAACGTCGGCATGATTCACGATGCCGGCAACATGTACATCACCGACACGGATTACGGCCGGGAATCCGTCCTGCGGCTGGGCCGCCGCTTGATGCACGTCCACGTCAAGGATGAGCTTCGCGTCGCCGAGCAGGGCGCGCCGGGCACGTTCGCGGATACGACCCGCCACGGCAGGGAGCTGTTCCTGCAAAGCCGGCTGGGCGAGGGCGGAGCCGATCACCGGCCGCTGTTCGACGCGCTGCGCGAGACGGGCTACTCGGATTGGGTGACGCTGGAGTGCCATGCGCCGTTTCCGGCGTACGAGCGTTTGGAACACGACTTCGCGGCGGTTCGCAGGCTGATCGCCACGGCGTAACGATAGGCGGTGCTTCATGAACGAAGACTTGGATATGCCGTATTACCACGGCAGAGACCAGCTGAACAGGGAGTTTCCTTTTAAAATATTCAGTTACGACAGCCCGTCCCTGAAGCAAAGCCTGCATATGCACGATTACGTCCAGATCGTCTACGTCCGCCACGGGGTGTGCAATCACCAGATGCTGGGCAAGTCGCTGACCGTCAGCCAAGGGGATCTGTTCATTATCGCGCCGGGTACCGGTCACAGCATCAGCGGCATCGAGGACCGCGCGTTCGAGCTGATCATGGCCGACTTCGCGCCGGAGCTGCTGGAGGGTCATCTGGGACCGATGGAGGAAGCGCTGAAGCGCTACCTTATGCCGGGGCTCGCGGCCGCGCCATACTCCTGGCTGCATGTCGGTAAGCAAAGGCAGCCGCTCGTCCTGCAGCTGCTGCAGGACATGCAGGACGAATACGACCACAAGGAGAACGGCTACGAGTTCGCGATCCGGCTGTCCCTGCTGAAGCTGCTCATGGTGGCGGAGCGCGAATACCGCGCGGTCCGGCGCAAGCCGGGCAAGCAGGCGGCCGCCGTCGACAAAGAGCCGATCGAAGAAGCCAGGCGGTACGTGCACGACAATTACAGCCAGGACATTCCGCTCGAGCACGGCGCTTATATCGCGAATATGGCGCCGGCTTATTTCAGCCATATGTTCAAGCAGGTGACCGGGCAGTCGTTCATAGATTACGTGAACGAAGTTCGCATCGAGCGGGCGAAGGAGCTCATCCGGCGGCAGTCGCTCACGGTCACGCAGATCGGATTCCAGGTCGGCTACCGGCATCTCAGCCACTTTATCCGCACGTTCAAGAAGCGCACGGGCATCACCCCGACGGAATACAAAAAAACGTTCGGCGGCATCGCCGGGCCTATCGGAGAAAGAGGGATGAACAAATGACGGCAACTCCATTAAAGGTCGGCATCATCGGACAGGGCCGCAGCGGCCGCGACATCCACGGCAAGCTGCTCGAACTGCTGCCCGCGCAATACCGCATCGCGGCGATCGCCGATTCCATTCCGGAGCGCAGGGTGCGGGCCGAGGAGGAATTCGGGTGTCGCGCATACGAGACGTGGGAGGCAATGGTCGCCGGCGAGCCGCTCGACCTCGTCGTCAACGCGTCGCCGAGCCATCAGCATTTTCCGATCACGCTGGAGCTGCTGAACAAAGGCTTTAACGTCCTGTGCGAAAAGCCGCTGGCCAAGACGCCCGAGGAGGTCGACCGGCTCATCGAGGCGTCCAAGCGTTCGGGCAAGCTGCTCGCCGTTTTCCAGCAGTCCAGGTACCACCCGGCCTTCCAGCAAATTCGCAACGTCATCGACTCCGGCGTGCTCGGCCGCATCGTGCAGGTGAGCATGGAGATGAACGGCTTCGCCCGCCGCTGGGACTGGCAGACGCTGCAGAGCAACAACGGCGGCAACCTGATGAACACCGGTCCGCATCCGGTCGACCAGGCGCTGCAGCTGTTCGGCAACGACGCGCTGCCGCAAATTACATGCATTATGGACCGGGCGAATACGTTCGGGGATGCGGAAGACTACGTGAAGCTCCTTATGCGAGGTCCAGGCCGCCCGACGATCGATATCGAGATCTCGTCCTGCTGCGCCTATCCGCAGGATTCCTTCAATATACAAGGGACGAACGGAGGCCTGCACGGCAGCCCGGAGCATCTGGAGTGGCGGTACTTCAAGCCCGAGGAAGCGCCGGCGCAGCAGCTCGTGAAGGAGCCGCTGTTCAACGCGGCGGGACTGCCCGCCTACTGCAATGAGACGCTGACCTGGCACGGCGACGAATGGTCGATGGCGCTGCCCGAGGGGCAAAGCCTGTTCGGCTACATGACCGAAAAGCTGTACCTGATGCTGCACCGCTCGCTGACGGAAGGCGCGCCGCTCGAGATCACGCCGGAGCAGGTGCGCCAGCAGATGTGGGTCATGGAAGAGTGCAGGCGGCAAAATCCGTTGATTTACAGCGCGTAATACAGTAGGGCGTGAACCTTTTTATGCGAAAAAAACCGTTCTTCGGCCATAGCGAAGAACGGTTTTTAAATTTGGGCAGATGGATGATCGTCGAAGGGTGCGGAAGTTGGCAGAAGTCTCCGTTGGAGCTACTTTGATCCGCAGACCGGTGCGCCTGCCGCTAGAAGTCCCCGTTGGAACTACTTTGATCCGTTGACCGGTGCGTCTATCGCTGGAAGTCTCCATTGGAACTACTTTGATCCGCCGACCGTTGCGCATGCCGCTGGAAGTCTCTGCTGAAACTACTTTGCCCCGCCGACCGGTGCACAGCCGTCAGAAGTCCCCGTTGGAACTACTTTGATCGGCCGACCGTTGCGCATGCCGCTAGAAGTCTCCATTGGAACTACTTTGATCCGCCGATCGCGGCGCCTGCTGCGGGAAGTCTCTGCTGAAACTACTTTGCCCCGCCGACCGGTGCACCAGCCGTCAGAAGTCCCCGTTGGAACTACTTTGCCCCGCCGACCGTTGCGCATGCCGCTGGAAGTCTCCGTTAGAACTACTTTGCCCTGCCCTCCACGGCGCCAGCCGCCAGAAGTCTCCATTGGAACTACTTTGACCCGCTGACCGTTGCGTCAGCCGCCAGAAGTCCCCGTTGGAACTACTTTGCCCCGCCGACCGTTGCGCATGCCGCTAGAAGTCTCCGTTAGAACTACTTTGCCCTGCCCACCACGGCGCCAGCCGCCAGAAGTCCCCGTTGGAACTACTTTGCCCCGCCGACCGTTGCGCATGCCGCTAGAAGTCTCCGTTAGAAC
>NZ_JAGXJW010000012.1:0-65203 GCF_019091135.1 Cohnella sp. GbtcB17 | reverse complement strand
TACTTTGCCCTGCCCACCACGGCGCCAGCCACCAGAAGTCCCCATTAGAACTACTTCGCCCGCCGACTGCAGCACCTGCCGCCAGAAACCCCACGACTCATCAACTGACCCGGCCTGTCAGAGCGCGACCCAGGCTACCAGCCCGTCCGGCGTGTCGGGATCGATGCCCTTGCGTTCCGCGCGGCAAAGCGCCGCAATCTGCGAGAGAAAAAGAAAAGGAATGCCCTGCGCCGCCGGGTCCAGCGCGAAGCCCGAGAAGGCGGCGTAGTCCGCGATCCCTTCAAAGTCCGCGTCCGCCTCGTCAGCGTAGACGATGACGGTCGCTCCCCTGCGCTTGAGGTCGCGGAGCAGGTTGCGCCGGTGCTGCGCCCCTGCCCCGCCGCTATCGCCGGATACGGCCGCGATCACGAGCGTGCCCGGACCGACGACGACCATCGGCCCGTGGCGGACGTCCAGCAGGTGATATGACTGGGCCTGCACGGACGCGATCTCGGTGAGCGCGATCGCGCCTTCGCCCGCCAAGCCCTTCAACTCGCCGTCGGCCAGCACGACCGCGTGGTCCCAGTCGAACCCGGCCGCGCGACGGATGCCCGCTTCGACCCGAGCCATGAACGCTTCGCCGTCACGGATGGCAGCGTCGAGTGACGCGATCAGCGCCTTGTCGCCGCCGAGGAAGGCGGCGATCAGCAGGTTGGCCGCATACAGGTTGACCACCGTACGGGTCTGGCAGACGCTGGCGTCGAACGCCCAGGGCAGCGCGAGCGCCAGATCCGCCTCGGCCGACAACGGGGATTCGGCGACGCAGGAAATGGCCAGAAGCGGCACATGCGCCGCGCCGCGCAGCAGCCGGACGGCTTCGACGATCTCCGTCGTGCTGCCCGACCGGGACGGCGCGACCAGCAAGGTGCCCGGCAGTGCAGCGCGATAGCGCTCGCCGTTCAGCAGTATGTCGCCGCCCGCATAGGCCTGCGCGTTCAAGCCCGCGCGCAGCCGGAAGGAAAACGCGGCGGATTCGCAGAGACAATAGCTGGAGCCGCAGCCGAGAAAGGTGAAGGAGGAGGGGGCGACGCTTTTCACGAAAGCTTCGATGCGATCTCGCTCGCCCAGTATGTAATCATAGGTTTGTCGCAACGCCGCGTATTGCTGCTTGGTCTCCCGGTACGTCAGGCTCATTAGACGGCAACCTCCATGTATTGAGTGTTACGATCATAATAATCAAATAAAATGATTATTACAATCATTTTATGATTGAAAAAATCATAATAATTCTCTATATTAGAATCGAACGCGATCGATCGACTCACGCACGAACACACTCAAGCAGGCCGGGAGGAACCAGTCATGCCTCTAAATTCGACGACGGCGGTGCTGCGGCACGCGAGAAAGCATGGATACGCCGTAGCGGCTTTTAACGTTCACACGCTCGAGATGCTGCAAGCGGTCGTGGATGCCGCCATCGAGAGCGACGCCCCGCTCATTCTCCAGACGACCGTCGGCACCGTCCAGCATCTGGGCGCCGACTACATCGCCGCCGCGGCCGAGGTGGCCGCGAGCCGGACGCGTCTGCCGATCGGCCTTCACCTCGACCACTGCACCGACTACAACGTCATCGTAAGGTGCATCCGCGCGGGCTATACTTCCGTCATGATCGACGCGTCGATGCATCCTTACGAGGAAAACGTCGAGCGTACCGCCCGCGTCATCTCGGTAGCCGCGGCAGTCGGCGTCAACGTCGAAGCGGAGCTCGGCAAAGTGGGCGGCGTGGAGGACGACATCGTCGTCGACGCCCGCGACGCGCTGCTGGCGGACCCGGAGGAATGCGTGTCCTTCGTCGCGCGCACGGGCGTCGACACATTGGCGCCGGCCATCGGCACCGCGCACGGCATCTACAAGGGGGATCCGAACATCGACTTCGACCGGATCGCGCGCATCGCCGGCAGCGTGGACGTACCGCTGGTGCTGCACGGCGGCTCCGGCATTCCGGCCGAGCAGGTGCGGCGGGCGGTCTCGCTCGGTATGGCCAAAATGAACATCGCGACCGAGCTGCGCATCGCGTTTTCGGATGCCATCAAGCGCGTCTTCGAGGAGCGGCCGGGGGAGAACGATCCCCGCAAGTACATGGTGCCGGCCAAGGAAGCGGTCAAGCGTCTGGCGCTTGAGAAGATCGCGCTGTGCGGCTGCGCGGGACGGGGCGGTGAGGCGGTGTGATCGTCACGGTCACGTTAAACGCCGCGGTCGACAAAACCTACTATGTGTCCGGGTTCGCGGCGGGCGCCGTGCAGCGGGTTAGGCGGCAGATCGCCGAGCCCGGGGGTAAAGGGAACAACGTCGCCAAGATCGTCAGGCTGCTTGGCGGCGAAGCGGTCGCGACCGGATTCTCTGCGGGCGGCGCAGGCGCCTTTATCGAGGAGCGACTCGCGGCGAGAGGCATCGGGACCGCCTTCGTCCGCATCGCCGGCGAGTCTCGCACCTGTCTCAATATCGTCGACGAGGCGAGCGGCGCGTCGACGGAGCTGCTCGAGGAGGGGCCGACGGTCGGGGACGCAGAGATCGCGGACATTAAAGAAGCCGTTGGCCGGCTCGGCGCGCAAGCCAGCGTCGTCGTCCTGTCCGGCAGCTTGCCCGCCGGCGCGCCGGCGGACTTGTACGCGGAGCTTGTCGGCATCGCCAGGTCCACCGGCGCCCGCGTCTATCTGGACGCGAGCGGCGAAGCGCTGGCGCTCGGCGTCGGCGCAAGACCGGACTTGATCAAGCCCAACGAAGAAGAGCTGGCGCGACTGTCCGGCCGCAGGCGTCTCGAAGCGTCGCAAGTAACGGAGACGGCGGCGAAGCTTCACGGCCAGGGCATCGGCCAGGTGTGCGCGACGCTCGGGCGCCAGGGCGCGGTCGCCTGCATTGACGGCAAGCTGTATCGCGTCGTTGCTCCGGGCGTCGCCGCGGTCAGCGCCGTCGGCTGCGGCGACGCGTTCGTGGCCGGCATGGCCTATGCCGAAGAACAAGGGCTGCCGGCGGAGGAGCGGCTTCGCGTGGCCGCGGCCGCCGGAGCGGCGGCGGCGATGACAGACCGGGCGGGGGAGCTCGACCCGGCCGCATACGAACGGCTTGTGGACCGGGTGGAAGTTCTGCCGCTGTAAGACGTCGACGTCATCGCTGTTTACCCCGGGCGCGTCTATGCCTTCATCGCTTGCAGCCCGGCCAGCGCAACCCTTGTTGCAATCCGGACGGCTTCTCCTGCACAATGTAGAAAAATACGCGGATAACGGGCGGGGGAGACGAATCATGGAAGCGACGTCGAAGGGCGAAGCGCGCAGGGCGAAGATGCTGGAGCTGATCAAAGCCGGCGGGAGACTGTCGATTCAGGAGATTACGAGTGCGCTGCAAATCTCGGAGGCGACCGCAAGGCGCGATCTCGATCTGCTGGAGCGATCGGGACCGATCATCCGGACGATCGGGGGGGCCGTGTACGAAGGGACGCCGGCGCAGCCGGCAGCCGAGCTGCCTTTCGCGGATAAGCGGCAGGCGCAGCTGCAAGAGAAGGAACGCATCGCGGAGACGGCGGCGGGACTCGTGTCCGAGGGCGACGTCATCTGTCTGACGGGCGGGACGACGACGTTCCTCATCGCGCGCGCGCTCAAAGCCCGGCGCAACATTACAGTCGTGACCAACGCAGTGAACATCGCCTTCGAGCTGGCCGACGCGGAGGACGTCCAGGTCGTCGTGGTCGGCGGCGTCATGCGGGCCAAGAGCTACGAGCTGATCGGGCCGCTCGCCGAGATCGTCGCGGATCGCATCAACGTCACGAAGATGTTCCTCGGCGTCGACGGCGTCTCGGAGACGCACGGCTGGACGATGCATTCGGAAATGGAGGTCCGGATCGCGCAAATGTTGATCCGGCGTTCGGGCGAGGTGTTTCCGGTGTTCGACGACAGCAAGCTTGCGAAAACGGCGCTCTTCACGATCATGCCGCTCGCCGATGCAACGGGCATCGTCACGAACCGGCAGCCGGACGGGTGGCTGGCGCAGGCTTGCCGCGATCATAGGATGGCCGTCCACGTACCCGAGCAACCGTCATAAATCCTGTCGGACGAGGAGCGGATCTATGGAGCCATCTGTTTTCGCAGTTATCGGATGCCAGCACGGGCATATCGGGTCTTTTATCGAAAACATGCTGGGCATGGGCTATCGCTGCGCGGGTATTTTCGAGGAGGACGGCGAGGACCCGGGGCTCGCGATGTCGCTGTCCGAACGATTCGGCATACCGTTGCTAGGCATGATCGACGAAGCCTTGGCGGAAGAGGTGAGCGTCGTCGGCTGCGCCGCGGTCAACAGCCGCAAGATCGACATCGCCGAGCTGTGCGAGGCGGGAGGCAAGCACGTCATGCTCGACAAGCCGGCCGTGACGGGCCGGGCGGGTCTCGAGCGGCTGCGCGGCATTGTCTCGCGCGGGCGGATCGAGCTCGGCATGCTGCTGACCCAGCGCTTCAGCGTCGGCGTGCATACGCTAAAGGCGCTGATCGACGAAGGCGCGCTGGGGCGGCTCGTGTCGCTCGACATGCGCAAGCCGCATCGGCTGAACGCCGCGGCTCGGCCGGAATGGTTTTTCGACTATGAGCGGTCCGGGGGCATCATTCAGGATCTGCTCGTTCACGACCTGGATCTCCTGCGCTGGCTGACCGGCAGCGAGATTGCCGATGTGCAGGGCTATATGGCCAAAACCATCCTGCCGGAGCACCCGGGCTTCTACGATGCCGCGGCGCTGAATGCGAGGCTCGCGGACGGTACGATCGCCCAGCTGTATGCCGACTGGCATACGCCGGCCGGCAGCTGGACGTGGGGAGACGGCCGCATCTTCGCCGTCGGCACGGAGGGAACCGCCGAGCTGCGTTCGCAGGGCGATCCCTGGGGCTCCCGGGAGCCGATGCTGCTGATGTCGAGCGGCATGGAAGCGCTCCATCTCGTGCCGCTGCGGCAACCGCCGGTCCATCTCTACGCGGATTTTGCGAATCGGCTTCGCGGCGAAGCGTCCGTCTTGTCGGGAGAAGACGTGCTGCTCGCCTCCGAGGCGGCCGTGGATGCGGACGAGCGCGCGGAGCGGATCGTGCGCGTCTAGCCGAAGCTTGTGGGGCGGCAATCGCTCCGGCAACGCGATATTCAAGAGGGGGAAGGGAAACGACATGTCCGTACGTAGAGCACTACTGATCGGCGCAGGCGGCTTCGGCCGCGTCCATCTGAACGAGCTCGTCCGACTCACGGATGCAGGCGCGCTCGAACTGGCCGCGGTCAGCGATGTGCGATTGACGGAGAGCGCGGCGGCTATCGTCGCGGAGCGAGGCATTCGGCACTATGCCGACTATCGCGACATGCTCTCCGCAGAGGCGGGAGCGGACTTCGTCGTCGTCTCCACGCCGATCCCGCTGCATGCGCAGATGAGCATCGACGCGCTGGAGGCCGGTTACCACGTCCTCCTGGAGAAGCCGCCCGGCGCCCTGCTCCAGGACGTCGACCGGATCGCGGAGACCGCCGCCCGGACGGGCAAGCTGTGCGCCGTCAACTTCTTTGCGCCGTCGCGCAAGGCCCAGGCGCTGATCGCGCACGCGATCGCTTCCGGAGAGATCGGCCGCGTCCGGCGCTTCAAGGCGATCGCACTGCTGCAGCGCACGTCCGCTTACTTCGGCCGCACGCCTTGGGCGGGCAAGCTGACGTCCGCGGGAAACGTCGTCCTCGACGGCGCTTTTCACAATCCGGCCGCGCATTTGCTCTACAGCATGCTAAAGCTGGCGGAGACGGCGGCGGGCGAGGTCGGCCGCGATTCGCAGCCGGTCAGCGTGACGGCAGAGATGTACCATGCCAACCCGATCGAAAGCGACGATACGACCGCGATGCGCATCGAGATGAGCGACGGCACGACGCTAAGCTATTACGTGACGCTGTGCGCGAAGAAGACGGAGACCCAGCGGATTCGGATCGAAGGCACCGAAGGCGCGATCGAATGGGATTATGACGACCAGGTCAAGATCTGGCGATACGGTCTGGGGAAATCGTACGACTGCGCGGAGGGCGGCATCGTCGAGCGGCGGTACCGGAACCTGATCGGGACGCTCGACGGTCGGGATGACGGACTCGACGTCTCGCTGGATTCGGCGCGGCGCTTCACGCTCGTCGCCAACGGCGCATTCGAATCGGCGGGGGAGATCCGCGGGATTCCGGCTTCCTTCGTGCGGCTGTCGGATGCGGCGGATCAGCCGGGCGCTTATATCGAGGGGATCGAGGCTGCCATGAAAAATGCCTTCGCCGCGGGCAAGCTGCTCTCCGAGACGGGCTTGCCCTGGACCGTACAGCCAGAGCCGTTCGACCTGCGCGAGTACCGCCGTTTTCCCCAGCGTTTCCGCATGAACGGCGCCTAGTCTCGGCCGGATCGCAGGAGGAGGAGCCGAAACCATGAAGTTTTACGTTAGCGTCGACATGGAAGGTATCGCAGGCATTTTGTTCAAGGAACAAATTTACCGGAACGAAACGTTCTACGAGGAGTCCCGGCGGCTGCTGACGGACGAAGTGAACGCCGTGGTCGAAGCGCTCGTGCAGGCCGGCGCGACCGAGATCGTCGTGAAGGACGCCCACGCATCGGGCTTCAACTTGCTGTACGGCAGCCTGCATCCCGCGGCCACGCTGGCCGCCGGTGCGCTGCCGCTTGCGAACCGCTTCGCCGGTCTGGACGAAACCTTCGCCGGCGCGCTGTTGATCGGCTATCATGCCATGGCCGGCACCCGAGGCGCGATCCTCGAGCACACGTTCAGCTACGCGGACATTCTCGAGCTGGCGCTGAACGGCGAACCGATCGGGGAGATCGGGATCGACGCGCTCCTGTTCGGGCGCTTCGGCGTCCCGGTCCTGTTCGTCTCTGGCGACGACAAGACTTGCGCGGAGGCGCAGAGACAGTTGGGGACGGTATTCACGTACGAGACGAAGCAGGCAACGGGCCGGCATTCGGGCCTGCTCAAGGCGCCCCGGCGGGTACTGGCGGAGATCGGCGAGTCCGTCAAGGAAGCCGTCGGGCGCAGAAGCGAATGCAAGCCTTACGCGATTCCGGGACCGTACGAGATGCGGATCGAATATACGAGCACGAATCTGGCCGACGCTCGCGAGCTCGAGTCGGACGGCGTCCGCCGCGCCGGCGGCAGGGCGCTTGCGCTCCGGGACGACGATTTGCTGCGACTGCTTGCCCGCACTTTCAAATAAGCAAAAACGGCCAGGCCTGTCTCGGCGACGAGGCGGGCTTGTTTGCCGTTGCGGCGCTTTTGGGGCGCGGATGTTGAGAGATGCCGGCGTTTAGCCAATTGTATGGAAATGTCCGAGTATAAGACAATTTACGCCCGTAGTGCGACAGAAGGGGATGTGACAATTTTAAAGGAGAAGCGCTTCAGCGGGATGTGAGAGACGCAGGCGCTTCAACGAATGCCGCAACGGCAATGGAAAGGAGGAATTGAGGAACCGTTCGGAAAGGGAATGACGAGATCGGATTCGACGCTTCATGCAAGACCATTCGATGAAAAGGATGTGTCCGTATGCTGTCGATCGTCAAAAAGTCAGGCCTGTCCATTCTAGTCGCCGCATTAATCTCCTCGCCTCTTACTTTCTCCCCCGCCCGCAAAGCGCACGCGGACGCCGTCGAGACGAACGTCGCGCTCGGCAACGCGACCGTAACGACGAACAGCTTCGTAAGAAACGCTGTCTCGCTCGCCAGGCTCGTCGACGGCGACCGGCAGACATCCAGTTACGCGCTCATCGACGCAACCGCCGGCCCCAAGTGGGTTCAGCTCGATCTGGGCGAATCGTTCGACGTCACTCGCGTGAACGTATTGAACGACTTCAATCCTTCCGAGCCCCGGACCGGCAGAGACATCATCGTTCAGCTGTCCAACGATCCTTCCTTTGCCAGCGGTGTCACGACCGTGTTCAACAACGATACGGACAACACGGCCGGCCAGGGCGCAGGCACCGACGCTTCCTATCTGGAGCCGACGGATGGCAGCGGCAAGAACGTGACGCTCGCCGCTCCCGTGAATGCGCGCTACGTCCGCTCCTGGGCGAACGGACACGTCCGGTCCTCGAACAATTCCATCCAGACCGTCAATACGCCTGTCGAAGTGGAGGTGTATGCCGCCGTTCCCGCGACGAATGCGTCGCTGCCGAGCTCCGTCGGGCTGACGGCGGGCAGCGCCTCGGTCAACAGCGCGAGCTTGTCCTGGACCAGCCCGGGACCGTCGGCGGTCAGCGGCTACGATATCCGCTACTCGACCTCCCCGATCACGGGCGCCAATTGGGACAACGGCCTCGTCGTCAAACGGGTGACCGGCGAACCGGCTCCGGCCGCCGCGACGACCGCCCAGAGCATGACGGTGAAGGGCTTGCCCTCCGGCACGCCGCTGTACTTCGCGATGAAGACGGTCGGCAGCTCGGGTCAGGTATCCGCGCTCTCGCCCGCCGTCACGGTCTCGACGCTGCCCGTCGCTAATATCGCCCTCGGCAAGCCGGTCACGACGAACGGCACGGTCAACCCTAGCGGGCAGCCGATCTCGGCGCTGACCGACGGCGTGAAGACGCGGGACGCCTATTCGCTATATAGCGTCGCCGACGGTCCGAAGTGGGCGCAGCTCGATCTGGGCATGACGTACGATATCGCCCGGATCAACATCCGCAACGACTGGGGCGGCTCCGCCGACGTCTACCGGTTCGCCCGCGACGTCGTGGTCCAGCTGTCGAACGATGCGAGCTTCGCAAGCGGCGTCGTGACGGTGTTCAACAACGACGGCGACAATAGCGCCGGACTCGGCGCCGGCACGGACGCCGAGTATATGGAGCCAGCAGACGGCAGCGGCAAGGACATCTTGCTGGCCGACACGGTCGGCGCGCGGTACGTTCGCTACTGGGCGAACGGCCACGTTCGTGTCAATGGCTCGGTCAATACCGTCGACACGCCCGTCGAGATCGAAGTGTACGCCGATCCCCAGGACAGCGCCCCGCCGGCCGCAGTGACGAACCTGGCGAGCACCTTCGTCTCCTGGAAGTCCGCCGATCTCGCGTGGACGGCGCCGGGCGGCGACGGCAATACGGGCACGGCGGTCGCCTACGATCTCCGCTACGCCACGAGCGCGATCACGGCGTCCAACTGGTCCTCCGCGACGCCCGTGTCCGGCGTTCCCGCGCCGAAGACGGCGGGTTCGGCCGAAGCCTTCACGGTCACCGGGCTGACGCCGGGCACGACGTATTACTTCGCGCTCAAGGCCAAGGATCTCGTTAACGAGTCGCCGATCTCCAACGTGGCGACCGTCACGACGCCGGCGGCGGACACGGTCGCTCCGGCCGCCATCGCGAACTTGCAGGCGACGCAGGCGATGTTCAAGTCCGTCAAGCTGACCTGGACGGCGCCGGGCGACGACGGCTCGAACGGCAAAGCCGCCAGCTATGACGTCCGTTATTCGACCTCTCCGATCACGCTGGCCAACTGGGCCTCCGCCACGCAGGCGGAGGGCGAACTGCCGCAGCCGACGGCGGGCACGCCTATGCAATTCAAGGTGACGGAGCTGACCGCAGGCGTTACGTATTACTTCGCGGTCCGGACGACGGACGCCGTAGGGAACGTATCGGGTCTGTCAAATTCTGCGAGCGCCACGGTCGCGACGCCGACGGCCGATGCCGTGACGGTATCCTCGCTCTCCGCCCTGCAGACGGCGATCGACGGCGCGCCTGCCGGCGGCCGGGTCATCACGCTGGCTGCGGGCACCTACAACCAGACGACGCCGATCAATATTACAGGCAAGAACAATATTACGATCCGGGGCGCAGGCAGCAACTACACGGCGACGGTCGTGAAAGGGCTCGGCATCAACAACAGCGCGCTCGACATCAATTTCAAGGTCAACGACTCCGATTATGTCACGTTCAAAAACATGACGATTCAGGATTCCTATTATCATGCCATCCAGGTCAATCAGGGCTCGAAGTACTTCCATGCCGACGGCTTGAAGACCTGGGACAACGGCGAAGGCGGTTTCAAGACGACCTTCGATCTGAACGGGGGCAAAGGCTATACCGATTACGGCATCATCGAGAACTCGCTGATCGGCTACACCACGAGCGGCATGCGCAGCGTCGTGGAGGGCGTCGACCTGATCGCCTCCAAGGGCTGGATTGTCCGCGGCAATCGCGTGGAAAACGCCAAGACGTCGAATAACGGCGGCGGCTACGGCATTTTCGCTAAAGGGAATTCCATCGACACGATTTTCGAGAACAATGTGATCGTAGGCAGCTTTGTCGCCATGTCGTTCGGCGGCGGCGGCACGGGGGCGACCTTCTTCCGCAATCAGGACCAGACCTACGAGCATCGCGGCGGCATCATCCGCAACAATGTCGTTTTCGGCGCTACGGATACAGGCGTCTACCTGAACAAGGCCAACGGCTACAAGGTGTATAACAACACGATTCTGAACACCGGATCCGGCGTCGGCGCCATCGAGCCAAGGTTCGCCGGCACGAGCGGAGAGGTGCGCAACAACCTGATGACCGGCACGGTCAAAAACCGCGACAGCGGCACTTCCGTGGTTAGCAACAACATCACGGGAGCGACGGCAAGCTGGCTGGTCGATCCGGCTGGCGGTGACTATCGCCTGCATCCGTTCAACGGGATGGCTGCCCGCGACGTCGGCATGACGCTGGCCGACGTGCCGACCGACATGTACGGCGAAGCCCGTCCGTACGGCAGCGCGTACGACGTCGGCGCCGACGAGTTCGCGCCGAGCGAGACGACGCCGCCGGCCGCCATCGGCAATTTGGCCGCAAGCGACATTACGTCCCGTACGTTCCGGTTGACATGGACGGCGGCGGGCGACGACGGCAACACGGGAACCGCGTATGCGTACGACATCCGCTATGCGAATGCCCCGATCACGGAAACGAACTGGAGCAGCGCGCAGAAGGCGGACTCGACGCTGCTGCCTGCGGCCGCAGGGACTTCGCAGTCGGTTCAGATCGTGGGCCCCACGGCAGGAAGCGTCATTTATGCGGCCGTAAAGACGGTGGACGACCAAGGCAACGTGTCGCCGCTGTCGAATATCGTGCAGGTTAACACGCCTGCGTCGTCGGGTTCCGAGTTCACGCCGACCGACGACGCCTATGTGGCCGCCTCGGGCGACAGATCCGGCACGAACCAATCGCTCATTATTCTGAACAACGGCAACAGCACGTATTGGAGTTATTTAAAGGCCGACTTCACCGGTTATTCCGCGACGCATGCCGAACGTGCGGTCTTGAAGCTGTACGTATCGGACATCCCGAACAATCCAAGCCGGCCGCATGCGCTCGCCGTCACCGGATTGATCAACGACAGCTGGTCGGAAAGCACGGTCACCCGGCTCACCTTGGCCGACGAGACCGGCGCCGTCCCGCTGGGATCGATCCAGTTCAGCAAGCCGGGCTGGTACGAATTCGACGTCACGGCGTTTATTAACAGCCAGATGACCGACAAAATCGTCACTTTCAAAATTAGCGATCCGCAGTCTCAAGCGGCAAGAGTGGACCTGAACAGCACGGAGCATCCATACAACAGGCCGTACCTGCTCATCAGCGCAACGGACGATGTTGCGCCGGCGGCGATCGCCGATCTCACAGCAGGGAAGAAGACGCTGAGCAGCGTGGAACTCGGCTGGACGGCGCCGGGCGACGACGGCAACGTCAGAACGGCCGGCGAATACGACGTGCGGTACGCCGCTTCGCCGATCACCGAGTCGAACTGGGCGAACGCCACGCCCGTGATCGGGGAGCCCTCGCCTCTCGCGGCGGGCACCGCGCAGAAGTTCACCGTGCTGGGCTTGACGCCGGGCGCCACGTATTACTTCGCGATGAAGACGCGGGACGATGCGAACAACGAGTCGGCGCTCTCCAACGTGGTTCAGGTCGCGCTGGAGTCGACCGTCAATGTCGCGCTCGGCAAGGCGGTCAGCACGAACGGCACGGTGTCCGGCGGCGGCTCTGTCTCGGTCGTGACGGACGGCGCCCGGGGCTCTAGCGGGTACGCGCTGATCAGCGTCGCCGACGGTCCCAAGTGGGTGCAGGTCGATCTCGGTCAGGCTTATGCGATCAGCCGGATCAACGTGCTGAACGACTGGGGCGGTTCCTCCGGCGTCGCCAGGACGGGCCGCGATCATGTCGTGCAGTTGTCCAACGATCCGATGTTTGCAACCGGCGTCACGACCGTGTTCAACAACGACACGGACAACAGCGCGGGACTCGGCGCGGGCAGCGATGCGGCATACCAGGAGCCGACCGACGGCACGGGCAAAAACATCGTGCTCACGACGCCCGTCAATGCCAGGTACGTCAGATCCTGGGCCAACGGACATGTGAGAGTGACCGGGGAGACGAATCTGGTCAATACCCCGGTGGAGCTCGAGGTGTACGCGAATACGGGGGATACGACGGCGCCGGGCACGATCGCGAATCTATCCGCGTCCGGTACGACCTGGAAGTCGACCAATCTGTCATGGACTGCGCCGGGCGATGACGGCACGACCGGTACGGCGGCTGCCTACGACATCCGGTATCATACGTCCAGCATCACGGAGAATAGCTGGAACGATGCCGTCCAGTTGACGAACGAGCCGGCTCCGGCGCCCGCGGGAACGACGCAGACGCTGGCGGTAACCGGACTGCCGGCGGGCACGGCGCTGTACTTCGCGATGCGGACGTTCGACGAGACTTCCAACGCATCGGCGCTGTCCAACGTCGTGCCGGTTACGACGGCAGCGAACGATCCGACGCCGCCGGCGGCGATCGCCGATCTCGCGGCGGTGAACCCCGGCCCGCGCAGCGTGCAGCTGACCTGGACGGCGCCGGGCAACGACGGCACCGCCGGCATGGCGGAAGGCTACGAGGTTCGGTACGCGACTTCGCCGATTACGACCGAGGCCCAATGGTCTGCGGCGACGCAGGCGGAGGATGAGCTGGCGCAGAAGAGTCCCGGCCAGACGATGAAATACCAGGTCAACCAGCTCCAGACGGGCGTGACCTATTACTTCGCGGTCAAGACGTACGATGACGGCGGCAACTACGGCGGCCTGTCCAACCCCGTCAGCGCGACGACCGTCACGCCGACGCCGGACAGCGTGACGGTCGCTTCGCTGTCCCAGCTGCAGCAGGCGATCGACCAGGCGCCCGCGCAGGGCAGAATCATTACCCTTGCTGCAGGGACCTACAGCCAGACGACGACGATCAATATTAACGGCAAAAACAATATTACGATCCAAGGCGCGACGTCGAACTACGACGACACGGTCGTCGCCGGTCCGGGCATTAACGCCTCGAGCATGGACATCAACTTCAAGGTCAACGATTCGGACTATGTCACGTTCAGGAACATGACAATCCGCGATTCCTACTACCATGCGATCCAGGTGAACTCGGGGTCGGATTACTTCCGCGCCGATCATCTGAAAACCTGGGACAACGGAGAGGGCGGCTTCAAGTCGACCTCGGGCGGATCCCCGGATCTGCCTTATGCGGACTACGGCACGATCGAGAATTCGTTGATCGGCTACACCACGGGCGGTACGCGCAGCGTCGTCGAAGGGGTCGACTTGATCGCGGCCAAGGGCTGGATCATCCGGGGCAACACCTTCCAGAACGCGAAAATGTCCGGCGGCGGTGTCGCCTATGCCTTCTTCGCCAAAGGCAATTCCATCGATACGCTCGTCGAGAACAACGTGTTCCAGAACAGCTTCATCGCCATGTCGTTCGGCGGCGGCGGTACCGCGCCGCAGTACTTCCGAAACGGAGATACGTCGCTTGAGCACCGCGGCGGCATCATGCGCAACAATGTCGTGTACGGCACGGCCGACGCGGGCGTCTATATGAACAAGGCTTCCGGCTTCAAGGTTTACAACAACACGATTCTGGGCATTCCGTCGGGCGTAGGCGCCGTGGAGTCCAGGTTCGCGGGAAGCAGCGGCGACGTGCGCAACAACCTGATGGACAAAGCGGTGAAGCTCCGCGACGGCGGCGCGGCTACCAGCAGCAACAATATTACGAACGGCACCGCGAGCATGCTGGTCAACGCGGCAGCCGGCGATTATCATCTGAATCCGGCCACCGCCTCGGCGGCGATCGATACCGGCTTCGCGCTGCAGGCCGACGTTCCGCTGGATATGGACGGCCAGCCGCGTCCGTCCGGCTCGGCCTACGACATCGGCGCCGACGAGCTCAGCCTGGCGCCGGCCGCGCCGACCGGACTCACGGCCAGCCTGGTCGGCGGCAACGTCCAGCTGACCTGGAATCTCGTGTCCGGCGCGACCGGCTACACGGTGAAGCGCGCGACGGTCGCAGGCGGTCCGTATTCGAGCTTGGCCACGGGCGTCGCGACCAACGCTTATACGGACAACGCTGCAGCCGCGGGCGCGACCTACTACTACACCGTCTCCGCCGCGAATACGGCCGGCTCGGGACCGAACGCAGCCGAGGCGTCCGTCACGGTTCCGCTGGCGGCGCCGACCGGCGTCACCGCGACCGGCGGCAACGCCACGGTCTCCGTCGGATGGACGGCTACTTCCGGCGCGACCGGCTACAACGTGAAGCGCAGTACCGTCAGCGGAGGTCCCTTCAGCATCGTCGCGACGAGCGTGACCGGCGCCGTCTATGCCGATACGACCGTCTCGAACGGGACGACGTATTATTACGTCGTGAGCGCCGTCAGTACGGGCGGCGAGAGCGCGGACTCCGCCCAGGTGTCGGCCACGCCGTCGAGCGGCGCGGTACTGAGCCGTACGGGATGGACTGCGACGGCTTCGTCGTCCGCGAGCGCTGCGTCAGCCGCGCTGGACGGCAGCGCTACGACCCGCTGGGCGACGAGCGCTGCGCAGCAGGTTGGTCAGTACTATCAGGTCAACATGGGCGCGGCCAAGACATTCAACAAGATCACGCTTGATTCTACGGGCGGCAGCGATTATCCGCGCGCCTACGAGGTATACGTGTCCGCCGACGGCACGAACTGGGGCACGGCCGTCGCGAGCGGCACGGGCATCGGCAATGTGCAGACCGTCACCTTCTCCGCGCAGACGGCCCGGTATATCAAGGTCGTGCTGACGGCGGCGGCATCCCCGTGGTGGAGCATTTACGAGTTTAACGTGTATGAGCCTTAAGCGTTCGCATTCCGCTTGATTCGCTTTCGACCGACCGCCGGCGGCAGCCCCATTTCGGGCCGCTCCGGCGGTTTTTTCGCGGCGGAAAACCTGCTCTAGCAGGAGGACAAAAGTTCCTCAGTAAAAGCCAGCAATGACTCGTTTCTAAAGTATGGCGTCCTCTCTAACATGATAGATAGCTGCAAACCACAAGGCGGTTCGAGGGCGAAGGCCGGGAAGGAATGGACGATGACACCGATCAAGACGAACGCTGTAGATCTGGATTGCAATTGGAAAATACAAGGCTTCGACGGCAGGGAGACGATCCCGGATGCCGTGCATCGAGCCGGCTTCGACGACGCGGAGTGGCTGGCTGCGGCGGTGCCGGGGGACGTGCATTCCACGCTCCTGGCGCACGGGCGAATCGAGGATCCGTACTATTCGACCAATGACCAGGCCTGCCTGTGGATCGAGCGGAAAACATGGGTGTACCGCACGGTATTCGACCGTCCGGGCGCCGCGGATACGGCCGGCCTGCTGCTGGAATTCGACGGACTCGATACGCTGGCGGAGGTATTCCTGAACGGCGAGACGGTCGCCGTATCCGACAACATGTTCGTCCCCGTCGCGGCCGAGCTCGCCGGCAAGCTGAAGGCGCGGGACAACGTGCTCGTCGTCCGCTTCGATCCGGTCGTCGAATACGCGGCGCGGCAGGATGTCTCCCGCTTCTGGTCCAAAGTCAATTACGAACGGATCTGGCTGCGCAAGTGCGCTTGCAATTTTTCGTGGGATTGGAGCCCCCGCATCGTGACCGCGGGCATCTGGAAGGAAGCGCGCTTGAAGGTCGTCCCTGCGGCGCGGCTCGCGCACCTGGACTTCAAGACGCTGTCGATCGGTCCGGATCGCGCAGAAGTCGAAGTGGGGGCAGAAGTCCGGCACCGCGACGCGGGCGCGCGGCTGACCGCCGAGGTGATCCTGCGCGGGCGCGGCGGCGAGATCCGGCACGAGACGGACGTGACGGACGGCGCGGTCGGCCTCCGGTTCCCGGTGGAGCGGCCGTCGCTCTGGTGGACGTTCGATCACGGGGAGCCCTTCCTCTACGAGTTGACCGTCAACCTGACGGCGGATGGCGAGCTCGTCGATACGTTGTCCGAGGAGGTCGGCATCCGCACGATCGAGGTCCTTCTTCGTTCGGAGAGCGGCGCCCCCCGCTTCCAGTTCATATTGAACGGAAGGCCTATCTACGCCAAAGGCGCGAACTGGATTCCCGCCCACAACTTCATCGGCGCGATCCCGGACGAGCGGTACGAGGATCTCGTGACGCTTTCCCGCGAAGCGAATATGAACATGCTGCGCGTCTGGGGCGGCGGCGTCTACGAAAAGGCGGCCTTCTACCGGGCCTGCTCCCGTCAAGGCCTGCTGGTGTGGCAGGACTTCATGTTCTCCTGCAGCGAGGTGCCCGATTACGACGAAGCGTTCATGGCCAGCGTGCGCGCGGAGATCGTGGCGAACGTGAAGGCGCTGCGCAGCTATCCGTGCATCGCGATCTGGGCGGGCAACAACGAGAGCCAGGCGATCCACAGCGAAAAGATGTACTACCGCAGCGACACCCGTTTCTACGGCGCGAAAATTTTCCACGAGCTCATGCCCGAGCTGCTGGCGAAGCTCGATCCGACGCGGCTGTATTGGCCCAGCTCGCCTTGGGGCGGCAACGACCCGAACAGCTTCGACGAAGGCGATACGCACAATTGGGCCGTATGGGCGGGGGACGTCTATCCGCGGCATTACGGCGAAGCCTCCAAGATGGACGTCTCGCCGTACGGCATCTCCTACCGGCGATTCGCCGAAGACACCTCCAAGTTCAGCAGCGAGTTCGGCATTCACGGGAGCACGGTGAAGGAGACGCTGCGGCGCAACATCCCGGAAGGCGAGCTCTACTACGGCAGCTTCGAGGTCGATTATCGCAACAAAGACTACGAGCCGGAAAAGGCGACGATCACGATGGCGGGCTACTCCGGGCTGCCGGGCGATCTGGACGAGTACATCGACTTCTCAATGCTGTGTCAGGCGGAGGGATTGAAGTTCGGCGTCGAGCACTTCCGCAGGCGCAAGCCGGAGAACGCCGGCTCCCTGATCTGGCAGCTCAACGACTGCTGGCCGGGCATCAGCTGGAGCCTGATCGACTATTACTTGTTCCCGAAAGCTTCTTACTACTGTGCCCGCCGCTTCTATCATCCGCTGCTGCTGTCGTTTAAGGAAGACGAGGGACGGATCTCCGTCTGGATGACCAACGACAGCGACGAGGCCTACGACGATACGATCACGGTCGGCGTGCGCAGCTGCTTCGGCCAGTCGATCTACGAGCAGTCGTTCGAGATTCGCGTCGCGGCGAACGCATCCCAGAAGATTGTCGATTACGCTCCAGCCGAGATCGAATGGCGTCTTGGCGTCATCGACAAGCGCTCCCGGTTCATGTTCGCGCGAAGCGCCCGGGAAGACGTGTACGACAACCACTTCTTTTTCGCCGAGCACAAGGATCTGCGGTTCAGTCCCTGCCGGCTGACCGTCTCGCATAAAGAGAGCCCGGAGGGGATTCTCGTCACTGTCGAGACGGATACGTTCGCGCGCTTCGTCAAGCTGGAATGCCCGATCGACGGCACGATGTTCTCGGACAACTACTTTAACCTGCTGCCCGGAGAACGCAAGACGGTGCTGGCGACAAACCGCAAGGGAACCCCGGTCTCCGCGGCGGATATCAGCGTCTCGGCGCTCAACGTCAAAAAAACACAGCGGCAGGAGGAGAAGCGATGAGCAGCAGCTATTTGATCCATGATATGATACGCGTCTGTCCCCAGACGGGGGAGTTGCTCGAAGAGGAAGCCCGTGCCGGTACGCTGGCAGAGCTGAGCGAGCGTTCGTCCGAGCTGGCTTCGCCGCGCAACGCCTATGTATCCTTTCAACTGATCGTGAAGCTTGGTGCGGCGGGACCGTCCGCGATCCGGTTCGAGGCCGAGGCGCCTCGGAGCGGGTGGGACGAGATCGGCGCGAACGAATTCGCCTTTTACGCGCAGTGGTATCATCGCGTGCAAGGGAGGTACTACCCCGACGCTCTCGTGCCGCTGGACGGCGGAGAAGCCGGGCCTCGCACGCTGGCCGCGATCTCGGCCGCGAACGAAGTAGAGGACCAGGCCTATGCGGCCGTCTGGGTGGACCTGTTCGTCCCGGCCGGCGTCGGGGCGGGAGATTACCGCGGCGCGGTTCGCGTGGAGACGGGGAGCGGGACCGACGTCCACGAGATTCGGCTGCGCGTGCTGCATACGGCCGTGCCGGACGAATCTCTGATCGTCGCCGATCTGAACAGCTACGCTGACAATCTGTCGCGCCGGATGGACAGCCTGCGAAGCAATCCGGACCGATACGAGGACGGCACGTACTTCAGGACGGAACAGGCTTTTTTCCGAATGGCGCACGAGCACCGCTGCCTGCTGCATTATTTGCCTTACGAGCACTCGGGGCGCATTCCTGCCGCCTTTATCCCGGAGCTCGAGGGCAAGGGCAAGGAGATGCGCGTCAAGGACTGGTCGGTTTTCGACGAGCACTTCGGCCCCTATCTCGACGGCTCGGCCTTCGCGGATACCAAGCGCGGCGCCATTCCGATTCCGTATATGTATTTGCCGTTCAACTTCCATTGGCCGGCCGACTACGCCAAGTTCGGGACGAAGGGCTACCGCACGGAATTTGCCGGGATCATGGAGGAATTCCACCGACACTTCACCGAGCGCGGCTGGCTGCGGACGAAGTTCGAACTATTTCTGAACCACAAGAAGCGGTATAAGCTGTTCCCTTATGACGGAGACGAGACGCGCTTCGTCTGGGACGAGAAGGTCAACGACATTTATTACGACTTGGCGAAGGACGTATTGGAAAAGGAGGACGGCGCCCGGTTTGTATTCCGTACGGATGCGAGCTGGAGCTATGGGCTCCACTTCGAAAAGTATGCGGATCTCATCAAGCTCTGGGTCGTCAATCATCAGATGTTCTCCTGGTTCCCGGAGAGCCTGGGCGTGCTTCGCGGCGCCGGCTGCGAGGTGTGGACGTACGGCGGAGCCGAGCGGATCTCGCGTCCCCTGCTCGCGACCGCGATCTCTCCGCTGGCCGCCGTGGCGCGGGGCGTGGACGGGTTCGTGTACTGGGAAAACACGAAGTGGGGAGACCAGTGGCACGAGACGCCCGATTCGGAAGGCAGCACCGCGGTATTCTACCCTGGGGACCGGCTGTTCGGCTTGCAAGGGCCGATCCCGTCCATCCGGCTTAAAGTGCTGCGCAACACGATGCAGGTCGCGGACTGCATGGAGCAGTGGATCCGCGCGCAGCCGGAGGCCGGCAGGGAGCGGATGGGCGAGGCGATCGCCGAGGCTTTTGACCTTGCGCCGGGAGCCTGGTGGCCGGGCAAGCCGAACTTCCTCGACAAACCGCCTTACGAGTGGGAGAATGCGATGTTCAGCGAAGCGCCCAAAGCGTCGCTGCACGAGGGGCGGCCGTCGGAAACGCTGAACGACCTGAAACGAAGCTTGTGGGCGATCCTGGGATAGGAGGCGAAAGCCGCGATGAAGCCGAAAACGTACAGCTTGATGGAAATCGCAAGACTTGGCGCGTTGTTTCTTCCGGGCGACTCCCTCGAAGACGTCATGCCGCCGGACCGGCGGGAATATCCGCTGAAGGTCGCCGGCACGGAGAGCGAATTCGCGCTCGGCGACGAGATCGACTTCGTGGAAGACCACTTCAACGCGCTGAAGCGGGTACTTCTGTTGACGGAGCGGATCGATCCGCTCCGCCGTCCCTATGCGGCGCTGTGGATCCGGCGGCCGGAAAATCCGGCGCTCGGCGAGGTCATGGTCGCTGGCGGCGCCCTGCCGTCGGAGGGCACGCATATCATGGCTTTATGGCCGGAGATTTTACGCGCCTTCTCCGGGCGCCCTACGCGACGGGACCGGGAGTCCGGACAGACGGTCTATTATCCCGTCCGCAATTCCGACGAGGAAATCGTCGGGGTGCTGGAGCTGACCGAGAACGTTCCGCCTATGTTTGTCTAAAGAGAATGCTGCCATAGCTGCCATGCTGTCGCAAAGCGCCGATACCGAAGGATTCCGCATTTCGTCATGCGGATTTCATCGGATTCGGCGCTTTTCTCTTTTTTTCAGGAAGGGATGTAAGAGCTCGGGGGAGAAGTACTGAGCCAGGAGAGGCGAATCGGCGTGTTGGTCCCCCAACAAGGATAAAAATGCCCTGCATTCGTCTAGTTTAACCTGTAGCGACGCCGGGGAGACACTACGCAAAATGGAGATCAAAGCCTCATTCCGTTAACGACACGCGTGATTACAGTAGAAATCCGAGGAGGCGGTGCGATGGTCCGGATTTTGATAGTCGACGACGAAAGGGAAATTCGCAACGGTCTTGTAAAACAAATTCCCTGGTCGGATTGGGGCGTCGACGAGGTGCTGGACGCCGATGACGGCGATACGGCGCTTGAGCTGGCGCTTGCGCGCCGGCCGGACCTGATCGTCACGGATATTCGCATGCCTCGCATGACCGGCCTGAAGCTGATCGAAGCGCTCTCGCGGGAACGGTACGACGGCAGTACGATCGTCGTCAGCGGCTTCGACGATTTCCATTATGCCAAGGAAGCGTTCAAGCTCGGCGTATCGGATTACCTGCTTAAGCCGCTCGACAAGCACGATCTGTTCAAGGCGGTCACCGTGGCGCTTCAGCGCCAGCGCGAAAAAAACGAAAGCGAGCTGAACCGAAGACTCATGCGGCAGGGGTACGAATCGGCCGTCCCGAAGATCAGGGAGGAGCTCCTGCGACAGCTGCTCGGTCGTCCGTACCGGGAGGAGCCCGCCGTGCGGACCGAGCACAAGCTGGAGCAGCTGGACCTCGCGTGGCTGCTCGACGCGCAGCTAGGGCTCGCCGTAATTGGGATCGACAGCTTGAAGGCGCTGACAGCGAGGCCGTCCATGACCGACAAGGAGGCGCTGCTCGCAGAGGTTGGCAGGATCCTCTCGCAGACGATCGCCGCTCGCCATCCCGGCCGTCACGTGCTGTTCAGGTCCGAGCAGGACGATTGGATCGCGATCCTCGAGCAGGCGGATGCGGACATGACCGAGCCGGGCGCGGAATTGCTCGAGGAGGCTCGCGAGCAGGTCGGACAAACGTTGGATATTCGGCTGAACCTGGGCGTGGCAATTGGGAGAGGCGGCCTTCAGCAGCTGTCCGATCTGTACCGAAGCGCGATGGAATCGCTTGTCAGCCGGAGGCTCCAGGGAAGCGGAGCGGAGGAAGCGCCGGAAGGCGAACTCGGCGATCGGCCCGAGTACCTGCTGGCGAGCCCCAGAGAACTCGTGGAAATTCTGAAGTACGGTACCGAGAGGGAAATTCGGGAGACGATGGCCGGCTTTTCGAAGCTGGTGAAAACCTGGGAGGTCAAGCACCCGAAGGATCTGCAGCAGCGTACGTTCGAATGGCTGCTTGACGTATTTCGGACCGCACAAAAAACGGCGGGCTGGAAGGAATCGTCCTGGGAAAAACATCCGATCGCGCTCTGGGAGCATCTCGAGCGCTTTGACACGCTGGAATCTCTCCGGCAGCAGGCGACGGAGCAGTTGCTCAAGGCAGCGGAGAGCATCAAGGCGCAGTCCGGATCGCGAAGCCAGATCGTGGACGAAGCCCAGCGCATCATCCATGAGCGCTACCAGGAGAACCTGACGCTGCAGATGGTGGCCGAGCGCGTGCACGTGACGCCGGTGTGGCTCAGCAAGCTTTTCAAAAAAGAAACCGACATGAACTTCCTGGAATATCTGACAGATGTGCGTCTGAAAAATGCGGCGGACCGGCTGGGCGACCTCAGGTACAAAGTGTATCAGATCAGCTACATGGTCGGATATCAAGATCCCGTCCACTTCGCCAAGCTGTTCAAACGAGCGTACGGCTGCACGCCGCAGGAGTACCGCAACAGCGGGAGCAGCCGGCATGAGTAGGCCGGTCCGGGCCCAGCTTGGGAGATTCTCGATCCGCCGCCAGGTGATTCTCCTGTTTTTTCTGATCGTCGTGCTTCCCTTTTTATTCATCGGCTATTTTGCCTATTCCAAGTCCATCAAGGCCATTCAAGACGTGAGCTCGATCGTGTCCATGGAGATGATGGACAAGAATGCGAAGGTGCTGGACAACTATCTGGATCTGGTGGATACCGCCCAGAACGAGATCATGTATTCCAGAGACATGCAGGACCTGCTCAGCATCCGGCCGACCGACGAGCTGGAGGAGCTCGGGATCGCTTCCAGGCTCATGCAGTATACCGGCTTGCTGAACAGAAACACGCATGCGTATACGATCCGGATCTTCCCGATCGAGCCGTCCCGCTACCCGACTTTTACGCACACGATATACGATGATGCCGACATCGAGAGCCAGGCCTGGTTCCGCCTGGCCAAGGAGATGAAGTCTCCCTATTGGCAGCTTTTCCTGCCGAAGGACAATCCGACGCTCTACAAGGAGCCGATTCTGTCGAAAATCAAGCAATTGTACGGACTGAACCAATCCGAGCCGCTGGGCTTCGTCGCCGCCGACGTCAAGGCGAGTACGCTGAGCGAGTACCTGGCGCCGGTCAAAATGGTGGATCGCCAGCAGGTCGTGCTGCTGAACGAGAACAATACGATCGTCTACCACCAGGAAGCGGAACGGATCGGTACCCGATTCGACTCTCCCGAGTTGGACGCCTTCCTCATGCAGTCTACGGAGGCGGCGAGCCGGCTCACGATCGAAGGCGTGCAATATATGGCGACATACGCGTCGCTCACCCATAACGATTGGAAAGTGCTCAGCCTCATTCCCGTATCGGTGTTGACGCGGCCGGTATCGGGCATCGAACAGATCAGTCTGTTCTTTTTGCTGTTCTATCTCGCGATCTCCGTCTTTACGATCGCCTTTTTCACCATCCGCTTCACCAATCCGATTCAGAAGCTGGTCAAAGCCATGCGCAAGGTGGAGCGCGGGGAGACGGTCATCGGCTGGCCGCAACTGAGGCGTTCGGACGAGATCGGCTGGCTCTATATGGGCTTCGACAACATGGTGCGGAAAATCGACGAGCTGGTCAGAAGCGCGGAGAAAGAAGCGAAGGACAAGAAGGAACTGGAGTTCCAGGTGCTTACGCATCAGATCAATCCTCATTTTCTGTACAACACGCTCGAGGCGATACGCTGGAAGGCGGAAAGCAGGCAAGCGTCCGATATCAGCGAGATGGTCCGGTCGCTCGGCAATTTGCTGCGGCTGAGCTTGAACGACGGCCGGGAGCTGACGACGGTCGAACGCGAGATCGAGCACGTCAAGGCGTACGTCGCTATCCAATCCGCGCGCCAGGATACGTCGATCCGGGTCGTCTATATGATCGACGAGGACATCCTGCCGCTGCCATGCATGCGGCTCATGCTCCAGCCGCTCGTGGAGAATGCGATCAAACACGGCACCCGGCACGCCGGAGACGGAGAGGCCGTCAAGATTCTGATCCGGGGCACCCGCGAGCCGTACCGGCTGCAGTTTGAGTTCGTGGACAACGGCCCCGGCATTCGGGAGGCGCTGCGCGCCGGGCTGCTCACCGCCGAGACGGACATCCCCCATCGACGGAAAGGGGTGGGCCTCCGCAACGTCCACGAGCGGCTGGCGCTCTATTTCGGCGAACGCTACGGACTGCGGATCGCGAACAGAGAAGAGGGCGGGACGATCATCGAAATCTCGCATCCGATCCTGGACGCGGAACCGGCGCAGCGGGAGGCGATCTGACGATGACGCGGCACGGCCGTTCGACCGGTTAAGTCACACAACCGGCGGGCGGCCTATTTTTTTGCCTGCCTCTCGAACAGTTTAAAAATCTCCCAGTAAACAACAACTTTAAGAGATACTACGGGCGCATGGGCGGAAGCTATAATGAATCTCAAGTAAGACGGAGGTGAACCGGAATGGAAACGAACGCAGCCGCAAACGCAGAACCCGTCCAGAGCGCGCGCCGGGCAGCTACGGTCCGAAGGTCTCCGCTATGGATGAGAATCCGGAAGCAACAGGTGCTGCTGTGGATGTCCGTCCCCATCATGCTCCACCTGGTCCTGTTCCAGTTCGTGCCGCTCTGGGGATGGCTGATGGCGTTCAAGGACTATCACATCGGACAAAGCTTGTGGAAAGCCGACTGGGTCGGGTTCAAGCATTTCAGGACATTGCTCACGCACGATGAGTTTTTACAAGCGCTTCGAAACAACTTCGCGATGAACCTCATGCAGCTGATCTTGGGGACGTTAAGCTCCATCGCCCTTGCTGTCGTGCTGAGCGAGCTGAGGAGCAAAAATTTCGTCCGCATCGTCCAGACGATGACCTACTTGCCCCATTTCGTTTCGATGGTTGTCGTCGCCAACATTTTCGTCATGCTCCTCTCGCCGGACGGCGGCCTCATCAACGACCTGCTGATCAAGCTGGGCTGGATCGATGAAGGCATCTTCTTCTTCGGCAAGCCGACCTGGTTCTGGGTCATTCATACGCTCATCATCACCTGGAAGGGCTTCGGCTGGGGCGCGATCATCTATCTGGCCGCGATCGCCGGCATCAATCCGAGTCTGTACGATGCCGCGATGGTGGACGGCGCCAGCCGGTGGCAGCGAGTCAAGTACATTGTCGTACCCTCCATCATGCCTACCGTCATCCTGCTCACCATCCTGTCCATCGGGGGGCTCATGACCGGCGGATTCGAATCGCAGTTCCTGCTCGGAAACGTGATCAATGCGGATTATTCCCAGGTCATCTCGATCCTGGCGCTCAGACTGGGCCTTAACGCAGGCGACTTCTCGTTCGGTACGGCGGTCGGTATCTTCAACTCGGTCGTCAGCATTACCCTGGTTCTTATCGTCAACGCGATTGCCAAACGCTATCAAGCCAACCTCTTCTAACGATTGGAGCGAATCGCCATGCCTCTTCATCGCAGTGCAGGAGAGCGAACGTTCGACGCCGCGTTGTATGCGCTGCTGGCCCTGGCCGCCTTTACCACGGTCTACCCGTTTATCTACTTGCTGGTCATCTCGCTCAACGAGACCGCCGACGCTTTGAAGGGCGGACTTTACTTCTGGCCGCGCAAGTTCACGTTGGAAAATTACGCGTACGTGTTCCAGAAGGACACCCTCCTGCGGGCATCGGTCAACTCCGTGCTCCGTACCGTGATCCAGACCGTCCTTTCCGTATTCGCCTGCGGCATGCTCGCTTATGTCCTCAGCCGCAAACACTTCATGCTGCGCCGCTTCTTCATCCTTATGCTCATCGTCACGATGTACGTAAGCGGGGGATTGATCCCGACCTACCTGCTGATCAAAAACCTTCATCTGCTCAACACGTTCGCGGTCTACATCGTGCCGGGACTGGTCAGCGCCTTTTACATCTTCATCATGCGAACCTTTTTCGAGCAGCTGCCGGAAGGGCTCGTCGAATCGGCTTACATCGACGGCGCCAACGATTTCCGGATCTATACGCAGATCATCTTGCCGGTCAGCCTGCCCGTCCTCGCCACGATCGCGCTGTACGTCGCGGTAGGGGAATGGAATTCGTGGTTCGACAACTACTTGTACAACAGCCGCAACGAGAAACTGGCCGTCCTCCAATACGAGCTTCAGAAGATGATTCAGGTCGTAGAGAACACCGCCGCGGAAGGCGGGGAGGAAGGCAACGCCCGCATCATCTCGCCGCTCACCATCAAGTCCACGCTCACTATCCTCGTCACTGTCCCGATCCTGCTCGTCTATCCGTTTCTGCAAAAGTATTTCGTCAAAGGCCTGACACTGGGTTCCATGAAGGATTGATTTCACGGCGGCCGCCGCTTGTGCCGGCTCGTAAGTCGGCGGGCGCCTGAAATAAATAGCACGATACGAAATGGGAGGTCGCCAGCGTATGTGGAAATGGAAGAAGCACGGTTTGGTGTCCGTACTGCTAATGTTCGGTATTCTCGCGACGGCTTGCTCGAATGGCAACGGCAACGGCAACGGCAACGGCAATAACGGGGCTTCGCAGGAAGCTTCGCCCAGCCAGTCGGCGGCGCCGAGCGCATCGGCGTCCGCGTCTCCGTCCCCGTCTGCGTCAGGAGGCGAGGCGGCCCGCGAGCCGTTCACCTTCACGATGAACACGGACAACCCGAACATCAACTGGAACAATGAAGTCGCGCAAGAGATTACCAAGCGCACCGGCGTCACGATCAAGTGGGACGTCATCACGGGAGACTTCCGCGAGAAGATGAACGTCTGGCTTGCCGCCGGCGATTATCCGGAGGTCATTAACATCCATGACAATACGCTGCAGTCGTACATCGGCGCGAAGGCCGTACTCGATCTGACGGACTTGATCAAGGAGCATGCGCCGAACATCATGAAGGCGTACAATAACGATCTGTCTTTCCTTGAGCAGCCGGACGGCAAAGTATACGGCTTGCTGCAGCCGCCTACCCAGAAGGTCGATAATCTGAGCCAAGCGGGCTGGATCGCCATTCAATCCGCGGTGCTGAAGGAAGCCGGCTATCCGGAGATCAAAACGCTCGACGACGTCAAGAAGATTACCGTCGACTACATGAAGAAGTATCCCGAGATCGGCGGCGGCAAGACGATCGGCTTCTCCAACTACGGCGCGGCCAACCAGCTGTACAATGTTTTCGATACGGCGGCCCGTTCCTATGCCGGCTTGCCGACGACGGCCCAGTATTTCGTCGACGATCAGAAAAACGCCAGACTGCGCTTTTTCGAGCCGGGCTACACGGACTTCTTCAAATTCCTGAATCAGATCAACAAGGAAGGCCTGTTCGACCCCGAATCGCTTATTCAGACGCAGGAGCAGTTCACGACCAAGTGCAGCCAGGGACGCGTCCTCGTCATTTTCGGAGGCGGCGGCAACTGCAACGGCAGCCTCGAGCAGAACAACATGGCGGATCGGACTTTTATCAACTTCGACATCGTCGAGCCAGGCAAGACCAAGCTCATCGTCAAGCCGTCCACCTATGCGAGCCGCGGCGGCGACATGTGGCTGTCGATCACCAAGAACGCCAAAAATCCGGAGCGCATCATCCAGTTCTACGACGACATGTTCAAGCTGGAAAATCAAATCCTCGTCGGCTGGGGCATCGAAGGCAAATACTACACGGTCGAAAACGGCAAGCGTACGGTAACGGATTGGCTGATCAACGAGTACAAGAACAGGCCGAATACGTTCTGGGAAGATCTCGGAATGGGCTACGCCCGTCCGCTGTCCACCAACTATGCATCGGGCTTCACGCTGTCCGACGGAGACTTCGCGATGTACAGTTTCTCGGAGAGCTGGATCTCCAAAAACATGAATGCCGTCGCGATCGAGACGCTTGGCAAATACGGGGCCAAGACGTCCGCGGATCTGCTGGTGAAGGGCGAGGAGAAAGACTACCAGTTCGCCGGCTCGGTCGCCAAGTGGACGGACGATATCAAAGATTTCAACACGGAAGCGATCGCGGAGTGGGGCAAGACGCTGCCGAAGTTCATCCTCGAGAAGGACGAATCCAAGCTGGACGGCATCTGGCAGGGTCTTGAGAAAACGCTCAAGGGCAAGGGGCTCGACAAGCAGAACCAGGAAGTGACGGCCATCTACCAGGAATACCTAAAGTCGGTCGGACAATAACCTCGCTAAAAAAAGCCGTTCCGGCAGCGCCGGAGCGGCCTTTCTTTTTTATTCATGCCGGCCGTCGGGCAGCCAGTGATCGTGCGTCCGGAGCGCGCAGCCCGCGAACTTGTTGTCCCCGAGGGTGATCCCCGACGTATGCGGCTCCAGGCAGATACCGATCGTTCGCTCGGGAGGCGCTTTGGAAAAGGAGATCCGATTCGATACGAGCTCGACGTCGTGCGTGTACCCCCGTATGCGGATGCCGACGTAGCCCATATCGTCCGAGCCGTTGTCCTCCAGCGTGTTTCCTTCGACCCGGTTATAGCTCGGCGACATCGGTTCTTTTTCGTTGCGGAAGAAAATCCCATAATACCGGTTGTCCGACAGGCGGTTGAACCGGATCACGTTACGGATGTCCTTGTGGCCGATGGACAAGCCGTTCATCCCGTTGCCGACGGCCGTGCAGCCTTCCACCGCGCTGTCCTGCACGCGCCAGCAGAGGAAGATTCCGTCCATGGCATTGTCGTTGAAGCGGCTGTTCACGATTCGGGTACGGGACGTGCCGCTGCCGGGATGGATGCCTTTGCCGCCGTTGCCGACGGAATCGCAATCCTCGACGACGATGTGCGAGCAGTGCTGATAGCTGATGCCGTCGCCCTTGTACGCGCGCACCGCGCAGCGCTCGATTCGCGCGCCGGCGACTCCGTACAGGTAGATGCCCGCGCTGCGGCAACCTTCGGCCAGCGTGACGTTGTTTTCGTTGCCCCGGACGGTCAGGCCGTACAGCTCGATCCCCTCGCAGTCGTAGGCGGCGACGACCGGCGCCTGCGTCGTCACGATGCCGCCCTGGTCGAGCAGCACGGTCGCGTACAGCTCGCGATCGAGGTGCAAGACTTGACCTTCTTTGCCGACGACAACGGCGACCGTGTCCCCGAAGCCCATGCTGGACGCGGCTTTGCGGATCGTTACGGTCTGTCCGACCGCGAAGAGGCCAGGATGCTCCACCGAGACTTGGCGTTCGTGCAGGTCGGCGTCGGACGCGAGCGCGGACAGCCGCTCCTCGCCTTGCTGCAGAACCGTTCGGCCGGGAATGCCCTCGAGCCGCACGCCGGATCGCAGATGCAGCGAGCCGTCCAGCGCGTAGACGCCTTCTCCGAGCTTGATCGTACCGCCCCCCAGATTCGCCGCATAATCGATTGCCGATTGAATGGCTCTGGTCGTGCCGCCGGCTCCGGACGCGGGCGAGGGTTCGACCTCGAAGACGATTTTTTCCATCTCTCCACAGCTCCTTGTAGGGGATCCCCATGATCCAGTCCAGTCTACCCCAGGCGCGGCGGCGCGGCGATGAGGCGTTCGCGTTTTTTACTGGGTGGATCTTAATCACTCCGGGGTGCAGACGGATGGTCGGACGGCCGCGCAGCTGCGGGAGATCGAAGGATAAAAGTCCCGCAGCATAAATTAAGATCGGCCCGTTTGCCGGACGCCCGATTCGTTCTACTATGGAAATGATACTGGCGATCGCGCGACGGAGGTGTTCACGGATGGCGAAGGTGGGAAAGTCAGGCGCGGCCTTTATCGGCGTCGATATCGGAGGGACGAACACGGTGATCGGCCTCTTCGACGAGGACGGCCTGCCGCTCGGCGAGCGGCGAATCGCGACGATGCGCGCGGATCCGCGCCGCCCGACGTCCGAGCCCGCCGAATTCATTGATCGGCTGGGTCTTGAGATCGGAGCGCTCGCGCTTGCGCACGGCTATCGCGAGATCGCGGCCGCCGGGTTCGGCGTGCCCGGCTGGGTCGATACCGCGAGCGGGATGGCGCTGGACGCCTCGAACATGGGCTGGAAAAACGTGCGGTTCGCGGAGGAGATGAGCCGCCGATTGGGCGCGCCCGTCTATATCGACAACGACGTCAGGCTTTATACGTTGGGCGAAGCTATTGCGGGGGCGGGCGAAGGCTGCGCCGACCTGGTGTGCATCACGGTGGGGACGGGGCTGTCGGCGGGCATCCTGATGGACGGCGTCCTGCTGCGGGGCAGTCGTCTGCTCGCCGGCGAGATCGGGCACGATCGCGTGGACGGCTGGGACGAGCCGTGCAACTGCGGCAAGCGGGGCTGCCTCGAGACGATCGCTTCGGCGCCGGGCATCGCGCGGCTCGCAGAGGCGGCCGTGCGGGAAGGCAAGCTAACGACGCTGGCGGAGGTCGGGCATCCGATTACCGCGTATGACGTCTTCCTGGCTTGCGAAGCGGGCGATGCCGTCGCCGCCGACATCTTCGGGTTCGTCGGCCGCGCGCTCGGCCGCAAACTGGCCGCGCTCGCCTTTGCCGTCGATCCGCAGATGATCATCGTCGGGGGCGGCGTGGCTGCGGCGGGCGACTATTTGCTGCAGCCGATCCGCGACGAGTTGGCCGCGCACATCCCCGAGACGGAGTGGCGTCCGGCCGTGGTACCCGGCAAGCTGCAGGACAAGGCCGGCCTCGTCGGCGCCGTGCGCTTCGCGATCGACAATTGGACGAAGGAAAGGAGCGGCGAACATGACGAGTAGCGACGGCCGGCGTCTGCTGGCGATAAACGGATTGATCTACGCGGGCGGCCGCGCGATTGAAGGCGGACGTATGCTGATCGGCGCCGACGGACGTATCGAAGCCGTTGGCGGCGCGGAGTTGGAGGCTGTCGGGGTGCAGGTGCTCGATTTGGGCGGGAAAACCGTCATCCCGGGGTTGATCGACCAGCATGTTCACGGCGGCGGCGGCTGGCAGGCGATGAACGCGACATACGAAGATTTGAACGGGATGAGTCTGTTCCATGCGGCGAACGGCACGACTTCTTTTCTCGCGACGACGGAGTCGGCGGCCGAAGGGCGAATTCTCGACGCGCTGCGCAGCGCCGTCGCGGCCGCCGGGCGGGGGCTCGAAGGCGCCGAGCTGCTTGGCGTTCATCTGGAGGGACCGTTCTTGAACCCGATCCGCTGCGGGGCGCAGGACAAGGCGAATATCCGTCCGGCGAATCCGGACGAGCTGGATCGCTATCTCGAGGCGGCGGGCGGACTCATCCGGCTCGTCACGCTCGCGCCCGAGATCGAAGGCGGCATCGAGGCCGCGGAGCGCCTGACCCGGGCGGGCGTGACCGTGTCCGTCGGCCATTCCGACGCGACGCTCGCGCAGATGCGCGAGGCGATTGAGCGGGGGGCGACGCAGACGACGCATCACTTCAACGGCATGAGCCCGTTTCACCACCGGGAGCCGGGCGTGGCCGGCGCCGGGCTGATCTGCCCGGAGCTGACGACGGAGCTGATCGCCGACGGCATTCACGTCCATCCGGACGCGGTCAAGCTGTTGTACGACGTCAAGGGCGCGGGCGGCGTGTGCGTCATCACCGACGCCGTCTACTGCGCGGGACTGCCCGACGGCGAATACGGGGAAGCGACGATGAAGGACGGACAGGTATGGCTGAAGGACGGCTCGAGCCTCGCGGGCAGCAGCCTTACGATGCTGCAGGCGCTGCGCAACGTTCTGCGGTTCACCGGCCGCCCGCTTGCGGAGGTGCTGCCGTCGCTCACGGAAGTGCCTGCCCGGCAGATTGGCGTATCGGGGCGCAAGGGGAGGCTGGAGGCGGGAATGGACGCCGATTTTCTCGTGCTGGACGGCGCGCTGGAGCTGCAGTCCACCTATGTGCGGGGCCGGCAGGTCTATGCGAAGAAGGCGGCCGACAGTCCGATCGGATGAGGTCCCGCATCGAAAATTGCGACATTCCTCTCAGGTTCGCGTCACTCCGTTCGAGCAGCGATGCTTGGCGGGGTGGCGTTTTTTTACGCATAAATAGCTATTGCATGGGTGGGCGGCGTCCGCGCGGGGTACACTTCATGGTAAAAGGAGGCGGTTCCGTGCTCGTCAGGTTCGGCTTTGTCGCCATGTCCGTGCTGCTGGAGAACGCATCCCCGTCGCGCACGATGACCTACACCAATTTCAGCAAGCTGCCGGACCGCGAAGGCGCGCTGCTCCGTCTCGCTCGCATCGCGCAGGAGAACCTGCAGCATACGCAGCGGCTGCTCAGCCACTGCAAATATTCGGACATCCACCTTTACCGGCTCACGTCCAAGCTCGTTCCGCTCGCGACGCATGACGCGCTGGCCGACTGGGACCCCTACGCGATACTCGCGGACGACTTCGCCGCGCTCGGCGTCTATATCAGGGAGACGGGCATCCGCGTTTCGTTTCACCCGGACCACTTCACCGTGTTCAGCACGCCGCGGCCGGAGGTGCTGCGCAATTCGATCAAGGACTTGAACCATCATGTGCGGATGTTCGAGCTGATGGGGCTGGACGAGCGGGCGACATGCAACATCCACGTCGGCGGCACTTACGGCGACAAAGACGCGGCTGGCCGGCGGTTTCTGGCGCAGTTCGGCGCGCTCGAGCCTCGCATCGTCCGGCGGATGACGCTCGAGAACGACGACAAGACGTTTACGGCGGCCGAGACGCTCGCGATCAGCGAGGCGGCGGGCGTCCCGATGGTGCTCGACATTCACCATCATGCGGTCAACAACCCGGACGCCATCGCGCCCGAATCGCTCTGGGACCGGGTACAGCGCACTTGGCGCGATTACGGGTGGAACGGGCTTCAGCGCGAGGCCGGCGGCGCTGTCGCGGAGGCGTCTTTGCAAGCGGCGCTGCCGCCGAAGATTCACGTCTCAACGCCCAAAAGCGCCACCGATCCGCGTGGGCATGCCGATCACGTCTCCTTGGAGCCGCTGCTCTCGTTTCTGCGCGCGATCGCCGGCTCGACGCCGGCCGTCGACGTGATGATCGAGGCGAAGCGCAAGGACGAGGCGCTGTTCAAGCTGATGGACGAGCTCCGCGCAGCCGCCGAGGGCGGTGCCGGGGATATTCGGATCGTGGACGGGGCCAGCGTGGAGATCGAGGCGTGAAGGCTGTTGAGACAGTCGGCATGGACCGTACAGGCGTTATTTTGGCGCATGGGGCGTGATCGGAGAGGTTGGCGGACCCACATGCTCTTATTTGGTCTGAACGGGGTTAAAAAGTCCCGCTTTGTGGTCAATAACGTCCGCTGTGTCCGCGAATCGGCCTATTTCAGCGTATTGCGCTCAAATAGCGCCTCTCGGGTCCGGCAGCGCGGCGTTTAGACGAACGAGAGCAGCCGGCCGACGTTCTGAGGCCTCTCTATAACCGAGACTTCGCTTCCGGTGCAGGTACAGGTATAATAAAGTGAATTCAACCCAACAAGAACCAATAGGAGATTTGCATTTGGCTACGATTATCCTCGTATTGATCGGCATCGTCGCCGCGCTGTTCGGCAGCATCGTCGGGCTGGGAGGCGGCATCATTATCGTGCCCTCGCTCGTGCTGCTGGGGCCGAGCTTGCTGGGCGAGGAAGTATCGTCGCAGACGGCGGTGGGCACGTCGCTCGCCGTGCTGATTTTCACCGCTTTGACGTCCACCTGGACGTATCGCAAGCAAGGGAAGGTCGATTTTCGCAGTGGGTGGCTATTCTTCATTACGAGCGGACCCGCCGCCATGGTCGGCGCGCTTGTGACCGATTATATTCCGCAGGGGCCGTTCCAGCTGGCGTTCGGCCTGTTCATGCTCGCGATGTTCGGCTTGATGCTGGCCAGAGAGCGGATGAAGCCCCTGCGCATCGATTGGCCGATCAAACGATCGTTCAGAGACGGCTCCGGCGCCGTACACGAATACGGCTACAACCTGCCGCTCGCGCTGACGATCGGCTTCGCCGTCGGACTGTGCTCGGGCTTGTTCGGGATCGGCGGCGGTTCGCTGTTCGTGCCGATCATGGTTATTTTGTTCAGGTTTCCGCCGCATGTTGCTACGGCAAGCTCGATGTTCGTCATTTTCCTGTCCTCGATATTGGGCAGCACCGTGCACCTGTGGAACGGAAACATCGATTGGCCGCTATTTTTGGCGCTTGCGCCCGGTGCGCTCATCGGCGGCCGCGTCGGCGCGGTCATCGCGTCGAGGCTGTCGGGGCCGCAGCTTATGTGGCTGTTGCGCGTGACTCTGCTGATCATGGCCGGATATCTCATCTTTAAGGGCGCCAGCGAGATGTGACACGGAGCCCTTCCTTAATAAGGCGGGGCCAAGCGCCGGAACGCTCGGCGACGGCTTCGCGTATAAGTAGAGAGATCAACGGTAGACAAGCGGTCCTGGCGCTACGAATTCATAATGCTTAATGAGGGATGAGGATATGAGCGACAATACGAATACGATCGGGGGCAAGAGCTTCACGGCCGTCGCGATCAACTGCGCTTCCAAAGCGGGCGAGTGGATCAAGAGCAGGATCGGGCAGTTCGCGGCGCCCGATCTTAAATTTTCGAAGCACGATCTCGTCACCGAAGTGGACAAGGGCTCCGAGCGCCTGATCCGCAATTTGGTGGCGACGCATTATCCGACGCACTCGTTTCTGGGCGAGGAGGGTGTCGAGCCCGGGCCGGAGGCGTCGGCGCAGTCGATCGCCAAGATGGGCGGCAGCGAGTATCTTTGGATCGTGGACCCGGTGGACGGCACGACCAATTATGTGCACGGGTTCCCGTTCTATTCGGTATCGATCGCGCTCGCCTATCGTGGGGAAGTGATCGTCGGCGTCATCTACGATCCGTCGCGAGACGAGCTGTTCGTAGCCGAGAAGGGGAAGGGCGCGTACGTACACGGTAAACGGATGCAAGTATCCGCGGAGCCAGGGCTCGCGCAAAGCCTGCTGGCGACGGGTTTCCCGGCGGACCATCTCTCCGCGCTCCCGCGCAACCTGAAGCAGACGCTGGCGATCGCGCCGCAGGTACGCAACATCCGCAGCTCCGGCTCTGCCGCGCTGCACATGGCTTACGTCGCCGCGGGACGGCTTACCGGCTTCTGGGAAGTCGGCCTGAACGCCTGGGATCTGGCTGCCGGCGCGCTGATGATCGCAGAGTCCGGCGGCGTCGTCACCGACCAGAACGGCCAGCCTTACTCGCTCGGCGTGCGCGATATCGCTGCGAGCAACGGCCTCATTCACGACGAATTGTTGAAGGCGCTTGCGGACGCCTAAGTATGCGTGCGCGCAGTATCGTTTTCACACTTAAGCATTCGATCCCGCTTGGGGTACATGAGAGTAGGGCGTAAGGATCATGCTACTGAAGAAAGGAGTGCGACAACGATGCGCGACGACCGATCGGACGGAAGATTCGACCAATCGCAGCCGTTGCCCGAGCGTACGGAAGGGCTTGCTGCGCGTGCGGCGGAGGAGTACGTGGACGACGAAGCGGCGTTCATGTCCGGCGCGGAGGCCGAGCTCGTGAGACAGCTGACCGAAGGAGAGCCGGCAACCGGCGACCCGAACGAGGAAGCGCTCGCGCGCCTGTCTCCGCGATGGGAGATTCGGATCCAGACGGAGCGCGACCCCGTCGCCGAAGAGACGGCGGCCTACCGCAAGCTGGCAAAAGAAGCGGACGGGCGGTACGACGCACACGGCAAGTCCGAATGAGCAGGCAACGAAAAAAGACGGCCCTGGGGTCGTCTTTTTTTCGTGCGTTTTTGGGGATGCGCGGGATTCAGGCCGTGCGGCAGCCTTTTATCGCGCCAGCGCATACCTCAGCTGTACGACGCCGCCTTCGAGCGGTCTGGAATCGATTAATGATACTTCTTGGAAGGCATATTTCTCTTGGTCGAGCAGAATGTTTAGTCCTTTTCCCTCCAGTACGGGAGCAATGTTGAAGATAAGCTCGTCGACGAGGCCTTGGCCGAGAAAGGCTTGATGAAGCGCGCCTCCGCCGGACAAAAGCGCGGTCGAATGCCCCTTGTCTCGAAGATAATCTAGCGCCTCTTGAGGCGAACTCGCGATCTTGGCGCCCGGTAACTCCTTTGCGCTTGCGGAGACGACGACGATGTCGAGATCCGCGAACGGGCCGCCTCCGCCGCCGTTGCCCGCCATCGCCTCGTATGTCCGCCGGCCTACGATGAAATTGCCCGCTGCTTTGGCTTGCGCGGCGAAGTCGGCCAGCGCCTCCGGTTTGGGGGGATTTTCAGGACCCGATTGCGCGTAATTTCCGTTTGCAGTCAACGTTGCCCATAGAATGGTTTTCATAGTCGAACCTCCGATTGTTATTGAATTCGTTCAATGACGCTCCTAATGCTAGCCGCGACCCGATCGGGCCGGTCCTCCTGGACGTAGTGCGATGCGTCCTCCAATATCTCGGCTTCGCTGTTCGGCAGGTAGCTCTGCCATCTTCGCATCTCGTCAAGCGGGAACCCCGCGCTGTCGCGCGCCCCCCAGACGATTCGGGCGGGCAGATCGGCAATTGCCGGAAGCCCGGCTTCGATGCCGGCGAGCCATTTCCGCGCTTTTCGGATGCTGCGGGGGAACACCCAGGTCGGTATTCTCGATGCCGGCGTAGGGTATGGATCCGTGTAGGCTTTTGCGAGCGTCTTTGTTACTTTGTTCGCTTGATGGATACCGCTCGGCAGAATCTTGCGCGCGAAAAAGTTGCGCCTGGTCTGCAGCCAGTAGCCCAAGGGCCAGCCGCCCATAACGATGGAGAAGAGCTTCATCGCGGTCAGCTTGGCGGGCCATGCCCACGTGTTCATGAGCACGATGCCCCGCACGTTATCCCTGTTGCGTACCGCATAATTCAAACCGATCGGACCTCCCCAGTCCTGAACGACCAGGACGATGTCCGTCAGACCGAGCGACGCGATCAGCTCGCCGAGCGCCTCAGAATGCTCCTGAGGCGTATAGCCATAGCCGGACGGTGCGCGAGACATCCCCATGCCGGGGTAATCCAACGCGATCAGGCGGCACTCTCCGCGCAGCGCCTTGATGACGTTGCGATAAAGATAAGACCAGGTGGGATTGCCGTGCAGGAGCAGAACGGTCTGTCCCCGGCCCTCGTCCACGTAATGAATCGTGCCGCCCCGATACGGCAGCCACCGATCCTCGAACGGATACTCCGCGGGATCGACTTCGAATGGTTTTTGCATGCTCACGCCCTCCTTTCCCGGTTGTCGATCGCGCGCTCGATCAACCCTGTACATAGCTTAATGGCCTATGGTACATTTGAAAAGTAGTTACATTTAAGTGCAATAGTTTCATAAAATGAACTACGGAGGACGATAGCCGATGAAACCCGATCAAGCATGCCAAGGCACGATCGAACCGCTGCTGGAAATTTTGGACGGAAAATGGACGCTGCCGCTGCTGCGCGACCTGTTCAACGATGTCAAGCGGTTCGGGGAACTGAGGCGATCGCTCCATCCGATCAGCCCGAAGACATTAACCGACCGGCTGCGGATGCTGGAAGAGAAGGGGATCGTGACGCGAACGCTTTATCCCGGCGTGCCGCTTCACGTCGAATACGAGCTCACGGACAGCGGCCGCAGGCTGCAGCCCATCTTCGCCGCGATGAGCGAATGGGCGCGAGCGGAGGCGCCCTGCGAACGAGCCGAGCCGGAAGCGGAGGCATCCCTCGGCGCGGCGGCGTCCGAATAAGGCGAATGCCTGCGCAAAAAAGAACCGCACAAGAAATGTGCGGTTCTCCATCATGTCTTCATAAACGCAAGGCTCAATGCCGCACGCCCGCGCTGCAAGCACGAGAACCGCACAGAAAATGTGCGGTTCCGCATCATGTCCTCATGGACGCAAGGCTCCATGTCGTACGCCGGCGCCGAATGCGCCAGAACCGCACAAAAAATGTGCGGTTGCGCGCCAAACCCGCCGGCCGGAGAAGCTTCGCGCCTTACGCCGGCGCCAAACTCGCATGCTGCAAAGCTCCGCGCCCCGCGCCAAGCCCGCACTTCCCTTCGCTCCCGGCAATCTACCTGATCGCCCTGAAGCTCGCGTCTGCCGCCTCGAGCGTCCTGTCAACGTCCGCCTCCGTGTGCGCGGTCGTCAGAAACCACGCCTCGTACTTCGACGGCGCCAGATAGATGCCGCGCGACAGCATCTCGCGGAAGAACGCCGCGAAGCGCTCGCCGTCGGTGTCCTGCGCCTCGTCGTAGTTGGTGACGGGGTGGTTGCAGAAGTGCGTCGAGATCGCGCCTGCGATGCGGTTGACCGTCAGCGGCACGCCGTGACGCGCCGCGGATTCGCGCAGGCCGTCGGCGAGCCGCGTGCCGAGCACCTCCATGCGCGCATAGACGCCCTGCTCGCGGAGCACTTCGAGGCAGGCGATGCCCGCCGCGATGGAGGCGGGGTTGCCGGCCATCGTGCCCGCCTGGTAGGCGGGGCCGAGCGGCGCGACCTGCGCCATGATTTCGGCGCGGCCGCCGTAGGCGCCGATCGGCAGGCCGCCGCCGATGATTTTGCCGAGCGCCGTCAGGTCCGGCTCGATCGCGGCCAGGTCGGGGAACGCCGCCGCATACGTCTGCGTCGTGCCGTAGTGGAACCGAAACGCCGTGATGACCTCGTCGTAGATCACAAGCGCGCCGGCCGCGCGCGCCATGCGGCACACGTCCTCGAGAAATCCCGGCTTCGGCATCACCATGCCGAAGTTGCCGACGATCGGCTCGATCATGACGGCCGCTACGTCGTCGCCCCAAGCTTCGAGCGCGAGCCGCAGCCCTTCGGTGTCGTTAAACGGCACCGTGATCACTTCGCTCGCGATGCTGACCGGGATGCCCGCGCTGTCGGGGATGCCCAGCGTCGACGGACCCGAGCCCGCGGCGACGAGCACAAGGTCTGAGTGGCCGTGGTAGCAGCCGGCGAACTTGACGATCTTGTTGCGCCCGGTGGCCGCGCGCGCGACGCGAATCGTCGTCATGACGGCTTCGGTGCCGGAATTGACGAAGCGCACCTTGTCGAGCGACGGGATCGCTTCCTTCAGCATGCGCGCGAGCGTCACCTCGCCTTCGGTCGGCGTGCCGTACAAGGTGCCGTTCTGCGCGGCGCGGACGATCGCCGATGTAACGTGCGGATGCGCATGGCCGGTGATGATCGGGCCGAATGCGGCCAGGTAGTCGAGGTAGCGGTTGCCGTCGACGTCCCAGAAGTAGGCGCCTTCGGCGCGCTGCATGAACACGGGGGCGCCGCCACCGACGGCCTTGAAGGAGCGCGACGGGCTGTTGACACCGCCGACGATATGGCGCTGCGCCTCCTCGTAGAGGCGGGCGGATTCGGGTCTTACGTTCGATGGTTGATTCAAATCGGACATGTACGGTGACCTCCTGAGCGAATGGGATAAGGGCGGTTAGGTGCGGAAACGTCAAGGGACCGCCGATTCGGCGGTCCCCGGTAAGGTCGGTTATGGCGCTGCGCTCGACGAAGGAGACGCGGAGCCGGACGGCGAAGGCGACGCCGCGGACGTATCCGAAGCGAGCACTTCCTGGATGTACTCGCGGAGCTTGTCCTCGTCGCGGATGCCGATCGTCGAGCCGCCTTTGGTCTGCTCGACCAGGTTGTCCATCGGCGGCAACTGAGCGGAGCCCGCCTGGTGCGACTTGTAGCCGAGGCTGGCGAGCTTCCACATGTCGTTGACCGACATGTTGGTCTCGATATAAGGCACGACCTGGTTGAGGATGGTCGGCAGCTTGATCAGGTTCCAGCCGGACTGCAGCTTGTCTGCGACCGCGCCGAGGAAGGCACGCTGGCGCTCCGTGCGCGTGTAGTCGCTCAGGCGGTCGTGCCGGAACCGGACGTACTGCAACGCATGATCGCCGTCGAGGTGCTGCTGCCCCTTTTTAAGATGAATGTCGAACATATGCTTGTCCGCGGCCGACTCGTAGTCCATGTCCTTCTCCACGTAGAAGTCCACGCCGCCGATCGCGTCCACCAGCTTGATGAAGCCCTGGAAATCCGCGTACACATAATACTGAATATCAAGTCCGGTCAATTCGGAGATCGTCTTCATCGACAGGTTGGGCCCGCCGATCGAGAGCGCCGCGTTAAGCCGGTCGGAGCCGTGACCCGGTATCTTCACGTACGTATCGCGCAGGATCGAGAAGAGATGCACCTTCTTTGTCGTCGGGTCGAACGATGCGACGAGCATCGAGTCCGAGCGCGGCGTTTCCCCCTTGGAGAGCCCTCTGTTGTCTCCGCCCATGAGCAGGACGTTGACGCGTTCGGTGCCCGTCCACTCGGGAGGCTGCTCCTCCGGTTTCTCCGGAATGTTGCTGAAGATCGAGTCTTCCTTCGGCTTGTCGAGCTGGTCGAGCGCGTGATACGTATTGTAAAAGTACCAGGCGGCAAAGCCGATTACGATTACTAATATGGAGAGACCCGTGTAGAGGGGCCACCTTCTCTTTTTTCGCGGCTGGCTGCGCATCCTCATGTTCCCTTCGTTTTACGTTAAGATCAATCTCCTGTAAGATATCATATTGAATTATATAGTTCCCGCACGACTCGAATCAAGTAAAGTCGAATTACGGAGGAATATGGAATGTTAGCCATCGACGTACGCGATCTGCGCAAGCAGTTCAACGTTCAGAAAAACCGCGAAGGCATCGGCGGTGCGCTTCGGGACCTTTTCAAGCGCGAATATACGGAAGTGACCGCGGTCAAGGATATCAGCTTCCAGATTCCGCAGGGCGAGATTTGCGGCTATATCGGGGAGAACGGCGCCGGCAAGTCGACGACGATCAAGATGCTGACCGGCATCCTCGTCCCGACGTCCGGGCATATCAAGGTCAACGGCTTCGTGCCGCATAAGGAAAGGGAGAAGTTCGTCCAGGGCATCGGCGTCGTGTTCGGCCAGCGCAGCCAGCTGTGGTGGGACATCGGCGTCATCGAGTCGTTTCGGCTGCTGCGCAAGGTGTACGGCGTCGGCGAAAACGACTTCAAGCGTCTGCTCGACGAGCTCGTCGAGACGCTGTCGCTCGGCGAGCTGCTGAACCGGCCGGTGCGCAAGCTGAGCCTGGGGCAGCGGATGCGCTGCGAGCTGGCGGCGGCGCTGCTGCACAACCCGTCGATCCTGTTCCTCGACGAGCCGACGATCGGCCTCGACATCGTGGTGAAGACGGAGATCCGCGAGTTTTTGAAACGGATCAACCGGGAGCGCGGCACGACCATCCTGCTCACGACGCACGACCTGCAGGACATCGAGGCGCTCTGTTCCCGCGTTATTATGCTCGACGACGGACGTATTATCTATGACGGAGGGCTGGAGGAGCTCAAGACGCGCTGGGGCAAAGGCCGCGAGGTCGTCTTCACGTTCGGCGACGCCGTGCGGGCGGATAAGCTGGCCGCGCTGACGGAGGGCATGGACGTAAAATGGAGTCTGGGCGACGCCTTTACCGCGACGGTGTGGATTCCGCTCGAGATCAACGTGTCCGAGGTGCTGTCGCGCGTCGTCGGCACGATGGAGATCAGCGACATCAAGATTATCGAGACGAACACCGAGGAGATCGTACGCGAGATTTACCGGACGGGCAGCGCGCAGACGCCGGCGGAGGTGCTTGCCGAAGGCGGTTCGGGCATCGGCGGTTCTGACGGCGACAGTTCGCAGCCGACCGCACAGGCGGAGGCGATCAAGCCGTGAATGCCGCTTATTTCGAATTCATTCGCATCCGCTTTTTGACGATGCTCGCTTACCGCGTTAATTATTATAGCGGCATTATCGTTTATGCCATTAACATCGGCGCGTACTACTTCCTGTGGAAAGCGATCTACGGCGATGCGGAGACGCTGGCGGGTTTTACCGTGGAGCAGATGACGACCTACGTGGCTGTGTCCTGGATGGCGCGCGCGTTTTATTTCAACAACCTGGACCGCGAGATCTCGAACGAGATTCGGGACGGCAGCGTGGCGGTGCAGATGACGCGTCCGATCAATTATTTAATGGTGAAAATGATGCAGGGCTTCGGCGAGGGCGTGTTTCGCCTGCTGCTGTTCATGGTGCCGGGGATGATTCTGGCCACGCTGCTTTTCCATGTGACGCTGCCGTCTGACCCGATGCGCTGGATCGTGTTTTTTATCATGATCTGGTTCAGCTTTCTGATCAATACGCAGCTCAATATCTTGACGGGCCTGTTCGCCTTCTTCGTCGAGAACAACGAGGGGCTCATGCGCATGAAACGGGTGCTCGTCGACCTGCTGTCCGGCGTCGTGGTGCCGATCGCCTTTTTCCCTGCATGGGGGAGGGCCGCCATGGATTGGTTGCCGTTCCAGGCGATCACGTATTTGCCGAGCTCGGTGTTCACGGGCAGGACGAGCGACGCCGAGACGTGGCACGCGCTGCTCATCCAAATCGGCTGGTTCGCGGTCCTCATCATTCCGATCGTGCTCATGTGGCGGTCGGCGCGTCGCCGGCTGTTCGTGCAGGGAGGCTGACAAAATGAGACTGTCGAGACTGGGCTACACGTTCGGCCTGTTCAAGGAATACATCGCCAATTATGCCAAGGTCAAGCTGACGTACCGCGCCGACTTCTGGGTGGAGGTCGTGAGCGACCTGCTTTTTTCGCTGACTAATTTGTTGTTCATCTTTATTGTGTTCCAGCACACCCCGACGCTCGGGGACTGGAGCGAATCCGAGGTCGTGTTCGTTTACGGCTACTTCATGATCGCGCAAGGGGTGTTCGGCGCCTTTACGAACTTGTGGAACTTCGGCGATCGCTACATCATCAAGGGTGAGATGGATCGCGTGTTGACGCGGCCGGCCCACTCTTTGGCTCAGGTTATGCTGGAAAACGTGGACCCGCCGTCGCTCGTCTCCTCGCTCGTCGGACTCGCGATCATGGGCACGGCGTGGGGGAAGCTCGGGCTCGCGTTCGACTGGTACGACCCGTTCGTGCTCGTCGTGATGGTGCTGGGCTCGGTGCTCATTTACACGGGCATCTACGTGACGCTGGCGGCGATCTCGTTCTACTCGGACGCGCCGACGGGCATCATCCCGCTCATGTACAACATCCAGAGCTACGGCCGCTACCCGGTTCAAATTTATAACCGCGGCATCCGCTTTTTGCTCACCTGGGTGCTGCCGTTCGCCTTCGTCGGCGTGTATCCGGCCATGTTTTTCCTCGAGGCGCATCGCAGCGTCTTCATGGCGTGGATGACGCCGGTCGTCGGCCTGATCGCGGCGGGCATCGGCCTCGCGGTATGGAACCGCGGCGTGAAGCGGTACCGGGGGGCGGGGAGCTAGGGGGAAAAGCGCCGCTATCGCACGTGAGTTTACTGCTCTCCGGGCGATAGCGGAAGAAAGTTCCGCTAAGGCGCTCTGACGCGGCGCGCTGTGGGGCGATAGCGGCACGGAATGCCGCTAAGGCGCTCTTGCGCGGCGTGCTGCGGGGTGATAGCGGCATGGGATGCCGCTAAGGCGCTCTGGCGCGGGGCGCTGCGGGGCGATAGCGGCATGGAATGCCGCTAAGGTGCTCTGGCGCGGGGCGCTGCGGGTACTAGCGGCATGGAATGCCGCTAAGGTGCTCTGGCGCGGCGCGCTGCGGGGTGATAGCGGCATGGAATGCCGCTAAGGTGCTCTGGCGCGGCGCGCTGCGGGGTGATAGCGGCATGGGATGCCGCTAAGGCGCCTAGCGCGGCACGCTGCGGGTGATAGCGGCATGGGGTGCCGCTAGGGCGCTCTGCCGCGGTGCGCTGCGGGGCGATAGCGGCATGGAATGCCGCTAAGGTGCTCTTTGCGCGGCGCGCTACGGGTACTAGCGGCATGGGATGCCGCTAAGGCGCTCTGGCGCGGCACGCTGTGGATGATAGCGGCATGGCATGCCGCTAATGCTTGCCGCCGCTCAGAGCCGCACTAAGACTAAATAGTCCCTTATGCCGAGAATAACGTACCGCCTCCTGCGACAACCGAATTTCGCCCAAGCCCTGGACAAATTCCTCTTGCCCGCAAAGGCGCGGAAAAGTATACTCATTTTATAAATATTTGCGCGTGAAGAACACCGCCTCTCCTATTGGAGCTGGCGGTTTTTTTATTGCCGCTTATGGGAGGAAGGCGTCGAATGGAAGAGTTATATTGGAAATGGCTTGAGGAACAGCGCCGGGGGCGTACGGGCGAATCCTTGCGCAGGCTGCTCGAAGGACACGCTTTTAACGAAGCGTTATTTACGAAGGAAATATGGCTTAAGGGTGTAGGGAATTTAAATTATCTAAAAGCGGAATATGAGGTACCCGGCTTTGGAGAGGGATACTTTTACGTCGATAATGCTTACTTGAGACCGCCTTACAAGGTTGGTTGGGAGATTGACGACTTTAAGACGCATGGGCAGCACACGAGTCGGCGAACGTTCGAATACGAGCGAGAGCGGCAAAACCACCTTGTACTCAACGGCTGGATCATATTTCGCATGCCCTTGGATATGATCCGTGACCAGCCTAACAAATGTCGACGGTTTGTCCAGTTCACGCTGGGGAAGCTGTATGGCGACTTCGGGGAAACGAAAGAGATCTCTCTTCCGCTGAAACAGCGGGAGATCGTCAGATTCGCGAATAAGCTGCAGCGGCCATTCTCACCTGCCGAAGCATGTGATGTGCTTGGCATCCGTCCGCGACATGCACGCAACCTTTTACACGAAATGACCGAGCAAGGCTGGCTGGAAGCAGCCAGCGGCGTCCAACGCGTGCGGACCTATCGTCTTGGTCAAAAAGGGAGTTACTTTGAAACGTAAGATGCCGTTAACGGTCGGCGGGTAGCACGGTGACACACATTAACGGCACGCAATGCCGCTAACGGTCTTTGGTTAGCGTAGGGACACGCATTAGCGGCATGCGGTGGCGTTAAGGGGTGGTGGGGAGCAAATTGACGCATATTAGCGGCACGCGGTGCCGCTAACGGTCTTTGGGTAGCGTAGGGGCACGCATTAGCGGCACATGGTGCCGCTAGTGGTAGATTGGTGGTGCGACGATGGGCGTTAGCGGCACGCGGTGCCGCTAACGGTCTTTGGGTAGCGTAGGGGCATGCATTAGCGGCACATGGTGCCGCTAGTGGTAGATTGGTGGTGCGACGATGGGCGTTAGCGGCACGCGGTGCCGTTATGGGTCAGCAGGGAGCACGGTTACGCGCATTAGCGGCATTTCGTGCCGCTAGTAGTCGATTGGACGAATCGGTGATGGGTGATAACGGCACGCGGTGCCGCTAACGGTCTTGGGTTAGCGCAGGGGCATGCATTAGCGGCATTTGGTGCCGCTAGTGGTTGGTTAGTGGTGCGACGATAGGGGTTAGCGGCACGCAATGCCGCTAATGGTCTTTGGTTAGCTTAGGGGCACGCATTAGCGGCATTTCGTGCCGCTAGTAGTCGATTGGTCGATTCGGCGACCGTGATAGAGGCACGCGGTACCGCTATTAAAACCGCAAAAACAAATGATCGACGATTTGCGACAAAACTTGAATAAAATTCAAGTTTTATATTGACATGGACAAACTGTTCGTGATAACTTGAACTAGCAGTTAACTTAAACGATTAAGTCAACCGAGAAGGAGTGGGATCGATTGCCTGAAAAAAACAAAATAGCGAAGACGCTGGCGCTCACGATGGTGCTGGTATCGGCCGCAGGATGCGCAGGCGGGAATGCGGGATCCGGCGGGCAGGACAGCAGTCCGGAGACCGCAACAAAAGACACTTCGCCCAGTCAAAATGTAAGCGCTGACATCAAGCCTGAAAAGGGTGCTTCCTTGTTGGTATGGGAGTCCGACGGAAACGAACGGGCGTTTTTGCAGGAGATAGGCAAGCAATTTGAAACCGCTTACGGCGTGAAGGTCAAGGTAGAGGTCGTCCCGTCCATCGACACGGTCGGGAAGCTCATGACGGACGGCCCCGCGGGACTGGGCGCGGACGTGTTCTCCTCGCCGCACGATGCGATCGGCAAGGGCGTGAGCGCCGGCCTGATGCTGCCAAACGACCGTACGCAGAACGACGTGCTCGAGAACGTCATGCCGTCCGTCGCGCAGGCGATCACTTACAAGGACGTGCTCTACGGCTACCCGATGTCGGCCGACACTTACGCGCTCTACTACAACAAGAAGCTGATGCCCAAGGAGCCGGCGACGTTCGAGGAGCTGCTGGCGTTCGGCCGCGCGTTCACCGATCCCGTCGCCAAGAAGTACGGCCTCGCCTGGGATGTCGCCCAGATTTATCAGGCGCATGCCTTCATCGCAGGCTACGGCGGCTATATTTTTGGCGACGACGGCACAAACCCGGAAGATATCGGACTGAACGGCGAAGGCGCGGTCGAAGGCATGAAGTTCGCGAGGAGTCTGAAGGCGCTGTTCCCCCTGAATACGGCGGACATCAACAACAACGTCATCTCCGGCCTGTTCCAGGAGGGCCGGGCGGCGGCGATGATCGAAGGCACGTGGCAGATGGCCAACCTGCGCAAGGCGGGCGTCGACTTCGGCGTCGTCCAGCTGCCGCTGCTGCCGAACGGCGAGCATCCGAAGAGTCTCATCAGCGTGCGGTCGCTGTTCGTCAATTCCTACACGAAATATCCGAACGCAGCCAAGCTGTTCGCGGAGCTGGCGACGAGCCGCGACAACGCCAAGCTCCGCTATGAGATGACCGCGCAGCTGCCCACGCGGCGAGATCTGGTGAGCGATCCGGCCATCATAGCCGATCCGAACGTCTCCTCGTTCCTCGCCCAACTGCAGAACGCGACGCCGCTGCCCGTCATCCCCGAGACCTCGGCACTGTGGGTGCCTTCCTACGCTGCGCTGTCCGTCATCTGGAACGACGACCGCGCTGACATTAAAAAGACGCTGGACAACATGGCGAATCAGATGCGCACCGCCATGAAGACAAACGGATGAGCCGGGGAGATCGCGCGATCGCGTATCGCGCCGGTCCGGCGGGCCCGGCGACGGCGGGGCTGCTGTCCGCGGTCTGCGCGGGTGGGGGGCAGCTGCTGAACCGCCAATACGCCAAGGGCGCAATTTTCATGGCGGCGTACGCCGTCGCCCTGATCGTCGGCGTGCCGCGCATCGGCCGTGCGCTCGAAGGACTGATCACCCTTGGCGACACGCCGACGCGGATCGTCGACGGCACGCTCGTGCGGGGAGACCATTCGATTTTCCTGTTGATCAACGGTCTGCTCGCCCTGTTCGCGGGCGCGGCGCTGCTGCTGCTCCACGCGTTGAACGTGGCCGACGCTTATCGACACCGCGCTGCCTTGATCGCGGGCGGAGGGGCGTTCTCCGGGACGCGCCGGTACGGCGACGCAGCGGCGGCGGCCCAAGCCCTCCCGAAGCTTGGGCGAGCGGCGCCGACCCATCGTCGCCCCCGCGACGGCCGGACGGCATTGCTGCTGCTCGCGCCAGCGCTGCTATTCGTCCTTTTCGTATCGGTCGTGCCCATGCTGTTTAACGTGCTGATTGCCTTTACGAATTACGCGTCGCCGAACCATATTCCCGACCGCTCCCTTGTTAGCTGGACCGGCCTGCAGACATTCTCCCGCCTGCTGTCCGACCGGGCATGGACGTCGACCTTCGGCGGCATCTTCGCCTGGAACGTCGTCTGGGCCGTGCTGTCCACGCTTGTCGCCTACTTCGGCGGCCTGGCCGTCGCGCTGTTGATCGAGCACCGTTTGGTCCGGTTCAAAAAGCTGTGGCGAACGGCGTTCGTGCTGCCCTGGGCATTCCCCTCGTTCATCGCGATCCTCGTCTTCCGCGTGCTCTTCAACGGCGCGCTCGGTCCGGTCAACGGCTTGCTGGAGCGCGCGGGACTGCCCGCCGTCCCTTGGCTGTCCGACCCGACGGTCGCCAAGCTGACGGTGCTGCTCGTGCATTTCTGGATGTCGATGCCGTTTCTGATGGCGCTGCTGGCCGGCATCCTCACGACGATCCCCAAAGATCTGTACGAGGCGGCCGAGGTGGACGGCGCGGGCGGCGCGTCGAAGTTCAGACGGATTACGATGCCGCATGTGCTGATCGCGACGTCGCCGATTCTGATCATGCAGTTCGCATCGAACTTCAACAACTTCAACCTGATCTATCTGCTGACCGACGGCGGACCGCCGAATCCCGACTACTACTTCGCGGGTTCGACCGACATTCTGCTGTCCTGGATCTACAAGATGACGCTCGAGCAGAACCAGTTCAACATGGCTTCGGCCGTCTCCATCGTCATGTTCGTCGTCGTCGCGCTCGTCTCCGTGCTGAACTACAGCCGCACCCATTCGTTCCGAGAAAAGGATTGAGCGACCATGAAACGTATGCAAGACCATCTTGTCGCTGCGGGGCTGTATGCGCTGCTGGCCGCCATCTTCGCCGCGACGGTGTATCCGCTCGTCTGGGTCGCCGGCACGGCGCTGAATCCCGGCGATACGCTGCTCATCAGCAGCATGGTGCCGGAGCATCCGACGCTTCGGCACTTCGGGCGGCTGCTGCGCGAGACGGACTTCGCGCTGTGGTACCGCAACACGATGTTCATCTCCGTTTCCAACATGCTGCTCTCGACGCTGCTCGTGACCGTGACGGCTTACGCCTTCTCGCGCCTTCGGTTCAAGGGGAGGCAGGTCGGGCTCATGACGCTGCTCGTGCTTCAGATGTTCCCCGGCTTCCTGTCGATCATGGCGATCTTCGTGCTGCTGCTTCAGACGGGATTGCTCAACACGCATCTGGGGCTGATCCTGATCTACACGGGCGGCTCCGTCTCGTTCGGGGTGTGGGTGATGAAGGGCTACTTCGACACGATTCCCCGCAGCCTCGAAGAGGCCGCGATCATCGACGGCGCCGGGCGTGCGGACGTATTCGTCCGCATCCTTCTGCCCCTGTCGGTTCCCGCGATCACCTTCGTCATGCTGACGGCGTTCATCGGCCCGGTCATGGACTTCATTTTGCCGCAGATCGTGCTTCGCTCTTCCGACAAGATGACTTTGGCGCAGGGACTGTACGGCATGGTGTCGGACAAAATGAACTCCAGCTTCAGTTTGTTCGCCGCCGGCTCCGTGCTGACCGCGCTGCCGATCACCGCGCTGTACATGTTTTTCCAGAAGTACCTGATTCACGGCCTGGCCGCGGGAGCGGACAAGGGCTGACCATCATTGCGCCCCAGCGGCGCACAGGAGGATGTCATGCCGTCAAAAATCGTAACGCTGGCCGGATTCCGGTCTGAATTTTTGGACAATGAGAGAGAGCTCTATATTTACTTGCCCGACGGCTACGGAGATGCAGCGAATGAGGACGTCCGCTACCCGGTGCTGTACATGCAGGACGGACAGCATGTATTTGCCGCAGACAGCCGGGGCGGCTCCTGGGAGGCGCACAAGACCGCTGACCGCCTGATCGCACAAGGGCTGATTCGCCCGATCATCATCGTAGGCGTCGCCCACGTGACCGGCGTGCGGGTGGCCGAATATATGCATCCGGTGCCGTGGCTCGATAAGGTATTCGGCCAAGGCGCGCAAGGCGACCTGTACGAGCGCTTTCTGGCGGAGGAAGTCAAGCCTTACATCGATCGGCAATACCGGACGCTGCCGGAAGCGGCCCATACCGGGGTGCTCGGCTCGTCGGCAGGCGGGCTGATGGCTTACAATCTCGGCTTCCGCCGTTCGGAGACGTTCGGCCTCGTCGGCGCGCTCTGCCCGTTTTTCGTAAGGCCGGACCAGAGCCAGGAGCAAGAGCTGTGGCTTAGCGAAGTTCACCGCTTCAAGCCGCCGATCCGCGTCTGGATGGACGTCGGCGGCGCGGAGGGCTTCACGGTAATGGAGCGGCATGTGCGGACCGTCGTCGGCGCCATGATCGAAGCGGGCTTCCTTCCCGGGGCCGATCTGATGTATCATCTTGTGCCCGAATCCGGTCATTACCAGAAGGACTGGGCAGCCCGGCTTCACGAGCCGTTGATCTTCCTGTTCGGGCATCCGGGGAGCATCGCCCGATCGCATCTGCACGGACCGGAGACCGTCAGCCTGACGGAGCCGGCCGCGTGGTTCAACCCCGTCGACGAGTACGACAGCGGGTTCGCCGCCACAAATCTGGAGGGCGCGTATGCCGTGTCGCAGCCGTCGGTGCTCTCGGTGCTGCCGGACGGCACGATTGTGCCCCGCCGAGAGGGCGCGGCCGAGGTGACGTACACGAACGCGGCGAATCAGCAGGTCACGCGGGCGGTCGCGGTCGTCGCCGGCCTGCCGCAGACGGTGCGGGTCAGCTTCCGCGTCGAGGTGCCGCCCGATACGCCCGATACCGAGATGATCTACGCGGGCATCGAGCTGCCGAAAATCGGCGAGCGGCTGTACGGCGGCACGTTCGCGCTGCCCCGCGGGTTCGCGGTCGAATTCCGCATCTCCCGCGGCATGGGCTGCGACGAATCCGACGAATGGGGCAGGGAAGTCCCGTATCGGCTGCTTCAGGCCGAAGAGGGGCTGCTCGCCGCGTATAAGGTGAAGGGCTGGATCGACATGGCGCCGCGCCGGAACGGCGAGGCCGCAGAAGAGGAGGAGACGGCATGACGCTGCTGCGCATCGACAAATTCCGTTCCGAACTGCTGGATAACGAGCGGGACATCTATATTTATTTGCCGCCCGGCTACAGCCAAAGCTCCGAGCGACGCTATCCCGTGCTGTATTTACACGACGGTCAGAATGTATTCCACCCCGGCTACAACGGGCAATCGTGGAATTTGCACCGCATCGCCGACCGCCTCATCGCGGAGGGACGAATCGAGGAGATCGTTATGGTCGGGGCCGCCAATATGCAGACGGAGCGCGCGGACGAGTACACGCATGCGCTCGAAGGCGTCGATTATGCCCGCGACAAAATGGACATTACGCCGAAGGGCGAGCTGTACGAGCGATTCCTGATAGAGGAGCTCAAGCCTTACATCGACGCGGTGCTGCGGACGAAGACCGGTCCGGCGCATACCGGACTGCTCGGATCGTCGCGCGGCGGCCAGGTCACCTACCATATCGGCATGCGGAGAGCCGACGTTTTCGGCATGATCGGCATCATGTCGCCTTACCTTTATTACGTCAATCCCGACAATCTCGCGGAGACGCGGGTATATGCAAGATTCAAAGGCAGGCCGCCGCTCCGCAAGATCTGGATCGATACGGGCGGCAAGGAAGGAACGTTGATCCTGGAAAAGCACGTTCGGGGTCTCGTCGACGAGCTGCTCGCAGCCGGCTACGAGCCGAATCGGCAGCTGGCGTATTACTTCGATCCGGAGGCGGCGCACACCGAAGCCGATTGGGAAGCGCGCGTCGCGCTGCCGCTGCTCCACTTCTTCGGACAGCCGGGCGAGCTGGCGGAAGTCAGCCTTCAGCCTGCGCCGGCGACGGCGCTGCACGGGCCGGACGCGATCGGGCGGTTCGTGCCGGCGGCGTCGTACGCCGGGGGGCTGCGCCTGACGCCGCTGGGCGGGGGCTTCGCGGCGAGTGGACCCGTGGAAGGCGTCGCGCGCGTCGACGACGGCGGCATCGTCCGGGGCGCGTATGCGGCTCCGGTACGCGCGGCCTATTCTTTCGAGGGACGAACGGCGCAGGCGGTATGGCCGCCGGGAGAGTGAGGCTGCCGACGACGGCGGCGGTGCGGAAGCGGCGAGCTTCTGCATCGTCGCCGTTTTTTTAACTTTATAGAAATAAAAAGGAAAACCGGTTTCCTTGGCCTTGGCGCATGAAGGCTCGCTACCGTTGAAAATGAAAAAGAAAGCAAAACTTTAGATTCCATTTAACTGTAATAAATGGAACTTCTGTCGACGTGTAAAACGCGTTTGATTGACCCCTTTCGTGTGCAGCTTAAGGCATAGAAGTTTGACAAAAACCGCGTATCTGTGGCGTTTTCGGGGCTTGTCGTATTTTCCCGATCTTCTGATCATGCCAAAATAAGATATTGAAAAAGCAAAAATATAGTGCTACAATCTGGAAAAATTGAAGGCCATGTTACCGAAAGGTACAACCTCGAACGCAAGTCGGGGCTGTGCCTTTTTCTATTTTTTGGCCCGGGAGGGATCAAGTCCGGTTTAGTTTAGCGCAAGCGCTATGGTTTTAACCCGATCGACACGAATCGAAGAGGAGGACGGAGATGAATCGAGGAGCGCTCTATCATCGCCACAAGCAGAATTGGGCTTTTATGTACGACGACGAGCAAGTGCGGGTGAGGCTGCGCGCGGCGCGCGGCGATATCGACGAAGCCGTCGTCTGCTACGGAGACAAGTACGACTGGCACGGCACCGAGCGTCGCACGCGGATGGAGATCAAGCTTGCCGATGCGCTGTACGACTACTGGGAGGCCGATATCGCGGTCGATTCGCGCAGGCTCAGCTACCGCTTCTTGCTGACGTCCGGACAGGAGCGGATTTACTATGGCGAACGCTGGCTCGACGAGCAGCCTCCGGAAGAGTCGTTCGGCAACTTCGAGTATCCGTACATGAACCCGGACGATGCGATCCGGCCGCCCGGCTGGGTGAAGGACGCCGTGTTCTATCAGATCTTTCCGGACCGCTTCGCGAGAAGCGGCGAGACGGAGGCGGGAGGTCCGTTCGAGCCATGGGGGAGCGCGTCGACGAAGCAGAACGCCTTCGGGGGCGACCTGCGAGGCGTGATGGACAAGCTCGATCATTTGTCGGCGCTCGGCGTGAACGCGATCTACTTTACGCCGCTGTTTCAGGCGCCGTCGAGCCACAAGTACGATACGGAGAACTTCTATGCGGTCGACCCGCAGTTCGGTACGGCCGAGACGCTCAAGGCGCTGGTCGAAGCGTGTCACGCGCGCGGCATTCGCGTGCTGCTCGATTTTGTATTCAACCATACCGGCAGCCGCTTCCCGCCGTTCGTCGATTTGCTGGAGCGGGGCGCGGCATCGCCGTTCGCGAACTGGTTCCATGTGCGGCGCTGGCCGGATCCGCACTCGGGCGCCCCGCTCGTCTACGAGACATTCGGCTACGAGGCCGATCTGCCCAAGCTGAACGTGTCCCATCCCGCGACGGCCGAGTACCTGCTGGAAGTGGCAGCGTACTGGCTGCGCGAGGCCGATATCGACGGGTTCCGTCTCGATGTGGCCAACGAGATCGATCACCGCTTCTGGCGCAGGCTGCGAGAGACGGTCAAGGCGGCGAAGCCCGACGCCTATTTGCTCGGGGAGATTTTCCACGACGCGATGGCATGGCTCGGGGGCGACCAGCTCGACGCCGTGATGGATTACCCGGTGCGGGATCTGGCGATCAAGTTTTTCGCAACCGGCAAGATCGACGCGCAGACGTTCGCGAACGTCGTCTCGCAGCAGCTCGCGATGTATCCGCAGCAGGTGTGCGAGGCTTCCTTCCAGCTGCTCGGCAGTCACGACACGGCGCGCCTGCTGACGCTGTGCGGCGGCGACGAGGCGCGAATGAAGCTCGCGGTGCTGTTTCAATTCACGTATATCGGTGCGCCCTGCATTTACTCCGGCGACGAGATCGGCATGAGCGGGGAAAACGATCCCGACAACCGGCGCTGCATGGTGTGGGAGCCGGAGGCGCAAAACCGAGGGCTGTTCGCGTTTTACAGGGACATGATCGCGCTGCGCCGGTCGCACGGCGCGCTTCGCGGCGGCGGCATCCGATTTTTGCATGCGCCGGCGGGCGGGCGAACGCTGGCGTACGAGCGCTATGCCGGAGACGAGCGAATCGTCGTGGCCTTCAACGCCGGCAAGGAGGAGGGCGTGCCGCATGTGACCCGCGGACATGAGGCGGTCGGCACCGTGGTCGAGACCGGACGGTCGGTCCGGCGGCTGCGGCCCGGCGATCGCGTGGTTATCGATCCAAACTGGAGCTGCGGCGAATGCGAGTATTGCAGACGGGAGATGCCCAATCTGTGCGTCGGCTATGGCGGCGGGATGGCGATCGCCGGACTGAACGCGCCCGGAACGTTCGCGCGCTACTATGTGTCCGAGGAGCGGTTCGTGCATCGCTTGCCCCACGGCATGTCCTGGGAGCGCGGTGTGCTCGTGGAGCCGCTCGCCTGCGTGCTCCACAACCTTCAAGAGGCGCAGGTGAAGCGAGACGACGCGGTGCTGGTCATCGGCTCGGGGCCGATGGGGCTGCTCTGCCAGATGGCGAGCCGGGCGACCGCACGCCTGACGGTCGCGACCGAGCCGAACCCGGCGCGCCTGCGGGCGGCGCAGCGGATCGCGGACGCGGCCTGCCTGCCGGACGAGCTCGAAGCCGTCGTTGAGCGGATCGCCGGCGGACGCAGGTTCGACGTCGTCATCGACGCGGTCGGCAACCAGCTCGAGGCCGCGGAGCGCTGGATCGGGCGGGGCGGGCGCATCGTGCCCTTCGGCATCGACGCCACGTACCGCTACTCGATCTCGCCGGTCCGGCTCGTCCAGAACGGCATCAGCATCGTCGGCGCTGGCGAGTATCGCTGCACGTTCCCGCTCGCGCTGCAGCTCGCGGAGACGATGCCGGGACTCGATTCGCTCGTCACCGGGCGGTACGGTCTGGAGCAGCACGAGCAGGCCGTGCGCGAGCTGCTCGGCTACGATCCGGCGACGGGAGAGCGGATCGTCTCGGAGGCCATCAAGACCGTGTTCGCGCCGTGGGCTGGCGCGGCGGTGGAAGAGGCGGGATGAGGTTCGGACGGGAGAGCGCGGACCGGTCGCGGAAGACCATGAGCAATCCAGCGCGAGCACAGCGCACACGGAAATATCTCGATTAACAAGGGGGACGAGACGCATGAGCGCGGGCAGGAAGGTTGAAGAACTGGTGATCTGGCACGAATTCGACGGGCCTGGAGACACTTCGGTCGAAGTGCTGGAGGAGATCGGGCGGATGTACGAGGAACGGTACGGGATTCGGGTGCGGGCCGAGGCGATGAGCATCGCGGACCTCGGCCGGCGGCTGACGCGGCTGCCGGAGGACGGCGGGGGACCGGACATGGCGATGGTTCCTTCGGATATGGCGAATTACTGGGAGGCTGCGCGCTTGTCCGAAGTGGACGAAGCCATGCTGCATGGCTTCGTCGCGTCGTCCGCGCTCGATACGATGCGGATCGGCGGACGTCTGTTCGGCGTTCCCATGCTCACGGGCAACCACCTCGTTCTTTACGTCAACAAGACGCATTATCCCGAAGCGCCGCAGACCTGGGACGAATTGGAGAGAGAAGCGGTGCGTCTGCGGGAAGCCGGGATCGTTCCGCTCGGGCTCGATCTCGGTCAAGCCTACAACTTCATCCCTTTTCTGACCGCCTTCGGCGGTTGGCCGATGGAGGGCGGTCGGGTGTCGCTCGATACGGAAGCCGTGGAGCAAGCGCTGGCGTTCCTGCGGCGCGGTTTGGCGTCGGGCAGAATCGCCAGCCTGGACGGTGCGACGACGCTGCTCGAACGGTTTGCCGAGGGGCACATCGGGGCGATTGTGACAGGCGAATGGATCTACAACTATTTGAACCGCAGGCTGGGCGACCGTCTGGCCGTGAGCGCCATTCCGGCGATCGGGGGACGGCCCGCCGTATCGATGTGCTCTTCGATCGGACTTATATTTCCGTGCGGATCGCTGTCGTCTCCGCGCGGCGCGGCCCTGCGCGCCTACGCGGCCTTCATGCTGAGCGACGAATGCCAGCGGCTGTGGGCCGACCGCGTGCAGCGGATACCCGCTTCGATCGCCGCGCTGAAACGGCTCGAATCGGCCGGGACCGCGAACAAGCGCCGGCTGATCGAGCAGCTCAGAGCGAGTCGGCCGATGCCGGTCAGCCCTTATATGATCGCCGGCTGGGTCGGCATGGAGGAAGGGCTTCGGCGGCTGCCGGAGGACGGCGCCCCTCTGGCGCGCGCCGCCATGCAAGAACGGGCGAGGGCCGTCATGGCCGAGGTGGACGCTTATGTGGATCAACTCAAAAAAGGAGCGAACATCGGATGAGAGTGACCGTATTCAGCCAGGTTTCGATCGACGGCAAGCTGACGTTCGGCGAGGGGCAGTCGAGCAAGGAGCTTTTTCAGCTGTTCGACGAGGACGACATGACCTATATTCACCGCTTCCGCGGCCAGGTCGACGGGATCATGGTCGGCAAAAATACGATTTGCACGGACAACCCCTTCCTGACCAACCGCTACGAGCCGAACCGCAATCCCGTCCGGATCGTGCCCACCCGCACGCTCGACATCCCGCCGGCGAGCAACATTCTGTCGGACGCCGAACGCACGCTGATCGTGACGACCGAGTGCGGCATGAACGAGGACAAGCGGCGGCAGATTGAAAATAAGGGCAAGGAGGTCATCGTGTGCGGCGAGGAGCTCGTCGACTTCGCTGCGCTGTTCGACCGGCTCGAGACCGAATACGGCTTCAAGCGGCTGATGGTCGAAGGCGGCGGCCTGCTCAACTGGCACGTCTTCGATCGCAACCTCGTGGACGAGATTATCCTGATGCAGCTGCCGATTATTATCGGCGGCGGCACCAACATCACGCTGGTGGACGGGCAGGGCTACGACCGCATGTCGTTCACAAAGCGGTTCAGCGTCGTCGACGTCCAGCCCCGCAAAAATTACACGCTGATGCGCTACGCCCGTTACCGCGATGCCGGGGAGGATGCTTTGCTTCATGGATGACACGAAAGCCGGCTTTTACAAAAGCTTGTACAAAATCGCCGTCCCCATCGCGCTGCAGAGCTTGATCATGGCCGCCCTGTACATGACCGACCAGCTCATGGTCGGGCAGCTCGGCGACGTGGCGATCGCTTCGGTGGGCATGGCGAGCAAAATCTACAGCGTCATCTCCGTCGTCCTCGCGGGTCTCGCGACCGGATTGTCGGTTTACGCCGCCCAATACTGGGGCAGCAAGGACGTGCGCAGCATCACCGATCTGCTCGGCATAACGCTGCTTATCGGGCTGTCCTTGTCCGCGGCGTTCTCGGCGTTCGTTTTTCTCATGCCGGAATTCTGCCTGGGGCTGTTCACGACCGACGCGCGGGTGACGGGCGAAGGCGACATTTTTCTGAAAATCGTGGCGCTCAGCTACGTGCCGACGATGCTCACGATGATCTATTCGGCCATCATGCGCAGCACGGGGCACGTCAAATATCCGATGTACGTCAGCCTCGCGGTCGTGATCGTCAACGTTGCGCTGAACTACTTGCTGATTTTCGGCAACTGGGGATTTCCGAAGCTGGGACTGGCCGGCGCGGCCTATGCGACGCTGACGGCCCGCATCGTCGAGTGCCTGCTGATCGTCGGGGCGGTGTACCGGTTCAAGCTGCCCGGCGCGGCGGGATTCCGGCATCTGCTGCGCTTTCGCGGCGATCTGGCGCGAAAGTTTTTGCTTACGACTTACCCGATCGTGCTGACGGAGCTGATCTGGGTGCTGGGCGAGGCGGCTTACGCCGTCATTTACAGCCGGATGGGGACGACCGAGATGACGGCGATGACGGTCACGTTTCCGCTGCAAGGTCTCAGCATCGGGCTGCTGTCGGGCCTGGCGGGTGCGGCCGGCGTGCTGGTGGGCAACCGGCTCGGCGCGGACGAGCACGGGCTCGCGCTCGATTATGCCGGGCGGCTGATTCGCACGGGCATCGGCCTGTCGCTGGCGCTGGGCGCGGGCATCGCGGCGCTGTCGCCGCTGTACGCGTCGGCATTCTCGATCACCGGGGAGGTGCGCGATCTGTCCGTTCACGTCCTCTGGGTATTCGCCGCGTTCATGTGGGTGAAGGTGGCCAACATGATCATCGCTGGCGGCATCCTCCAGAGCGGCGGGGACAGCAAGTTCGTATTCAAAATGGAGTCGGCCGCCACCTGGCTGATCGGCGTCCCCCTCGGGCTGCTGCTCTCGTTCGTCTGGAAGCAGCCGCTGTTCTGGGTGTATTTTTTCCTGTCGCTCGAAGAGCTCGTTCGCCTGGGCGCGGGACTGCTGCGGTTTCGGTCGCGCAAATGGATCAAAAATCTGACCGGCACTCAAATCTCGGCCTAAGGAGGACAACCGATGCGTATGACCGATACCGAGCGTCCTGCGCCCGCCGCCGGAACCGCAGCTTCGTCCACTGCTTCAGCCGCGGCTCCAGCCGCCTTGTTTCCGCTGACCCATCCGCAAAAGCGGATCGGCTACGTCGAGCAGCGCTATCCAGATACGTCGCTCCATGTCGTGGGCTGCACCTCCGTCATCCATGGCGCGGTCGACTTCGGGCGGCTGGCGCGCGCGATACGCCGGTTCGTGAGCGAGCACGACGCGTTCCGGCTCGGGTTCGTCGAGACGCCGGACGGCTTGATGCAGCGGCTGCGGGAGGCTCCGCCGTCGTTCGGGATTCCGCTCGTCGATCTGTCGGGCGAAGCGGACCCGGATGCCGAGCTGGAGCGCTTCGTACGCCGCGGCGCCGCCGAGCCGATGCAGCTCTCCGACGATGTGCTGTTCCGCTTCGCGATGTTCCGGCTGGACGGCGGCCGCACGGGCTATACGTACCGATTCCATCACGCGATCGCGGACGGCTGGTCGGTGCAGCTGCTGTCGGAGCGAATCGCGGATCTGTATGAGACGGATCGGACGGACGGGACGTCCGAGCGATGGGACGAAGTGAAGACGGACAAGGAAGGCGTGACGGAGGCGGCCGGCTATTTCTCATTGTTGGAGCGCGAGCGGCAGTATGCCGCTTCGCCGCGCTTCGAGCGGGACCGGCGCTTCTGGCGGGCGCAGTTCGCCGAGCTGCCGGAGCCGCCGTATCCGCTCGTCGAGGGCAGCCTTGCCGGTGCGCGCCATTCGTTTCGCATCGATCCGGAATTGAGCGACGCCGTTCGGCGTCACGCCGAGGCGCGCGGCGTGTCCGTCCACGCCCTATTCGCGGCGCTGGCGCTCATCCTGCTTCATCGCGACGCGAACGCCGCCGACCTGGTCGTCGGCATGCCCGTCTACAACCGGACGAACCGCGAGGAAAAAGGACTGTTCGGCATGTTCGCGAGTACGATGCCCCTGCGAATCCGGGCGGAAGAGACGGATACGGCGGACGACTTCATCCGGAAGGTTCACGAGCGGCTGAGGACCTGCTTGCCGCACCAGAAGTACCCCTACGATCTGCTGACCCAGGATCTGGAGCTGCGCAAGAAAGGCCGGGACGGGCTGTTCCAGGCGACCGTCAACGTGTACAACACGAAGCCGCGCGACACGCTGGACGGGCTGGCCGTGGAGACGCGGGAGCTGTATGCCGGCTGCCAGGCGAATCCGCTCGACGTCGTTGTCCACGAATGGGCGCCGGACGGCAGCTTCACCGTCGATTTGAAATACCGCAAGATCTGCTTCGACGCGCAGCGCGTCGAGGCGATGGCGGAGTCGCTCACAGCGCTGCTTGTCGGCATGATCGCGGACGGCGGGCGCCGGTTGGCCGAGCTGCCGATGACGACCGGACATCGGACGCTCCGCCTATTGGCGTCGTTCAACGATACGCGCCGGCCGTATCCGGCGGACCGCACGCTGCACGGTCTTTTCGAGACGCAGGCGGCGCTGACGCCGGGGCGGATCGCCGTCGAATGCGCTGGACGCGCCGTAAGCTACGGGCGCCTGAACGAAGCGGCTGACCGGATCGCCGGGCGTCTGCGGCAAGCGGGGGCCGGACCGGGCACGATCGTCGGCCTGCTGGCGGAGCGGTCGCCGGCGCTGCTCGCCGGCATCTACGGCATTCTCAAGGCCGGCGCTGCGTACCTGCCGCTCGATCCCGCGCATCCGGCGGATCGAATCGCCTACAGTCTGGCGGACAGCGGGGCCAGGTGTCTGCTGGTCTCGCCGGGCATGTGCGATCGCGCGGCGGCATGGAAGACGGCGACGGGAGAAGGGTTCGTGCTCGTTGAACTGCAAGACGGGCTTGAAGACGAGCCAGGAGCCTGTATAGAGGCTGGAACCGGGATAGAAGCTGGACCGAGCGCCGCCGGACTGAGCGGTGGGGCTGGCGCGGGAGACCTCGCCTATCTCATTTATACGTCGGGCTCTACGGGTAAGCCGAAGGGCGTCATGATCGAGCACGGAGCGGCCGTCAACTTCGTCGAAGCGATGGCATCGTCGCTGCCGCTGCCCGGCTCACCGGTCGTACTCGGCGTGACGACGGTATCCTTCGACATCTTTGTCACCGAAGTGCTGCTGCCGCTCTCCAAGGGCATGCGGGTCGCGCTTGCGACGGAAGCCGAGCTTAAGGACGGGGATGCGTTGCGGTCGCTCGTCTTGCGCGGCGGAGTCAACGTCGTGCAGATGACGCCCTCGCGCATGCAGCTGCTGCTGGAGGGCGACGATCCGGCGGAGCCGTTCCTCGGCGGTGCAGAGCTGCTGATGCTCGGCGGGGAGCCGCTGCCGCCTATGCTGCTGACGCAGCTCAGGCAGCGGACGGATGCCCGGATCTTCAATATGTACGGGCCGACGGAGACGACCGTTTGGTCGACGCTGCAGGACGTGACCGCCGAACGTCTCATCACGGTGGGTCGGCCGATCGCCAATACGCAGGTGCTGATCTTGGACCGGCGGGGCGAGCTGCTCCCCGTCGGCATGGCCGGCGAGCTGTGCATCGCCGGAGAAGGTCTTGCGCGCGGCTACCGCGGCCGGGACGAACTGACGGCGCGGTCGTTCGCGGTCCATCCGCTCGCGGGCGGCAGGCTGTACCGGACGGGCGATCTCGCCCGCTGGCTGACGGACGGCACGATCGAGCATCTCGGCCGGCTCGACCGCCAGGTCAAGATCCGCGGCTACCGGATCGAGCCGGGCGAGATCGAGAGCTGCCTGCTGGCGCACGACGCCGTCCGGATGGCGGCGGTCGTCGATCGCGAGGATGCGCACGGCATCCGCGAGCTGTATGCGTATTACACGGCTTCGCGGCCGGTGCCGCCGTCCGAGCTGCGTTCGTACGCCGCGCAGTGGCTGCCGGCGTACATGATTCCGGCGGCGTTCGCGGGGCCGGCCGCGCTGCCGCTCACGCCACGCGGCAAGGTGGGCCGGCGCGCGCTGGTCGATCTGGCGCCGGGCGCGGCTGCGTTCGCAGCACCCGCATTCGGGGCTGTGCAAGCTTCCGCCGAAGCCTTCGCCGCCGCGCAAGCTCCTGTCGCAGCCCCCGCCGCCGAGCAGGCCCGGGCATCCGTCCGCGCAGACGGCAGCGACGCCGGCGCGTCCGAAACCCGCCCAACGCCGGAGGCGAGCGCGACGGTCGCCGACGGCCCGCTCCGATTCAGCGACGCCGAGGGCGATCGCGCGCTGGCCGATACGATCGCGGCGTGCCTTTCCTCGCTGCTGCCGGGCGAGCCGCTCGGGCCGGCCGACGATTTTTTCGCCTGGGGCGGTCATTCGCTCCATGTCCTTCGTGCGGTCGCTCTCCTTAAGGCGCGCGGCATTCCCGCCAAGGCATCGGACCTGTATGCCGAGCCGACCCCGGCCGGGCTCGCCTCGCTGCTACGGCAGCGACAGGGGCGCTTTGCCTTCCGCGCGATCGTCGAGGCGGACCTGGCGCAGGTGCAGACGCCTTCGCCGATCCGCGTGCTCGGCGGCGTCGTGCCGAACCGGGACGCCTTTACGTGGGAACAGATCAACTGCTTCACCAAGCCGATGGCCATTTTGTTCGATTCGCTGGCGCCAGGCAGCTTCGATCTGTTTTTGTTCCATGCTCAGTTCGGTCTCACCTTTTTCCCGGACGGCTGGAAGGCGGACTTGTTCGAACGCAGCAGCGAACCGCACACCGACTTTTTCGAGCTGTACGAGAAGACACTGAAGCCGCTTTTCCAAGTGGACATCGACCGTCGCTCGTTCGGCAGCGAGGCGGAGATGAGGGCGATCCTCGCGGACACGCTCGAACAGGGACGTCCGGCGCTTGTGCCCGGCGATCTGTACGGTCTGTATTATTCGCATCATTATCGCAGCGAACCGCACACGCACTATTTTATCGTCAAAGGCTACGATGTGAAGCGGGACCTGCTGTTCGTGCTGGACAACATGCATATCGACGACGGCGCGCGGCCTGTCTATCGGGACTTCGTCGTCCCGTTCGCGGCATTGTACGAGATGAGCAGGCTATACGCCGCGAACTGGTGCGCGGAAGGCACCATGCCTTATTTGTGGTCGCTTGGCCGCTCCTCGGACGAACCGCTCTCTCTTGCGGCATCCCTTGTTTACCATCGCGATCAGCTGGAGCGCTGGAGGCGAGGGGCGTCGGAGCTCCGGTTCCTGGAGCGGGAGATCGCGGTCGAGGTGGAGACGCGGCAGGATGCCGGCAGGTTCGCCAAGGCGATTCCGCTCTCGAATTACAAGACCGTCTACTACGAGCTGCTGTTCAAGCTGCTCGGGCAGGCGGGAGGCGCCGCTGCCGATATCGAAGCGCTGCGAGCGCGGAGCGCGAGGATTGCGGCATCATGGGAGCCGGTTCGGCTCGCGCTTTTCGACCGGATCGGCGAAAGGACGTATCGCTTTGCGGACCTGATGCCCGAGATCGAGCGGATCGTGGAGGAAGAGCATGCCTTTTTCGATGCGGCGCTGCTTCAGCTAAGTGCGGCCGTCTCGGCCGCGAAGGCGGGGCGTGAAGGCGGGGAGGCGTTCGAGCTGGGTGAGGGCGAGCTTCTGCGGGCGTTTAATCCGAACGGAACTGCGATCGAGCGTTCGGGCGAGCAGATTCGCATCGTGCATACCGCAGGCCGCATCGACGATACGTGGATCGTGAAGGACGAGGCGCCGCAGCTGCTGCTCTCGCCGGCGCCGGGCGCGTTCGCCTTCGAGACGGAGACGATGAACGACGTAAAGTTCGGCGGCTGCTTCCACAATGGCATCATCGTGAAGTTCAAGACTAAAGGCAAGATCATGTTCGGCTGCGCAAGACGCAAGCTGCTCGGCGTCTTTTATCCGGAGCGCACGGACAATTACGAACTGTATGCAAGGCCGGAGGTGGCTGCCGTGCACGGACTTCGCGTCGAGGCGTCGGATGCGGGCAAGCTGCGTTTTCTGGCCCGGCACGATGTCGGCGAGCCGTGGGAGATGTTGCTTGAGTTGGATGCGCCGGACGAGGTCGACCGGATCGGCCTGTTCTCGAAGACGTGGGAGCCGACCGAGCAGACGACCGTATTTTCAAATGTAAAGTACAGGGTAGGCGCACGGGCGATTGAGCCTGCGGATACGGGGAGAGGAGAAATCGACGATGCGAATTGAGGAGCCGCTGCGACGAATCGCGGCGTTCGTGGCGGAGCAGGGGGAAGGCCGGACACGGATATGGGTGCCGGAAATTTGGAATACGTGCGAATACGCAAACGTCGCGGAGCGCCGGGGGGGCGAGATTCTCGTCGATGCCTACCCCTTTTTGTCGGCGCATCTGGATCGGCTGACGGAGTGCGTCTCGCCCGCCGAAGCCGCGTCCGCTCGCGAACCGGCGCACAAAGGGGAGACAGCGATCGTACCGGCAACTTCGGCCGCGGCAGCGCCCGAAGCCGATCTTGACGACAGCATCATTTATAGTACGCTGGTCCGCTATTCGACGGCCTGGGACTACGATGGCGACGGCGCGATCGAGTCGGGCACCTTTCTCCGATTCATGCTCCTGCTCCCGCTGCTTAGGCGTATGGGCGTGAACATCGTCTATATGCTGCCGGTAACGCGTTACAGCACGCTGCATCTGAAGGGCGATATCGGTTCTCCTTACGCGGTGCAATCGCTATTTGAGCTGGATCCGAACCTTCACGATCCGCTGCTCGACGGCATGCCGGAGCTGACGCTGCACGATGAGCTGTCCGCGCTGGTTGGGGCTTGCCATGCGCTGGGCATGCGGGTCGTCGTCGACTTCATTCCGCGGGTGACCGCGCGCAACAGCGACCTGCTGGCCGCACACCCGGATTGGGTGTACTGGATTCGCAAGGAAGCGCTGGACGGCTTCCGGCTGCCGCATATTCCGGAGCTCGGCTTTTTTGAAGAGTGCACGCCGGACAAGCTGGAGACCGTGTACCGCAGCGCCGAGACCGCGGACTTTCTCGCGCAGTTTTCCCAGCCGCCGAACGTGCTGGACGATGCGCTGTGGCAGCGGCTCAAGCTTCGTGCCGCAGAGACGGGCGAGGAGCTGCTGACGCTCGTCGAATCCGAGATGGGCATCACAACGTCGCCCGCGCACTCGGACTGGATCAACGACGTGCAGCCGATCTGGACCGATATTACGTTCTGGCGGCTGTACCGCGATACGGCGCCGGCCGCCCGGCCCTTTATCCGCGAAGACCAGCCGCCCTACGTGCTGTTCGATACGATTAAATGCAACTATTATCCGGGCGAGGAGCCGAACCGGGAGCTGTGGGATGTGCTGGTGGCGGCCGCGAGGTTCAATCTCGAGCGCTACGGGATCGACGGCTTTCGCATCGATATCGGGCATGTGCTGCCGATTCCCCTGCTGGAGGAGATTTTCGACGCTATCCGCTCGATCCGTCCGGACGCGCTCCTTATCAGCGAGGATCTGTTCAACCGCAACCACCGCAAGGCGGCGGCCGTCGGCTACAATATCATGCTCGGCAGCGGCTGGAACGTGATGACGGACATCCGCAAGGACAATCTGCTCGCCTACGTCCGGGAGTTGCCGGAGCTGGACATCCATGTGTTCGCCTGCGCCGAGACGGCGGATACGCCGCGAATCACGAGCCGTGGCGGAACGGCGCTCGCGCGGATGATTGCGGTGTTCAACCACTTTCTGCCGCGGGCCATTCCGTTCCTCGCGACCGGCTTCGAGCTGAACGAAGAGCGGCCGATGAACTGCGGACTCGGCGACAACACGGACGGCTCCGACATTCCGCGTGCGTTTTTCCATGAGATGACGATGAATTGGACAAATCCGAGGCCGATGATCGGGTTGCTGGAGCGGCTGTCCGAAGCGCGCAAGCGGCTGCTGCCCTTGATGAGGCCGGACCGCTTTTTTACGCCGGCTGCGCCGGACGATATCGTCGCATACGGCTATCGCTCGGAAGCGGGCACGTTGCTCGCCGTGTTCAACTTGGGCACGGAGGCGGCGGTTCCACTCTCGGTATCCGAGCTGCTGCGGGACGGTATCGCGGCCGGCGCGAGCGGCGGAGGACTCGCGGTGCGCATCGACAGCGAGCCGGGCGAGGGACTGGAGGGACAGCGTTTGGACCGGTTTAAGCTGGGGCCGCGCCAGGCGATCGTACTGTCGACGGACTAATTGCTCAGGCGACGAAAAAGCGGATAAGCGGCATCAGCCCGGATGGGCTGTGCCGCTTTTGCGAACTTGCTTTAGCCTGGCGCAGCCATGCGGCGCAAGCGAATAGCGGCAAAAGCTGCCGCTATTGGCCCCGGCAGCCACGCGGCGCAAGCGAATAGCGGCAAAAGCTGCCGCTATTGGCCCTGCAGCCTCGCGGCGCAAGCAGATAGCGGCAAAAGCTGCCGCTATTGGCCCCGGCAGCCACGCGGCGCAAGCGAATAGCGGCAAAAGCTGCCGCTATTGGCCCTGCAGCCTCGCGGCGAAAGCGGATAGCGGCAAAAGCTGCCGCTGTGGCCCCGGCAGCCGATGATGTATAAATGTTTGTGTACCAATTTTTGGCCTAGAAAGCACAAAAAGAGTAGGGTATTCTCGGGATTGCGAC
>NZ_JAGXJW010000119.1 GCF_019091135.1 Cohnella sp. GbtcB17 | reverse complement strand
GCGTCTACACGAAGTCGAACGAAGTACCGCGCGTACTCGGCGGCCTCGGCAGCGCGATCATCTCGACGTCCAAAGGCATCATCACCGACAAGGAAGCCCGTCAAGGGAAAGCCGGCGGCGAAGTCCTTTGCTACGTCTGGTAATTTAAAGCGACAAGTTAGGAGGTGTACCAATGTCCCGTATCGGACGCAAACCCATCCAGGGGCCAAACGGCGTGAACGTGAACCTGGACAACAACGTCATCACGGTCAAGGGCCCGAAGGGCACGCTGAGCCGCGAACTGCATAAAGACATGAAGCTGGTCGTCGAAGAAGGCGTCATCAACGTCGAACGTCCTTCCGACAACAAAGAACACCGCGCTCTGCACGGCACGACGCGCTCCGTCGTCGCCAACATGGTAAGCGGCGTTACCGAAGGCTTCGCCAAGAACCTTGAGCTTGTCGGCGTCGGTTACCGTGCCAGCAAGCAAGGCGAGAAGCTCGTCCTGAACGTCGGGTACTCGCACCCGGTCGAATTCCTGGCAGCAGGCGGCATCGAGTTCGACGTGCCGGCTCAGAACCGCATCACGGTTCGCGGCATCGACAAGGAAGCGGTCGGCGCGATCGCAGCGAAGATCCGCGAAGTCCGTCCGCCGGAGCCGTACAAGGGCAAAGGCATCAAGTACGAAGGCGAACGCATTATCCGCAAGGAAGGCAAAGCCGGCAAGAAGAAGTAATGAAGGGCGGCAACGAGCCGCTTAAGATATGGCACTCGGCCGGCACACGGCGATCCGTTGCCTGAGACCGGTCGAATAGCGAAGCGAGAAGGGAGTGAACCCCGGAATGATTACCAAAGGCGACAAGAACAAGGCCCGTCTGAAGCGTCACCTGCGCGTGCGCAAGAAGATCAGCGGCACGAACGAACGTCCCCGCCTCTCCGTGTTCCGTTCTTCCAAGCATATCTATGCGCAGCTGATCGACGACGTCAAGGGCGTGACCCTGGCATCGGCATCCACGCTGGATAAGGAAATCGGCGAGATCGGCAACGGCGGCAGCGTCGAAGCGGCTGCTAAGGTCGGTCAACTGGTGGCAGAACGCGCTAAGGCGAAGGGATACGAGAGCATCGTATTCGATCGCGGCGGCTACCTGTACCACGGACGCATTCAAGCACTGGCAGACGCGGCTCGCGAAGCTGGTCTTCAGTTCTAATATTACGCAAACAAGGAGGTTAACGACTTGCGTGTAGATCCTAATACCCTGGAACTTACCGAAAAAATGGTCCAGATCAACCGCGTTTCCAAAGTCGTCAAGGGCGGTCGTCGCTTTAGCTTCAGCGCTCTTGTCGTCGTAGGCGACGGCAAAGGTTGGGTTGGCGCGGGCATCGGCAAAGCCAGCGAAGTACCGGACGCAATCCGCAAAGGCGTCGATGACGCTAAGAAGAACTTGATTTTCATTCCGCTTGTCGGCAAGACGATTCCGCACGCCGTTACGGGACACTTCGGCGCCGGCAAAGTGCTGCTGAAGCCGGCATCCGAAGGTACGGGCGTGATCGCGGGCGGGCCTGTCCGCGCTGTACTCGAACTGGCCGGCGGCGGCGAGATTTTGACGGAATCGCCGGGATCCTCCACCTCGATGAACATGATCAACGCGACGTTGGAAGGTCTGTCCCGCCTGAAGCGCGCCGAAGACGTAGCCAAGCTCCGCGGCAAAACCGTGGAAGAGCTGTTGGGTTAAGGAGGGGTTAAAATGGCGAAATTGCAGATCACCCTCAAGCGCAGCTTGATCGGCCGTCCTGAGAACCAACGCCAAACCGTCAAGTCGCTGGGCCTAGGCAAAGTGAACTCGACGGTTGTCAAAGAAGACAATGCGGCGATCCGCGGCATGGTTAACACCGTTAGCCACCTGATCTCCGTCGAAGAAGTATAAGGCTATATAGCCAAAAGCAAGGCAAATCAATCAAGGAGGTGCGACGAACGATGAAATTGCATGAACTTTCTCCTGCAACTGGATCCAAGTTCAGCCGCAAACGCGTCGGTCGCGGCATCGGCAGCGGCATGGGCAAGACGTCCACGCGCGGCCATAAAGGCCAGAACGCTCGTTCCGGCGGCGGCGTACGCCCCGGCTTCGAAGGCGGTCAAAACCCGTTGTACCGCAGACTCCCGAAGCGCGGCTTCAACAACGACCGTTTTGCTACGGAATACGCGATTGTTAACCTGGATCAACTGAGCGGATTCGCAGCCGGCACGGAAGTAACGCCGGAACTGCTGCTCTCCGAAGGGATCGTAAAGAACCCTAAGGACGGCATCAAGATTCTGGGCAACGGCGAGCTGACTGCAGCTATCTCCGTTAAAGCCCACAAGTTCTCCAAATCCGCTGCTGAAAAAATCCAGGCCGCCGGCGGTAACTCCGAGGTGATCTAATGTTCGCTACCGTGAGCAACATCTGGAAGGTCGAGGACCTTCGCAAGAGGATCCTATTCACGCTTTTCATACTGCTCGTCTATCGTGTCGGCTCCTTTATCCCGGTGCCGAACATCGACAAGAGCGTGCTCGAACAGGCCAATCAGCAAAGCAATGAGCTGTTCGGCCTGCTCAATACGTTCTCCGGCGGCGCGCTGTTCCAGTTCTCGATCTTCGCGCACGGGATCGTGCCGTACATTACGGCGTCGATCATCGTGCAGCTCCTCTCCATGGACGTCATTCCGAAGCTCGCGGAGTGGGCCAAAGAAGGCGAGATCGGCAAGCGCAAGTCGGCGCAGTTAACCCGTTACCTGACGATTGTCCTCGGTTTGATCCAAGCTTTCGCGACCTCGATCGGCTTCAACCGGATCTACAGCGCGAAGATGGTCATCGATCCGTCGCCGGCGACCTATATCCTGATCGCCATCGTGCTTACGGCCGGTACGGCCTTCCTGATGTGGCTCGGCGAGCAGATCAACGAGAAGGGCATCGGCAACGGCATCTCGATTCTGATGTTCGCGGCGATCGTCTCCCGAATTCCGACGTATATCCAAGAGATCTATCAGGACCAATTCGTGAACGGCGACCAGATCTTCTGGGCCGTCCTGAAGATGGTCATCATCCTGATCGTGATTCTGCTGATCATCGTCGGCGTTATCTTCGTCCAGCAGGGCGTTCGCAAGATTCCGGTCCAATACGCCAAGCGCGTAGTCGGCCAGAAGATGTACGGCGGCCAGTCGACGCATATCCCGCTTAAGGTTAACGGCGCTGGCGTCATCCCTGTCATCTTCGCTTCGTCGCTCCTGATGTTCCCGATCACGATCGCCCAGTTCTGGGCCGGTCACACTTGGGCCAACTGGATCATCAGCCATCTGTACTACGACAAGCCGCTCGGTATGGTATTCTATATCTTGCTGATTGTCGGGTTCACCTTCTTCTACACGTTCGTACAGTTCAACCCGCAACAGCTGGCGGACAACATGAAGAAGAACGGCGGCTACATCCCAGGCATTCGCCCGGGCAAGCCGACGGCAGGCTACCTGATGAGAGTCATCACCCGCATCACCCTCGCCGGGGCGCTGTTCCTGGCTGTCATCTCGATTCTTCCCGTCATCTTCGGCTCCGCCTTCGGCCTTCCGAAGTCGGTTCAGCTGGGCGGCACGTCGCTGCTGATCGTCATCGGCGTCGCGCTCGAGACGATGAAGCAGGTCGAGAGCAACCTGATCAAGCGTCACTACAAGGGGTTCATCAATAAGTAAGCTCAGTTTCAACAGCTTCAAAATGAGGGACATTCAGGAGGTACGGCAATGAACATCCTGTTTATGGGTCCTCCTGGGGCCGGCAAAGGCACGCAGGCGGAACGCATCGTCGATTCGTTCGGCGTGCCGCACATCTCGACCGGCGACGCATTCCGTCTGGCGATGAAGGAAGGCACCGCGCTTGGGCAGGAAGCCAAGAAGTACGTGGACCAAGGCCTCCTCGTGCCGGACGAAGTCACCAACGGCATCGTCAAGGACCGTCTGTCCCTGGCCGACTGCGACAAGGGGTTCCTGCTCGACGGCTTCCCCCGCACGCTAGCGCTGGCCGAAGCGCTTGACGAGATTCTCGCCGGACTCGGCAAGAAGATCGATCACGTCGTCAACCTGAAGGTGGATCGCGATCGTCTGCTCGCCCGCCTGACGGGCCGACGGATCTGCCGGACCTGCGGCGCTACGTATCACGTCCTGTTCAATCCGCCCCAAGTCGAGGGCGTATGCGACAAGGACGGCGGAGAGCTGTATCAGCGCTCCGACGATACGGAGGAGAAGGTCGGTACCCGGCTGGATGAATACACGAGCAAGACGGCTCCGCTGCTTGCCTACTACGAAGGCAAAGGGCTGCTCCGAGAAGTGGACGGGGAGAAGGACATCGACGCGGTTACGGCCGATATTTCCTCCCTCCTCAGAGGGTAACCGGCCATGATCGTGTGCAAGTCCGAATCGGAACTGAACTTGATGAGACGGGCCGGAGAGATCGTCGCCAAGACGCATCAGCTCATGCGTGAAGCTGTGCGTCCGGGCGTGACGACCGCCGAGCTTGACCGGATCGCCGACGCGTACATCCGCAGTCAGGACGCGGTTCCGTCTTTCAAAGGCTACAACGGTTTTCCATCCAGCATTTGCGCATCGGTCAACGAAGAACTGGTGCACGGCTTCCCCGGTCCCCGGGTGCTTCAAGAGGGCGATATCATCAGCATCGACATCGGCGCGCAGTACAAGGGCTACCACGGCGATTCCGCCTGGACCTACGGCGTCGGCGCCATCTCGGCGGACGCGCAGCGTCTGCTCGAGGTGACCGAAGCCTCGCTGTATGCGGGCCTTGCGCTCGTGAAGCCGGATGTCAGGCTGTTCACGGTGTCACACGGCATCCAGAAGGTGATCGAAGAGGCGGGCATGTCGGTCGTGCGGGAATACGTCGGACACGGTGTCGGACGCGAACTTCACGAAGAGCCGCAAATTCCCAACTATGGCGTGCCCGACCGAGGGCCGCGTCTGAAGCCGGGCATGGTGCTCGCCATCGAGCCGATGGTGAACCTGGGCTCGCGCTACGTGCGGACCCTCTCGGACAACTGGACGGTCGTGACGGTGGACGGCTCGCTGTGCGCGCACTTTGAGCACACCATCGCCGTAACCGAGGACGGGTTCGAGAATCTGACCCGTACGGAAGACTAGGCGGCGGCTATGACGGAGACGTCAGCGCTGTCGCCCGGGGAAGTCGTGAGAAGCCGCCGCGGCAAAGACGAAGGTCAGCTGGCGGTGGTCATCGCCCTAGCCGACGAGCGATTCGCGATCGTCGCCGACGGCGACAAGCGCCGGTTCGACCGGCCGAAGCGCAAAAACGTGCTGCATCTCGAATCGGTCGGCATCGTGAGCGACGAAGTCGCAAGCAGCATTCGGGACACCGGACGCGTGACCAACGGCAAGCTCAGGCATGCCGTCGTCACTGCCATGAGGCGGCTCGAAGCGCATGCTGAAGAGAAAGGAGAATGACGGTGGCCAAAGAGGACGTAATCGAAGTGGAAGGCGTGGTCGTCGAACCGCTGCCGAACGCGATGTTCAGGGTGAAGCTCGAGAACGGCCATGAGATTCTGGCTCATGTCTCCGGCAAGCTGCGGATGCACTTCATCCGGATCCTGACGGGCGACAAGGTCGTGATCCAGCTCTCGCCGTATGATCTGACGCGAGGCCGCATCACTTACCGCAAATAGTTCTTCCGGTCTACCGAACCACACGTGACGGCAGCATGACGCGCATCCGCGCAGCAGCGCCGCCGCACACTTTAGGAGGCTATTACCATGAAGGTGAGACCATCGGTCAAACCCATTTGCGAAAAATGCAAAGTTATTAAGTC
>NZ_JAGXJW010000118.1 GCF_019091135.1 Cohnella sp. GbtcB17 | reverse complement strand
CTACCGTCCCGCCATCGTGCTCGCCGACGAGCCGGCCGGCAATCTCGACAGCGCCAACGGACGCGAGGTGCTCGAGCTGCTGAAGCTCGCCGTTCGCCAGTTCCACCAGACGGTCGTCATCATCTCGCACGATATGAACGTCGCCGCCGAAGCCGACCGCGTGCTGCGCATGCAGGACGGACGCCTCGTCAGCGACAGCCGCGGGGGCGTGGTCCAATGAACGGCTACGGCGCGCTTGCAGGCAAGTATCTGAAGCAGCAAAAAAGACGCACCGTCCTGACGATCGTCGGCATTCTGCTCTCGGTCGCGCTCATCAGCGCGCTTGGCACGATGGGCCAGAGCATGAAGGACAATATGGTCGATCAGACGATCTACGACTATGGCGCTTATGAGATCAGCTACAGCTCCGCAACGACTGAGCTGCTGGAGACGCTGCAGCATCATGCGCTCATCAAGGAAGCCGGCGCGATTCGAAAAGGGGCGCTCACGGAGCTCGCGAAGGGCTACAAGCTCGAGCTTGCTGAAGCGACGACCGCAGGCTTCGAGCTGGCGCCGGTCCATCTGCTGAAGGGCCGATTCCCTTCGGCGGCGGGGGAAGCCGTCGTCGAGGAATGGGCGCTCGCGCAGCTTCCCGGTGCGCCGGGACTGGGCGGCAAGGCTGAGCTCGTTAAGCCGGACGGCACAAAGCAGGCGTATACGATCGTCGGCGTCTTGAACAACCAGCGCCTGAACATGACCTACGGCACGGGTGCCGCCTATGCATGGATGGACAATGCCGCAGCGATGGCCGACATACCCGGCACGCGTCTGTCCGCCGCCGCGACCTTTAAGCGGGGCGTCGACATCAGCTCGCAGCTGGCCGAGTTCGAGAAGCTGAGCCCCAAGACGTTCGGCACGAATACGCAGCTTCTCGCCCTGAAGGGAGAGACCGCGGACAAGCGTCTCAACCTCACGCTCATCACCATATTCGGTGTGCTCATCGGCCTTGTCGTCCTGTCCACAATCGCCGTCATCTACAACGCCTTCAACATCGCCGTGCTCGAGCGCATGCGTCACTTCGGCCTGCTGCGCACAATCGGCGCGACGCCGTCGCAGCTGCGCGGCATCGTGTTCCGTGAGGCCGGCCTGCTGGCGGCGGTCGGGATCCCCGCCGGCCTCATCGTGGGCTGGGGCGGGTTGTGGCTTGTGCTTGAACTGATGGCTGCGGCTGGTGCGGATATCCTTACCTTTGAAGGCTTCAAGCTGTCCCTGCACCTGTGGATCATCGTCGGCAGCGCGATCGTCGGCCTTCTGGCGGTGCTGCTCGCAGCCTGGCTGCCCGCCCGCAAGGCGAGCCGCGTCTCGCCGGTCGACGCCGTCCGTGGTACGGGCAATATCGTGCGCGAGACGTACAGACGCGTCAGGCTGCCTTCCGTTCTCCGCTTGCTCGGCATCGAGGGCGACATGGCGTCCAAGAACATTCGCCGCAACCGGTCCAAGTTCCGGATTACCGCCTTCTCGATCGTCGTCAGCATCACGCTGTTCATCGTTTTCCACTACTTCGCACAGGAAGCGTTCAAGATGGCGGTGAACGACTCTCGGGACGATCAGGTGGCCTTCCAATTGCTGACCTCGTTCACGCAGACGGAGAACGGCAATCAGACCCGCCCCTCGTCAAATACAGCCGACGCGTTCGATGCGCAGACGATTGCCGATATCAAGGCACTCCCGGGCGTCGAGCATGTCTATGGGCGCTACAATATGCCGAGCGCGCAGATCTATCTGCCAAGTGCCAAGCTCAACGGAGATTATTTGTCGAAAATGGGCGATGATGTGTTCGCCAAGTCGACGCTCGGCGGCAAAGAAATTCGCATCGTGCCCGCCTACACCACGCTGTACGACGACGAGCGCATGAAGCAGGCCGAGCCCTACCTCATCGCCGGGACGGCCGATCCGGCCAAATTGTCCGAGACGAACGGCGTGCTCATCGTGCAGCAGGTGAAGCCGTTGGTCATCGCTGAAAACAAGAAAATCAACCTGGACCTCTCCAATCTGAAAATAGGAGACTCGCTCTCTCTCAACTTCGGTACCCAGGAGAAGCCTTTGATGCGCGAGGTGCGCGTCGGCGGCATCCTGAGTCAGGCGCCATTTAACCCGACCGTCCTCGACACTGAGCTGTACGTGATCGGGACGAAGGCAACCTACGCGGCGCTGCTGAAGGGCGTGCCGATCGAGCTGGCACCGAACGATACGGCGCTGCGGGGGCTCGACATCGCCCTGGCCGACGGCGCGGACGGCGACCCAGTCAAGCAAGCGCTGCAGGCGATGACCAATCAGGACCCGTCCATCCGCCTGATCGATTTTATCGAAGAGCAGCGGCAGACGCGGCAGTTCAATGTGCAGATGAAGGTTTTCATCTACGGCTTCCTGGGTGTCATCGGTCTGATCGGCAGCTTGAACATCATCAATACGGTGCAAACGAATCTGATGCTCCGCCGCCGCGAATTTGGCCTGCTGCAAGCCGTCGGCATGACGATGAAGCAGTTGCGGCGCATGGCGACGCTCGAAGGCGTCTGGTTCGGCGTCATCGGCGCCTTCTGGGGCCTGCTGCTGGGCGTTGGCATCTGCTTCCTGCTGTACCGCCAGATGAACAACATCGAGGGACTTTCCTTCTCGTTCCCGGTGACTGGCGCCGTCATCTCCTGCGTCTTCGCACTCGGCGTCGGACTGCTGTCCGTACAGGGCCCGCTGCGCAAGATCGCGAAGGCGAGCGTGGTGGAGGAGCTGCGGGAAGAGGCTTAAACCCATCGAAAAAACAAGGCAGCGGACATCGAATGATGACGCTGCCTTGTTTGCGGTTCGGTTCTGTTAGCCCCGATGCTCGCCGGGTCATCGAGTTTCAGTTCTGTACCTGTTTAACCGTCTTACGATTATCGTGACGATCGAGATGACTAGAGCGACCAGGCAACTGGCCGAGATCAGCCACTTCGTGAGGGTAAATCCCCCGGCAAGATAGGCCCATGCGTCTAAATGTTTAGGATAACGGTCCAGTATAAGCAAAAGCGTCCCGTTTTCCAAGTAATCAACAATACCTGCGCCTAGAGGGATCAAGTATAGTTTGCTTGCTTGAGCCAACTTCGGAAAGGCTCGCCGAAGCAGAACAGCTGTGTTTAATCCTAATGCGCACGCGTAGAGCAAAGGGAACACCGTATCAAAAGAAAGCAAAAATTTTTTGTAGGCCTCGCGTCCGGCGGGCTGCAGCATGTCAAGCGCGCTGTATAACTTATCAGGGCCGTAGTGAAGCAACGTGTCTGGAAGATGGGCACCCTCCTGCGCTTTCGTCATGATATAGGGAACCGCGTATGGAATCGGCGATATGTTAATCACAACCATCATCAGCAGCATTAATACGGCAAGCGTTACGGCTATGCGCCCCCTAAAGTCTGCAAATCTGTTTTTGATCACGTGACCTACTCCTCTCCGGTGGACAATAAAAAGCACTCCGTCATTTAATTATCATTTGACAATAAATTAGCAGCACCACGCTTATTTGTCAAATGATAATTATTTTTTGACAATAAAAAAAAGACCAAGTCGGTCTTGGTCTGCACACGGATTGCCAGATGAGACGAACAAAGAAATGACGATGCAAGCCGCCGTTGCGACAGCGCGTTAGCCGCCCACCGGCGCCCGCCCCGTCGTGCCGCGAGCGATGAGCTGCGTCGGCAGGATGACAGTCGGCGGCGCGGACTCGGGCTCGACGATGAGCCGGTCGAGCAGCTCGACGGCGCGGCGCCCGAGCGTCGGCATGTCCTGGCGCACCGTCGTCAGCGGCGGGTGCACGACCTGCGCCCCGTCGATGTCGTCGAAGCCGACGATCGACAGCTCGGCCGGCACCGCAACTCCCGCCTCGCGGGCCGCCTGCAGAGCGCCGATCGCCGCCTTGTCCGAGCCGCAGACGACGGCGGTCGGCCGTTCGGGCAGCGACAGCAGCCGCTGCATCCCGCGATAGCCGGTCTCCTGCGTGAAATCCCCGATCACGACGCAGTCCGGATCCAGCGACAGGCCAAGCTCGGCCATCGCCTCGCGGAAGCCCGCAAGCCGCCGCTCGCCCACGTACGAGCCGGGCAGACCTGCGATGCAGGCGATCCGCCGATGACCGAGCTCGTGCAGGTAACGCACGGTGCCCTCCACCGCCTCCTTATTGTCAGAGGAAATGTAGCCCGCCCGCTTGCCCGTCAGGTTCAGGTCGATGAACAAGGTCGGGATGCCCGAGGCGACCAGCTTGTCCGCATCCAGCTCGCCCAGCTGAAAGCCGAAGGCGAGCACGCCTTCGACGTTGCGGCTGCGGCAGTGCTGCACGAAGTTGTACTCCGGATGCGCGGACAGCTGCGCCAGGTAAATCAGGTCGTAGCCCCGCTCCTTCAGCGCCTCGTCGATGCCGCCGAGCAGATGCACGAAGAAGGGGTTGGATAAGCCCGAGGTGAGCAAAATGCCGATCGTCATCGATCGTCTGCCGACGAGCGAGCGCGCCGCCTCGTTCGGGCGGAACTGCATCTCGGCGACGAGTGCGAGCACCTTCTCCCGCGTGGCCCGGCTTACTGTCGAGTAGTCGTTGAGCACCTTGGATACGGTCGCGACCGACACGCCGGCCGCCTTCGCGATATCGCGTATTGTAGCTGTCATGGTGGGACCCCGCCTTGCTCCGCGCCCAACCGGGCTGAATCGTTGTCCCTACCATAACGCGAAGCGGCGCTTTTGGCAATCGGAATACGGTTCGTTTTTGCTCGTGCCGGGGTCGAATTTCGTTTTGGCTCTCCGACGGGATTGTGCTATAATGAGATTTACTGTGGCCCCGTAGCTCAGCGGATAGAGCACACGTTTCCTAAACGTGGTGTCGGATGTTCGATTCATCTCGGGGCCGCCAGTTTTTTCTCACGCAAATGCTTACAGGGCTGTCTCAAAGGGGCATCAATCGACCTCGGAGACAGCCCATTTTTTTGCATAGAACTGTTCTTTGGTAAAATGGAGGTGCCACCCAACCATATACGGAAGGAACGGTTTTTTGTTAACCCCCGTTTAACCCTCACGGGCAGGCACATGACGATTGGGTTGTTGGGATCGCTGAGGTCAGGCAGCCATAGATAGGGCATGCTTTCCCCGTGTATCTTAACCAACTCGGTCGGCGTACATGTCCAGGAGTACGTCAGGCTCAAGTTGTCGAAAAGAAAGAGCCTAGTCAAGCGGACTTTTTCAGTGCCCTCATCAGCAGGTAGGGTATGTGCATAAGGCTGTAATACAGGAACGACAAAGCAACGGCCACTTTAGAGAATCCAAACTTACAACGTGCTTTCAAAATGTTTTTTGCTCTGCGAAAGTTGAGTTGATATATTCCAAGTTAAGGTGGAGACCAGTGGTCTCCACCTTACTTGGTTTTCCGGAATAGGCCTCCGGTGATTGCATCCGATATAGCCCAAAGAAGATGCCGTTTATAACCATATCATGTAGACAAAATTTGTTTAGGAAAGGATTTACAGAGAATATAGGAATCAATTATATTATATTTGCATGAAAAAAATACCATTTGAATGGAGTGAATTACTTGTTTGTAGATTAGAGTTATTTATTTATATGCAGTATTTTTATTGCTTTTATATTTAAAATTACTGTTTTAGGGGGATCACTGTGCCAAACAAGATTTTAAATAAAGTTCTTATTACGGCTTTAACTTTCTCGCTCATTATACCAGTTAATGTTTCTAGCGCCAGCTCCACTAAAAATATTGATGAGAGTCTTGTATCACAAATTCAATCAAAATTTACTCCTCCAAGTAACCTCAAATTAGTTTCGAACAAGAAAGAATTTATTGTTAAGTATAAGGATGAAGCAAAATCTGAAAATACCAAAAAGAAGGTCAATGAAAAGGTAACTGTTAAAAAGTTTAATACTAAAAAAAAATTCAAGAAATTAAAAAGCGAGTTAATAGAACTCCAAGAACAAGATGATATTGAAAAAGTTATAAGTGAATTAAAGAAAGACCCCAATGTTGAATATGTGCAAGAAAACTTTCAACTGACCACTAGTTCCGTTTCTACCGATCAATGGGCATTATCCAATACAGGTCAAAATGTCTCAGGGCAGGCGGGCTATAAAGGCTTAGATATCGGAGCTTTAGATGCTTGGAACAAAACATCTGGCTCCCCTAATGTATTAGTAGGCGTCTTGGATACAGGTATTGATATAAACCATATCAGTTTAAAGGGAAATATTTTTATAAACGAAAGAGAAATTCCTGGAAACAACATTGATGACGATGGAAATGGATATATTGATGATGGGGAAGCTCACGCATAGGTACTTGTACATCCGCTTCTCGCCGCTGGCGTCATAGAAATCAGCTTCGCCAAAATCGA
>NZ_JAGXJW010000117.1 GCF_019091135.1 Cohnella sp. GbtcB17 | reverse complement strand
GTCCAGCGCGGACACGGCCTCGTCGGCGAGCACGAACTTGGGATGGAGCGCGATGGCCCGAGCGATGCCGATCCGCTGCCGCTGACCGCCGGAGAATTCGTGCGGGTGTCGCGATACGATTCCATGGTCGAGGCCTACGGCGGCGAGCAGTTCCTCGACGCGCTGTTTTTTCTCCTTGCCTGCCAGCCCGTGATGGACGGCGAGCGGTTCGCCGACGAGATCGCCGACGTTCCAGCGAGGATCGAGGGATCCGTACGGGTCCTGGAAAATCATCTGCATATGCCTGCGCGTCTGCCGAAGCCGCGAGGCGCCGAGGCGCGTCAGATCCTCGCCCTCGAACAGCACGCGCCCCGACGTGACGGGCTCCAGCTGCAGCAGCAGCCGGCCGAGCGTCGACTTGCCGCTGCCCGACTCGCCCACGAGGCCGAGCGTCTCTCCCTCCCGGATGGAAAAGGAGACGCCGTCCACCGCGCGCACGAGCGCCCGGGAGCGTCCGGGGAATCCCCGCTTGATCGGATAATACTTGCACACATCCTCCACCTTGAACAGCTCGATGCTCCCGGCCTTCGCCTGCGCTGCATCGTTCTTCTCGGCGGTTTCATGCTCGCCGGGCACAGCTTCTTGCACCAAGGCTGCGGCCGCATGGCGCTCCGTCTCCACGACGGCGGCGGCGGACTCGCCACGCTGCACCGCATCTTCCCGCGCGCTCAGCGCGCCTTCCTGCAGCAGCGCGTCCGCGTGCCAGCAGGCCGCCTCGCGGTCGCCGCGCCGGCTGAGCGGCGGCGCCGACGCCCGGCACCGGTCGGTCGCGTGCGGGCACCGGGGATGGAACACGCAGCCCTCCGGGAGCTTGCTCAAGCTCGGAATGCTGCCCGCGATGGCGTACAGCCGATCGCCCTTCTCCGTGTCGAGCGTGGCGACCGAGCGCAGCAAGCCGCTCGTATACGGGTGGTGCGGCTGCGAGAACAGCTCGGCGGCCGTCGCCTGCTCGCGGATGCGGCCGGCGTACATGACGACGATCCGGACGGCGAGCTGCGCGGCAATGCCCAGGTCGTGCGTAATCAACAGGATCGACATGCCGAACTCGGCTTTCAGTTCCTGCAGCAAGTGCAGAATTTGCGCTTGAAACGTTACATCGTGCGCCGTCGCCGGCTCGTCCGCGATGAGCAGCTCGGGCCCGCAGGACAACGCGAGCGCAATCATCGCTCGTTGCAGCATGCCGCCCGACAGCTCGCCGGGGTACTGCTTCATGCGCAGCTCGGGCTCCGGGATGCCGACCCGCGCGAGCAGACCGGCGGCATGCGCCTTGGCTTCGGCCTTTGTCTTGCGCTCGTGCCGCAGGATCGTCTCGACAAGCTGGTAGCCGATCGTATAGACGGGATCGAACGCGGCCATCGGTTCCTGAAAGATCATCGCGATCCGCTTGCCCCGAAGGCTGCGCAGCTCGCCCTGGGTCAGCGCGGTCAGATCGACCCCGTTCAGCGCGATCCGGCCGCCTTCGATATGCCCGTTCTCGTAGTCGACGAGCCGCATGACCGCCTTGGAGGCGACGGTTTTGCCGCTGCCGGACTCGCCTACGAGACAGACGGTCTCTCCCGGGGCGATCGTCAGCGAAACGTCGTGCAGGGCTTGCAGAAATCCGCGTTTCGTACGGAAGCCGACAGACAGTTGTTCGATTTCTAGCAGGCTTTGCATGGCCAACTCCTCTCTGTGGCGGACCGCGGTCGCCTCGGCGATGTCGTTCAAGCTTCCTTGCGCTTCGGATCGAGCCGGTCGCGCAGCCAGTCTCCGACGATGTTGACGGCCAGCACGAGCAGTGTGATCGCGAGGCCGGGATACGTGCAGATCCACCAGGCTACCGTCAGATAGCCGCGTCCTTGCGACAGCAGCGCGCCCCAGTCGGGAATTTCTTTTAACACGCCGAGTCCCAGGAAACTCAGGCCGGAGCCCGTCAGAATGGCGGTGCCGATGCCGAGCGTCGCCATGACGAGCAGCGGGGAGAGCGAGTTGGGCAGCACATGCTTCCAGAAAATCGCGAAAGGCGTCGCACCGATGGCACGGGAAGCCGTCACGAACGGCCGGCTCTTGATGCTGATCGTCTGCCCGCGCATGACACGCGCATAGCCGGGCACGGATGCGGCCGCCACGGCCAGCACGATGTTGCCGAGGCCGGGTCCCATCGCGGCTGCGATCGCCAGCGCCAGCAGGATGCCGGGAATCGTCATCAGCACGTCCACGACCCGCATCAGCACCGCGTCCACGGCGCCGCCGATATAGCCGGAGCTCGTGCCGATCGCGCCGCCGGCGAGCCCGCCGACCAGCACCGACATGAAGCCGATGTACAGCGAATCGCGAGCGCCGTACACGACGAGGCTGAAGATGTCGCGGCCATAGTAGTCGGTGCCGAACGGATGAGCGGCGCTCGGCCCCTGCATGATCGCGTCCATCATCATGTTCGTTGGCGAGTAAGGGGCGATCCACTGCGGAAACGCAGCGCAAATCGCGATGAGCAGGATAAGCGCTCCCGCGGCGTAGACGAACAGATCCGCCGGCTTGATGCGCCTCGCGCGCCCGCGGTAGGCCGGCAGCTCCCACTTCCGGCGCTCCAGAATCGCCTCAGCGGCCGTCGATTGTCTCATTAGGTTCACGTCCTTTCTTTGGCCGGGCAGAGATAAGGGTCAAAAGGCAGTTATTTCTGCAGATGGCCTTCGAGTTAAGAAAATAACGTCCAGAAGGCAGTTATTTCACCAACTTTCTCACGAAGAGGGGCAAAACGAACCAAATAACGGCCTTTCGACAACTATTCATCAAAATGAGACGGAGTGCGCCGAAATAACTGCCTTTTAGCAACTATCGCCGCCTCCGCCACGCCATTGCGCACCAACATCAAGCCATCGCACCGCCGCTCAACCGCGCACCAATATCTCGCCATCCCACCATCGCACCATCGCCATCCCACCATCGCACCATCACGCCGACCGCCGCACCCGCGGGTCGATGACCGCATACGACAAGTCGACGAGCAGATTCACGACGACGTACACGAGCGAGGAGAACAGGATGACGCCCTGCACGACCGGCAGATCCTTCGCCATGATGGCGTCCGCGATGATCCGGCCGATGCCCTGCCTGGAGAACACCGTCTCGATAACGACGGTGCCCGCCAGCATCTCGCCGGCCAGCACGCCGATCATCGTGACGGCGGGAATGAGCGCGTTGCGCAGCGCATGCCGATACATGACGGCGCGCTCGGACAAGCCCTTGGCGCGCAGCGTGACGACGAAGGCGTCGCCGATGACCTCGAGCATGCTGTTGCGCACCATGCGCACGATGAAGCCCGCGCCGATCAGGCCGAGCGTGAGCGCAGGCAGCACGAGCGTCCGCCACCCGTGCGAGCCCATCGCCGGGAACCATCCGAGCCGGACGGAGAAGATAAGCAGCAGCAGGATGCCGGTCCAGAAGGCGGGCATTGAGATGCCGAGCAGGCCGACGATCCGCGCGATGAGGTCGATCGGCTTGTTGCGGTGGATCGCCGACAGCACGCCCAGAAGCACGCCGACGATGACCGACACGGCGGCGCTGCAAGCCGCCAGGGCAAGCGTCGCGGGGAAGTGCTTCGCGATCTTGGGCAGCACGGGCTCCGAGTTCAGCACGGATTGGCCGAAGTCGCCGCGAAGCAGCTTGCCGAAGTAATCGGCAAGCTGCAGCAGGAAGGGGCGGTCGATTCCGAGCTGGTGACGGAGGTTCGCGATCGTCTCGGGCGAGGCGCTCGAGACGTCGATCATGCTCGCCACTGGGTCTCCCGGCAGCAGGTACATGATGACGAATACAAGCGCCGACGAGCCGACGATGACGAGGAGGGAGGAGAGTATGCGTCCGGTCACGGCTTTGAACATCGTTTTACCCCTTCCTCTCCGTTACTTGGCCAGGCTCACGTCGTTGAACAGCGGATAGCCCAGCAGGTCGAACTTCAGACCCTGAACGGACTTGGAAGCGGCGACCGTGTACGGGAACACGTAGATCGGGAGGATGATCGCCTCGTCCTTGATGCGCTGCTGCACCTTTTTGTATAACTCGGCGCGCTTCGCGTCGTCCTTTTCCACGGCGCCCTGCTCCAGCCATTGATCGATCTCCGGATCGGAGACTTTGGAAAGGTTGCCGAGCGCGCCCTTGGGCGCCGTGTGGTAGAACGCCGACAGCGCGTTCGGGTCCCCATTCACCTGGCTGTTGCCGTACAGATCGTAGTTGCTGTTCGTGTAAACTTCGGTCAGGATGTCTTTCGTAATGACGACTTCCGTGTCGATACCGATCTTCTTCAGCTGCTGCTGGATGATCGCGGCGATATCGTTGCGCTTCTCGCGGTTCGGAGAGCCGTCGACGTAGCGCAGGGTGAGCTTCTTGCCGTCCTTCTCGCGGATGCCGTCGGCGCCTTTTTTCCAGCCGATCTCGTCGAGCAGCGCGTTTGCTTTGTCTACGTCCGGTTGAACGGCGTTCTCCAGCGACGCGTCATAGCCCAGCACGCCCGGCGTCAGCGCGGACCAGGCCTGCTCGTAAGTGCCGAGGTACAGCGTTTTGACGATGGCGCCGTTGTCGATGCCGTATTGCAGCGCCTGGCGGGCCTTTGTCTCGCCCCATGGCGCGTGTTCCTGATTGATGAAAAGCGTATAGGGAAGCCCGATCGTATTGGCCTGCAGCACCTGAAAGTCGGGGTTGCTCTTCAGCGAGACGATGTTCTGCGGAGGCACGGTCTCGGCTGCCAGCACCTGCCCGCTCTGGACGCTGCCGATCCGGGTCGCTTCCTCCGGCGCGATCTTAAAGGTCACGCGGTCAAGGTAAGGCGCGCCTTTGTTGTCGACGATCTCGGGCGCCCATGCGTAATCGGGATTGCGCTCGACGGTGATCTCGGCGTTTTCCTCCCATTTGACGAACTTGAACGGGCCGGTGCCGACCGGATTTTTGCCAAACTGATCGCCGTACTTCTTGGCTGCCGTCGGGGAGACGATGCCGAGGAGGGCTTGACTCAGGTTGCCAAGGAAGGCGCGTGACGGCGTCTCCAGATTCAGCTTGACCGTGTATTCGTCGATGACTTCGGCCGACTTGTAGGGCTTCAGGAGCGCGCTCGCGTTGGCGGCCTTCGTGGCCGGATCGAGAATGCGGTCATAGTTGTACTTTACGGCTTCCGCGTTGAACGGCGTGCCGTCCTGGAACTTGACGTCCTGGCGCAGCTTGAACGTATAGCTCAGGCCGTCTTCGGACTCAGTCCATTCGGTGGCGAGCCACGGCTTGATCGTATTGTCGGGCAACTTCACCACGAGGTTGTCGTAAATGGTACGGATAACGCGGACGGCGACCGCGAGGCCGCTGCGCTGCGGATCGAGCGTATCGGGCGAAGTGGCGAGCGCGTAGGTCAGCTCGCCGCCTTGCGCGGCGGCGGAAGGCGAACCGTCGGCCTGCGAGGCCGAAGGCGAGGCGGCGCTTGGACTCGCGTCGCCGGAAGCGGCCTGGCCGTCGCCGTTATTATTGTTGTTGCCGCACGCCGCAAGCGCCAGCGTCAGGGCGAACGAGAGCGCGAGCAGCGCAGAAGTCCATTTGTACATCGAGGGATCCTCCCGTATGATCAAAGTGAATTAAGAACGGACCGCGACCGGCGCGGCATAGCGATTGACCGGGTACGGCAGGCCCAGGTTGCCCCGGAGCGTGTCGTGCTCGTATTCCGAGCGGTAAAGCCCGCGGACTTGAAGCAGCGGCACGACGTAGTTGACGAAGTCCGCGAACCCGCCCGGCACGGCCTCGCCGACGATGAAGCCGTCTGCCGCGTTTCCTTCGAACCACTGCGCAAGACGATCCGCGACTTTCTCCGGCGTGCCGACGAACGGCCCCTTGGGCGTCATCGTGCGGAGCGCGACCTGACGGAGCGTCCAGCCGTTTTCCTTGGCCTTCTGCTTGATCCGGTCCGTCGTGCTGCGGAAGCTGTTGGTCCCGAGATCGCCGATGTCGGGGAACGGTTCGTCAAGCGGATACGCGGAAAAGTCGTGATGGTCGAAAAAGCGTCCGAGGTACAGCAGCGCGTCATCGACCGAAGCGAGGGAGGCGATCTCCTCGTAGCGGCGCTCAGCCTCCTCGTCCGTGGCGCCGACGATCGGCCCGATGCCGGGGAAGATCAGGATCTCGTCCGGCGAGCGTCCGTACTCGGCGGCTCTGCGCTTCACGTCGGCGTAGAATTCCTGCGCTTCCTCGATCGTCTCGTGTCCGGTGAACACCGCGTCCGCCGTCCTTGCGGCCAGGTCGCGTCCGGCATCCGACGAGCCGGCCTGGAACACGATCGGCCTGCCCTGCTTGGACCGCGCGATGTTCAGCGGACCTTCGACGGAGAAGAACTCGCCCTTGTGATTGAGCCGGTGCATCTTGTCGGGATCGAAGAACACCCCGCTCTCTTTGTCGCGGACGAAGGCGTCGTCCTCCCACGAATCCCACAGTCCCTTGGCGACTTCGAGATACTCGGCGGCCAGGCGATAGCGTTTCGAATGGTCGGGATGTTCGCCTTTATTGAAGTTGGCCGCGGTCGCTTCGCCGGGCGAAGTGACGACGTTCCAGCCCGCACGTCCGCCCGAGATGTGGTCGAGCGAAGCGAACTGGCGGGCGACGGT
>NZ_JAGXJW010000116.1 GCF_019091135.1 Cohnella sp. GbtcB17 | reverse complement strand
TCCTGGGCTCGAGGATTCTCGGCGTCAGGCGGGGAGCTGACGGGTGGCGAACGGTTGAGATCGCGCCGCAGCCTTGCGATCTGACCTGGGCCGAAGGTGTCGTGCCGCTGCCGCAAGGCGGTCATATCGCGGTGAGCTGGGAATTCGTCTCCGCCGGCAAGCTGAAGCTTAGAATCGAGGCGCCGGAAGACATCGAGGTGAACGTCTCGCTGCCCGAAGGAATCGAAGGCGAAGTAACGATGGTCTCCTATGTGAGCTAAGCAGAACGAAGGTCGGCGAAATAACAACGATCGGCTCTCCCCATGGTACGCAAGCGTGCCAAGGGGAGAGCTTTTTACTTTCGGGGCATACTTTCGGCCTGCGTGGTTTAAACCATCCGCGGTTGGCCGACACTGCATAACACTCTGCATCCACGTCAGCCTTCAGGGAGAGACTTGCATTGCCTTTGTTCGGAAATCGTACGCATCTTCAATCTCGCAGATCCAGGCGGAAAAAGCGCACTGCAGGGGACGCGGGTACGTCAACCGGCGGAGACGGCGGAGGGTCGGGCGGGGGACCGCTGGACGGACGGCTGGACGAGCTGCTTGCCAAGGTGACGCACGTCTTCGGCACGGATACGACGTTAACCGTCCGCAAATTCCGCATCTTCGGCACCTATCCGGCGGCGATGCTTTATTTTCCCAATATGCTCGACCAGAACACGCTGAACGAGACGATTCTGAAGCCTTCGATGAGCGTGCCTACCGGATTGGACCCGTCGGAATGGTCGGCGCCGGAGCTGCTCGACCGGCTGGCCAGCGAAGCGTTGTGGCATAGCGATTGTCGTCGGACGGAGGACTTCAATGACTTGATCGAAGCGCTCCTGCACGGAGATACCGTTTTGGCGGCAGAAGGCTCGGAGGCGGCGCTCGTCGTCGGCACCCGGCAGATCGACAAGCGCGGCATCGACCAGCCGGGCACCGAGCAAGTCATCCGTGGTCCGCGCGAAGGCTTCGTCGAACCGCTTGGCCCCAATATCGCTTTGATCCGGTACCGTCTTCAAGCCGCCGAGCTTCGGACGAGACAGCTGACGATCGGTCGCAAAACGCGTTCGAAGGTCGTCGTCTGCTACATGGAAGGATTAACCGATCCGGACTTGCTGGCGGAAGTCGACAGGCGGCTCGGCGGAATCGATATCGATGCGGTACTTGATTCCGGTTATTTGGAGCAGTTCATCGAGGACAACCAATGGTCGCCCTTTCCCCAGGTTCAATATACCGAACGGCCGGACAAAGTCGTGGCCAACCTGCTTGAAGGCAGAGTGGCGATTCTGGTGGACGGCTCGCCGCTTGCGCTGATCGTGCCGACTGTGTTCAATCAGTTTTATCAGGCGGTCGAGGATTACACCGAACGATTCATGCAGATGAGCGCGATTCGGATGGCGCGTCTCGTGGCGCTCGTATTCTCGCTTGTCTTCCCTGCGATCTACGTGTCCGTCATTTCGTTTAATCCAGAATTGATCCCGACCGAGTTCGCCGTCGCCGTCGCCGGCGGCCGCGCAGGCGTCCCCTGGCCTGCGGTCGTCGAGGTGCTGATCATCGAAATCTCGATGGAGGTGCTGCGGGAGGCGACGATCCGGCTGCCGCAGCAGGTCGGCGGCGCCTTGTCCATCGTCGGCGTGCTCGTCATCGGGCAGGCCGCCGTGGCCGCAGGCTTCGCCAGTCCGATTACGGTCGTCATCATCGCGCTCACGACGATCGGCTCCTTCGCGACCCCGGCGTACAATGCGGCGCTGGCGCTTCGGCTGCTGCGCTTCCCGCTCATTATCATAGCCGGCATATTCGGTCTGTACGGCGTCATGATCGGCCTGATTCTGATCGCCAACCACCTGCTGTCGCTCAAGTCGTTCGGCGTGCCTTATTTAAGTCCTCTCGTGCCCGCCGACGCCGAAGGCATGAAGGACGTGCTCATCCGCGGGCCGCTCTGGTGGATGAAGCGGCGGCCCGCATTCCTGAAGCCCAAAAATCCCGTCCGCGTCGGTTCGGAGATGACCGAGCCGCCCGAGACGAAAAGCCGGAAACAAGAGGGCGCGCATTCCCCATCAACCGAAAAGGAATGACAACGATGACAAAAGCAACGCGGGACATCAGCGCCTTGCAGGCCGCGGCGGTACTGGTGAGCACGATCATCGGCGTTGGCGTGCTGCCGCTGCCGCTGTTCGCCGTCCGGGCGGCGGACACCGGCGGGCCGCTGGTCACGCTGCTGGCGTGCATCTGCGCGCTGGTCGGCCTAATGTTCGTGGCCTTGCTGGGCATGCGTTTTCCCGACGAGTCCATCATTCAATACAGCGAACGCCTGATCGGCAAGTGGCCGGCGCGAGCCGTCGGCCTTTGCGTCATCGTATTTTTCGCGCTGCTCACGTCTTTGACCGCCCGAGAGTTCGGCGAGGTGGTCGTCACCTCCGTATTGAAGCAGACGCCGGTCGAAGTGACGGTTATCGTCATGCTGATGCTGGCCGCCATCTCTGCGCGCAACACGATGACGACGTTCGCCTATATTCATTTTTTTTACGTCCCGCTGCTGCTCGTGCCGGGGCTGTTGATCGTCGCGCTGTCGCTCAAAAATGCCGAGCCGCTTAATCTGCAGCCGATCTGGGGCAACCGACCCGGGGGCATGTTCGATGGCATCGTGACGATCGCCGCGCTGTTCCAAGGCTCGTTCGTCCTAACGATCGTCATTCCCGCCATGCGCAAGCCGGCCAAGGCGCTCGTGGTCAGCCTGTACTCGATTCTGATCGCCGGCGGTTTGTACGTCGTCATCGTCATCGCTGTCGTGAGCGTGTTCGGAGCGGAAGAGACGCGGGAGCTGCTGTGGCCGACACTCGAGCTGGCCAAGGCGACCTCGTTGCCTGCAAACGTGCTTGAGCGGCTCGACGGCGCTTTTCTGGCGGTGTGGGTCACGGCCGTTTTTACGACGCTCCTGTCCAGCTATTACTTGACCAGCCAATCGCTCACGCAGCTGCTGCGCCTCCAGGAACCGCGTATTTTTACGTTTTTTCTCGTTCCCTTCGTATTCGTCATCGCCATGGTGCCGGCCAATATCGTCAAAATGTATGAGGCCGTCGTGAACGTCGGCCGAATCGGCCTCATGCTGACGATCGCCTACCCCGGTCTGCTACTGTTGATCGCCGTCTTGCGCAAGAAGGGAGGGAGCGCGCTTGGACGATAACGGGCCGCGTTCGTTGAAGCGCGCCGCGCGCCTTGCCGCACGTCTGTGTCCGCCGCTGCTGGCGGCGGCGCTCTTGTGCGGGTGCTGGGATCGAACGGAGATCGAGGACCGGGCAATCGTGCTTGGCGTCTCGATCGACAAGGCGCGGCCGGAAGAGGAAGGCGAGGAGGATCCGGTCACGCACTACGTCAAGGGACTTGGCCCCCCTGCATCGGATCTGATTCGCGTCGGCGTGCAGATCGCCTTGCCCGGCCGCATCCCGCTCGGTCCGGGCGAGAGCGGGGGCGGAAGCGGAGGCAACGATCCCCAGAAGACCGTATGGGTGCTGGACGTCGTGGGGCACTCTGTCAACGATGCGCTGATGAACCTGCAGCAGGAGCTGTCGGCCAAGCTGTTTTTCGGCCATTTGCGCGTCATCGTGATCTCGGAGGAGATGGCCCGCTTCGGACTGGAAAATGTCAACGATTACTTTCACCGCAACCCCGAAGTTCGCCGCATGGCGTGGATGATGGTGGCCAAGGGAGAGGCGCTCGCGCTCATGAAGGCGTCGCCGAAGCTGGAGCGGGTGCCGTCTCTCTACCTGATGACCACGCTGGACGAGGGCATTCGGATGGGTAAATTTCCGCAGGACTATATCGGCATCTTCTGGAGCCGCAAATCGAAGCTCGGACAAGAAGGGTTCCTGCCTTATGTCGAGCTGAGGAAAAACCAGACGCTGCAAACGCAGGGGCTCGCGCTGTTCCAGGGCAGCCGGATGGTGGGCGCGACGATGCCGCTCGACATTGCCGTGTATATGGCGCTCAAAGGCAACAACCCCGGCGGCTACAGCGCCTTCGTGAAGGTGCGGGGAACGGAGGTGATGACCCATGTCACGCATCGAGAGTCCAAGACTTCGTTCGAGATCCGGAACGGAAAGCCTTATTTTAAATTCAAGGCTGCCTTCGAGCTCAATCTGGAGGAGAAAATCAACAACGAGCTGAACATCCAGGATCCGTCGGTTATTCGCGATATCGAGGAAAGTCAGAAGAAGGGCGCCGTCAAGCTGATCGAGTCGTTCCTCGAAAAGACGCAGGCGCTCGGATCGGATGTGCTCGGGCTTGGCGAGTACGTCAGGGCCAAAGCCCCCGGCTACTGGAACCGGAACGTGGGGACCAAGGAGCGCTGGCAGCGAATGTACAAGGAGATCGAGTACGAGGTGCACATCGACATGAAAATACGCCGCATCGGCATGAAAGCCGAATAACGCACGGGCACGGAGGCGAAGGCCATGACGATTTTCGGCCAAGGCGTCAACTATTACGCGTTTTCGATCCCGATCTGGTTCCTCGGCGGCATGCTGGTCCTCCTGGTGGACGCCCGCCGCTGCAAAATGGCCGGGCAGCGAAAGGACGAGCGGTTCGCCCGGTTCGCGGGCTGGCTGAATATCGCGCTTGGCGTTATTTTTCTGGTTCGTGAATGGGCGGTTTAAGCGGCTCCCCGGTATGCGTGGCGCGGCCGCCATCGGCTGCGTCGATTGCCGCCATCGATAACTTTCATCCCGCGGCGCCGAACGATTCGCTACAATCAAGTTCATATCCCGAAGGGAAGAGGGCGAACTTGAATGACGAACGCGATGACGATGCGCCAGGCTGAAGCCAGGCTGCGCGGATGGATTAGGGAGCTGCCGCCGCTGCTGGCGGACAGGTCCGAGGAAGAGCTCAAGGCACGTCCAGGGCCGGGCAAGTGGTCCCAGCTCGAGATTCTGGGGCATTTATGCGACTCGGCGCTGCACAATCTGATGCGGTTCGTCCGAATCCGGATCGAGCCGCAGCCTTTGCCGCTGACGCCTTACGCGCAGGACGATTGGGTGAGCGGACAGCGTTATCAGGCGGCGTCGTACGATCACGTACTGAGCCTGTGGCTCGCCTTAAATGCGCGGATCGCCGATGTATGGGCGGGCTTGCCCGAAGACGCCGGCGAGTGGACGTTTATGCGTCCGGACGGGCAGACGATCACGCTCGAACTTTGGGCGGACGACTATGTCCTGCATTTGGAACACCATATGCGATCGTTGAATATCGACGGATTCGCGTGAACGGTACGAGTGATTCTTAATCGATCGTTCAACAATTAATCATTTGTTCAAAAATGGAACATTATCCCTATCCACAACGCTGCACCGATCCGGTATGATAGAAGCCTACTATCGCAGAATCGTGGTGCAGCTTGCTTGAACAGACTTCGCGGATTTTTAGCCTCCTATCACCCTATCGTATTCTCGCTGTTGATCGGCCATATGATCGCCCGCATCGCCACCTCCATGAGCATGCCGTTTCTCGCGCTGTATCTCGCCGCGCATACGGACATGGGACCTGGCGGCATCGGATTTATCGTGGGCGCAGGCGCGCTTGCCGCCACGTTCGGCGGCTTCCTCGGAGGCGCGCTGTCCGACCGGTACAGCCGCAGATTGGTCATGTTCGCCTCGCTATTCGTATGGAGCGGCGTGTTCGCCGGCTTCGCGCTGACCGACTCGCCGGCGGTCCTGCTGCTGCTTAGCCTGATGAACGGCTTGTGCCGCTCCTGGTTCGAGCCGGTGTCCCAGGTGCTCATGGCCGATCTCACGCCGAAGGACCGCCGGATGAGCGTATTTTCCATGCGTTATTTGATGGCCAACGTCGGCGTCGCGATCGGACCGGTGCTCGGCGTTTGGCTCGGTCTTGGCAACGGCGATCTCGCTTTTATGATCACGGGAGCCATTTACTTTGTTTATGCGATCACGCTCTACATCATGATGATCGCCTTCGGCATCAAGGACATCGAGGGCGGCAAGCAGGCGGCGAAGGCGACGATCGCCGACGCCGGACGCGTTGTTATGCGGGACGCCGCGCTGCGGCTGTTTCTGCTGGGCGGCATCGTCGTCGGCATCGGCTACAGCCAGCTGTTCGGCAACATGGCGCCGCACTTGGACCGGGTGTTCGGCCACGGAGACCGCATGTTCGGCTACCTGCTGACGATCAATGCGGTCACCGTCATCGCGCTCCAGCTCCCGCTCGGCTGGCTGGCGAACAAGCGACCGCCCTTATTCGCGCTGCATGCGGGCAATCTGTTTTTGGCGCTCGGCCTCGCCGGCATCGGCTGGGCGGATACGTTCGCCCTTCAAGTCGTCGCGATGATCCTGTTCACCGTCGGCGAGATCCTGAACTACCCGGCCGCCACGATGCTGCTGGACAAGCTCGCCCCGGAGCATCTGCGGGGCGCTTACTACGGCGCTCAGACGTTCACCAATCTCGGCCAGTTCATCGGGCCCTGGGCGGGCGGTTGGCTCCTCGGCGAATACGGCGGCCGGACGATGTTCGCGGCGATGGCGGTCGTCGTCCTCCTCTCCTCGCTCGTCTACCGGGCGGGGAGCCGAGACGGCCGCAAAGCGAGGGCCGCAGACAACAGCGGCGCGGCTTAGCGCGAAGGATAGAAGGACCCAGCCTGCGCGATAAAGATAGAGGAGCGCGTTGGCCCTTCCGCGATTTGTCGTCTCGTTAGCCGCCCAGCTCGTCGCCCGCCTACCGTGCAAAAGTGCACGATCAATGCCCGCCCCCGCTCGTCGCTCCGGCTACCGTGCAAAAGCGGCTAGGCCCCCTAAAACTGGAGTCATGCCCCACAGTGATTCCATTTTCGCAGCCTAGCTCGTTAT
>NZ_JAGXJW010000115.1 GCF_019091135.1 Cohnella sp. GbtcB17 | reverse complement strand
CGACATCTCGACGAGCGTCTCGTCCGTTCGGGATACGCCTCCGCCGTCCCTGATCAGGTCCGCATCGATATTCACCTCGCTCAAGTCGTTGACGATGACCGCGACCTTTAATCCGCTCCGATTGTTCAGCACATGGTTCAATACCGTCGTTTTCCCCGCACCCAAGTACCCGCTGAGCACCGTGACGGGAATGATTCGTTCATTAGACATGTTTACTCGCTCCTTAATCGTAATTATTACTATTTAAGAAGATAACAAATGCTCTGCGTCGAAGTCAACCTGCGACACCAAAAAAAGCCCGCCGATGGCGAGCTTAAAGGCTGACTAAAAGGCGAGCTTAAAAGGGGACTAGCTCTCAAGAATACGCTGACCGAAATATTGCCCGGGCCGCAAGCCTGCCGGGCAGGCGAACATCGCGCTGGCGACATGGGATACGTAGGCGTTTAAGGCGTCGTTGTTCTGCATCAGGCGAAGCATCGGTACGAACTGCCGGTCCGGGTCGCGCTGGTAGCTGATGAACAGCAGCCCTGCGTCCACGTTGCCCGTCCGTGGATCCACTTTATCGGTATAGGAATACGCGCGACGGTGAATCTGCTGCTTGGATTCTTTAGCCAGCCGAACGTGCGAACGCTCCGGCAGCTTGGCGGCGTCGAACGCATCGAATTCGGCCTTCGCTCCGAACGCGGCGCCCGATACTTTGCTTCTGCCGAACGTCGCCTCCTGGTCGGACAGCGATGTGCGATCCCAGCTCTCGAGCTTCATTTGAATTTTGCGGTACGCCATATAGGAGCCGCCGCGCATCCATGCGGGCTCGTCGTCCCCTGCCCACACGACTTCGTCGTGCCCTTGTGCCGAGTCGTGCAGGCTGTTGGCGGTGCCGTCCTTGAAGCCGAACAAATTGCGCGGCGTCTGTCCCGGCTTCCCGCTCGCGAAGCCTTCCTGCATCCACTTGAGCGAAGCCCGGCCGGTCGACAGCCGGATCAGGTTGCGTATCGCGTGAAAGGCGACCTGCTGATCGTCTGCGCATATTTGCAGACAGACATCTCCGCCCGAGATGCCTTTGTCGATATTTTCGCGCGCCATTCGCGGGATATCCTTCAGGTGCAGCGGCAAAGCTTGGGCAATGCCGAAGCGGTCGACGCCGTCCCGGACGAAAAACGAGGGGCCGAAGCCGATCGTGACCGTCAGCCGCGAGGGCGGCAACTCGAGCGTCTCCCCGGTATCGGTCGGCGGTACGAGCGGATTGTCGCCCAGGCTCATCGTGCCGCCCTTCGCGCTCAGATCGGCGAATCTCGTCCAGTCCTTCAGCATCCCGATCAAATCTTGTTTGCTGCCTGTCGCGATGTCGAACGCCGCCAGATACAAATACGTCTGCTGCGGCGTGACGATGCCGGGCTGATGGTCGGCGTACAGCGGGACGATGTCTTCGTCCGATTGAGCCGAGACCTTCCCGCCCTCGGCCTTCGGCTTGGGAACGCCAAGAATCGCGCCGAGGCCGGAGGCCCCGATCGCGATGCCGGCCCCGACGGTGGCCGACAGCTTCAGAAAATCTTTGCGCGTCATGCCCGTCCGATTCGGTTCCATAATAAGTGTGGGCTCCCTCCGTTAACTTAGAGGATGGCGGCGGTTTGCGACATCAGCTCGGACAACGCGCTGAGGCGGTCGCTGATATCGCGGATCTGATCCGTCGTCAACTCGGTATAAACAACGTATTGACCGTCCTTGACGAATCCGGACAATGCCTTTTCCATCCCTTGAAACGCCTGGTCGAGCTTGTCGGCCAGTTCGACGTTGCTCTCGTTGAGCGCCGGAATGATCGACAGATAAACCGTCTTCGAGCCCTCGACGTTCGCCGCGAGGTCGACGAGATCGATGTGCGAATACAGCTCTTCTTCGCCGGTAATCTTGGACGTTGCCGCTTCGTTCAGCAGCTCCATCGCGCCGGCGACGACCGTCTTCGGCTCGAGCTCGAGCTTCTGAACCTCGGCCTGCAGCGCTTTGACGTCCGTGATCAGCTGGTCGGCGAACTTATCCTGGCCCGCCAGCGAGTTGTCGACCCACAGCGCCTTCTCGATCTCGTGGAAGCCGGTCCAGGTGCTCGGATCGTCCACGTCGGCCAGCCGGGCGTCGATCTTCGGGTCCAGTTCGCCGAAGCTCTCGGCGATCGGCTCGATCGTCTCGTAGTAGACGCGCGCCTTCACGTACTCGGCCTTGGCTTGATCGACATTGCCCGCTTTGACGGCATCCACGAACGCTTGGGTCTGGTCGGTCAGCTTGTTCGTCTGGTCCACGACGTATTGCTGATATTTTTGGACGGCTTCCTTCAGCAGCTCGGAGGAGCTGGCCGTCGACGGCTTGGCGCTTTGCAGCTTCGTCAGCGCGTCGGCCAAGCCGGTCGCATTGACCTTCAGCGCGTCGAAATCGATCTTGTCGTAGGCCGATGCGGAAAAAATCGGCATTTCGTACTTTTCCACGTCCGTGTATTCGAGCGGGAACGTTTGTCTGACGGCGTTTTCGAACGACAGCCAGGTCTCGTTGATCGTCTTGCCGAGCGTCTTAACGCCTTCTGCATCGGCCTTGTCGATAAGGTCCTGCAGCTGCTTCGTTTGATCGAGCATTTGAGCCGTGCCCGCCTGAATCGCGCCAGGTACTTCGGCGCTTGCCGAGGCGGAAGCCGAAGAAGCGGCGGCCGAACCGGTAGAGACGGAAGCGGTAGCTGTAGCCGATGCGCCGGCTGCTTCGTCGTTGTTAGATCCGCCGCTGCATGCGGACAGTGCCAGCATACTTGCAATCGTTACGATACCAAAGGACGTTTTTTTCATCATTATAACGGTCTCCGATCATCTAGCGCTATGCGCAAAAATTAGGTTAAGCCTGTTAAGAAAGCGGGACGTTGCGCCCGCGTCTGCCCTTCAGCAGCGACCATACGACCGCGGTGCAGCCGCAAGCCAGGAAGATGAGCTGCGGCAAGGTGCTGTACCACGAAGGATACAGGCTGAGCGACGTAAGATCGGGCAGCGCTTCGTTCACCGTGGACGGCAACACCCCGGCCATCTGCAGGCTGTGGATGCCGGAGCCCATGAATTTGAAGCAGAGATAGAACACGATCAAGCTGGACCCGAGGAAAAAAGGCCGGATCGGCAGCTTCGAGCCCGCCTTGACGATAACGAAGGCCGCGGCAGCCAGGACGAGGAATCCGGCGGCGATGCCGGCGGCAAGCTCGGTCCCGGGCATCTTGCTGGCCATGCCGATCAGGAAGATGACGGTCTCGAGCCCCTCGCGAACGATAGCGAAAAAAGAGAGCAGCGCCAGCGTAAACATATGCCCGCCGGAAAGCGCGCGCGTGCTCCGCTCGGCGAGCAGCCGGTTGAAGCGCTTCGCGTCCGAATGGCGGTGCAGCCAGTAGCTGACGTACAGCAGCATCAGGCTGGCGCATACGCCCGTCCAACCGTTAATGAGTAAATTGTTGTGTCCGAAGGCGCTCGACGACAGCAGCAGCACGACCGCAAAGCCCGCGCCGACGCTGGCCAGCAGTCCCGCGGCGGAGCCGCCGGCGACCCAAAGCTTGGCCGGCTTGGAGCCGGCTCGCTTGGCGTACATGAGCAGCGCGCCGACGACCAGCAGTGCCTCGAGCCCCTCGCGGATCGGGATAAGCGCCGCGTCCCACCACGAGTACTGCGCATCGGCGAGCGGCGCAAGCCCTTCGACCAGCCGGTCGATGACCGGCTCCGCCAGCGCCCTTTGATCCGGATTGCTCAAATAGCCGTCCAGCATGACCAGATCGCGCTCGGTGTCGTTGTATACGCGCTGCGATTGGCTCACCACGTCGCCCTCAACGGACAGCCATTGCCGCTGAAGCTGCTTGATGCTTTGCCCCGCCTCTTCCCAGCTCCCTTGCTTGGCCAGGTTGCCGGCCTCGCGCAGCTTAAGGATGTACGCAGACAGCGTCATCCGGCTGTTGCCGTCGTTGTCGGCGAACGCGCCGTCGCGCAGGTTGGTGACCGAAAATCGGAGATTGGCGGCCTGCGACGATGCCTCGTCCAGCTTGCCGCTCAGCATCGCAAGCGAGAGGGCCGCGATCTGCCCGTCGATCTCCAGCGCCAGATCGAGCGACTGCCGCTTGACGTCGTTTTTGTCTTTCGCCCACCACTTTTTGATCGCCGCCACATCCTGTGCAGCCGCTTCGGCATCGCCGGCATCCAGATGCGAGACGAGCGCTCCTGCCTGCGATGCCGCCTCCTCCGCGTGCGTCGGCTCCGCCGCGGCCGCTACGGAAGCGAGAGGCCCCATCGCCCAGCCGAGCACGGCAAGCAGCACGAGACTCGCGAGCATCGTTTTTCCGGAAGACCATCTATGCGCCTTCAATGTAAGTCGTCGCCTCCAAGCGCCTTAATCCGTTCTACTTGAAAATGATTCTCAATATTAAGCATTATAGGAGCGATCATTTTAGGTGTCAATGCATTTATATGAAAGAAACGGCCGCGAGACGTCAAATTTGTGACGTGTCGCAGCCGCTATCGTTATTGGGGTCGCAGACGGTCAGTCAGCGCTGTCGGCAGCTGCCGGAACGCGGCCGGCCGGCCGCCCTCTCCGAAGTCGGGAGAGCGCGCCGTAGCGCGGGGAACCGAGGAAGCTCGCCGCGAACAGAAGGCCTGTCGCGAACGCCATCGAGCCCGAGATCGACGTATCGAGCCAGGTCGCGATCCCGTAGCCGATCCAGGCGGACAGCGCGCCGAAGGCGGCGCCGAGCGCCAGCATAACGGACAGCCGGTCGGTCCACAGGTAGGCGGCGGAGGCCGGCGTGATCAGCATCGCGACGACCATGATCGCGCCGACCGCGTCGAACGAGGCGACCGTCGTCACCGATACGAGCGACATGAACGCATAGTGCATAAGCACGGCAGGAATGCCCAGGCTCGCGGCCAGCGCGGGGTCGAACGATGTAATTTTCCACTCCTTGTAAAAGGCGATGATCGCTGCCAGCGCAATCGCGAGCACAAGCGCGAGCAGTGCCACTGCCTCCGGCACTTCGCCGACGAGCGGGAGCCTCACCGTTTCCCAGGGGATAAAGGTGATCTCGCCCATCAGCGTATGCTTCACGTCGAGGTGCGCGTTGCCGACCTGCGTGGCGATCAGCACGACGCCGACCGCGAACAGCGTCGTAAACACGATGCCGATCGACGCCTCCTGCTGCACGCCGCGGGACTGAAACCACTGCACGAGCACGGCGGTAAGCAAGCCGGCGCCTACCGCTCCGATCAGCATATGAACGCCGCTCAGCTCGCGAGTCGCCATGTAGGCCAAGACGATGCCGAGCAGCACCGTATGGCTGATCGCGTCGGCCATCATCGCCATGCGGCGCAGGATGAGCAGCACGCCGATCAATCCGCAACATACGCCGACGAGCGAAGCGGTCAGAAGAATCCAGCCGGCGTAGCTCATCGTCCCGCCCCCTCGCGCGCGGCGATGGGGCCGACGCTTTGGGACGACAGCCGTCTGCGGCTCGCCCGCTGACCGATATAAAGGACGAGCAAGCCTTTGCTGGCGCCGAAAAATAACGATATCGCAAAGGTCGCGGACGCCGCGAGCACGATAAACGGACCGGTCGGCCAGCCGGCGCCCGCCGCGCTGAGCAGCGTTCCCGCCGCGCCGGCGCCTCCCCCGAATACGGCCGACAGGACGATCGTCCATTTGAACGAATGCGTCCAGTAACGGGCGCTGACGGCGGGGATGATGAGCAGCGCCGCCATCAGCACGACGCCGGCCGCCTGAATGCCGACGACGATGACGAGTACCAGTACGGCCAGGTAGATGCCGTTCATGAGGCGAACGGACAATCCGAGTCCCGCCGCGTAGGCGGGGTCGAACAGAAAGAGCTTCCACTCTTTGTAGCCTGCGATCGCGACGAGCAGGACAATCCCCGCCGTCCCCGCCATCAGCCTGACGTCGTCGCCGACCATCGAGGCCGCCTGGCCGAAGATAAAGCTGTCGAGTCCGCTCTGGCTGCCGCCCGCCGTCCGGTTCACGAACGTGAGCAGCATGATGCCGAGTCCGAAAAAGACCGACAGCACGATGCCCATCGCGGCGTCCTCCTTGATGCGGGTCGACGAGCGGATCCAATCGATCAGAAGCGCGCCGAGCAGCGCGCTGATGGCGGCTCCCGCAATCATGACGGGCAGATTTTTCGTGCCGATCAATACGAAGCCGACGATGACGCCGGGCAGCGCGGCATGCGACAAGGCGTCGCTCATGAGGCTCTGGCGTTTCCAATAAGCGAAGCTGCCGATGATCCCCGCCGCCATCCCGAGGATCAAGGTGCTGAGCAGCACCCACTGCGCGTTGTGCGAGAGCAATGTGTTCATCCCGATTTCCCCTCCAGCCAGCGAAGCATGCCGCCGTACGCCGCGCTCAGCCGATCCCGGGTAAAAGCTTCCGCCGTCGTGCCGTGCGCGACGACTGTCCTGTTCAGCAGCAGCACGCGGTCGAAGTAATCCTCCACCGTCTGCAGGTCGTGATGGACGACCATCACCGTCTTGCCCTGCGCTTTGAGACGCTGCAGCGTATCCATGATGACCCGCTCCGTCACGGCGTCCACGCCGGCCAGCGGCTCGTCGAGCATATACAGCTCGGCGTCCTGCGCAAGTGCCCGCGCGAGGAACACCCGCTGCTGTTGACCGCCCGAAAGCTGGCTGATCTGGCGTCCCGCGTAGTCGGCCATCCCCATTTCGGACAGCGCCTGCATCGCTCGTTCCTTGTGCGCGCGGCCGGGACGCCGCAGCCACCCGATCTTGCCGTATAAACCCATCGTCACGACGTCCAGCGCATCGGTCGGGAAGTCCCAGTCCACCGAGCCGCGCTGCGGCACGTAGCCGATCCGCGACTTGACCTTCCGGAACGCCGAGCCGAAAAACGAGACGTCGCCGGAAAGCCGCGGATGCTGATCCAGCAGCGTCTTGAGCAGCGTCGACTTGC
>NZ_JAGXJW010000114.1 GCF_019091135.1 Cohnella sp. GbtcB17 | reverse complement strand
ATTCCAAAATTGGGCGAATGAAGGAGGGAATTTTCTATGGCAAAGCAAAAAATCCGTATCCGTTTGAAAGCTTACGACCACCGCATTCTTGATCAATCCGCGGAGAAGATCGTAGAAACGGCAAAGCGCACGGGTGCCGGCGTATCCGGTCCGATCCCGCTGCCGACCGAAAAGCAGATCATCACGATCCTGCGCGCGGTCCACAAGTACAAGGATTCGCGTGAGCAGTTCGAAATGCGTACGCACAAGCGCCTGATCGACATCGTCAATCCGACGCCGCAAACGGTCGACGCGCTGATGCGTCTGGACCTGCCGTCCGGCGTTGACATCGAGATCAAGCTGTAATAAGCAACACTCGACCATTATCCAGATGTAAATAAGAAGTAGAAGAGAGGTGTCAACATGCCAGGAATCTTGGGACGTAAGCTCGGTATGACGCAAGTGTTCGCGGCTGACGGAAGCGTCGTGCCGGTCACCGTCATCGAAGCAACGCCAAACGTCGTGCTGCAGAAGAAAACTTCCGACAACGACGGATACGAAGCTGTGCAGCTCGGCTTTGCCGACAAGCGCGAAAAGCTCGCAAACAAGCCGGAAACGGGCCATGCAAAGAAGGCCGGTACGGCGCCCAAGCGCTTCATCCGCGAAGTTAGCGGATCTTCGGAACTCGAAGTCGGCGCTGAAGTTAAGGTTGACGTATTTGCCGAAGGGCAGTTTGTTGACGTAACGGGTATTTCGAAGGGTAAAGGAACTGCTGGTGCCATCAAGCGTTGGGGCTTCCAACGCGGCAAGATGACGCACGGTTCGAAGTATCACCGCGGTAATGGCTCGCTCGCTACGATTCGCGACGCGAACCGCGTGCCTAAGGGCAAGAAGATGCACGGCCGTCTCGGCTCCGAGACGATCACGGTTCAAAACCTCGAAGTCGTCAAGGTCGACGTTGAACGCAACGTCATCCTGATCAAGGGTTCCGTGCCGGGCGCTCGCAACAGCTACCTCAAACTCCGCTCGTCGGTGAAGAAATAATCCGATTCAACAAGAAAGGAGGACTACCACATGCCTAAAGTATCTGTATACAACGTGAGCGGCAGCGCGGTCGGCGAGATCGAACTGTCGGACCTGATCTTCGGCGTCAATCCGAACGCATCGGTCATGCACAGTGCGGTCGTGCTTCAACAAGCAGCCGTGCGCCAAGGCACTCACAAGACCAAAGGACGCTCCGAAGTACGCGGGGGCGGCCGCAAGCCATGGAAGCAAAAGGGTACCGGCCGCGCTCGTCAGGGCTCGATCCGTTCCCCGCAATGGAAGGGCGGCGGTACGGTTTTCGGACCGACTCCGCGCAGCTACGGCTTCAAGCTTCCTCGCAAGGTTCGCCGTCTGGCGATCAAGTCCGCGCTGTCCAGCAAAGTCATCGCCAGCGATATCATCGTTCTGGATCAACTGAGCCTGGCATCGCCTAAGACGAAGGAATTCCAAGGCATTCTGAACAACCTCAAGGTCGGCCGCAAGGCGCTCGTCGTCACTGCCGATTATGAGAACAATGTGGCCCTGTCCGCGCGCAACATTCCTGGCGTCAAGTTCGTCTCCGCCAACGGAATCAACGTGCTCGATGTTCTTGTCCATGACAAGCTGATCATCACGAAGGACGCGGTCGCTAAAGTCGAGGAGGTATTCGCGTAATGAAAGACCCTCGCGATATTATCAAGCGCCCCGTCATTACGGAACGCACGAGTGAATTCATCGATCAGCTGAAGTACGTCTTCGAAGTCGATCTTCGCACGAACAAGACGGAAATCAAGCAAGCGATCGAAGCGATCTTCAAAGTGAAGGTCGTCAGCGTCAACACGATGCGCGTACCGCCGAAGCCGCGCCGCTACGGCCGCCACTCCGGCTACACTTCCGAATGGAAGAAGGCCATCGTACAACTGTCCCCGGACAGCAAACCGCTCGAATTTTTCGAAGCATCTGTCTAACATCTTCGTAAAGTAAGGAGGGAAACCAAGTGCCAGTCAAAAAGTTTAATCCGACATCGCCTAGCCGTCGCGAAATGACGATGTCGACGTTCGAGGAAGTCACCACGAACGTACCGGAGAAATCCTTGCTTGCACCGCTGTCGAAGCGCGGCGGCCGTAACCACCAAGGTAAGATTACGGTTCGTCACCAAGGCGGCGGACACAAGCGCAAGTATCGTATCATCGACTTCAAGCGCAACAAGGACGGCGTGCCGGGCAAGGTCGCTCAAATCGAGTACGATCCGAACCGCACCTCTTACATCGCCCTGATCCACTACCTGGACGGCGCAAAGAGCTACATCGTCGCTCCTAAGGGACTGAAGGTCGGCGATCAAATCGTCTCCGGTCCTGAAGCCGACATCAAGGTGGGCAACGCCCTTCCGCTGGAGAACATCCCGGTCGGTACGGTTATCCACAACATCGAGCTGAAGCCGGGCAAGGGCGGACAACTCGTTCGCGCTGCAGGTACCGAAGCTCAGCTGCTGGGTAAGGAAGAGACTTATGTCACGATCCGCCTGGCATCCGGCGAGATTCGCCGCATCCTGAAGCAGTGCCGCGCTACGATCGGATCCGTGGGCAACCAAGACCACGAGCTGATCAACATCGGTAAAGCCGGCCGCTCCCGCAACCTCGGCAAACGCCCGGTTGTCCGCGGTGTCGTCATGAACCCGGTCGATCACCCGCACGGCGGTGGCGAAGGCCGCGCTCCAATCGGCCGCAAGTCTCCTCTGTCCCCTTGGGGCAAGCCGACGCTCGGTTACAAGACGCGCAAGAAAAAGAAGGCCTCGAGCCAATATATCGTACGCCGCCGCAAGTAAGGCGAGTCCATTCCGGGCTGAAGGGAGGATTTACCCATGGGTCGCAGCTTAAAGAAAGGCCCGTTCATCGACGGCTATCTGCTCAAGAAAGTCGAAGTGTTGAACGAGTCCAGCAAAAAAGTCGTCATCAAGACGTGGTCGCGTCGCTCGACGATTTTCCCGCAATTCGTAGGTCACACGTTCGCCGTCTACGATGGCCGCAAGCATGTGCCGGTATACGTAACGGAAGACATGGTCGGACACAAGCTTGGTGACTTCCCGCCTCCGCGGACGTACAGAGGCCATACCGCCGACGACAAGAAGACCGGCAAACGATAAATCCTAAGCGCCGGCTTCGTCCGGCGAACGCAACACGGGAGGAGGTACATCGATGGCACAAGAAGCCAAGGCCGTAGCGCGATACATTCGTATCCCGGCCCGCAAAGTCCGTCTGGTCGCAGATCTGATCCGCGGCAAGAAGGTAGGCGACGCAATCGCCATTCTGCGCCACACGCCGCGTTCGGCTTCCCCGATTCTGGAGAAGCTCCTGAACTCCGCAGTGGCTAACGCAGAGCACAACTATCAGCTCGACGTCAACAAGCTGGTTATCAGCGAAGCATTCGTCAACGAAGGTCCGACCCTCAAACGGTTCCAACCCCGTTCGCAGGGCCGCGCGTTCAGCATCTTCAAGCGCTCCAGCCACATCACGCTGGTCGTATCCGAGAAATAAGGTGCGATAACGTGCGGGTCAGAAAGTAAATCCGGTCGGTCTTCGTATCGGCGTCATCCGCCATTGGGAATCCAAGTGGTACGCTGAAAAGGACTTCGGCACGCTTCTTATGGAAGATGTCAAAATCCGCGAATTCCTCAAGGCCAAGCTTAAGGACGCATCGGTATCGCGCTTCGAGATCGAACGCGCTGCGAACCGCGTCAACGTAACGATTCATACTGCCAAGCCGGGCATGGTCATCGGCAAGGGCGGTTCCGAGGTAGAAGTGGTCCGCGGGCAGCTGACGAAGCTGACGAACGGCAAGAAGGTGCACATCAACATCTCCGAGATCAAGACGCCGGAAATGGATGCCATCCTCGTCGCCGAGAGCATCGCGCAACAACTCGAACGCCGTATCTCGTTCCGCCGCGCCATGAAGCAATCGATGCAGCGCACGCTGCGCATGGGTGCGAAGGGCATCAAGACCCTCGTCAGCGGACGTCTGGGCGGCGCCGAAATCGCACGTACGGAAGGCTACAGCGAAGGAACGGTTCCGCTTCACACGCTGCGCGCCGACATCGACTACGGTACGGCTGAAGCGCACACGACCTACGGTCGCATCGGCGTTAAAGTCTGGATCTACCGCGGCGAAGTCCTTCCAGCCAAGAAGAAGAGAGCAGTAGCTGAGGAAGGAGGCAACTAAGCATGTTGGTCCCTAAACGCGTCAAACACCGCAAGCAACACCGCGGGAAGATGAAGGGCCGTGCCAAGGGCGGCACGGAAGTGAGCTTCGGCGAATACGGCTTGCAAGCACTGGAGCCTTCGTGGGTGACGAACCGCCAGATCGAATCTGCGCGTATCGCGATGACCCGTTATATCAAGCGTGGCGGTAAGGTATGGATCAAGATCTTCCCGTCCAAGCCGATCACCCAAAAGCCTCTCGAGGTGCGGATGGGTAGCGGTAAAGGTAACGTCGAGAAGTGGGTAGCCGTCGTTAAGCCGGGCAAGATTTTGTTCGAGCTCGCTGGCGTACCCGAGGAAATCGCACGCGAAGCGATGCGTCTGGCCGCGCACAAGCTGCCGATCAAGACGAAGTTCGTGAAACGCGAAGAACTGGGTGGTGAAGCAAATGAAGGCCAGTGAATTCCGCAACCTCACTTCGGTTGAAATCGAACAGAAGGTTTCCGGCTTCAAGGAAGAGCTGTTCAACCTTCGTTTCCAACTGGCTACCGGCCAACTGGACAACCCGCACCGCATCAGCGAGCTGCGGAAAGAAATTGCCCGGGCCAAAACCATTTTGCGCGAGCGTGAACTGGGCATCATCAGCTAATTGCTGATCAGAGCCTACGACGCCTCCGGGAAGGAGTATTACCATGAGCGAACGCAACAACCGTAAGGTTCAGATCGGCAAAGTCGTCAGCGACAAGATGGACAAAACGATCGTAGTGGCTGTAGAGACGCACAAGAAGCACAGCCTGTACCATAAGCGGATCAAGTACACGAAGAAGTTCAAGGCGCACGACGAGAACAACGAAGCGCAAATCGGCGACACCGTGAAGATCATGGAGACCCGCAAGCTGTCCAAGGACAAGAACTGGCGCCTGGTCGAGATCACCGAGAAAGCCGTTATTCTGTAAGAAACGCCACCTTAGCCTTGAAAGGAGGACCTCACGATGATTCAACCGTTTACGAGACTGCACGTTGCCGACAACTCGGGCGCGAAGGAACTGATGTGCATCCGCGTGCTTGGAGGCACGGGACGCCGCGTCGGTCACATCGGCGATCTGATCGTCGCTTCCGTCAAACAAGCAACACCAGGCGGCGTTGTCAAGAAGGGCGATGTCGTTAAATGCGTAATCGTCCGCACGAAGCGTTCGGTACGCCGCAAGGACGGTTCCTACATCGCGTTCGACGAGAACGCAGCCGTCATCGTCAAGGAAGACAAGAGCCCGCGCGGTACCCGTATCTTCGGACCAGTCGCCCGCGAGCTTCGCGAACGTGATTTCATGAAAATCATTTCTCTGGCACCGGAAGTGCTCTAATCCGGCCGATGTCCATGGAGAAACACTCAAGGAGGTGTAACCACGACCCGTTTAAAGTAAGTGCTGGAATCGCACAACAATAAGCTTCACGTCAAAAAAGACGACAACGTCATCGTCATCACCGGCAAGGACAAGGGCAAGAAGGGGCGCGTAATCGCCGCTTACCCGCGTCAAAACCGCGTACTGATCGAAGGCGTCAACCTGGTGAAGAAGCACACGCGTCCTTCCCAGACGAACCCGCAAGGCGGCATCATCGAGCAGGAAGCGCCGATTCACGTATCCAACGTCATGCACGTGGATCCGAAGAGCGGCAAGCCTACGCGTATCGGCTACAAGGTGCTGGACAACGGCACTAAAGTCCGCGTCGCGAAGAAGTCCGGCCAAGAAATCGACTAATACGATCCCTGAAAGAAAGGAGGTCACTGTGACACATGGCAGCAAGAATGAAAGAACGTTACAACGCTGAAATCGCGCCTGCGCTGGTGCAGAAGTTCAGCTACAAATCGGTCATGCAAGTGCCGAAGATCGAGAAGGTCGTCATCAACATGGGCGTCGGCGAAGCGGTCTCGAACTCCAAGGTTCTGGACGCAGCGGTCGAAGATCTTCAAAAGATCGCCGGTCAAAAGCCGGTCATCACCCGTGCGAAGAAGTCCATCGCAGGCTTCCGCCTCCGTGAAAACGCGCCGATCGGCGTTAAGGTCACGCTTCGCGGCGACCGCATGTACTACTTCCTCGACAAGCTGTTCAACATCTCGCTTCCTCGCGTACGTGACTTCCGCGGCATCTCGAGCAAATCGTTCGACGGTCGCGGCAACTACACGCTCGGCTTGAAGGAGCAACTGATCTTCCCCGAGATCGAATACGACAAGATCGATAAGGTCCGCGGGATGGACATCGTCATCGTCACGACGGCGAATACGGACGAAGAAGCGCGCGAACTGCTGACCCAACTGGGCGCACCGTTCGTGAAGTAACTCCGCCGAACCTGGCTGGAAGGCCAAGGTACCCTACGGGAGGTGTGAAAGCAAAGTGGCAAAAACGTCGATGAAAATCAAGCAGCAACGTCCGCCGAAGTTCCAAGTTCGGGCTTACACGCGGTGCGAGCGCTGCGGACGTCCGCACTCCGTGCTGCAAAAGTTTAAAATTTGCCGGATTTGTTTCCGCGAGTTGGCATACAAAGGCCAGATTCCTGGCGTTAAAAAAGCGAGCTGGTAATCAGCCTAGTTCGGGAAGGAGGTTTACCCCATGGTTAAGCCTGATCCCATTGCAGATATGCTGACGCGCATTCGCAACGCGAACCTCGTCCGCCACGAATCGGTGGAGCTGCCTGCGTCTACGGTCAAGAAGCAAATTGCTGAGATCCTGAAGCGCGAAGGCTTTATCCGCGACGCCGAATACGTAGAAGACAACAAGCAAGGTTTGATCCGCATCTTCCTGAAGTACGGACCGAACAACGAACGCGTCATC
>NZ_JAGXJW010000113.1 GCF_019091135.1 Cohnella sp. GbtcB17 | reverse complement strand
CCCGTTCGAATCCCACTCGCCATACACAAAAAACGTTTCCCTCGCAGGAATCGGCTTGTTTTTGCTTATGGCGGAGAGAGTGGGATTCGTACCCACGTGGGCTTGCACCCTAACGGTTTTCAAGACCGCCCCGTTATGACCGCTTCGGTATCTCTCCAAGGGTAGAGCGCATTGGTCTCCTCGCGTGAGGTCGGCCAACCCGCTCCGTAATCATATCATAGGCCGGAGAGCCCGATCAACCCCTGCGTGGCTCGATAACCTCAAGTCCGCCCATGTAAGGGCGCAGCGCCTCGGGCACGACGACCGTGCCGTCCGCCTGCTGATAGTTCTCGAGGATCGCGGCGACCGTGCGGCCGAGCGCGAGGCCCGAACCGTTCAGCGTATGCACGTACTCCGGCTTCGCGCCAGTCTCGCGGCGGAAGCGAATGCCCGCACGACGCGCCTGGAAGTCCTCGAAGTTCGTGCAGGACGAGATCTCGCGGTACGTCGCCATACTCGGCAGCCAAACCTCGAGGTCGTACGTCTTGGCGGAGGCGAAGCCCATGTCGCCCGTGCACAGCGCAAGCACGCGATACGGCAGGCCAAGCAGCTGAAGCACGCGCTCGGCTTCGCCGGTCAGCGACTCGAGCGCTTCGTACGACGTCTCCGGGTCGACGAGCTGGACAAGCTCGACCTTATTGAACTGGTGCTGCCGAATAAGCCCGCGGGTATCGCGTCCCGCCGCGCCGGCCTCGGAACGGAAGCACGCGCTGAACGCTACGAGCTTGCGCGGCAGTTGATCCTTAGCCAGAATCTCTTCACGATGCAAATTCGTGACCGGCACTTCGGCCGTCGGGATCAGGTAATACTCCGTGTCCGCCAGCTTAAACAGGTCCTCCTCGAACTTGGGCAGCTGACCCGTGCCGACGAGACTGTCGCGGTTGACGATGTACGGCGGCAGAATCTCCTCATAGCCATGCTGGTCCGCATGCAGGTCCATCATGAGGTTAATCAACGCGCGTTCGAGGCGGGCTCCCAGGCCTTTGTAAAATACGAAGCGCGAACCCGTAACCTTTGCCGCCGCTTCAAAGTCGAGGATGCCTAGCCCCTCGGCGATCTCCCAGTGCGCCTTCGGCTCGAATTCGAGGCTCGCCGGCTCGCCGACGCGACGAACCTCCACATTGTCCGCTTCGCTCGCGCCAACTGGCACGCTTGCGTTCGGAATGTTCGGCACGGCGAGCAGCAGCGCGTCGGACTCGGCTTCGAGCCCGCGGAGTTCCTCGTCAATCTGCTTGATGCGGTCGCCGACTTCCTTCATCTCGGCGATCAGTCCGTCCGCGTCGCCGCCGCTCTTTTTGAGCTTTGCGACTTCTTGAGAAACGACGTTGCGCCGGTTCTTCAGATTGTCGCTCTCGGTCTGCAGCTCGCGGCGTCTGGCGTCGATCGCCGGAAACGCCGCGATCAGCTCCTCCGAAGCGCCCCGCTTCTTCAGCGCGTCCGCTACCTTGCCGTAGTCGGTGCGCAGCAACTTAATATCGATCATCGGTAGGTGATCCTCCTGACCCCGCAAAGGGGAATATACGTCGTCGCAGGCGCGTGTCCTTGCCTAGGCGCCAATGAGAATGCTGCTTAGCGCCGGCCTTGACCGGCCGCCTCGCGTGCCATGTCGATGAAGAGGCCGTGCAAGCGGTAATCGTCCGTCAGCTCCGGGTGGTACGAAGCGGCGAGCAGATGCCCTTGCTTTGCGGTGACGATCTCGTCCTTGTAGACGGACAGCACCTCCACGTCCGGCCCGACCTCGGTGATGAGCGGAGCGCGGATGAATACCGCGCGAAGCGGAGACTCGATGCCCTTGACGGGCAGATCGGTCTCGAAGCTCTCGCGCTGGCGGCCGAACGCATTGCGCGCGACCGTCATGTCCATCAGCCGCAGATGCGGCTCCTCGTCGCCCGTCAGGCGCTCTGCCAGCACGATAAGGCCGGCGCAAGTGCCGAATACCGGCTTGCCTGCGGCGGCGTAACCGCGTACCGCTTCGATGAATCCGTACTTGCGCATCAGCTTGCCGATCGTCGTGCTCTCCCCGCCTGGGATGATGAGACCGTCGATCTCCTCCAGCTGTTCCGTGCGCTTGACCGCGACGCCTTCGCCGCCGGCGAGTTCGATGCTGCGGATATGTTCCGCTACCGCGCCTTGCAGCGCCAGAACTCCGATTTTCATGGATGTACGACCTTCCTTCGTGTTCAGCCTTCTAAACCAATCGGGGCGGCCTCGCTGCCGGCGGTATGCCGGGGCGAGACCGCCCGAATCTGTGGCTTGGCCGCGGCGACTCGCGTGCGCCGGTTCAAGCGATGGAGGCCGCCCGTAGGCGGCAGCCGCGATTAGATGCCGCGGTCCTGCATGCGCTGGGACAGCTCCAGCTTGGAGATCTCGATACCCTTCATCGGGGTGCCCAGGTTCTTGGAGACGCGAGCGATCAGCTCGTAGTCTTCGTAGTGCGTCGTCGCTTCGACGATCGCGCGCGCGAACTTCTCCGGGCTGTCCGACTTGAAGATGCCGGAGCCGACGAATACGCCGTCGGAGCCCAGGTGCATCATCAGCGCAGCGTCCGAAGGCGTCGCAATGCCGCCGGCGGCGAAGTTGACGACCGGGAGACGGCCCGTCTCATGGACGCCCAGCAACAGCTCGTAAGGTACGCCCAGCGTCTTGGCTTCGTGGTACAGCTCGTCCTTGGCCAGGTTCTGAACCTTGCGGATCTGGCCCGAGATGAGGCGCATATGGCGAACGGCTTCGACGATGTTGCCCGTGCCCGGCTCGCCCTTCGTGCGAAGCATGGACGCGCCCTCTTGAATGCGGCGCAGCGCTTCGCCCAGATCCTTGGCGCCGCATACGAACGGCACCGTGAAGTCGCCCTTGCTAATATGGAAAACGTCGTCGGCCGGCGTCAAAACTTCGCTCTCGTCGATATAGTCGACGCCGAGGGACTCGAGCACCTTCGCTTCGACGTAGTGGCCGATCCGTGCCTTGGCCATGACCGGAATGCTAACAACCTTCATGACTTCCTCAACGATCGTCGGGTCCGCCATGCGGGCTACGCCGCCGGCCGCCCGAATATCGGACGGTACGCGCTCGAGCGCCATGACCGCCGTAGCGCCTGCCGCTTCGGCGATCTTCGCCTGCTCGGCGTTCATGACGTCCATGATGACGCCGCCCTTTTGCATCTCTGCCATGCCGCGCTTAACTCTCGATGTGCCTGTCTCCATTTTACCTACGCCTCCAATGCATTCTAAGCATTTATTTTACAGGAACGGCCAAAGATAGACAACCCGTACGGTCGGGATTGTACCGATCAAAACAGATTGACGATCCCCTTGAAAAGACCGCTGAAAAATGCGCCGATCGCCCGCAGCATGAGCTTGAACCAGCCGGCCTTGTTCACGTCCTCGGTCGCCACCAGATCGACGGTAACCGACTTGTCCTCCTGCGTAACGGGATCTTTGTATGTGTAGGTGGCCTTGCCCACCTTATCCCCTTGCTTCAGCGGCGCGACCAGCGGATCGCTCGTCGGCACGACTTCCTTCAGCTTCGCTTCGACCTTGCTCGTCTTCGGCAGCATCACCGTGATGTCCTGGCCGGTAACGACTTGAACCGACTTCTTGCCGCCCTTCTTCACTTTTAGCGTCTCATGCTCGGCGATCGCCGTCTTGGGCTGCACAAGCGTCTTTTTCTCGAAGCTGCCGAAGCCGTAGTCGAACAGCTTGGCCGTCTCGAGGAATCGCTTGCCGTCGTTCGAGTCGCCCGGTACGCCCATGACGACTGCGATCAGCCGCGTGCCGTTGCGAAGAGAAGTACCGGTGAAGCAGTTGCCCGCATTGGAAGTATGGCCCGTTTTCAGACCGTCGACGCCGGGATAGGCGAACTTTTTAAAATTCTGCACGTCCTTGTTCGACTCCAGCATCCAGTCCCAGTTGATGATCGGCGTGGCGTCGCGCTCGCGGAACTTGTAGGACGGCATCTTGGAGTATTCGAGGAACTCTGGGTAGTCCTTCAATATATGGTAAGCCAGCAGCGCCGAGTCGTGAGCCGACATCACCGTCTCGCCTTCGATCGAAGTCGGGCGATAAGCCTCCGGCATATCCGCGCGATCGAGACCGGTCGAGTTGATAAAATGAGAGTCGTTCATGCCGAGCTGCTTGGCCGTCTCGTTCATCAGCTTGGCGAACGCTTCCTCGGAGCCGCCGACCGTCTCGGCCAGCTGCGCCGTCGCGTCATTGGCGGAGCCGACTGCCATCGCGATGTACAGCTCCCTAACCGTATGCTTGTCACCGACGGCCAGGAACACCCGGCTGCCGATTTGCTTGGCCGCGTTTTCTTGTATGGTGATCTCTTGATCCCAACTAATCTTGCCGTCCTGAATGGCCTTAAAAACGAGATACTCCGTCATCATCTTGGTCATGCTGGCAGGCGGCAACGCTTCGTCCGCATTGTTCTGGTACAGCACTTGGCCGGTATCCGCGTCCATCAAAAAGGCTGACTTTACATTTAGTTGAAGACCGCTGATATCGTTCGTGGCGGCCGAAGAGCGCGGCAGCAGCATCGCTTGCAGCAAGGCGGCTAGAAGTAGGATGGCTAGAAGCTTGAACATGACAGCACGGGATTGCTTGGCATAGCGAACATAAGCTTGATTCAACACGCGACTCTCCTTTTAACCTAGCATATTAATGAGTCGGACAAGACCTTGAACTCCGTCTGTTATTGTAACATACCGCATCCAAAGGCAAAAGCCGCAAGGCGACGTTTGCTCGCCCTGCGGCTCTTCATTTTCGATCGTTTGCGGAATGCCGTTTACATCGAATAGTTCGGCGCTTCCTTCGTGATCTGCACGTCGTGCGGATGGCTCTCGCGCAAGCCGGCGCCCGTGATGCGGACGAACTCGGTATCGTTCTTCAGCTCATCCAGCGTCGCCGTTCCGCAATAGCCCATGCCGGAGCGCAGGCCGCCGAGAAGCTGGTGCAGCGTGTCGCGCAGAGGCCCCTTGTAAGGCAAGCGGCCTTCGATGCCTTCCGGCACCAGCTTGGAGTCGTCCTCTTGGAAGTAACGGTCCTTGGACCCTTCCTTCAACGCGCCGATAGAACCCATGCCGCGATAGGACTTGTAACGGCGGCCCTGGTAAATCTCCGACTCGCCCGGGCTTTCCTCGGTACCGGCGAACAGGCTGCCGAGCATAACCGCGCTCGCGCCTGCCGCGATCGCCTTGGTGATCTCGCCAGAGTACTTGATGCCGCCGTCCGCGATGATCGGGACGTTGTACTCGCGCGCGACCGTCGCGCAGTCGTAGATGGCCGTGATCTGCGGCACCCCTATGCCCGCAATGACGCGCGTCGTGCAGATCGATCCAGGTCCGATGCCGACCTTGACGACCGAAGCGCCGGCTTCGATCAGATCGCGCGTCGCTTCGCCTGTCGCCACGTTGCCGGCCACGATCGTCAGGTCCGGGAACCGCTCGCGCAGCTTGCGGACCATCGTGACGATATCGATATGATGGCCATGCGCCGAATCTACGACCAGGACGTCAACGCCAGCCTTGACGAGCGCGTCCGAGCGTTCGAACGTATCCTTCGACACGCCGACCGCGGCGCCCGCGAGCAAGCGGCCGTGCTTGTCCTTGGCTGCGTTCGGGAACTGAATCGCCTTCTCGATATCCTTAATGGTGATAAGACCCTTAAGCGTATTGGTGTCGTCCACGAGCGGCAGCTTCTCGATCTTGTGCTTCTGCAGCAGCAGCTCCGCCTCTTGAAGGGTCGTGCCTACGGGAGCGGTCACCAGGTTTTCGCTGGTCATCACTTCTTTGATCTTAATGGAATAGTCGTGTACGAAGCGCAGGTCGCGGTTCGTCAAGATACCGACCAGCTTGCCGCCGTCGTCCGTGATCGGCACGCCCGAGATCCGGTACTTGCCCATCAACTCCTCGGCATCATAAACATGGTGCTCGGGGGTCAGCGAGAACGGGTTCGTGATGACGCCGCTCTCCGAACGCTTCACGCGATCTACTTCCTCTGCCTGCTGAGCGACGGACATGTTCTTATGAATGATGCCAACGCCGCCTTCGCGGGCAATGGCGATCGCCAGAGCCGATTCCGTGACCGTGTCCATTCCGGCGCTGATCAGCGGAATATTCAGCTTCACGGAAGGGCTGAGCGCCGTCTGGACGCTGACATCCCTCGGCAGGATCGACGACTTGCGCGGAATGAGCAGGACATCGTCGAACGTCAAGCCTTCCTTGGCGAATTTATTTTGCCACACGAACTGTTTCCTCCTTTGGAAATACGTTATTTTATCGTTTGCCGAAATTGAATTATAGGCAATCTTAGCAGAGGCTCTAGGGGCTGTCAAGGCGCATTACAAGCCTAATTAGGCGAGCCGTTTATTAGGATCAATCCACGCTCGGCATAAATTTCCGATATATCCTTTTGCTTGTCGTTGTCCGGTTTGAAAGGTGAATGGCGTCGGTCCGTGATCGGATTCTGTAGGAAGGAGCTCGCTCAAAAGGGGGAGTGTCGGAGGAACGGAAGAGATGCACAGGAGATAACGTGAAAAATAAAGAGGGCTCACCCTTCTATGTATGTTGTTGCTTCAAGTGATCATTCGTATGTCTTATTTCGTATCCCTCTGGCTCTGCGCTTAATCATACTGAATAAACTCGCCGGAGGGATATTATTGTTAACGCGTGGCTGGGAACGCTGCGTTTCTTTAAGCAACCCGCCATTGGAATGCCGTTCATACTTTTTTAAGCGTTGTTCGTCGTATCCGTCGAAGTGCCGACGTTGCCGTCCTCACCGTGATCGTCGGGCCGGTCATTCGAACCGCCATTACTGGCCAGCGCTGCCATACTCCACATCCATTGCTCCGTCTGCAGCTTCGCGCTGGACGTCGAAGCCTGCGCGCCGTTGCCCCAGAACGAACCGCCAATACTAATCGCAAGCGCCAGCGTACTTGCCGCTATGATCTTTGACATGTGATATCCGCCTTCCGATGTCTCTTCTATTGAGAGGATATGTTTGTATCATAACCTCGTTTTTTGAACTGAATATGAAATGCGCCTTAAGAGTTACTGAAGATTAACGTTTATTTTAACGTTTGCTATTCTTTACCCGTTCGCACACCAAATTACAACCCTCTGGATAACATTTACCGGGTCCGGCAGCTAACTCGTAGAGTAGAGAACTGAAATTTCATCGGAGGGCGCAGGCCCTCCTTTTACTTTTCCAGCTCCCCCTGCATCAAAACGGACGTGAGGTTTTTCCTCATCCGGCTTTCCGTTGTTCTTCTTCCTTCAGCGTTACGGTACTTTCTTTAGCTGGCGAGTTTCTTTAGTCCTGCTAACTGTGCCGCCACGGCGGCTTGCTTGGACTTCGCGTGTTTCTTACGACGGTTGCGCTTCTTGTTCCAGAACAGCGTGAGGCGTTTTCGGATGTACCAGTCGATTTTGTTCAGGAATAGGTCGGCAAAGGAATCAAGCGCGTAGTAGTTCTTCCACCCCTGTAACTTGGGGTTCAGTTCCGCCACCA
>NZ_JAGXJW010000112.1 GCF_019091135.1 Cohnella sp. GbtcB17 | reverse complement strand
GGGGCGTCAGGCTGCACCACTACAGCCCGTATAAGGACGCCGAGAACTTCAACGTGCTCGCGACGCTCTCGCCGGGCCGCGTTGAGCTGGGCGTCGGGCGCGCGCCAGGCGGACTGCCGCGGTCGACGCGCGCGCTGCAAGGCGAAGCCGGCCAGACCGCGGATCTCGAGAGCAAGCTCGGCGAGCTCGAGCAGTATCTGAGCGGCCCTGCGGGCGAAGCGCACCCGCTCGCCGGCGTCCAGGCGAACCCGCTGCCCGCTGCGCCGGCGGCGATCCATCTGCTCGGTACGAGCGTGTCGAGCGCCGAGCTGGCGGCCAGGCGCGGGTATCCGTACGCGTTCGCGCTGTTCATCAACAACGACCCGGAGACGGCGGCGCGCGCCTTCGAGACGTACCGCACGAACTTCGACTACAGTACGGGCCGCCGGCCCAGGGCGATCCTCGCATTGTCGGTTATCGCATCGGACACCGAGGCGGAAGCCGCCGAGCTGGCGGGCGAATTCAAAAATGTGCGTGTCACGCTGGCAAGCGGCAAGACCGTTAACGTCGGCACGCTCGAGCAGGCCGAGGAGTTCGCCCGGCAGGCCGGCGAGACGTTTACGGCGGAGGTGCGCGACGCGGACATCACCCGCGGTACGAAGGAGCAGGTACGCGAACGGTTGCTTACGCTGGCCGATACTTACGGCGTGCAGGAGCTGCTGTTTACGACGATTTTGGCGGACTTCGAGAAGCGCGAGCGTTCGATACGGTTGATCAAGGAAGCGTTCGAGGAGCTGCCGGTCGGCGTCGAGTAATTTTTGATGAGCGGCTGACCGACAGCAAGCGCGTGTAAGGCGGTTGCCTGTTCCATCATGACCGCAAGACCGAAGGAGGGACATGAGATGAGTCTGACTGCAGATAGGCCGCTCGAGAGGCATTTGATCGACATACGCCGCCATCTGCACGCCAACCCGGAGCTGTCCGGCGAAGAGTACGAGACGACTGCGGCGATCCGAGAATGGCTGCGGCAGGAAGGTGTGCGCATTGCGGATTACCCGCTGAAGACCGGTCTCGTCGCCGAGATCGGCGGCTTGCTTGGCGGCCCGGTCGTTGCGCTGCGCGCGGACATCGACGCGCTGCCGATCCAGGAGGAGACGGGATTGCCGTTCGCCTCGCGGCGGCCCGGCGTCATGCACGCCTGCGGTCACGATTTTCATACGGCCGCATTGATCGGCGCCGCCGTGCTGCTGAAACGCCGGGAAGCGGAGCTGCCGGGCACGGTGCGACTGCTGTTCCAGCCGGCGGAGGAAAAGGCGAAGGGCGCCGCGCAGGTCATCGAGAGCGGCGCGCTTGAGGGCGTTGCCGCGGTGTTCGGCCTGCACAACAAGCCGGACCTGCCGGTCGGCACGGTCGGCATCCGAACCGGCCCGATCATGGCGGCCGCGGACGGCTTCGCGGTCGAGGTCGACGGCAAAGGCACGCACGCCGCCGTGCCGGAGGCGGGACTCGACCCGCTCGTGACGGCAGCGCATATGCTGACGGCGCTGCAGAGCATCGTCAGCCGCAACGTCAGTTCGCTCGACAGCGCGGTCGTCAGCGTCACGCGGCTCAGCGCGGGCACGTCCTGGAACGTCATTCCGGAAAAAGCGATCTTCGACGGCACGATCCGCACGTTCGACGAAGGCGTTCGCGCCGAGGTGCGCCGCCGCTTTGAACAGGTGGTCGACGGCGTGGCGGCCGCCTTCGGAACAACCGCGCGTACACGCTGGACCGGCGGTCCGCCGCCGGTCGTCAACGATGCGCGGTGGGCCCGTACGGCGGCGAAGGCTGCCGAGCGGGCGGGCCTCGCGGTCGTGGAGCCGAAGCCGTCGCCGGCAGGCGAGGACTTCGCGTTGTATCTCAAGGAAGCGCCAGGGGCGTTCGTCTTCCTCGGCACGAACGGTTTGCGCGAGTGGCATCATCCGGCGTTCGACGTCGACGAAGCCGCGCTCCCGCAGGCGGCTGCGTACCTGGCATCGGCGGCGCTTGAAGCGCTAGCGGAATTGTCCGGCGACGACGCCGGCCCGGACCCGGTCGCAGCGCGTGCCGAAGCGGGTACGAGGCCGTGAGCGGCTCTCATTCGTACGACGTCATCGTCGTCGGCGCAGGCTCGATGGGGATGAGCGCGGGCTACCATCTGGCTGCCCGCGGTCTGAAGACGCTGCTCGTCGATGCGTTCGATCCGCCGCACACGGGCGGCAGCCATCATGGCGAGCCCCGGCTCATCCGCCATGTATACCACGGCGGCCCGCATTATGTCAGGCTCGCGCTTCGGGCCGACGCCCTCTGGCGGGAGCTGGAGGAACGGACGGGCGAGCGGCTGCTCGAACGGTCGGGTGTCCTGAACGTGAGCGATCGGGACGTCTACGCTTACGACGGACGGTTCGCCGACGCCGATAGCGAGGGCATTCGCTACGAGTCGCTGGACGCTTCGGAGATTATGCGGCGATGGCCGGGGTGGAAGGTGCCTGCGCATTACCGCGGTCTATTCGAGCCGGACGCCGGCTATTTGTACAGCGAGCGCTGCGTCGCGGCGTACCGGCGCGAAGCGCTGGCGGCCGGCGCGGAGCTGCTGACCGATACTGCCGTCCTTGGCATCGAGGCGCGCAAAGGCTCGCTCACGGTAAAAACGAACCGCGGCGAATACGCGGCCGGCCAAGCGCTCATCACCGCCGGCGCCTGGTTCAAATCGCTGGAACCGAGCGTGACGCTGCCGATCCGGGCGGTCCGCAAGGTCGTCGGCTGGTTCGAGGCCGACGAACGACTCTATGGCGCAGGTCATCTGCCGGGCTTCACGTTCGGCGGTCCGGCGGGCGGATACTACGGGTTCCCGAGCATCGGCGGCGCCGGCGTCAAGATCGGCCGGCACGACGGCGGCCGTCCGTGGCAGCCCGGCGAGCGCTTCGAGTCCTTCGGCGCGTATCCGGAGGACGAAGCCGACCTGCGGGCGGCGCTTCGCGAATTTCTTCCCGGCGCCGAAGGCCGCCTGATCCACGGCGCGGCATGCAAATACGAGCTGTCCCCGGACGAACAGTTTCTGATCGACGCGCATCCGGAGCTTCCCGGCGTGCTGCTCGCCGGCGGCTTCTCGGACAACGGCTTCAAGTTCGCGAGCGCGATCGGCGAGGCACTGGCCGAATGGACCGCATCCGGCGTTCCTCCGCAAGACCTGCTGCCGTTTTCGTTCTCCCGTTTCTCGTCGGCAACCGCCGTTTCCACCCCATAAGGAGGTCTTTTGAATGAGCAATCACAACGCCGACATCGACGCGTTTACGAGTACTTACGATTGGCTGACGGACGCCGTCCGCGGACTGGACGTCGCCGCGCTGACCTGGAAGCCGGGTCCGGGCAAATGGAGCGCGACCGAAGTGCTCGTGCATCTGGCCGATCATCTGATCGTCGTGTCGTTCCGCATTCGCGAGATTTTGTCCGGCTCGCAGGTGCGTCTGCCTGCGTTCAGCCAAGATCCGTGGGTCGAAGGCCAGTACGGCAACGAGGCGGAGGTTGCCGACGTGCTGGAGGGTTTCCGCTCGCTGGTCGCTTACAATGCGCGCCTGCTGCGCAGGCTGTCGCCCGCGGATTGGGAGAAGGAGGCGATTAACGCCAAGGGCGACCGGGTGACGCTCGCCGACGTCGTGCGCGGCTTCGCATCGCATGCGAAGCATCATCTGGGCCAGATCGACCGGATCAAAGCGGCTGAATCGGCGGCAGGCGGACTCGGGACGACGGCTGCCGCACGAGAGGGGGCCTGAACGATGGCGCAATCGGATATTAGGGTCCGTGACGCCGAGGACCGCGACCGCGAGGCGATCCGGGAGGTGCTGCTCGCGGCTTACGGCGAATACGAGGGCACGATGCCCGAGGAACGCTGGATCGAGTATAAGAACAATATCGCGGCTTCGGTCGACGCGCCAGGACCGTTCGCCCGTCTGGTAGCCGAGCGGGAAGGCAAGCTCGTCGGCAGCGCGGTGCTGTTCGACTCCTCGATCGTCGCCTACGGGCGCGATCTCGGCATCGAATCCCCGATCGTCCGCCTGATCGCCGTGAGTCCCGAAGCCCGCGGCCAAGGCGTCGCCACCGCGCTGCTCCGAGAGTCTGCGATTCGCGCCAAGGCGCACGGCGGCGATACGCTGCACCTGCACACCTCCGATCTCATGGCATCCGCCGTTCGCCTATACGAGCGCCTCGGCTTCGAGCGCGCCTTCGACAAAGACATTTACAACGGCGACATCCTCGTCAAGAGCTACCGGCTCCACCTGAACGACGCCGCACTGCTGAAGATCTGAATATCCCCCCCCAATTAAAGGAGGCTATAAAATGAGCGCACGCAAAAAGCTGAAGTTCGGCGCCCTCATCCACGGCGTCGGCGGCAATATCTCGGCCTGGAGACATCCGGAAATTCCGTCCGACGCGAGCGTCAGCCTTCCGTACTACGTACAGGCCGCGCAAAAGGCGGAAGAAGGCTTGTTCGATCTCGTCTTTATCGCAGACGGTCTTTATATCAACGAAAAGTCGATTCCGCATTTTCTGAATCGCTTCGAACCGATCACCATTTTGTCCGCGCTTGCGGCCGTCACAAAAAAGATCGGGCTTGTCGGCACGCTGTCTTCCTCGTACAGCGAGCCGTTTACGGTAGCGCGCCAATTCGGCTCGCTCGACCAGATCAGCGGCGGACGCGCAGGCTGGAATGTCGTCACTTCCCCGCTCGAAGGCTCCGCCCGCAACTACGGGAAGACGGAGCATCCGAGCCACGACGAGCGCTACCAAATCGCCGAAGAGTACCTGGCGGTGACGAAGGGGCTATGGGATTCGTGGGAGGACGACGCCTTTGTGCGCGACAAGGCTTCCGGCGTGTTTTTCGATCCTTCTAAAATGCACAAGCTGAACCATAAGGGCAAGTACTTCTCCGTCGAAGGCCCGCTCAACGTCGCGCGTTCCTAGCAGGGGCAGCCGGCCATCTTCCAGGCAGGCTCCTCGGAGAGCGGCAAAAACCTGGCGGCCAAGGAAGCCGACGCCGTCTTCACCGGCCAGGAAAATCTGCAGGAGGCGAAGATTTTTTACAAGGACGTCAAAGACCGGGCGGTCGCCTTCGGCCGTTCGCGCGACGACATCGTGATCCTGCCCGGCATCGGACCGATCATCGGACGCACGCAGGAGGAGGCGGAGCGCAAATACGAGGAGATCGCGAATCTCGTCTCGATCGATAAAGCGCTTGATTACCTCGGCCGGTTTTTCGAGCACCACGACTTCTCTCAGTACCCGCTTGACGAGCCGTTCCCGGACGTCGGCGATCTTGGCAGCAACAGCTTCCGAAGCGGCACGGACAAGATCAAGAAGGACGCGCGCGAGCAAGGGCTGACGCTGCGTCAGGTGGCGCTTCGCGCGGCGACGCCTCGCGGCCAGTTCATCGGCACGCCGGAGCGGATCGCGGACCAGCTTCAGCAGTGGCACGAAGAAGAAGCCGCCGACGGCTTCATCATCCATTCGACGCTCCCGAGCGGCTTGAACGACTTTGTCGAGCTCGTGGTGCCGATCCTGCAAGAACGCGGCATCTACCGCACGGAATACGAAGCCGACACGCTTCGCGGCAATCTGGGCGTGCCGATCCCGGCTAACCGGTATACGCTTGCAAGGGCTTCTGTGCAGGTATAAGACAAAAAAGGCGCCGGCGGTGAGGCGTGCCGGCGCTAATGCCGCGCTGGTGCACCGAATATGTGCACCATGGCGCCTGCCGCGGGGCGTGCCGGCGCTAATGCCGCGCTGGTGCACTGAATATGTGCACCATGGCGCCGGCCGCGAGGCGCGCCGGCGCTAATGCCGCGCTGGTGCACCGAATATGTGCACCATGGCACCTGCCGCGGGGCACGCCGGCGCCATGGTGCACCGAATATGTGCACCATGGCGCCGGCCGCGAGGCATGTCGGCGCTAATGCCGCGCTGGTGCACCGAATATGTGCACCATGGCGCCTGCCGCGGGGCACGCCGGCGCCATTGCCCCGCTGCATAAGCAAATTAACGCACTGTTCCACCCCGCGTGCCGAGGCTCCAGACGCTTTGGGCTGTCCCAGACGCTCTAATAAATCGCAAAACGGGATGAAGCAGGAAACCCCCCTGCATCATCCCGTTTTGCTTGTTGCGCTTCCTATTAGAGCTTTCGCATTGATATGAAGAGCTTGAAAGACCATCTCTTTTTAACGCGCCGAAGGCTGCAAGGCGTTCCTTAGCGCATCTACGACCGCCCGGTTCTCTTCCGAGCGTCCGATCGTGACACGAAGCCAGGTCGGCATGCCGAACTCTCGTCCGGCCCGCAACTGAATGCCGTCCCGCAGCAGCAGCTCGTATACCGGTCCGCTATCCCTGCCCAAGTCGACCATGATGAAGTTCGTCTCCGACGGAATGTAGGAGAGTCCGAGCTCGCGACACGATTTTACGTAAAAAGCTTTGCCTTCGCTGTTGTTGTCCAGAACCGCACGGACGTGCGCCTCGTCGTCGAGACTGGCCACAGCCGCCGCTTCCGCCAGGCGGTTCACGTTGAGCGGCGGACGGATCCGGTTGATCGCGCGTACGGTCTCGGCGCCTGCGATGCCGTAGCCGACCCGCAGGCCTGCCAACCCGTAAGCTTTGGAAAAGGTGCGAAGCACGATGAGGTTCGGATATCGGTCGAGTAGCCGGACGGTATCGGGAAAATCGGCCGGCGAAGCGTACTCGAAGTACGCTTCGTCGACGACGACCGCGATGCCGTCCGGCAGTCCATGTAGAAAACCGTCAAGCTCCGAGGCGTTTAAATAGGTGCCGGTCGGATTGTTCGGGTTGCACAGCCAGACGAGCCGCGTGGCGTCCGTGACCGCGGACCGGACAGCGGCCAGATCGATCCGATGGTCGCCGTCAAGCGCGACCTCGACGGGGATGCCGCCGGCGGCGAGCGTCGCGATCCGGTACCAACCGAAGGAAGGGACCGGGTACACCGACTCGTCCCCTTCGTTCAGGAATGCCAGCGCGGACAACGAGAGCAGTTCGAAGGAGCCGTTGCCGAAAATCAGCTGATCCTCGCCGACGCCCAGCTTGAGGGCGAGCTTCTCTCTTAGCGACGTCTGATGCGGATCGGGGTATAAAAACAAGTCGGCGGCCGCCCGCCGGACAGCCTCGACGGCGAGCGGAGACGCGCCGAGCGTCGTCTCGTTCGCCGAGAGCCGGATGGAGCGAACGGGGGGCGCGTCCGCTTCGGCGGACGGTCCGGCGGCTTTGGCTGGAATATAGACGGGGATGCCGGTAATAGACCGGCGAATGGATACGTTGCGCATCGCGATTCCTCCTGTTCAAATCAGATCGTATAGCTCAGCTTGCGTTCCCGGGACGACAGCGCTTCGTCTTCCCGGCGTCCCAGTACGCGATCCAGAATCAGCCGCTCGTAATAGGCGAAGCCGCTGTCGCGCTCTCTCGGGCGCGCCAGCTCGATCCGCACGTCCAGCTCGACGCGGCCGTCCTCGATGTGGAGGACGCTGCTGGCCTGGGCGACGGCTTCGCTCACGTCGTCT
>NZ_JAGXJW010000111.1 GCF_019091135.1 Cohnella sp. GbtcB17 | reverse complement strand
GCCGCCGAAATATTTGATAATGTCCATCGTAGCCATAGCGAGGCCCGCGCCGTTGACCATGCAACCGATGTTGCCGTCAAGCGCGATGTAGGACAGATCGTATTTGGAAGCTTGGATTTCCTTTTCGTCTTCTTCGTCCAGGTCGCGAAGCTCCACGATATCCTTGTGGCGGAACAGCGCGTTGGAATCAAAATTCAGCTTGGCGTCGAGCGCCATGACGTCGCCGCCGCCGGTGACGACGAGCGGATTGATCTCAGCGATGGAGCAATCCTTGTCCACGAACGCCTGGTACAGCGACAGCATGAACTTCGCCGCTTTGTTCACAAGCTCGTTCGGAATGTTGATCGCATAAGCGATGCGGCGAGCCTGAAACGTCTGCAGGCCGATCGCCGGATCGACGACTTCCTTGATGATCTTCTCGGGGGAGTGCGCGGCGACCTCTTCGATCTCCGTGCCGCCTTCTTCGGAAGCCATCAGGACGACGCGGCCGGTGCCGCGGTCGACGACCAGGCCGACGTAATATTCCTTCTTGATGTCGCAGCCTTCTTCGATCAGCAGGCGCTTGACTTCTTTGCCTTCCGGTCCTGTCTGGTGCGTGACCAGCACTTTGCCGAGAATCTCGGAGGCGTACTGACGAACCTCGTCGAGGCTCTTCGCTACCTTGACGCCGCCGGCCTTGCCGCGTCCGCCGGCATGGATTTGCGCTTTGACGACCGAGACGGCCGTGCCGAGCTCTTCGGCAGCCTTGACCGCTTCGTCGACCGTAAACGCGACCTTGCCGCGAGGTACGGCGACGCCGTACTGTCTCAAGACTTCCTTGCCTTGATACTCATGAATATTCATGGCCCTGCATCCTCCCGTTTAAAACGCATCATAACAACCTTGTAGGCGCTTCGTACAAGCACCAAACCTTACCCATTGTATCACTTTTCGACTTGGCGTTCCTCTGTTTTTCATCAAATTTTTAGATGACTTTGGCAACGATTTCATCTAAAAAGGAGAATGAAAGTCCCTGAAAACGCCCCGGCAATGTTTAACATGACCCAAATGGCGGCCGCGGTATTCATCTGTTAGAACAGTTTCGCGCGATCAAATCGGCATGTCCGTGCTTGATCTTGGCTCGTTTACGTTCCTAACACTTTACGCCCCTTGGCGGTTCGATCGCTTTCCTGAGCAGCCGACGGCCCGACGCTTCCCGGCGCGGCGCGCTTTTCCCGGATCGCCTCCGGCTCGTAGCCCGGCATTTGCCTGTCCAACGCGCGATATTGAACCGCCTCCGCTACATGCTCGAGCCGAACGTCGTCGCAATCTTCGAGATCCGCGATCGTTCGGGACAGCTTCAGGATGCGGTCGTGCGCGCGATAGCTGAGGCCAAGCCTGCCGTACATGCCGGCGAGCAGCGCTTCCGCGTCGCTCGCAAGCCGCGCGTGAACGGCCAGCATTCGACCCGACAGCTCGCTGTTCCATCGAATGCCGGCGTCTACGTATCGTCGCCGTTGTCGCTCATAAGCTACGCTCAGCCTGTTCCTTGCTTCCTGAGAGGTCATCCCGCCGCCGCCAAAGCTGACGGGCTGCCTCGGAATCTCGACCTGAAGGTCGATCCGGTCGGCGAGCGGTCCCGACATGCGGGCGCGGTACCGCGCGAGCGAGCCGACCGAGCAGGTACACGGCTGCTCGGTCTGGTCGCCTCCCCAATATCCGCAGGCGCAAGGATTCATCGCCGCCGCCAGCATGAAGCTCGCGGGAAATCGCGCCACGCCGCGCGCGCGACCGATCGTCACGTGGCGATCCTCCAGCGGCTGCCGGAGCGACTCGAGCGCGTTTCGTCCGAATTCGGGCAGCTCGTCCAAAAAAAGTACGCCTCGATGCGCCAGTGTCACTTCGCCGGGCTTCGGAACCGTGCCTCCGCCGATCAGCCCCGATGTCGAAATCGTATGGTGAGGCGCCCGAAACGGACGCTCGCGAATCAAGCCGGCACGAGCGCCCGGAAACTTGCCGCTTACGCTGTAAATTTTGGTCACTTCAAGCGCCTCCTCGTCCGCAAGCGGCGGCAGCAGAGACGGCAGTCTCCTGCACAGCATCGTCTTGCCCGTGCCCGGCGGTCCCAGGAAAAGCAAGTTGTGCATCCCGGCCGCGGCGATGAGGAGCGCCCGCTTGCCTTGCAGTTGACCGGAGACGTCCGCCAAATCCGGCGAAGCGCCTATAACAGGCTCACGAACCTCGTCCGGGTCTGTCGAAGACAACAAAGCGGCGCCCATTCCGCTCGGGCCGCGAATCCAATCCGCTAGCGACGAGACGGACTTGACCTCGATGCCTTCGATCAAACCCGCTTCGTGCGCGCTCGCCGGCGGCACGAATATGCGCCGCAAGCCAGCCGCACGCGCATTCTCCGCCATTGCAAGAACGCCAGGCACGCCCTTAACTTCTCCATTCAACGACAATTCGCCGATGATGAGGGCTTTATCCAGCTCCTCCTGTCGCATCTGGCCGCTCGCGCAAAGAATGCCTGCCGCGATCGCCAGGTCGAATGCGCTCCCTTGCTTGCGCATATCCGCCGGCGCCAGATTAACCGTAATGCGGTCGAGCGGAAACTTCATTCCTGCGTTCTGTATGGCTGCCCGCGCGCGGTCGATCGACTCGCGAACGGCCGGGTCGGGCAGTCCGACTACGTTGACCTGCGGCAAGCCGGCAGCGATGTCCACCTCGACCTCGATCAGCCTGCCTTCAACGCCGAACACGATGGCGCTCAACAACTTGCAATACATAAAAAATACACCTTCCCTCCGCAACGTAGGTTCGTCGCCGGAGCAAGGTGCTTCCCTGCATTCCGTATCCGTTTGAATCCTTAGTCATCAGTCTAATGACGTTTTCGCCGCTTGTCAACCTTGGCGGCAAATGCTCAAAATGCGCCGACCAGATGCCGCACTTCCTTCACGCGACCCGCCTCGTCGTTCGTCACCGCCACGACATCGAACCTGATTCTAGCCTCTTCCAGACCCGCGAAGCGCAAATACACTTGAGCCGTCGCGCGAACCTGCATGCATTTGCGCGGCGTGACGGCTTCGATCGCCGTTCCGAAGCGGCCGTTTTCTTTGCGCGACCGTACCTCGACGATGACCGTCGTGTCGCCGTCCGCCGCGACGATATCCAGTTCCCCCGTCCGGCACCGCCAGTTTTTCTCCTTTATGCGGTATCCCAGACGCTCCAAAAAAGCGGCGGCTTCCGCTTCAGCCAGATCTCCGCGCCTTTTGCGAAGGTCCGGCTTCTTCGAGCTCGAGCTTGGATCGCGCGTCAATTCGGCTGTCCTCCGTTTCTTTGCGACGCTCGCCTGTCGGACCGGTAGACGAAGCTGAGCACCTCCGCGACGAGCTGGTAAAGCTCCTGCGGGATTTCCTGCTCCAGGTCGAGCTTCGACAGCACTTCGACGAGCGAAGCGTCCTCCTGAATAGGCACGCCGCTCTCGGCGGCGCGCTTCAGAATCTCCTCTGCGACGGCGCCCTTGCCCTTAGCGACGACGACTGGGGCGGACCGCAGTTCGGGATTGTACTTGAGCGCGACCGCCTTGCGGGGAACATACCTTTCCCCCTCGGCCGCCTCCTTCGACCCGCCCGAACGGCCGGCGTCTGCCGCCTTCCGTCCGTTTTCCTTCGGCTGGTCCATTCGATCTCCACCTTGCTCTATCCGGATGCGGACCGCTTAGGCCCGGTAATCGATGCCTTTGTAAAGCTTGGCGGCATAGGCGCCGCCCGGCGCCTGGCTCGCTTCGGGTGCGGCCGCCTCTGCTGGAGCGCGCTCCGGGTAGGGAGCGGCGGTCAACGACATCAGCCGGTACCCTGCCGATTGAAGCCCGTCCGCAGCTTCGCTTTTCGACGATTCGATCAGTTCCGCGACATCGGGATCGTCGTTCAGCAGCCGCAGCGAGACCGATCGATCGACGACTTGAACGTCCACGACGGTTCGTCCCATATGCCGCATGTCGAGGTCGAACAGCAGCCTGCAGTTGTCCGGGTCCAGCTCGCCGCGCCGCCCTCGCCGCGCTTCGATATGGACTTTGGCCGTCGTTTCCCCGTCCTGCCCTTTCATCGGAACGAACAGCGTCAAATGGCTCATCATCGCCGTATTTTGCCGTTCCGCGGACAGCAGGAGCTGCTGTCCCGTAATTTGCTGGACGAGATTTTGCGCCGCCTCGCGCAGCGCGGGCGGAGCATCGTCGCTTGCGCCGAGTGCAAGCAGCGCGCTCTTGAGCGAATCCGCCTGCCGCGCCGCCTCACCCGGGCCTTGATCGGCACCGTTCGACAAACCGGCTTGGAGCTCGCTCCAGGCGCCGCTTTTAAGCGCCGCATGTTCATGGTTGACGCCGAGCGCATTCAGCAGCTTGCCGATCCAGGACGGCTCCTTGTCGGCGTTCGCGGCGACGGACGGCTCGCCCGGAACCGCGATGCCCGCCGGCCGCGGCGAAGCTGCGGTCGACACCTCAGTGCCGGCACGTCCACCGCCTGCGGCATCAGCACCGCTCGCGCCATCGGGCGCTCGGGCCGCGCCGCCCCGCAGTGCTGACGCCTCGGAAACCGGCGATCGCCGGCCCGCCGGCTCGGCGCCCTGCGCGGCGCCTTCGGATTCCGTCGCCGCCGTAGCCGTCGGGGGCAGCGGACTCCCGCGCCCCGCGGCCTCCTGGCGGACTTCCGGCCGCCCGGGAACTGTCGGCCCCGCAAGCCCGCTGCTGCGGCCGTCCTGCCGCCCTCCGACGGGCGGTTCCCTGTCCTGCGTCACGACGCCGCTGCCGCCCGTGCCGCTGCCGCCCGTTGCCTTCTCGCTGGCGCGAGAAGCCGCATTCGCATCCGCCGACCTTTGGCCATCGACCAGCGCGGTCACCTCTTTGAGCAGCGTCAATATTCGCCGCGCAGCATCGGCCGTTTCCGCCTTGACCGACGGATCGGCCGCCGCGCGTCCCGCGAGCGCCTCGAGCGTCGACAGCTGCTCGTGAAGCGGCGGCCCGTACAAAGCCTGCCTGAGCGAGCCGATCGTCGCCTCCGTCGGCTGCAGTCCGCGCCTGAAGGCGATCCCCGCCGCATTCATCCATTCCTGCGCATCCGCGCCGGACGGCTTGGCCGAGGCCGCCTGCGCGAACCAGTCTGCCGTCTCGCGCGTGACGGGATAGCCGTCGCGCGCAAGTCCCCGGAGCAGCTCGCGGCTCCACGGCTGCTCGGGCAGGCCGAACGCCTTCGCCCCTTCGCGCGCCAGCGTCTCGTCGGTCGCATCGGCCTGTGCGGCATCCGGCAGCGGCCGCAGCGAGATTAACCCCGAAGACGAGTCCGGGCGCACCTGCAGCAGCGTGCTCTGGCCGACGGACAGCTCCGTCTCGAGCCTCGCTCTGACAGGCACGCCGTTAATGTTCATCAGCGCGTCCTGACCGTCGAGCATCTCGATCAGCACGCCCCGCACAATCTGTCCGATCCGCAGCTCCAACGCTTTGACGTCGGTCGGCTGGCTGTCCTTCATCAACGCCCGCATCAAAGAACCGATGTTCATGTCCATTTGGCGCAACCTCCTTCCTCGAGTCTGCCTCCGGCAAGACTGAAGGTTATGTATCCGTTTATCGGCTGCCTCTCGCCAATCCGTTAAAAGAGCGTCTGCTGCTCGATGGCGTACTTCGACAAAAACGTCCTCCGATGCAGCGGCGTCGGCCCGAGCGCGAGCAGCGCTTCGCGATGAACCTTCGTTGCATACCCTTTATGGTCCTTGATGCCGTATCCGGCGTAATTCAAATCCCATATTTGATCGCATAGCCGATCCCGCGTCACCTTGGCGACGATGGAAGCCGCGCCGATCGACTGACTGAGCATGTCTCCTTTGATGATCTTCGTTTGCGGAAGCGGCAAATCGACCGTTTCCGCATCGATCAGCAGGTGATCCGGCCGAACCGCGAGTCCTTCGACAGCAAGCTTCATGGCCAGGCGCGACGCCTGCCTTATATTGATTCTGTCGATCGTCGCGGCGTCGACGCGCCCGACCGACCAGGCGACCGCATTCGCAAGTATGACGTCGTACAACTCGTCCCGCTTTTTCTCGCTCAATCGCTTGGAGTCGTCGATTCCTTCGAGCAGAAGACCCGGCGGCAAGACGACGGCAGCGGCGACGACGTCGCCGAACAAGCAGCCTCTGCCGACCTCATCCACGCCGGCGATCGCCAAGACGCCTTCCGCCCACAAAGCCCGTTCATACGCCAATCTGTCAATTTCTATCGGTATTTCGATTTTCAATTCCAATTCCACCTTCGATGCCCGCATTCATTACGTTCTGCCTTCTATTGTCCGATAACGGCGACGATCCGGCAACTGTTTTTCGAATGCCCTTCCTATCGAGATACAAAAAAAGGCGCGCCGACCGAAGTCGACGAGCCGTGATCATCCTGCGGGAAATTCGAGCGAAATTCGCCCCAGCTTGCCGGATCGCAGGTCGCGCAGCAGAACGCCCGCAGCCTTGTCGTAGTCCACATGGCCGCCGCTGCCGAGACAGCCCCGGCGCCGGCCGATATCGGCCAGTACGTCAGCTGCCGACGCCGTATCCGGAAGCGTCGCCGGGAGCGCGTCCAAACTGTAGCGCTCGACCAGCGTGTCTCTGTACGCATCCGCGAGATAACGGATCAGCGTGCAGCCGACCTCGTCCACGTGAAGCACTTCTTCCTTGATGGCGCCCGTCGCGGCCAGCCTGAAGCCGACGTCGGCATCCTCGAACTTCGGCCACAAAATGCCCGGCGTGTCCAACAGCTCAAGTCCGCCGCCCGTACGAATCCACTGCTGGCCCTTCGTAACGCCCGGCTTGTCGCCGGTCACGGCCGCGCTGCGTCCGGCCAGCTTGTTGATCAGCGTAGACTTGCCCACGTTCGGAATGCCGACGATCAACGCCCGCGCAGGCCTCGGTTTAAGGCCCTTGGCGATCTGCCGGTCCGTCTTTTCCTTGAGCAGCGCCTGAACGCGAACCGCGATATCCTTGACGCCCGTGCCGGTGCTCGAGTCGATCAACAATGCGCTGTGTCCGAGCGACTGGTAGTAGGCGAGCCAAGCCGCGTTCGCGGCCGGGTCGGCCAGGTCCGCCTTGTTCAGCAGGATCAGTCTCGGCTTGCCGCCGACGATCTCGTCGATCATCGGATTGCGGCTCGCTTCGGGAATTCGCGCGTCGAGCAGTTCGAATACGACATCGATCAGCTTCAGCTTTTCTTCGATTTGCCTCTTGGCTCGGGTCATATGACCGGGGAACCATTGGATGGTCATGCGATACCGCCTCCTCTCGTATGCGCCTCGGGTTCGCCGGTCCTTCCGGCCGCCTTAAGCCTTAAGCCAGGACGCATCCGTCAGATTCGGCTTAATACCCTTTGCCGATATATTTGATCTTGTCGAGCGGCCAGAACACGAGCTCCGCCCGGCCGACGACGCGGTCGATCGGCACGTAGCCGATCATGCGGCTGTCCTTGCTGTTCGGACGATTGTCGCCCATGACGTACAGCATGCCGTCCGGCACCTTGCCGTCCGGGAACGTCTCGTTCGGAAAGTCGCTGCTCCATCTCTCGTCGTTGTACAGCTGGCCCGAAGCGTGCATTTCGTCGTACGTCTTCTGCAAATACGGCTCTTTGATCTTCGTGCCGTTAACGTACACGTCGTCGCCTTGAACCTTGACGGTATCGCCGCCGACGGCGATAACCCGCTTGATATAGTCCCTATGCTCGTCCGGCACGTGAAAGACGATCACCTCGCCGGCCTTCGGCTTGCGGATGTCGTACAGCGCCTTGTTCACGATGATGCGTTCGCCGTTCCAGAAGTTCGGCTGCATCGATTCGCCGTCGACGATAAACGGGTTGAACAGCAGCCAGCGGATGAGTATGACGAGCACGCCGGCGATAGCCAGCGCCTTGACCCATTCGACGGCTTCTCTGCCGGCTTTGGACTTGCCGGCGCCGGGTGCGGGCGGGGGCGCCCCGATCGTGCCGTGCTCTGCCTCGGAAGCTGCCTGCACGGTCTGCCTGGAAGGCGAGCCTGGCGCGGACAAATCGCCTGCGGCGATGTCCGTTTGCTCCCTTTCATTCCGCTTGTCAGTTTGATCCATAAGCTCGCCTCTTTTCTGCCTCAGCTAAGTATGCCCGCCGAAGGGTATGTATGTGCTTACGCGAAGAACGCAAAAGAGGGCTTGAACGAATGCCAAGCCCCCTTGCTTTTTCATTATCGAATTTCCTTGATGCGAGCTGCCTTGCCGCGCAGATTGCGCAGGTAGTA
>NZ_JAGXJW010000110.1:1319-8416 GCF_019091135.1 Cohnella sp. GbtcB17 | reverse complement strand
CAGCTTCGGCGCCGGCCCTGGCGGCGGAGCCGGCGGCTTCGCCCGCGGCAGCGGGCGTCCGTCCGGCGGGCGCAGCGGCGGAAGGGCGCAGTCCGGCGGGCGCAAGCCTTCTTCGGGCGGACGGGGCGGCTTCGGCGGCGCGCCGGGCGGCGGGGCAGGCCGCGGCAAAGCGCCTTCGCGATCGCCGAAAGGCCGCAAATAAGCTTGGATCTCAGCAAAAACGCTTTGCGTACTCCAAGTGCGCGAGGCGTTTTTGGCTTTATAGGTCGGATGGCTTACAAATGCAGCATGGATTCGCCGATATATGCCATAGGACGCTTTTTTGTCCGCGCCGGCGGCGCTCTGGATATAGTGTTCATTAATCGCAAAGGGGATAACGAAGATGAAAACGGAAATTTTGCAGCAGGTGACGATCGTGGATATGAACGAAGAGATGCTGACGCGCGTCGACTTCTCGCATGCGGTGGACGTGCCCGGATCGCTCGCGATCGGCTGGTCGGTCGTCACGTACCCGCTCGGCTTGCGCGAATTCGAGGTTGTGTACGACCGCCGGGAGGAACGGACGGTGAGCAGCAAGGTCGTCGATATCGAAGTGGATACGACGGGCGAGAAGAATGAACTGCGAGCTTACTTGGAACCGATTACGCTGATCATCGGACAGCATGACATAGGGGCGGCGGAGTAGGCTTAAACCTCGGCGCGACGCTTTGATTACTTGCAAGTAACCTGATGACTTGAAGGTGCGTACTGTTCACTTCTTTTCCTCTGCCGCACAATGGTGTTAACCGAAGCGAGGAGGAAGATGAGCATGAATCCAACGAAGACGGACGCCCGCAAAACGGCGCTGGTGATCGGCGCGAACGGCGTGATCGGACGGAATCTGATCGATTATCTGGCGACGCTGCCCGAATGGGACATCATAGGCGTATCGAGGCGCGGGGGCGAAAACACAGGTCGCATCCGCTACGTGGCGGCGGACCTATTGGACGAGGCGGATACCCGCGAAAAGCTGGGTGCGCTGACTGAGGTTACGCATATTTTCTACGCAGCCTATCAGGATCGACCGACCTGGGCCGAGCTCGTCCAGCCGAATCTGGCGATGCTTGTCCATGCGGTCGATGCCGTCGAGCCGATCGCGCCGGACCTTCGCCATATCAGTCTCATGCAGGGCTACAAAGTCTACGGTGCGCATCTCGGTCCGTTCAAGACGCCTGCTCGGGAGACGGATGCCGGCCATATGCCGCCGGAGTTCAACATCGACCAGCAGCAGTTCCTCGAGTGCAGACAGCCCGGCAGCAAGTGGACCTGGTCCGCGCTGCGGCCTTCCGTCGTGGCCGGCTATGCGACCGGCAATCCGATGAACCTGGCGATGGTCATCGCGGTCTATGCCGCGATATCCAAGGAACTGGGACTGCCGCTGCGCTTCCCGGGCAAACCCGGCGCCTACGACAGTCTGCTGGAGATGACCGACGCCGGCCTGCTGGCCAGAGCCACGGTGTGGGCGGCGACCGATCCGCGCTGCGCGAACCAGGCTTTTAACATCGCGAACGGCGACCTCTACCGCTGGAACGAGCTGTGGCCGAAGATTGCGGCGAACTTCGGGCTTGAGACAGCGCCCCCGCTTCAGATGTCTCTCGAGACCGTGATGGCGGACAAGGAGCCCCTATGGGACGCGATGGTCGAGAAATACGGCCTTGCTCCGAACAGCTACGACGCTGTCTCTTCCTGGCGGTTCGGGGATTTCGTTTTTTCGTGGGATTACGATTTCTTTGCCGACGGCACCAAGGCGCGCCGCTTCGGATTCCATGAGTTCATAGACACGGAAGCGATGTTCATGGGAATCTTCGATGACCTGCGCCTGCGCAAGGTTATCCCTTAATTCAGGTGCAAGACGAAGCCGGCTCCGCCGTTATCGGCAGAGCCGGCTTTTTGAGTTCAATCGGCGTCACTGGGCGGCTCAAACAGCACGCGTCCGCGGTCGCCGTAGGAACGCTCGATATGCGTGTCGCCCCATTTGCACATGAGATGGAGCAAGTCCCTCAGGCTCCGGCCGTATGGCGTCAGCTCATATTCGACCTTCGGCGGCATCTCATTGTAGACGATGCGCGAGACGATACCGTCCGCCGTCAGTTCGGACAGCTGCTGCGACAGCATCTTTTGCGTGATCGAGGGGATAAGCCGCATGAATTCGCCGTTGCGCCGCTTGCCGAAGGTGAGGTAGAAGAGGATGACCGGCTTCCATTTGCCGCCGATAACTTCGAGCGTCGCTTCGACTGCGGTGTTATAAACTTTGATGGGCTGCTCCTGCATCGCGATATCGCCTCCCTGGCTCTACACGTATCGTATCGCTTGAACGCCGCATCCGCAAGATCGGAAGGCATCGTCAAGACCAAAGTCAGAGGGTGGCTGCGGCAAATGCGATCCAGAAGACATGATAGATCGCGACGGCGGCATACAGCGCTGTAGCGAGCGCGATGCCAAGACGAACGATCGGGCGCTCGGGCGCATGACGGAGCAGGAACAGCAGGAGGAGCGGCAGGAGGGTTTTGTAGCCGTAGAAAAAGACGATGTTGGATTCGTACAACGCCTTTGCGATCGGATTCGCTTCTTGAATCAGCCGCAGTCGAATGCCGCAATCCGTCGCGAGCGCATCGAATACGGACAGAATCAAGAGCAAATATCGGTTCCGCAAGCTCCCGCGGGCAGTCAGCACCATGGAGAGCACCTCCTTAGATACATATTGTATCACCAGAAGGTATTGTGCGTCACTTCCTGTCTCGAGAGGTGCACCGGACTCGCAGTCTTGATATGATGGCAACATACGCCGAACAAGGCGCGCAAGACAGCGAATCAGGCTTGGCAAAGGAAGGATGGAGCGCATATGGCAGGCAGCGGGCGGAACCGCAGCGACGTTAAGCCCGGACTGACGGTGGATATCGTGTTGAAGCAGGATCAGCGTACGGGCAAGCTGACCCGCGGCGTCGTGAAGGATCTGCTGACGAACTCGGCTACGCACCCGCACGGCATCAAGGTGAGGCTGCAGGACGGCCAGGTCGGCAGAGTGCAGGCGATATTGAACGAAGGGGAGTAGCGGCAGGGGACGGCTCGCGTATTTGAAGGATATCCCCTTCGCTCAGGGGAGCTGATTCCTGATCGAAGGGGATACCGTTAAAACGCGCGCGCCGGAGATGCGTCGCTGCTCGAGAAAATACAAAGGACCGCGTCGGTGTTGATGCCGCGCGGTCCTTTGGCGTTTCAGGCTGAGCGCGTCAGTCAGGCTGACGCCTCGACCGGCGCAGCCGCAGCTTGCCAGACGGCGCCCACCTGCTCGGCATCGAGCACGGTGCCGAAGACGCTCGCGATGTTGGCGAGGGTGCCGGCATGCGCCTCGGGGCTTGAGCCGGCGCAGGCGTCGGACACGAGCGTGACGTTGTAATCGAGCATGAAGCCGTCCCGCGCCGTCGATTCTACGCACACGTTGGTGAGCACGCCGGTGAGGACGATCGATTTGCAGCCCATGGATCGCAGGATGAGATCCAGGTTCGTGCCGATGAAGCCACTGTAGCGGTGCTTCTCCACGACGGCGTCTCCGGGCTGCGGATACAACTTGTAGTAGTCGGCGCCCCAGCTGCCCTTAACGACGATGGACATCTCGCTCCCGTGCTTGTTGGTCCATGCTTCGGACTTGGTCGTGTCGTCCAGCGTCATGTAGACGAATACGACGGGAACGCCGGCGGCGCGCGCATGGGCGATCAGACCGTCGATCTTGGGCACGCAGGCTTGGAATGCGGCGATGTCGGCCAGTCCGCGCTTGGCGGAGGCGCCGTCCTCATGGCAGAAGTCGTTTTGCATATCGATGATAACAAGGGCAGTGTCTTGCGGTTGAAGATGAGCAGTCATTGTATATTCCTCCAATAGGTTAGTTTTGGGTCGACTTATCCATTCTGGTATGAAATGAGGCTACTATCCGCTAAAAGTATGTTATAGAATGTTACATAATACGATGCGGCCGGGAGGCGGGCAGGATGGATATGGACGGATTGCACTCTTTTATCGCCGTTGCCAGAGAGAAGAGTATCTCCAAAGCGGCGCAGGCGCTGCACGTGACGCAGCCGACGCTTAGCGCCCGCCTCCGCAAGCTGGAGGAGGGCCTCGGCGTGAAGCTGCTCGATCGCGGCTGGGACGGCATCCGGCTGACCAAGGAGGGCCGCTTCTTCCTGTCCTACTCCGTCGACCTGTTCCAGCAGATCGAGGAGGCGGCGGCCATCCTGAGTCAGGACGGCGGCGGCGGCATCCTCGAGCGTCCGCTCGAGGCGATCGCGAACGAGAAACGGCTGCGGATCGGCATCGAGTCGTTTTACTATCCGGCTTTCCTGCCTTCCGTCATTGAAGGAGTCCGGTCCGTCGTTCCCAATGCGGAATGCCTATTCGCGAACAAGACGTCCGACCTTTTGACGGGCATGGTAGACTGCGAGAGCCTGGATTTTTGTGTAAACTTTAATTACATCGGCGATCTGCATCCTTGCTCGCGGCTTGTGCACTACGACAAGGGCGTGCTGTTGTATCCGAAGGAAGGGTACCCGGATATCCGGACCGATCTCTCGAATGCGCCGCTGCTTGCGGACCGGCCGTTTATCCTCTTCGACAATTCGCCGCTGCGCCAGTACAGCGAGGTGACGGAGCGGGTATTCCACTACTTGCTTGGCCGGGTGCCGGAGCGATTCCATATCGTGAACGACTTCACTGTGATGGCCGACATGCTGCGCCGCGGTTTCGGCTATACGTTCATGCCCCGCTCCAGCCTGCTCCATATGATGGATGCGCCGCTGCCCTTTCACGCGATCGAGATGGAAGCGGAGTTTCTCATCTCGCCCGTCTTCATCACCTACGCGCAGAACCCATCCTCGCATCATCCGATCGAACGGATCGCCAAGGCGGTCACCGAGCGGCTGAAGACCGCCATCGACGCGGCATTCCAGGGCAAGCAGGCATACGGCTACAGACGGAAAGGAGACTGAAGCGGCTATGGATATGGAAGGTCTGCATTCGTTTGTCGCCGTCGCCAGGGAGAAGAGCATCTCGCGCGCGGCGCAGGCGCTGCATGTGACGCAGCCGACGCTGAGCGCCCGGCTCAAGAAGCTTGAGCGCGATCTCGGCGTCAGTCTGCTGGAGCGAAGCTGGGACGGCATCCGGCTCACCAAGCACGGACGCTTTTTCCTGACGTACTCGATCGGCATGTTCGAGGAGCTGGAAGAAGCCGCGACCCTGCTGCGCAGACGCGAGGTGCGCGAGCCGGAGGGGCCGATCGACGCCATCACCAATGCGCTCCGGCTGCGCGTCGGGGTGGAATCGTTCTTTTTTCCCGCGTTCGTCGGACCGATCGTTCAGGGCATTCAAGCCGCCGCACCGGATACCGAGTGCAAGTTCGTCACGAAGACGTCGGACCTGCTGCTCAATCTGACGGATTGCGACAGTCTCGACCTGTGCCTTCACTACGAGACGGGGCCGCGGCCGAACCTGACCTCCTGCCGGCTTGCGAACGATCGGCTCGTGCTGCTCTATCCGAAGACGGGCTTCCCGGATATTCTGCCGGACATGAGCAACGCGCACCTGCTCAAGGACGAGCGGTTCGTGCTGTTCGAGAGCGCGCCGCTGCTGTCGTTCCCGCATGTGACGAGCCAGGTGTTCCTTAAGCTGTTCGGGGATAGCCCCGACCGCTTCCATATCGTTCAGGATGTCGAAGCGGCTATCGATATTGTAGTCGGCGGGTTCGGCTATACGTTCATGCCGGTCACGTCGATTTACCAGCTGCTCGGCGCGTCGCTGCCCTTCCGTGCGCTGCTAATGCCGGAGGCGTACCTCAGCTTGCCTATCTTGCTCAGCCGGCCTTCGTCTCCGGCTTCGCCGCTGCCGATCGCGCAGTTTGCGCCGGTCATACTGTCCGCCTTGGAGTCGTACGTCCGGCAGATCGATCCGGCTTACAGGCTGGTGTGATCGAAGGCAATCGTCGGTCAGGATGTCCGGTAGCGCGACGCCCTGTACGTCGGCGGCAGGATCGGCTCGATGCCTGTCAGATCCAGCCCTTTGATGCTGTCGATCGCAGCAGCGAAACGGGCGAACGCTTGCTTCGACTGCTCCGTCATTTCCGTGCCGCTCGCTTCCGTGCCTGCGGGGACAGCCTCGCTTTTTAAATCCTCGTAATCTCCCATGTCAGTCGCTCCTTTTATCGGGTTCCGTATCGTTTGAAAATCACTTTGAAAGTCACTTTGAAAATCACAGCGCAGGATGACGGGTGTGCCAATCGGTGTTCTGCTCGTAAACATGGCCGATGCCGAGTACGGTCGCTTCCTCGAAAGGACGGCCGATCAGCTGCATGTTGACCGGCAGACCCGCGGGCGAGAAGCCGCAAGGCATCGACAGGCTCGGCAGGCCGGTCAGATTGGTCGGCATCGTGAGCCGCGCAAGCTGCAGCGAGCCTTCGAAATCGCCCGAGCGCGGCGCCGTGATCGGCGTGGTCGGCGTGAGCAGCGCATCGACGCCGGACAGGGCGTCCAGATAATCCTGCACGACGAGATGCCGGGCGCGCTGCGCCTGCAGGTAGGCCGAGGCGGGCAGGTCCTTGCCGCTCTCGAGCATGAGACGTACGTCCGGCCCATAGTCCTGCGGGCGCGTCGCGATCCATTCCTCGTGAATGGCGGAAAGCTCGCCCAGGCAGATCGCCATGGCGATGCCCTGCGCCCGATGAATCATCGGCAGCTTCACTTCGACGATCTCCGCGCCGAGCTCTCTGAACTTGGCCATGGCCGCGTGCAGGGCGGCTTCGACGTCGGCGCTTATATTTTCATAGTAAAATTCGGTCGGAATGCCGAGCTTCACGCCCTTCAGGCTGTCGCCGTAGTCGCGCATGCCGGGCGCGGGCAGATCGACAGTGGATTCGTCCTTCGCGTCGAAGCCCGACATGATGTCGAGGCAGATCGAGGCGTCCTTCACGCTGCGGGTGAGCGGGCCGGCGTGATCGAGCGACCATACCATCGGGAAAACGCCGTGCTTGCTGTCGCGGCCATAGGTCGGCTTGTTGCCGACGACGCCGCTGCAGG
>NZ_JAGXJW010000110.1:0-1309 GCF_019091135.1 Cohnella sp. GbtcB17 | reverse complement strand
GATGCGGATCGAGCCGCCGGTATCGGAGCCGGTGCCCATATAGGCGATGCCTGCGGCCACTGCCGCGCCGGAACCGCCGCTCGAGCCGCCCGGGACGTGATCCGTATTCCAAGGATTCAGGCAAGGTCCGAAGTGTGGGCTGCTCGTGGACGCGCCGCAGGCGAATTCATGCGTCTGCACCTTGCCGAGCAGCACGGAACCGGCCGCATGGAGCTTGGCGACGGTCGTCGCGTCGTGATCGGGGACGAAGTCGGCCAGAATTTTTGAGCTGCAGGTCGTGCGGATGCCCTTCGTGTAATAGAGATCCTTGTGCACGATCGGGATGCCGTGCAGCGGTCCGCGGTATGCGCCGCGCATGATCTCTTCTTCCGCCTGACGCGCCTCTGCAAGCGCCAGCTCGGCGGTCATCGTGACGAAGGCGTTCAGCTTCGGATTCAAGCCGGCCGCGCGCTCGATCGACGCTTCGGCAAGCTCTACCGGCGAGAGCTGACGGCTCTCGATCTGCTGCGCCAGTTCATGGATGGGGGCGTAGGACAGCTGCGGGTTGATCGTTTTCAATGCGGAAGCCTCCTTGGTGGGATCGGATAATAAAACGGCGGCGTCCGCTGTTCGCGTATTTTGCGTATAAGATGCAGACGTGTAAAAACCGAACATTCGGAGCACCGCCGTCTTATTTGTCAGGTAATATAACACATAAATACCCGAAAAGACGGTGGGGGAGGGTATAGAATGTTTCGATATCCTGTTTCGTGAAGGTGTATGTTAGTATTTGTGACACAAAGGCTTCCCCAATCCGAACGAGGAGGTTGACAACATGACGGAACTGCTGCAGATCGATCGTCTGGTGACGGAGTTCAAGATCGGAGGCAAGATGGTGCCGGCCGTAAGAGAGGTGTCGCTGCAGGTGCGCAAGGGACGGACCCTGGTCGTGCTTGGCGAGTCCGGCTCGGGCAAGAGCGTCATGCTTCGCTCCATATTAAATCTCAAGCCGACGGGCGCGAAGCTCGGCGGGGCGATCAAGCTTGAAGGCGAGGACCTGCTCCCGCTGACCGACAAGGAGATGGCGAAGGTTCGCGGCAACAAGATCTCGATGTTCTTCCAGGACGCGCTGTCGGCGCTCGATCCGCTCTATCGAGTCGGCGATCAGATCGTCGAGACGATCCGGGCGCACCGCAAGGTAAGCAAGGAGGAGGCGCGGAAGCGCACGGTAGAGCTGCTCGGCAAGGTCGGTATTCCGGCGCCTGAGGAGCGGATGCGCGCCTTCCCGCATGAGATGAGCGGCGGCATGCGGCAGCGGGTCATGATCGCC
>NZ_JAGXJW010000011.1:95271-159428 GCF_019091135.1 Cohnella sp. GbtcB17 | reverse complement strand
CTCCAGTCGTACAACTATACCTAGGCTGTGCAATTTCGACGAAGAGACCTACTTACACAAACTTCTTGACAGTACCCGGCAGCCTCGCGGCGAAAGCGGATAGCGGCAAAAGCTGCCGCTATTGGTCCCGCAGCCTCCTTGCGCTGGTGGGCTGCACTTACCCGCGCAGCCGGGGCTGTCTGGCCAGGGGGCGTCCGACCGACAAGACTTCACCCGCGCCCGCTAGTGCCCGCGCCCCGCTTGGCCCGCGCCGTGCCTTCGCGCCGCTTACTCCGCCGCGCTCGCTTCGGCCGCCAGAGCCGCCCGCGCGCTTGCCGGCGCCCGCCAGATGGCGTAGCCGTAGGCCGGCAGTTCCGCATGCAGCGCACCTGCCGCGCCGGCGGAGACAGCCGCGCCGGTATTCGCATCACGCCATCCGGCGTCAGCCTGCGCGACCGGCACGTCGATCGAGACCGGACGCTCCTGATTGTTCACGACGATCAGGAACCGCTCGTTCGCGTCCCAGCGCTCGTAAGCGAGCACCTGAGGCTGCGACTCGATCGGCACGAACGCGAGTCCGCTGCCTCGTAGCGCGGGATGTGCCTTGCGCAGCGCGATGAGGCTGCGGAAGAAGTCGAAAAGCGGGCGGTCCTGCTTGGCCGGATCCCACTCCATGCATTGGCGGTTCAGCGGATCGTGCGCGCCGTCCATGCCGATCTCGTCGCCGTAGTAGACGCAAGGCGTGCCTTGAAACGTCATCTGGAAGAGCGTAGCCAGCATCAGGCGGCGCTTGTCGCCTTCGCAAAGCGTCAACAGACGCACTGTATCGTGGCTGCCGAGCAGATTAAACGCGACTTCGGAAATTTGCTGCGGATAGCTGGCCAGCTGCGCGCCGATCGCATGGGCGAACCGCGTCGCGTCGGTCGTACGGTGCGCGAAGAAGTTCAGCAAAATGTTCGTGAACGGATAGTTCATGACCGCGTCGAACTGGTCGCCCTGAAGCCAAGGCATCGCATCGTGCATGATCTCGCCCAGGATGTAGGCGGAGGGATTGGCCTGCTTCACGACACGGCGGAATTCCCGCCAGAACTCGTGATCGACCTCGTTGGCGACGTCGAGGCGCCAGCCGTCGAGACCGACCTCCTCGATCCAGTAGCGCCCGACGTTCAGCAGATAGTCCTTCACCTCGGGGTTGCCGGTATTAAGCTTGGGCATGATCGGCTCGAAGCTGAACGTCTCGTACGTCGGCACGCCGTCCACGACGCCGAGCGGCCACTGCCGCACGCGGAACCAATCCGCGTACCGCGATTCCTGACCCTTCTCCAGAACGTCCTGGAAAGGCGCGAAGCTGCGTCCGCAGTGGTTGAACACGCCGTCGAGCAATACGCGAATGCCTCTCGCATGGCAGGCCTCGACGAGCTCCTTCAGCTTCTCGTTGGTGCCGAACTGCGGATCGACGCGCATATAGTCGGTCGTATCGTACTTGTGATTGGTCGTCGCGGCGAACAGCGGATTGAAATAGACGGCGTTGACGCCAAGCTCGCTCAGATGATCCAGATGATCGATGACGCCCTGCAGATCTCCGCCGAAAAAGTTGGTCGGCGTGGGCACGCCGCCCCAAGGAAGCGCGTTCGCCGGGCTGATCGAAGGGTCGCCGTTCGCGAAGCGCTCCGGGAAGATCTGGTAGAATACGGCTTCCTTGACCCATGCCGGCGGCTTGTGCACGTCTTGGGGATTGAGATAGGGGAAGTCGAACAAGCCTTCGTACATGACGGTCGGCGGCTGCTCGAAAAAGCCCTTCTCCAAATAATAGACGGTCTCTTGGCCGTCTCGCAGCGCGAAGTAGTACACGAGCCTGCGGTACTTGGGCCGCACCGCGGCCTGCCAGTAGTCGAACAGCGCGTCCGAACACCAGCGCTCCATCGCGACCTCTTCGTTCGCCCTGCTCCAATCGTATTTGTCTCCGCAGATCAGGTCGACGCGGGGGACGTCCGCGCGCTTGGTCCGCAGGCGGATATGGAGCGTATCGTCGTCGTATGCGTAAGACCAATTCTGCCCCATTCGGTGGTAAACGGCTTCGAGCTGAATCATGAAAAAGGCCTCCTTATTCGGCAATAAACGCAAAAAGGGCTCAACCTCAGATGAAAGCGAGGTTGAACCCGAAAGTTTCATTGCCTTTAAATTTCCTACAATATACCATAGGGTTCGCAACAATTCAATCACCATTCGCCGATATAAGCGGAATCGTGCGCAAAAAGGGAGGCAGGCGAAATGAACGATGCGTATGAACCTTGCGAAGCTGTATGGATGCGGCTGCCTCCCGCGGTAGACGAGGACGAATTGGCGCCGCTGCGGGCGTTGTTGCTCGATGAAGAAGAGCAAGCCGCTTATAACCGGTACCGCCTGTTGCGCAGTTGCGTCGAATACTTGGCAGGGAGGCTGCTTGTCAAAAATCGACTGGCTCGGCTCCTTGGCACGACGCCCGGCGGCATTCGCCTCATCAAAAAGGCCGGCGGCAAACCCTGCACGGCGGCGGAGCCGGAATCGGCGAAGCGGCTGGGGCTGTACTTCAATCTCACGCATGCGGAGGGAGTGGCCGCGTGCGCGTTCGGCCGGGTCGATGCCCTCGGCATCGACGTCGCGCGCTGCGGGACCGAGCATCTGGCCTTGACGGATCAGTTGTTTTTGCCGGACGAGTCGGTTTACATTCGGAAAGCGCGGGACGAGCGGGAGTCCGCGGATCGGTTCGGCATGCTGTGGTCGCGCAAGGAGGCGGCAATGAAGGCCCGAGGAACCGGGCTGGCGCTGGCGCCGCTGGATTGCCCGGTGCCCGTCGGGACGGGGATCGCGGAGGACGGTCATTATCGCTGGCATACGGAGCAAGTCGGCGACGGGCATTGGCTGACGGTCGCGGTAGGTCGCGCGGAGGACCGGGATTCGATCGTACGGTTGTCGGAGACGACATGGGCGGCGGAAGTCCGTTTTTTAAAAAGTTTTGAATAAGAGTTGACAAACCGCACGAACGTCCTCTAATATGGGTACATAAATATTCGTTTTACTATTTTGGGAACGTTCCCAAAACTGCGCGGATTGGGCATCCGACAACATCTGAATTGATTCCGCATCCCGCATCTGCAAGGATGGTTATGGGCATCGGCATTGGCATGGGGTATCGGTTCGTTTACAACAGCGTGACAAATCTTCAACGTTGGCGGTCAGCTGGAGCAGGCCGACAATGGAGCGAAGGTCGCGAGAAGCCGAACGATCGTCCACGCTCATTTTGGGAACGTTCCCAATTTTGCAAACAGCAAGTAAGCGCTTCAAAATTCACGGGATACTTCGTAGCCAACCTTAAAGCCGGAGAGTTGAGTCCTTATCACTTAAGGATGTCTGCCATGCAAGAACCGTCTAGCGAGAAATCAAGATAGCCATCGCTTCGCCGATCTGATAATCTCATGTTATCGTTTCTTTTGGGAACGTTCCCGAAATTGCTCGGGAATTACTTTACGGAAAGCGGGACGAGTCATGGGACCTACCATTCACGACGTAGCGAGGCTGGCGAATACCTCCAAAAGCACGGTATCGCGTTATCTTAACGGACAGAAGGTGAAGCGTGCTACGCAGGAGGCGCTGGACCGGGCGATCGAGGAGCTTAATTTTCACCGCAATGCCAATGCCCGCAGGCTGGTCATGGATAAGACCAATACGATCGGCGTCGTGGTCGACAATATCTCGAACGTATTCTACTCCGGCATTATACGCGGCATCGAGATCGTCGCGGGACGCAGAGGCTTCAACTGCATCTTCTACAGCTGGACGTCCAACTACGGCAGCGAGCGCGAGTTCTTGTCGCTTCTATATGAGGGACAGGTCGACGGGCTGATCCTCGTGAGCTTCCAGAAGCGGGCGGAGGAAGACTTGGCTGAATTCAGGGACTCGGCTTATCCGGTCGCCCTCGTCGGAGACCACGGCGAGCTAGAAGGGCTCTTGTCGGTGGACGTCGACAACGCTGCCGGCCTGGAAGAAATCGTGAGCTACCTGCACGGCCTTGGCCACCGGGATATCGCCTACATCGCGGGTCCGCCGCACGCCGGGGCGAGCAAGTATCGGCTCAAGGGCTTCCGCCAAACGATGGAGGCGCTCGGCTTGACGGAGAACCCGGCCTGGATCGCAGAGTCGGATTGGAGCAATCAGGGGGGCTACGAAGCGATGCGCAAGCTGCTCAAGGTCGGCGGCTTTACGGCTGTCGTCGCCTCGAACGACGAGACGGCGATCGGCGCGCTCCGGGCGATCCAGGAGCAGGGACTAAGCGTACCGTCGCGGCTCTCGCTGGTCGGCTTCGACGATATCTCGATTTCGGAGTGGGTGTTCCCTTCGCTCACGACGGTGCGGCAGCCCTTCCAGGAGATCGGCATGCTGGCGGCCGAGGGATTATTCCGTCGAATCGAGGGGGAATATGAAAGTGTCGACAGCCGCTCTTACAGCTTGCTGAAGCCTCATTTGATCGTCCGCGATTCCTGCGACAGACCGACTTCCATCTGACTTCAAAGAGGGTTGATGCGCATGAACACGAAAATCAACAAGTCCTTCTACGGTTACATTTTTATCGCGCCGTTTTTTATCGGCTTTCTGCTGATCGGGCTGGCGCCGATTCTGTACACCTTCTACCTGAGCCTGACCAAATGGGACGGCTTCAGCGATCCGGTCTACGTCGGCGCGGCCAACTATACCCGGCTCATTCACGACAGCTTCTTCTTCCAGACGATCGGCAGCACGCTGATCATCTGGGTGATGGCCATCATACCGCAGATCCTCCTGGCGCTCGGGCTCGCGCTCATCCTGAACGAGCGGTTCGTCCGGGGCAAGCACTTTTTCCGGGCCGTGTTCTACTTCCCTCATATCGTCACGCCGGTTACGCTCGGGGTTCTGTTCAGCCTCATGTTCGACTGGCAGACGGGCAGCATCAACAAAGTGCTCATGAACATCGGCCTCGTCGACGACCCGGTCAACTGGTTCAACAACCCGTGGTGGTCGCGGATCATCGTCGCGGGCGTCATCTGCTGGCAGTACTTCGGCTTCAATCTCATCATTTTTATCGCAGGCCTTCAAGGGATCTCCAAGGAAGTGTACGAAGCAGCCGAAGTGGACGGGGCGACGAAGCCTATCATCATCCGCCATATCATTTTGCCGCTGCTGCGTCCGGTCATGCTGTTCACTTTCATTACATCCGTCATCGGCGGGCTCCAGCTGTTCGACGCGCCGCTCATGCTGGGAGACGGTCCGGGCAACTCGACGCGAACGATGATTATGTACTTGTATGAGACCGCATTCAAAAACTTCGATTACAGCTACGGTTCGGCTATCGCCTACGGCATCTTTATCGTCGTCATGTTTTTCACCGCGATCACGACGCTGGCTACGAGAACAAAGGAATAGGAGGCGCCGCGCATATGAGATCCGGATATACCCACACCAAAGCCGTGCTGTATCTCTTGCTGGCTGCCGTCGCGTTCGTTTGTCTCGTCCCTTTTTACAGCATGATGATTACGTCGACCCACGCGAACTCCGACATCGCGAGCAAGCTGCTGCTCTGGCCGGGCACGGAACTGGCGAACAATTACGAGCGTCTCGTCGCCTCGGTCAACATCTGGCGCGGCTTCTTCAATACCGTGTTTCTCGCAGTGACGGGAACCGCCCTTAGTGTCTACTTCGCGGCGGCGGCGGGCTTCGGGTTCTCCAAATATCGCTTCCGGTACCGCGGCTTCCTGTTCCTGTTCGTGCTGGGCACGATGATGATTCCCGGCCAGCTCGGCATCATCGGCTTCTTTAAAGTTATGAGCATGCTCCACCTTACCGACACGTATTGGCCGATGCTGCTTCAAACGCTGTACGACGCGTTCGGCATCTTCCTGATGCGACAATTCGCGGACGCCTCGATTCCCGACGAGATCGTCGAGTCGGCACGGATCGACGGCTGCGGCGAATTCCGCATCTTCCACCGCATCGTGCTCCCGCTTATGGGGCCGGCCATCGCGACGCTCGCCATCTTCACCTTTATCGGCAAATGGAACGACTTCCTCACCCCGATGATCATTCTGTTCGACAACGACAAGCAGACGCTTCCCGTCATGATCGCCAGCGTCAAGTCGGCGTTCTCCTCCGACTTCGGCGCCCAGTACGTCGGCATCGCGATCTCCGTCATCCCGCTGCTCGTATTTTTCGCCGTCATGTCCAAGCAGATCATCAGCGGCGTAGCGGCTGGCGCAGTCAAGGGCTGATCGCGAACGCGTCGAACGGACGGCAATGACACTCCGCGAAAGAGGTGATGCGGGTCCCGACGGACTGCAGGAATTGTGCAAGCGCAATCAACCGCAAGGAACCCGTTGTAAGGCAAGCTCAGATTTCTCACTAAACGATCTAAAGGGGCGATTGCTTTGAAAAGAAAATCGTGGCTTCCTGTATCGCTGGCGCTTATCCTCATCCTCACGCTGCTGTCCGCTTGCGGCGGCAACAACAACGGCGTCAACGCATCTCCGTCGTCCTCCGCTTCCGATTCGGCTTCGCCTTCGGCCTCCGAACCGGCTGCATCCCCGTCGGCTTCGTCTTCCGAGTCTGCCTCGCCTAGCGCCTTGTCCGGCAAACTCGTCATCTGGACGTTCTTCGACCAGGTGAACGACATGGCGGCCAAGTTCATGGAGAAAAACCCGGGCGTGAAGGTCGAGGTCAAGATGTTCCCGGGCGACCAGTATCAAACGAAGCTGCTGACGGCGCTGCAAAGCGGCAAGGACCTGCCGGACATCTTCGACCTGGAACGCGGCTACATCGGCAAGTTCATCGACTCCAAGTTCCTGGCCGACCTGTCCGCGATGGGCGCGGAAGATCTCGTCAAGGACTACGTGCCTTACGTACAAGGTTTGGGACGTTCCTCCGACGGCAAGCTGAAGGCGATCTCCGACCACTCCTCGCCGGGCGGCTTCTGGTACCTGAAGGAAACGGCGAAAAAATATCTCGGCACGGACGACGCGGCCCAAATCGGCGCGATGGTGAGCGACTGGGATAAGCTCGTCGAGACGGGCAAAAAGGTATATGACCAAAGCGGCGGCAAGGTTCACCTGATCGAAAACGCCGGCGATCTGTTCGACATCATGGCCTACAACACCGAGCCGTGGGTCAAGGACGGCGCGTTGAACATCGATCCGAAGTGGAAGGACACCTATGAAGTTCAAAAGAAAATCCGCGAAAACAACGTCGACGCCAAGCTCGAATTCATGTCGGCGGGCTGGGGCACGGCGCTGAACAGCGGCACGGTCGTGCTGACGTCGATGCCTGCGTGGGCCGGCTTCATGGTCGACAACAAAGACGACAAGGCTGTCGGCAAGTTCGGCGTCGCGCCGACGCCGCTGGGCTTCTACACGGGCGGCACGTACCGCGGCATTTACGACAAGTCGCCGAACAAGGAACTGGCTTACGAATTCATCAAGTATATCGCAAGCTCCGAATGGCAGACGTACAACCTTGGCAAGACGGGCAACATGCCGGGTCTCGCTACGGTGTATCAAGACAACATGGATTCGTTCAAGTCGAACTTCTTCGGCGACCAGAACATCCTGAAGCCTTACTACGACACCGTCACGAAGCTGCCTGCGCTGTCCGCCGACAAATACGGCGAAGAAATTCTGAGCCTGTGGCGCAAGTCGGCCGGTCAAGGCATTACGAACAAGACGGATTACGACAAAGTGGTCGCCAGCTTCAAGAAGGAAGTCAAGAACGCCTTCCCTGAACTGAAGGTCGACTAAGGCCGACAGATTCGAAGGAGCGGCAATGGCGACAGAGCCGCGCGCATCGGGCACTGGCCTGCGGCAGCGGCGACGGTCCGGGTCGGGTCGCGATGAACGGGAACGTTCCCGTTCATCGCCGGCCGGATTCCCCCATTGCGCATGAGCTAGCGGAAGGAGAGACAGAAGAGATGCAAACCATACACGATCACATCCGGCAGCTCCGCATCATCGACGCGCACGAGCATCTGGCGACGCCCGAGATTCGCCGCAGGGAGAATCACGATCTGTTCTCGCTGCTGCATTACCTGGAGTCCGACCTCATCACGGCGGGCATGAAGCGCGGCGCGCTGGACCGGCGCCTGGGCTTGTCCGACGAAGAGCGGGCCGCGATTTTTCTGAAGTACTGGCAACGCACGTCCAATACGACCTACGCCCGCATGTTCAAGCAGGCGATGGAAGAGCTTCACGGCCTCCGCGAGTGGAACGCGGAAGGCATCCTGCAAGCCAATGCGAGCGTGCTCGCGGCCAGCGCCAATCCGGGCTGGTACGACGACGTGCTCGGCGAGCGGTCGGGCATCGATCTGGCTTTTACGCTTATCCAGACGACGGACCTCGGCTACGATCGGTTCCGGCCGATCATGTTCCTTGATTTTACCTTCCGATTGAATACGACGGAGGACCTCCTCGCGGTCTGGCGCTCGATGGACAAGGACGCGGAAGCGCGTTCGTTCGGCGCCTACCTGGACGCGACGGACGGCCTGCTGCAACGATACAAGCAAGAAGGCATGGTCGCCACCAAGCTGGGCCACGCCTACTGGAGAACGCTGGCCTGCGGCAATCCTGCGCGTGACGACGCGGAGCGGCTCTACGACCGGCTGCTTGGCGGCACGGCGATGACGGAGAGCGAGCTCAGGCCGCTGCAGGACTACATCATCCGGCACGTCATCGAACGGTCGACCGCGATCGGTCTGCCCGTGCAAATCCACACCGGTCACCACGAGACGAGCGTCTCGGGCGACGGCAACATCATCGGACGCTCCAACGCCGAGCATCTCGTGCCACTGCTGCTGGATTATCCGGATGCACGCTTCGTGCTGCTGCACGTCGGTTTTCCCTATCATCAGGTGTACCTCAGCATGGTCAAAAATTTCCCGAACGCGTACATGGATTTCACATGGGTCTACATTATTACGCCGACCGCCGCCAAGCAGACGCTGCATCAGGCGATCGAGATGGTGCCGGCCAACAAGATCCAGGGTTTCGGCGGGGACTACAACCATATCGAAGGCACCTATTCGCATCTGAAGCTGGCGCGGCGCATCGTAGCCGAGACGCTCAGCGAGAAGGTGGAAGCGGGGGCGCTGGGTGAGGCAGAAGCGATCGACTTCGCGAACCGGATTTTCCGGGGCAACATCATTGAGCTGTATGGATTGGAAGGGATGAGTTAGGCGGGAAGCGCGGCTTTGGGCTGGGCTAACGTGCAAATGCTTTTGCAGGATGGGTGCGAGTTGCATCGATAGGATCGAGTTTAAGGCTGCGGAGAGGAGGCGTCTCATGTCTGAAAAGAAGGGAATCGCCGCACGAGCGGCGGACGAGGCCGGAAAAAGGTACGTCATCGGACTGGACGTCGGCACGACCTCGCTCTGCGCGACGGCCATCGATACGCGCGACGGGACCGTCGTCCGTACGATCGTTCGGCCGAACCTTGCCGTGATCGCCGGGGAGGCGCCGGACGAGCGTCTTCAGGATCCGGACCGCATCGTAGATGAGCTGCTGTCCATGCTCGATCAATGGCGCGACCTGCTTCCCGAGACGGCAGCGATCGGCATCTCCGCGCAGATGCACGGCATCCTCTACGTCGACGGTCGCGGCAGGGCTGTCAGTCCGCTCTATACTTGGCAAGACGGAAGGGGCGAGCGGCCGATTGCTACGCAAGGGCAATCTGCCTCCGGCGCGGCGACCTACCGGCAGCAGCTCGAAGCGTTGACGGGTTATCCCGTTCCGTCAGGCTACGGCCTGCTGACGCACGACGTGCTGCGCCGGACCGGGGGCGTGCCGGCGGCTGCGGCCAAGCTGTGCACGGTCGGCGACTATGCCGCGATGCGGCTCGCGGGCCGGGCGGCGCCGCTCGTCGACGCCACGCAGGCGGCGGGCCTCGGGCTGTTCGACCTGCGTAGCCGGTCGTTCGACGCGGCTGCGGCGGCGCGCGCCGGCATCGACGCTGCGCTGCTGCCGGAGCTGGCCGGGCCGGCCGGCACGCGGTCGGGTGCGACGCGGGCCGACGCTCTCGTCGGCACGATGCCCGAGGGCATTCCGGTCGCCGTCGCCATCGGCGACAACCAGGCGAGCTATCTCGGCACGGTGCCGGCGCTGGCGGGGAGCCTGCTTTTTAATGTAGGAACGGGCGCGCAGCTGTCTCTTTACACGACGGAGCCGGTCGAGCCGGCGGGCGGGCTGGAGCTGCGCCCGTTTCCGGACGGCGGCTGGCTGCTGGCCGGCGCCTCGCTGGGCGGCGGCAAGTCCTATGCGCTGCTCGCCGGATTTTACCGCGAGATCGCGGAGACGCTTGGCGGCGGTGAAGACAGCGTGCCGAGCGAGCGCTTGTACGACGCGATGAATCGCTGGGCGCTGGCCGCGCTCGACGAGGGGCGTCCGCTGCCGCGCGTCGACGCCGCGTTTTTTGGGACGCGCGCCGACCCTGCGCGTACGGGCGAGATCGCGTCGCTGACATCGGCGACGCTGACGCCGCAGGCGCTGACGGCGGGCTTGCTCGCCGGCGTCGCCGACGAGTTGGCCGCGTTCGCCGCGCAACTGCCGGCCGAGCTGCTCCCCGGCGTGCGGCGCCGCGTCGGCGCGGGCAACGGCCTTCGCCGCAACCCGGCGCTGCGCCGGCTGCTGGAGGCGCGCATCGGCGCGCCGCTGGAGCTGGCCGGGGCGCGGGAAGAAGCCGCCTGTGGCGCAGCCGTGCATGCAGCGGTGTGCGCGGGCATTTTCGCAGATTATGACGAGGCGTTGGACCGCTTGGGCGGCGCCAACCTGACGGAAGGGGATATCGTTTAAATGAAGCACAGAAAGCTCTACATGATCGGCAATGCCCACCTCGACCCGGTATGGCTGTGGCAATGGCAGGAGGGCTTCCAGGAAGTCAAGGCGACGTTCCGCTCGGCGCTCGACCGGATGAAGGAGTACGAAGACTTCGTGTTCACGTCCAGCTCGGCCGCCATGTACGAATGGGTGGAAAACAACGCGCCCGACATGTTCGAGGAGATCCGCCGGCGGGTGGCCGAGGGTCGATGGAACATCGTCGGCGGCTGGTGGATTCAGCCCGACTGCAACATTCCGAGCGGCGAATCGTTCGTGCGGCAGGGGCTGTACGGACAGCGCTATTTTATGGAAAAGTTCGGCGTGACGGCGAAGGTCGGCTACAACGTCGACAGCTTCGGCCATAACGCCATGCTTCCGCAGATTCTGAAGAAGAGCGGCATGGACTACTACGTCATGATGCGGCCGATGCCGAACGAGAAAGGCTTGCCAAGCCGGTTGTTCTGGTGGCAGTCTGACGACGGCTCGAAGGTGCTGACGTTCCGCATCATGTTCGAATACCTGTCCTGGGGCAAGGAGCTCGGCGGCCACGTCCGCCGCGCGCTCGGCGAGTTCAAGGAGCCGCTGAACGACCTGCTGTTCTTCTACGGCGTGGGCAACCACGGAGGCGGTCCGACCAAGGAAAACATCGAGAGCATCCGCGCGCTGAACGACGATCCGGAGCTGCCGAAGCTCGTATTTTCGACACCAGATCAGTACTTTGCGGACATGGAGGCATCCGGGCTGTCGTTTCCGGTCGTGCACGACGATCTGCAGCACCATGCGAGCGGCTGCTACAGCGCGCATTCGGGCATCAAGCAGTGGAACCGCCAGGCCGAGAACCGCCTCGCCGCGGCGGAGAAGTATTCGGCGCTCGCCTCCTGGATCACGGGGCAGCCGTACCCGCTTGAGGCGTTCGGACGCGCGTGGAAAAACGTGCTGTTTAACCAGTTCCACGACATTCTCGCGGGCACGAGCCTGGAGTCGGCCTACGAGGACGCGCATTACCTGTTCGGCGAGGCGATGGCGATCGCGGACCGCGCGCTGAACGATGCGGTGCAGTCGATCTCGTGGCGCGTCGGCATCCGGCAGGACGAGGGCATGAAGCCGATCGTCGTGTTTAATCCGCATGCATGGGCGAGCAAGGTGAACGTGGAGCTCGAAGTCGGCGGCATCGGACCGAAGACCGTGCTGACGGACGAAAACGATACGCCGGTGCCGTTTCAGACGGTGCAGTCGCAGGCGACCTCGGGGGGGCGCTATCGCCTGAGCTTCATGGCGGAGCTGCCGCCGCTCGGCTACCGGACTTACAAGCTGGTCGCGGAGTCGGAGTCGCTTAAAGCGATAGGCACGCCGATCGCCGCCAACGACCTGGTGCTGGAAAACGGACGCTTCCGCCTGGAGTTCGATCGGGATTCGGGCGCGATCAAGAGTCTGCGGGACAAGAAGGCGGAGCACGACGTGTTCGCCGGTCCTGCCGCCCGCGCGGTCGTCCTCGACGACAAGTCGGATACGTGGAGCCACGACGTGCTTCATTTTAATAAGGTAGCAGGGGAATTTAAGGCGGTTAAAGTGTCGCGCATCGAACACGGACCGGTCAAGTCGGTTATCCGCGTCGTAAGCCGGTACAACGAATCGAAGCTGGTGCAGGACTTCGCCATGTATCCGGACCGCGAGCTGATCGATGTCAGCGTGACGGTGGACTGGCGCGAGAAGTTTAAGATGCTTAAACTCGTTTTCCCGATCAACGTCATCTTCAGCAAGCATACGTACGAAACGCCTTACGGCACGATCCAGCGCGAGCACAACGGCGAAGAGGAGCCGGGCCAAAGCTGGGTTGACTATACGGGGCTGACGCGCGAGACGAACAAGATCTATGGCGTGAGCTTGCTGAACGACGCCAAGTACAGCTACAGCATCGCGGGCAAGGAGCTCGCGCTCACCGTGCTGCGCAGCCCGATCTATGCGCATCACGATCCGCTCGTGCCGGAGCCGGACGGCGAATACTCGTTTATCGACCAGGGCATCCAGCGGTTCAACTACGCGCTGCTGCCGCACGATGGCGGCTGGGAGCAGGCCGGCACTGTGCATCGCGCGGCGGAGCTGAACTGCCGGCCGACGGCGGTCATCGAGACGTACCATGAGGGCGACTTGCCGCTGGCTGATTCGTACGTAGCGTCGGACGCGGACAATGTTCTCGTGAGCGCGGTGAAGATCGCGGAAGGCGGCGGCGAGGACCTGATCGTGCGCGCCTACGAGACGGAGGGTCGCCGCACGCAGGCGGAGATCGCGTTGCCGAGGTTCGGACGCACGATCCGCGCCGAGTTTGGGCCGAGCGAGATCAAGACGTTCCGCGTGCCGCGGAACGCAGCGCAGCCGGTTGTCGAGACGGATCTGCTGGAGCGCGACGTTTAACGATATGAAGCAATGAAAAGGAGGTGCCGCGCATGAGCCGGACGTTGGAGGATCTGATCGCGAAGTATCCGGAGCTGGCCGTCTGCCGCGGAGATATCGAGCGGGCCTATGAAGCCGCGCGCAGCTCGTTCGAGCGAGGCGGAAAAATGCTGCTCGCCGGCAACGGCGGCAGCGCGGCGGACTGCGAGCATGTGGTCGGCGAGCTGATGAAGGGCTTTATGTCGCCGCGCCGGCTTGGCGAGGAAGCGCGGGAGCGGTTCGCCGTCTGGGGCGAGGAAGGCGCCTATATAGCGGACCAGCTGCAAGGCGCGCTGCCCGCGATCTCGCTCGTCAGCCAGTCGGCGCTGGCGACGGCGTACATCAACGACGTGGCGGCCGACATGGTGTTCGCGCAGCAGGTGTACGGGTACGGCCGGCCGGAGGACGCGCTCGTCGTGTTCAGCACGTCGGGCAACTCGGTGAATGTCGTGCGCGCGGTCCAGGTCGCCAAGTCGCTTGGACTTGCGACGATCGCCTTCACCGGACGAGGGGGCGGCAAGCTTGCGACGCTTTGCGACGTGGCGATTCGCGTGCCGTACGACCGGACGCCGGACATCCAGGAGCGGCACCTGCCGATCTACCATGCGCTTTGCATCCTGCTTGAGGAGACGTTTTTCCCATGAGGCGGCTGCTTGGCGGGCTGGACATCGGCGGCACGAAGTGCGCGGCGGTCGTGGGAGAGGCGTCGGAGAGCGGGATCGACATCCTCGGAAAAACGAGCTTTCCGACGCCCGGAACGCCGGAGGAGACGATGGACGCGTTGATGGCCGCGCTCGATGCGCTGCTGGCCGAGCATGGCGGCAGCCAGGCGGGAATGGCCGATACGGCGGCGTCGGAAGAGGCGGGGGGGCGAGCGCCGAATCTTGCCTCGCGCAGTCTTGCCGCCATCGGCGTCAGCTGCGGCGGCCCGCTGGACAGCGAGGCCGGTCTTGTGCTGTCGCCGCCCAATCTGCCCGGCTGGGACGGCGTCGACGTGCTGACGCCGCTGCGCCAGCGATTCGGCGTGCCTGCGGCCTTGCAGAACGACGCCAATGCCTGTGCGCTGGCGGAGTGGCGCTGGGGCGCGGGGCGAGGCACGCGGCATATGGCGTTTCTCACCTTCGGCACCGGCATGGGGGCGGGGCTCATATTAAACGGCAGGCTGTATACGGGAGCGAACGACATGGCGGGCGAGGTCGGCCATATGCGCATGCGGGACGAAGGTCCTGTCGGTTACGGGAAGGCCGGCTCCTTCGAGGGCTTCTGCAGCGGCGGGGGCATGGCGAGGCTGGGCATCGGCATGATCGAGGAGTGGGTGCAGGCCGGCAAGACGACCGCTCTTCCGAGCGGCGCCGACGCCGAGCAAGCATTGTCGGCCCGCCTCATCTTCGAGGCGGCCCGCTCCGGCGACGAGCTCGCCGCGCTGATCGTGCGCGTCACTGGCATCGAGCTCGGCCGCGGCCTCGCCGTCATGGTCGACATGCTGAATCCCGAAGCGATCGTCATCGGCAGCATCTACGCACGCCAGGAGCAGCTGCTTGCGCCGGCCGTGCTGGAGACGCTGCGGCGGGAGGCGCTGCCGCGCTCGCTGGCGGCGTGCCGCATTTTGCCGTCGCAGCTGCGGGAGAATGTCGGGGACGCGGCGAGCCTGTCTGTCGCGCTTCACGCGCTTGAAGCGTGAGCGAGCGGGCTTGAAGTAGAAGGCATTCGAGTGGAAAGGCGAAGGAGGGACGAATGGTGTTCGATCGGCTGCTAACTTCGGGAGCTAAAGAAGGAAATGGCGGTCAGGCGCCTTGGGCGAGCTGTACGGTCAGACTGAACGAACCGGGCGGCGTGCCGGCGGAGCTGCGCTTGCCTTCGGTCGCCGACGTGACGACGAATGGCGACAAAAATACATTAAAAGAAACCAGATACGCCTTCGCGGACGAGAAGGGCGGCATTCGCGTCACGCTTGTCATCCGGCACAAGGGAGATTGCGTGACGGGATATGTCGAGGCGGAGCTTGCGAACGAAAATGTATTCGGGAGCCAGCGAAGGTTCGCACAGGCGAATGCGATCGAGCTCCGGCTCGATGCCGGCGCCGTTCCGGGACGTTGGATGGCTGTCTACCAGCACAAGGACTGGTGGACGCGTCCAGCGTTCGGCGCCGACTGGAAGGCCGTCCCCGAGCGTACCCAATCGCTGCTATGCGGCGACGGCGAACGCTATCTGCAGGTGCTGCTCGTCAGCGGCGGCGCCATACGCGCAGATGTGTCAGGCTGCGAAGCCGGGATCGTTGTGCGGCTGACGCCGGGCGGAGCGGGGATGACGCGGCTCGACACGCTTGCCTTCGTGATGGGTGCCGGCGAGGATCCATACACGCTCATCGAGCGACATGCGGCCGTTGCCGCGGAGTCGCTTGGCAGAACCGGGCTGCTTCGCTCGAACAAAACATATCCGCCGCTGCTCGATCGTCTGGGCTGGTGCAGCTGGGACGCCTTTTATCACAAGGTTAACGAGGAAGGTCTGCTGCAAAAAGCAGAGGAGCTGCAGCGCCTGGGCGTGCCGGCCGGCTGGTTCATGATCGACGACGGCTGGTCGGATATCCGTGAAGGCAAGCTGGCGCGATTCGAGGCGGATCGGGAGAAGTTTCCCGGCGGGCTCGGCCACACGATCAGTCAGCTTAAAAAGCAATTCGACATCCGTCACGTCGGCGTATGGCATACGATAGCGGGCTATTGGGGCGGCATCGATCCGCAAAGCGAGGAAGCGCGTATCTACAGCCGCGCCTTGCGCACAAATGGCCGCGGACAGCTGCTGCCGTCACCAGAGCCCGGCGAAGCGTTCGGATTTTGGCACGGCTGGCACGATTGGCTGTCGCGGCAGGGCGTCGACTTCGTCAAGGTCGACAGCCAGAGCGCCGTGTCGAATTTCTGGGCGGGCACGCACGCGGTCGGCGAAGCTGTCTCGGCGTCGCATGTCTCGCTGGAAGCGTCGGTAGCGCTCCACTTCGACTCGGCGCTGATCAACTGCATGGGCATGGCCGCCGAAAACGTATGGCACCGGCCGAAGTCCGCGGTATCCCGCAGCAGCGACGACTTCGTGCCGCAGGGCCTCCGCGGCTTTGCAGAGCATGCGCTGCAGAATGCCTACAATTCCTACTGGCACGGCGCCTTCTATTGGGGCGACTGGGATATGTTCTGGACGCGGCACCAGGATGCGCGGGCAGGAGCGCTGCTCCGTGCAATCAGCGGCGGCCCGGTCTATGTGAGCGATCCGCCCGACCAGACCGATCCTGCGTTGCTGCAGCCGCTCTCCTACTGCGACGGCACGCTGCTTCGCTGCGACAGGGTCGCGGTTCCGGCGCCGGACTGCCTTTTGCAGGATCCGACGCGCGAAGCGCTGCCGCTGAAGCTGTGGAATACGGCGGGCGGCGCGGGCGTGATCGCGGTTTTTCGGATCGATGCGGAGCCGGGCCGGATGGTGGCTTCGATCGGGCCAGGCGACGTGCCGGGCCTTGACGGCGAATGCTTTGCGCTGCACGAGCACGGCTCGGGCAAGGTGGAGATCGTGAGCCGCGGCAAGTCGATTCCGCTGGACCTTGCGCCTGGCGCCAGCGCGATCTGGACCGTCGCGCCTCTTGCGGACGGCTTCGCGCCGCTCGGCAGGCTCGACAAGTTTGCCGGCTCGCATGCGGTGCTCTCCTGCGCGGCAGACAGCCGCGGCGGGATGCGCATTCGCGTCCGCGAAGGCGGCGGACCGTTCGGCTTCGTCTCCGACAGGCCGCCGATATCCGCGCGCGTAGGCGGCGAGGATGTCGAAGTCAGAAGCTCCGGCGCGCGCTTTTACACCGTCGAATTGCCGGAGAGCAAGGGAGAATGCTCCCTCGAGATCGAGCTCGCCGCAGCCGGCAACCCATGAGCCAAGCGGGCTGCCGCTTCATGACCGGATTCGCCAGACCCGCGAGGGGTGGCGAATCCGGTTGTTCTTTTCCCGGGAAATAACGTCAATTGCCGCGCCCGCGACGACAAGCTTTTACTCCGTTAACGACTTCTGCTAGGCTATGGGGAGAACTGTAGATTAAAGGAGAGAAGCAACAAGTGGAAGCATCGTTTCAAGTCGGATCCCCCGCTCCGGACTTTGAGCTGGAGAGCGCGGAGGGGCCGGTCCGTCTCAGCCAATACCGCGGCCGCAAGGTCGTGCTTTATTTTTATCCGAAGGATAACACGCCGGCCTGCACGCAGGAAACGTGCGATTTCCGAGACGCGCATCCGTCGTTCGACGACTCCGGCGCCGTCGTGCTCGGCGTCAGTCCGGACGATCTGAAGGCGCACCGCAAGTTTGCGGACAAGTTCGGCCTCCCGTTTCTGCTGCTGTCGGACCCAGACCATCGGGTTGCGGAGCTGTACGGCGTCTGGCAGCTCAAGAAGCTCTACGGCCGGGAATACATGGGCATCGTCCGCTCGACGTTTCTCATCGACGAGGAAGGAATTCTGCGCCGGGAATGGCGCAACGTGCGGGTGAAGGGACACGCCGATGTGGTGCTCGCGGCGGCGCGCGGCGAAGATGCCCGGTAAAGCATCTCGTAGCGGAAATAAAGATGTGGCATCGTCTTATTTCCCGTAGAACAGCACGACGAGCCTGATCCTCGAACCGCTTTTGCAAAAGGCTTGAATCGCCTTGACGCTGTCGAAGCGGCGAAGCTATAATTACAACAATCGATTTGCGTGTATCCGGCACAGGCGTGCCCGGACGACTCGTTCGTCCGCGGCGGCGCCTGCAGACCTATTAGGAGGCTCTGTTCATCCAGTGACTAAACATGAGCATGAAATGATCGTGGTTCTCGACTTCGGCGGCCAGTACAACCAGCTTATCGCCAGGCGGATCCGCGATCTCGGCGTATACAGCGAACTGCTTCCCCACAATACTCCGGCGGACAAGCTCCGCGCGCTTAATCCCAAAGGCATCGTTTTCTCCGGCGGTCCGGCCAGCGTCTATGCGGAAGGCGCGCCTTCCGTCGACCCGGGCGTCTACGAGCTTGGCGTTCCGATTCTCGGCATTTGCTACGGCATGCAGCTGATCACCCACCAGCAAGGCGGCAAGGTCGAACCGGCTTCCAAGCGCGAATACGGCAAATCGGACGTCGACTTCGTCGCGGACTCGCATTTGATCCGCGATCTCGAGACGCGTCAGACCGTCTGGATGAGCCATGGCGACCATGTCACCGAGCTGCCTGAGGGCTTCCGCGTCGACGCGAGCACGCCGCACGCGCCGGTTGCGGCCATGAGCCATCCGGAGCGCCGGCTGTACGCCGTTCAGTTCCACCCGGAGGTTCGCCACTCCGTCTACGGCAACGAGATGATCCGCAACTTCCTTTATAACATCTGCGAATGCAAGGGCGACTGGAGCATGGAGTCGTTCATCGAGGACATGATCGACGAGATCAAGCGCGAGGTCGGCGATCAAAAGGTGCTGTGCGCATTGTCCGGCGGCGTAGACTCGTCCGTCGTGGCCGCGCTCATCCACCGCGCGATCGGCGACCAACTGACTTGTATGTTCATCGACCACGGCCTGCTGCGCAAGGGCGAAGCCGAGAGCGTCATGGATACGTTCGTCGGGAAGTTCGACATGAACGTCGTCAAGATCGACGCGAGTGCGCGCTTCCTGGGCAACCTGAAGGGCGTCAGCGATCCCGAGCAGAAGCGCAAGATCATCGGCGGCGACTTCATTCGCGTGTTCGAAGAAGAGTCCGCGAAGTTCGACGACTTCGCCTTCCTGGCGCAAGGCACGTTGTACACGGATATCGTCGAGAGCGGCACCGCGACGGCGCAGACGATCAAGTCGCACCACAACGTCGGCGGCCTGCCGGAAGACATGAAGTTCAAGCTCGTCGAGCCGCTGAAGGCGCTCTTCAAGGACGAAGTCCGCAAAGTCGGCTCCGAGCTGGGCCTGCCTGATGCGATCGTCTGGCGCCAGCCGTTCCCGGGCCCGGGTCTTGCGATCCGCGTGCTGGGCGAAGTGACCGAAGACAAGCTGGAGATCGTCCGCGAATCCGACGCGATCCTGCGCGACGAGATCGCGAAGGCGGGTCTCGATCGCGAGATCTGGCAGTACTTCACGGCGCTGCCGGGCATGAAGAGCGTCGGCGTCATGGGCGACGGCCGGACCTACTCCTACACGGTCGGCATCCGCGCCGTAACGTCCATCGACGGCATGACCGCCGACTGGGCGCGCATTCCGTGGGACGTGCTGGAGAAGATCTCCGTACGTATCGTCAATGAAGTGCGGGACGTCAACCGTGTCGTCTACGACATCACGTCGAAGCCGCCGGCCACGATCGAGTGGGAATAAAAAGCGAATCCCTTTTATTTGCTCCATCGGCAAATAAGAGGGATTTTTCATGACCGGTCAAGGGAGGGCGCCCAGCTGATTTATATCATTAAGTTCCTGTACAGCTTCGTGCTGCCGCCGGGGATCTTTGTTGTGCTGCTCCTGGCGGCATCGGTCTGGCTATGGCGGAAGTCGCGCAAGCAGGCGATGACGATCGCCGCCATCGCGCTGCTGCTCTATCTCTCGGTCATACCGCTGACGAGCCAGGCGCTGATCAAAGGGCTCGAGCGGCAATACGATCAGCCTGGCAGCGTCGGCGGCGACGTCATCGTCGTGCTCGGCGGCGGGGCTACCCGCGGGACGCCTGATCTTGGCGGCGAAGGCAATCTGTCCGGCGGCGCGGCCAACCGGCTGTTGACGGCTGTTCGGCTGCACCGGGCGACGGGACTGCCGATTCTTTTCTCGGGCGGACAAGTATTCTCCGACAGTGGCAACGAAGCTGATATTGCCAGAAGGCAGCTGATCGCGCTTGGCGTACCGGAGGGCGACATCCTGGTCGAAAACCGCTCGCTGAATACCGAACAAAACGCGGTGTATACGGCGGCATTGCTTAAGTCGTCCGGCTTGTCGCACCCGGTGCTCGTCACCTCCGCCTTCCATCTACCGCGCGCGATACGGGAATTCCGTCTGGCGGGTGTCGAACCTGAGCCTTTTCCGACGGACTATCTTGCGAGCGGAGGGCGGTTCGCCTTCTACCCCGGACTGCTCTCGCCAAGCAGCGCGGCCGCTGCGACGGCGGGGACCGCCTTCAAGGAGTATCTCGGCCTGCTGGCGCTCAAGCTGCGTTAAGGCATAAAGACGGTGGAATGCTGCGCCTCGTTCCTTAATGTTCACTTTGATTCCGCTTACATTATACAATTACAGATGGTTGTTTGATAATATTGCTAATTCATTAACGAAATCAATTGTTATGGCCTTTAATATTCAGGTTTGTATTGACACCCGACAAATTTCGGCTCTAGAATAAGCGAGTGACCATAACTTAAAACAATTGCATATCGATTCGTATATTTCCGGGGATTGGCCCGGATGTCTCTACAAGGTCACCGCAAAGGACCTGGCTACGAAAAACGCGCAAGGCGGAGCTGCGATCGAAGCGATCGTGCTTCGCTGCATGAGAACGCGTTTTTATGCGGAACCTAGGAGAAGCTTCTTCTAGGTTTTTTTGGTTGTGGCGCCAACTTTAAAGGGGCGAAAGGGGAGCTTTGGAGACGATGGAGCGTTTCTTTAAGCTGAAGGAATTCGGTACGAACGTACGCACGGAGATCATGGCGGGCATCACGACGTTCATGACGATGGCGTATATTCTGGCAGTCAATCCGCTGGTGCTGGGAGGGTCCGGTCTCGACACGTACGGCATTTTCCTTGCGACTGCGCTGGGCGCCGGCATTTTTACGCTCGCGATGGGCCTGTTCGTCAACTTCCCGGTCGCGCTGGCGCCCGGCATGGGGCTCAATGCCTACTTCGCAACGACAGTCGTAGCGTCCAAAGCGACAGGACACGAAATTTCGCCGTCGATGGCGCTGGCCGCGGTATTCATCTCGGGTATTATTTTCATCATTCTGACCGTGACCAAGGTTCGCCAGATGCTGATCGTCGCCATTCCCGACAGCATCAAGGTTGCGATCACGGTCGGCATCGGCCTGTTTATCACGATCATCGGCCTTAAGGGCAGCGGCCTGCTGACGATCTCGCTGAGCCCGTTTGCCGATTATGCAGCCGGCTCTTACAACAACCTGAACAGCAACGAGACGATTTTCCACCTCGGCGACATTACCGAGCCGTCCGTATGGCTGACCGTCCTCGGCCTGCTGATCATCAGTGCGCTGATGGTGCTTCGCGTGCGCGGTGCCATTCTGCTCGGCATTCTTATCACGACGCTGGTCGGCGCGATCCCAGGCGTGGACGTCGTCAGCTTCGACTCGCTGAAATCCGCGGACTGGGTGCCGGACTTCGGCAAGCTGAACTTCTGGGACTTTGACTTTGCCGACCTGCTGACGACCGGCCTGCTCTCGGCCATTGCGACGTTTACGTTCGTCGAGCTGTTCGACACGTTCGGCACGATGGTCGGCACGGCCAACCGCGCCGGCTTCTTCAAAGACAAGGAAAAAGGGCGCAAGCTCGTCGGCAAAGCAATGCTCGTCGATGCCGTAGCCGTCAGCGGCGGCGCCATGCTCGGTACGAGCACGATGACCGCGTTCGTCGAGAGCTCCGCAGGCATCGCCGAAGGCGGCCGAACGGGTCTGACGTCCTCGACGACCGGCGTGCTGTTCCTGCTATCGCTGTTCCTCGCGCCGATCGCGCTGCTCGTGCCGTCCCCGGCGACGAGCGCTGCGCTCATCATCGTCGGCGTGCTCATGATGCAATCGGTCAAGGAGATCGACTTCGAGGATCTCGTCCTCGGTATCCCGGCGTTCCTGACGATCGCCATGATGCCGTTCACCTACAACATCGCCAACGGCATCTCGTTCGGCATCATCTCGTACGTGGTGCTGGCCGTCATCGCCAACCTGGCCGGCAAGAAAAAGTACCAGGTGCACTGGCTGATGTGGGTGCTGTTCGTGCTCGTCATCGCGCGTTACGTATTCATCGGCGCGGAAGGCTGATTTTACGCTTGCTTCGCCTGCAATCCCCGCTTCCTTCTCAAGAAGAAGAGCGGGGATTTTTTATGTTTGATTGCGGAGATACGCGGTATTATCGCACAACGACGCTCCCGGGCGGCGGAATCGGCTGAGTTATGCGGTACTGTCGCACAACGATGCTTCAAGGCGGCGAAACAGTTGTAGTTATGCGGCGCCAGCGCACAATGCGCTCCCGGGTGGCGACTCCGACAAGGATTGACACTTTTTGAAAAGGTAAGCTATGGTTGATCTATCAAGCTATCAAGCTATCCATCGCTCGCACCTGCAAGGGAGACCATATGCTGAAATATTTCACCGCCTACAGAGGGCTGCTCGCCCTGCTCTTGCTCTGCCTCCTGATCGAAGCCGCGTACGCCGTCGCCGCGCCGCTCAGCCTGAAGTATCTGGTCGATGAAGCGTTCGTCCCCAAAGACGGCGGCGCGTTCGCCCTGCTTCTGGGACTGTTGATCGGAGCGGGGCTGCTGTCGATCGCCGCCTCCCTATCCGGCGACTACGCGCTGGGAAAGTTGGTCGGCCAAGGCATCGCGAAGCTTCGACTCGACCTGTTCGAACGCCTTCAGCGCCAATCGATCTCTTTCTACCGAGAGTACGGCACAGGGGACCTGGTCGCGCGCTTCACGACGGATACCGCTTCGGTCGAGCGTACAGTAGGGGCGACGGTGCCGATGCTGTTCGCGCAGACGCTAAGCGCCTGCCTGGGGATCGGCATGCTGTTCGCGCTCGATTGGAGGCTGACTCTGATCATGCTCGCGGGCGCCTCGCTCATGATCGTCGGACCCAAGCTGCTGCAGCGCAGAGCCGAAGCCGGCCAGCAGAAGCTCAAGTTGTCCCAGGAGCGCTTCATGAACGCCATCGACGAGACGGTGAAGGGACACAAGACGATCCGCAGCCTGTATCAGCAGGAGCGGGTGCGCCAGCTGTCCGCCCGTCTCATCGGGGACATGCTGAAAAACGGGTTGCGGCTCCGCCTCGTCACTTCTTGGATGGAGCGTCTGCCGCTGGTGTCGCTCATGGTCCTGAACGGCGCGATGATCGGCTTTGGCGGTTACCTGATCTTCCGCGACCAGCTTACGATCGGCGGCTTCATGGCATTCTTTACGTTGTTCATGACGGTCGGCCAGTCCGCGACAAACCTGACCTACCTGATTCCCGGCATGATCGAGGCGCGGGTCAGCTTCGCCAGAATCGGCGAGCTGATGACGCGCGAGCCCGAGGTGGCCGAGCCTTCCGAGCCTTGCTCGCCCTCGGCGCCGATCCGCGAGATCGCGATGGACAAGGTCACTTTCGGCTACGAAGAAGGATCGGACCAGCTGCGCGGCGTGTCGCTCGGCATCGCGGGCGGCAGCTACACGGCGTTCGTCGGCGCCAGCGGTTCGGGCAAGAGCACGGCGCTGCAGCTGCTCGCCCGCTTATACGATCCGAGGCAGGGGCGTGTCGCGATTAACGGCGTCGACCTGCGCGAGATCGGGGAGCGGCGGCTGCGGGAGCTGGCGCTGCTCGTCGGGCAGGACACGTTTTTGTTTAACGCGACCGTCCGGGACAATCTGCTGCTGGACAAAAAAGACTTAAGCGAGGCCGATATGAATGAAGCGGTGCGCAGGGCTGGCTTGCAAGAGGCGGTCGCGCGTTGGCCGGAGGGACTCGATACGCTCGTCCGGCAGGAGGGCGGCAGCTTCTCCGGCGGGGAGCGTCAGCGCAACGCGCTGGCCCGGGCGCTGCTCCGCGATCCGGATGTGCCGCTGCTGGACGAAGTCACCTCGGCGCTGGATCCGGCATCGGAAGCGCGGGTCAACGAGCTGGTCCTGTCGCTGCGCGGCCGCAAGACGGTCGTAACGGTGACGCACCGCCTGTCCGCCGTCACAGACGCGGATCGTATCTATGTGTTCGACCGGGGCGAGGTGGTCGAGAGCGGCACGCACGATCAGCTCCTCGTCCGAGATGGAGCATATGCGCGGCTGTGGGAAAAGCAGCAGGGCTTCCGGCTGTCGGAGGATGGCCTGCACGCGGACGTGGACACAGACTGGCTGGCGCGGCTTCCGTTTCTTGCAGGCATTGACGCCACGCTGCTGGACACCCTGTCCGCCGCCTTTTCGACGCAGACGTGCCGAGAGGGCGAGGCGATCGTCCGGGAAGGCGAGGAAGGCCATACCTTCTATATTATCGTGCGCGGCAAATTCGAAGTGACCAAGCAGACGGAGGATGCGGGCGAAAAACGCGTCGCAACGCTTCAGGACGGCGATTATTTCGGTGAGATCGCGCTTATGAAGGAAGTGCCGCGAACCGCCACCGTACGCGCGCTGGGTCCTGCCGTGCTGCTGACGATGCGCCGGGAGACGTTTCAGCGGCTGCTGAGCGGCTCAACGCAGCTCCGCAACGAACTGAACCGCGCGCTCGAGCGGAGAGCTTGAGCAGTCGACAGCAAAAGGAGAGGTTTTGATGACGGCGCTTCAATGCGCGGTATGCGCGACGGACGACGATTTTGCGCAAGCCACCCTGTTTCTGCTCGAACATATGCGAGACGTGCATCCTTCGTTTTCGGTGCTCGATTCGGTTACGCTGGCCTATCAATACATCACTGAAGGATCGATCGTGTTGGTGAGAGAAGGCGGACAAGCGGTGGGGCTGGGCGCGTACTACCACGGGACGAGGGAGCAGGCGTTCAACGACAAAGACGTCGCGCTGATCGACCTGGCGCTCGCCGTCCGATCGCATCGGGGGACCCGCGTATTTCTTGACGGCTTCGGCTTTACGATTCGATCGATCGCGGAGCGGCATCCCGAGGTGCGGGAAGTCCGGTTAGCGGCGCAATCCGACAACCAATACTTGAACCGGCTGTACGCGAAGTTCGTCCGGCCTTACGGCGTGCGTGACGGCGTTCTGGGCGCAGAGACGCTTTATGCAGGCGATATCGAACACATTTTGTCTATGCTCGGCAAATGGAATCGTGTATAGTTGAGATGGATACATATCCAATTTTTGTCGAAGGAGGTCGAGAACATGTTCCCGGTTCCCCCAACGATCGATAAGGGCACGCAAAAGGGCAGCGGTTTCGGCAGAATCGTCATCGCGAATGACAATCTTCGCGTAAAGCCGCAGCAGTAAGAAGCTCGGCTGCTCCGCGCGAAATCAGGCGGAGCAGCTCCGCTGCACACTTATGAATGAAGAACCGGGAGGTAAAGACGGTGGCCGGCAGGGCGATCATCCATGCGAACTGCATATTCAGGCGCTGCGAGCTGGAGATGGACCACGCCTCCTACCTCCGTTATTTGATATCGCGTCACGCCAGTCTTCATCTCCCTTATTCGTTTGCAACCAAGCTGAGCTTCCTCGCGAGCCCGCTCGTGCTTGGCAGGGCGATGCTGATGCATTGCGAGGATACATACGAGAATCTGGGCGCATTTGGCTTCGCTTATGGCACCGGGCCGGGCGAATACGAGGATCGGGAAAATTGTCAGCTTGAAGTGTTTTTTATCGAAGAGAAGCGGCGGACGCCGGATTTTCTGCTCGCAGCGGCAGGCGAGCTCGTAGACGATATCCGCGAAGGCGAGCCGCAAGTCCGGTACATCCAGTTCTGGGTACCGACGTCGCCGGAGACACGCGAAGGGCGGCTGTTGCGACGAATCGCCTCTCTGCCGGAAGCGTCGCGGACCGTTAACGGGTCGTTGGCGCTGTACAAGCTGCCGCTTGACCAGCTGGAACGATGGATTCGAGGGCTGGCATCGAGGCGGGCGGGCAGACGGAAGGTTCGTTGAAGCGCAAGAAACAAGGGGTGCCGAAGGCCGTAGGGCCGGAGGCATCCTTTTGCGTGAAGAGGCCGCGCGAACGGGCAACGCTTTTGTTTAACCTTCATAATCTTAAATTTGCTGAATATTTCTTAATCTAACCTTCGCCCTCGGAATTGTGTGGCCAAAATCCGAACATTCGTTTTTTCTGTAAACGTTAGCGTTCGCCTTTTCGTTTGACAGACATGTAAGGTTTGGGTTAAACTAAAAACCGGCAAACAGAATCGGAATCGCTCGTATATTATCGGGAATAAGGCCCGATCGTCTCTACCCGGAGACCTTAAATTTCCGGACTACGAGCTCTCGGACGGACGACAGGCGGAATGCGGGACGATCCCTCGCGGGAAGGAACGCGTTGCGCCTTTGCGGCGCCTGGGAGCGAAGCCGGGAATACAGGGAGAGAGACGGGGTTAGACGGAGGGCCGATAGCGGCCGGAAGTCGCCCCTTTTTGCGCTTTGATCCGGGTCCGTGGCCGGGGACCGCCACCGCGCGAGGGCGAGTTCGCGGACCGGACGAGTTGCGACGATATTTGTGCAATAATGACAATCAGGAAAAGCTAACGGGGGAAAGGGTGGAACCATGTCGGCAATCGTCGGGGTCATCATGGGCAGCACGTCCGATTGGGAGACGATGAAGAAGGCGTGCGAGGTGCTGGACGAACTGAACGTCCCCTATGAGAAAAAAGTCGTATCGGCGCATCGTACGCCGGATTTGATGTTCGAATATGCGGCATCCGCCGCGGAGCGCGGGCTCAAGGTCATTATCGCCGGAGCCGGCGGCGCCGCGCACCTGCCCGGCATGGTCGCCGCGAAGACCGTCCTGCCCGTCATCGGCGTACCCGTGAAGTCCGCCGCGCTGAACGGGCTGGACTCGTTGCTGTCGATCGTGCAGATGCCGGGCGGCATTCCGGTCGCTACGGTCGCGATCGGCGCGGCCGGCGCCACGAACGCAGGGCTGCTGGCGGCGCAGATCGTCGGCGCGTTCGATGCGGACGTGCAGGCGCGCGTGTCCGCGCGCCGCGAGCGGATCACGCAGGACGTGCTGGGCAACGCGGTGCTGCCATGAGCGGACTGAATCGCGAGCTTGAAGGGCTGCTGAGCGGCGCAGGCGAATCATGCGGGATCGACGGCTGCGAGCCGGTCGGCGGCATGGTGGAAGACGCGACGCAGGCGGAGGGCAATGCCGCAGCGTTGGGCGGCCAGGCGGCCCGCCCGATCCTGCCCGGCGCCACGATCGGCGTGCTGGGAGGCGGGCAGCTGGGCCGGATGCTGGCGCATGCGGGCAGCCGGATGGGCTACCGCTTCGTGGCGCTCGATCCAACGCCGGACGCGCCTTGCGGTCAGACGGCCGAGCAGATCGTGGCCGGCTACGCCGACCGCGACGCGGCGCGCGAGCTGGCGCGGCGCAGCGATGTCATCACGTACGAGTTCGAGAACGTGGACGCGGACGTCGCGGCGATGCTGGAGACGGAATCGTACGTGCCGCAGGGCAGCGCCCTGCTGCATACGACGCAGCATCGGCTGCGCGAGAAGCGCGCCATCGAGGCGGCGGGCGCGAGAGTAGCGCCTTACGCCGAGATCGCGAGCCTCGCCGACCTGCAGGAGGCGGCCGAGCGCCTCGGGCTGCCGGCCGTGCTGAAGACGGCGACCGGCGGCTACGACGGCAAAGGCCAATGGGTGCTGCGCGGATCGGACGAGCTTGCGGCCGCCTGGGACGAGGCGAGCCGTGCAGGGACCGAGCTCGTGCTCGAGAAGTTTATCGACTTCGAGCGGGAGATCTCGGTCATCGCCGCGCGCAGGCCGTCCGGCGAGATCCGAACGTTCCCCCCTGCCGAGAATATCCATGTTCGTAACATATTGCACTTGTCCATCGTGCCCGCGCGGGTGCCGGACGCCGTCATCGCCGAGGCCGAGCGCCTCGCGGTGTCGATCGCGGAGACGCTCGGCGCAGTCGGCCTGATCGCGGTCGAGATGTTCGTCGCGAAGGACGGCACGCTATATGTGAACGAGCTGGCCCCGCGTCCGCACAATTCCGGGCACTATACGATGGAGGCGTGCCGCACGTCCCAGTTCGAGCAGCATATTCGCGCGATCTGCGATCTGCCGCTCGGGGACACTTCGTTATTGTCGCCCGTCGTGATGGGCAATATCCTCGGCGAGCACGTGCAGCCGCTGCTCGATTGGATGCAGGCGCACGACCCGGAGGCCGAACGGCTCGGCGTCGCGCCGAAGATTCATCTGTACGGCAAAGCCGAGGCCAAGACCGGACGCAAGATGGGCCATGTCAACGTGCTGGCCGCGGACACCGAAGCCGCGCTCGCCTGGATCAACGAATCAACCATTTGGAGGGTCTAATCCATCATGATCGAACGCTACAGCCGCCCCGAGATGCGGGCTATCTGGACCGAAGAAAATAAATTCAAAGCTTGGCTCGAAGTCGAGCTGTGCGCTTGCGAGGCTTGGGCGGAGCTCGGGCATATCCCGAAGGCGGACACCGCGCTGCTGCGCCAGAACGCCAAGTTCGACATCGACCGGATCTACGAGATCGAGCAGGAAACGCGCCACGACGTCATCGCGTTCACCCGCGCCGTTTCCGAGAGCCTCGGCGAGGAGCGCAAATGGGTGCACTACGGCATGACGTCGACGGACGTCGTCGATACCGCGCTCGGCTACCTGCTGAAGCAGGCCAACGAGATTCTCGAGCGCGATCTCGTCAACTTCATCGCTATTCTCCGCGACCAGGCGATCAAGTACAAGTCGACCCCAATGATGGGACGCACGCACGGCGTGCACGCCGAGCCGACGACGTTCGGTCTGAAGCTGGCGCTGTGGCACGAAGAAATGAAGCGCAATCTCGAGCGCTTCCGCAGAGCCGCGGACGAAGTCCAATACGGCAAAATGTCCGGCGCGGTCGGCACGTACGCTAACCTCGACCCGTTCGTCGAGCAGTTCGTGTGCGACAAGCTCGGCATCAGCGCAGCGCCGATCTCCACCCAGACGCTGCAGCGCGACCGTCATGCCGAGTATATGGCTACGCTGGCGCTCATCGGCTCTTCGCTCGACAAGTTCGCGACCGAGATCCGCGCGCTGCAGAAGAGCGAGTTCCGCGAAGTCGAAGAGCCGTTCGCCAAGGGACAGAAGGGCTCGTCGGCGATGCCGCACAAGCGCAATCCGATCGGCGCCGAGAATATCAGCGGCCTCTCCCGCGTCATTCGCGGCCACATGGTGACCGCCTACGAGAACGTGGCGCTGTGGCACGAACGCGACATTTCCCATTCCTCCGTCGAACGCATCATCCTGCCGGACGCGACGATGCTGCTCAACTACATGCTGAACCGCTTCGGCAATATCGTGAAAAACCTGCAGGTTTTCCCCGAGAACATGAAGCGCAACATGCGCAGCACCTATAACGTACCGTTCTCCGGACGCGTCATGACCAAGCTGATCGACAAGGGCCTGAGCCGCGAGCAGGCGTACGATACCGTACAGCCGCGCGCGATGCAGGCGTGGGAGGAGCAGCGCGACTTCCAGTCTATCGTCTCCGAGACGAAGGAGATCACCGACCTGCTGAGCGCCGAGGAGATCGCGGACGCGTTCAACCCTTCGTGGCACCTCAAGCACGTCGACACGATCTTCAAGCGGCTCGGTCTGGAATAGTTTCTTCTATATAAAGAGTGCAGGAGGCTGACATGTCTACAGTAGCGTTATCTACCGCGGAAGGACTCGTCCATGCGCCGCTCATCCACAAGGGCAAGGTCAGGGAGTTGTACGACCTCGGCGAGCATCTGCTCATCGTCGTCACCGACCGGATCTCGGCGTTCGACTACGTGCTGGACCCCGCCGTTCCGGAGAAGGGCAAGGTGCTGAACGGCCTTAGCGCCTTCTGGTTCGACAAGACGAAGGACCTCGTCCCGAACCACGTCGTCCATACGGACGTCCGCAAGCTGGGCGATCTGGTGTCCGAGCCGGACAAGCTGGCAGGGCGGATCATGGTCACGAAAAAGGCGAAGCGGATCGACATCGAATGCGTCGTGCGCGGCTACATTACGGGCGGCGGCTGGCGGCAGTACCAGAAGAACGGCGAGGTCAACGGTATTCCGCTGCCTGACGGCCTGCGCAAGAACGCCAAGCTGGAGGAGCCGATCTTCACCCCCGCGGGCAAAAACGACGTCGGCCACGACGAGGATATCTCCTTCGAGGAGATGGAGCGCCGCATCGGCTCCGAGCTGGCCGCGGGCCTTCGCAAGCGCAGCCTCCTGCTGTACGATTACGCGCTCGCGGTATGCGAGCACAAGAGCATTATTCTCGCGGACTGCAAGTTCGAGTTCGGTCTGCTGGGCGACGAGATCATCCTGATCGACGAATTGTTCACGCCGGATTCCTCGCGCTTCTGGGCCGAGGAGAAGTACGAGCTCGATATCGAGATCGACAGCATGGACAAGGAGCCGGTGCGCACGTACCTGCTCGGCACCGACTGGGACCGCAACAGCCCGCCGCCGCGTCTGCCCGACGATGTCGTGGACGCGACGACGGCGCGCTACCAGGAGATCTATCGCCGGCTGACCGAGCCGACGAGCTACGGCTTTACCGCGTTCCAGCCGGTCAAGTATTGAGCGTGCGCGGCTGTCCGCCGCCGATAACGGTCAAAAGGCATTTATTTGTCGAAAAAAAGGTTTATTTCCGGTTGATAGTTGCTAAAAGGCAATTATTTTATGGAAACGGCCTTCTTGAAGCGGATTGATCCGGAAATAGCTGCTTTTTAGCAACTAATCGGCGTACGGATTTATACAAGCTCAGATTAGCTGCCTTTCAACAACTAAATGGCCGCTCACCTCTACCGTCATCGTCGCTTGCCTCGTATGTTCGCCCTAATCCAGGCTTACTTTTACCATCGGCTCTAGGCTTTATAACCCATGTTCCTATCCAGGAGGAGACCCGCCCCATGAAAGCAACGGTATACGTGACCATCAAGGAAAACGTGCTCGACCCGCAAGGCAACGCCGTTCAAGGCTCGCTGCAGACGCTCGGCTTCGACGAAGTCGCCAAGGTCCGCATCGGCAAGTACATGGAGCTCACGCTCGATACGACGGATCGCGCGGTCGCCGAAGAGCGCGTGAAGGCCATGTGCGAAAAGCTGCTCGCCAACACTCTATCCGAAGACTACCGATTCGAACTGGAGGGCTGAGACCTCATGAAATTCGCGGTCATCGTATTCCCGGGCTCCAACTGCGACCTGGACATGTACAACGCGGTCGTCGACGTTCTGGGCGAGGACGTCGATTATGTCTGGCACACGGCCACCGATCTGTCCGCCTATGACGGCATTCTCGTGCCGGGCGGCTTCTCCTATGGCGACTACCTGCGCTGCGGCGCGATCGCCCAGCTCGCTCCCGTCATGACTGAAGTGCGCAAGGCCGCGGACGAAGGCAAGTTCGTGCTCGGCGTGTGCAACGGCTTCCAGGTGCTGACCGAGGCGGGTCTTCTGCCCGGCGCGCTTATCCGCAACAACAGCCTCAAGTTCCGCTGCCACCCGGTCGGCCTGCGCGTCGAGAACGCGAATACGGCGTTCACCGGCGATTACGAGCAAGGCGAGGTCGTCACGATTCCGATCGCGCACGGCGAAGGCAACTACTATTGCGACGAAGAGACGCTGGCGAGCCTCAAGGCGAACGGCCAGATCGTCTTCACATACGACGGCTTGAACCCTAACGGCTCCGTCGGCAACATCGCCGGCATCTCGAACGAAGCGGGCAATGTCGTCGGCATGATGCCGCACCCGGAGCGCGCGGTCAGCGAGCTGCTCGGCTCGGCGGACGGCGCGAAGATGTTTACGTCAGTACTGAACGCTTGGAGGGAACGCAATGGCGCAGCAAGCACCCGCTAAAGAACCGACGGTCGAGCAGATCGCCGAGCAGAAAATCTACAAGCAATTCGGCGTCTCCGATTCCGAATTCGAACTCATCTGCGGCTTCCTCGGACGCCAGCCGAACTACACCGAGATCGGCGTATTCAGCGTCATGTGGTCCGAGCACTGCGCATACAAGAACTCCAAGCCGCTGCTCCGCCGCTTCCCGACGAGCGGCCCGCGCGTCCTGATGGGACCGGGCGAAGGCGCCGGCATCGTCGACATCGGCGACAAGCAAGCCGTCGTCTTCAAGATCGAGTCGCACAACCATCCGTCCGCGGTCGAGCCGTACCAAGGCGCCGCGACCGGCGTCGGCGGCATCGTCCGCGACATCTTCTCGATGGGCTCGCGCCCGATCGCGCTGCTCAACTCGCTGCGCTTCGGCAAGCTCGAGAGCGACCGCGTCAAGTATCTGTTCGAGCACGTCGTCAGCGGCATCGCCGGCTACGGCAACTGCATCGGCATCCCGACGGTCGCGGGCGAGGTCATGTTCGACGAAGCGTATGAAGGCAACCCGCTCGTCAACGCGATGTGCGTCGGCCTCATCGACCACGACAAGATCCAGCGCGGCGTCGCCAAGGGCGTCGGCAACCCGGTATTTTACGTCGGACCGGCCACCGGCCGCGACGGCATCCACGGCGCGACGTTCGCGTCCGAGGATCTGACCGCCGAGTCCGAAGCCAAACGCTCGGCCGTCCAGGTCGGCGATCCGTTTATGGAGAAGCTCGTTATGGAAGCGACGCTTGAGCTAATCGACTCCGGTATCGTGCTCGGCATTCAGGACATGGGCGCAGCGGGCCTCACCTGCTCGAGCGCGGAGATGGCGTCCAAGGCCGGCAACGGCATGGAGCTGTACCTCGACGAGGTGCCGCAGCGCGAAGAAGGCATGACCGCGTACGAGATGATGCTGTCCGAGTCGCAGGAGCGCATGCTCTTCGTCACCGAGCCGCAGCACGAGGCGCAAGCCAAGGCGATTTTCGAGCGTTGGGGACTGCACTGCGCGAAGGTCGGCAAAGTTACGGACGACGGCCGTCTCCGTTTGTTCCACAAGGGCGAACAGGTCGCGGACATGCCGGTCAAGGCGCTCGTCGACGACTGCCCGGTGTACAACAAGCCTTCCAAGGTGCCGGACTATTATCTGAAAAACGGCTCCATCGATACGAACCGCTACGAGCAGATGCTCGATCTGACGGATTCGCTGAAAAAGGTGCTCGGCTCTCCTTCGCTCGCGAGCAAGGAATGGGTTTACAGCCAGTACGACTACCAGGTCCGCACGTCCACGGCCGTCGTGCCGGGCTCGGATGCCGCTGTCGTCGCGATTCGCGGCACGCGCAAGGCGCTTGCCATGACGACGGACTGCAACGGACGCTACGTGTACCTCGATCCTGAAGTCGGCGGACGTATCGCCGTCGCCGAAGCTGCCCGCAACATCGTCTGCTCGGGCGGCGAGCCGCTCGCCATCACGGACAACCTGAACTTCGGTTCGCCGGAGAAGCCGGAAGTGTTCTGGCAAATGGAAAAGTCGGTCGACGGCATGGCCGAAGCCTGCCGCTTCCTTGAGACGCCGGTCATCGGCGGCAACGTGTCGCTGTACAACGAGAACGCGAAGGGCGCGATTTATCCGACGCCGGTCGTCGGCATGGTCGGCCTGATCACGGATATCGATCACATCACGACGCAAGAGTTCAAGGCCGAAGGCGACGTCATCTTCTTGCTCGGCGAGACGAAGGCGGAGATCGGCGGCAGCGAGTTCCAATACGCGGTACACGGCCTGACCGAAGGCCGTCCGCCGGTCATCGACCTGGCCGTTGAAAAGGCGCTTCACGGCGCCGTGCTCGGCGCGATTCGCCAAGGGCTCGTCGCTTCGGCGCATGACCTGTCCGAAGGCGGTCTGGCTGCGGCAGTGGCGGAGTCCACGTTCGGCCGCGGTCTCGGCGCGAAGGTCGACTTCACGACCAACCTGCGTCCGGACTTGGCGCTGTTCAGCGAATCGCAATCGCGCATTTTGCTGTCGGCCAAGCCGGAATCCGCTGCGGCGCTTGAAGCTTGGCTGTCGGAGCAAGGCGTGCCGGCGCAGAAGCTGGGCGTGGTCGGCGGCGACGAGCTCGTCATCGCGGTTAACGGACATACGGCAATTCAGGCACCTGTGAACGAATTCCGCACAGAATGGAAGGAAGCGATCCCATGCCGGATGAAATAAACGCCGGAGCGGGCCGTGCGCTGCCAGTCGTCGAGGGAGCAAGCGCCTCGGCCGGCATGTTGCCGCACGGTCCGACCGCAAGCATCCTGCCTTACGACATGAGCGGACGGACCGGCGACCTGCCGTTTAAGCAGACGGATGGACTGCCGGCCGCCGAGGCGCGTTTCTGGACCGGGGATTATTATAATCAGGGCAATGACCAGGCGTCGGGCATGATGGACAAGCTGAAGGAAGAATGCGGCGTGTTCGGCGTATTCGGCCACAAGGACGCGGCGGAGCTGTCCTACTACGGACTGCACGCCTTGCAGCACCGCGGGGAAGAAAGCTGCGGCATTTGCACGACGGATCTGGGCGGCGACTTCCACTATCACCGCGGCATGGGCCTAGTGAAGGAAGTGTTCGACCGCGACCGCCTGCATTCGCTCGTCGGAGCCAACGCGATCGGCCACGTCCGCTATTCGACGGCCGGCGCGAGCCGGCTGGCCAACGCCCAGCCGCTCGTCTTCAAGTATCGGGGCGGCGACCTGGCCGTTTGCACGAACGGCAACCTCGTCAACGAGCCGATCATCCGGCGCGAGCTGGAGGAGTCGGGCTCGATCTTCCAGACGACGAGCGACACCGAAGTTATCGCGCACATGATCGCGCGCTCGCCTAAGGATCTCGTCGAGGCGGTCAAGGACGCGTTCTCGCGGCTGATCGGGGGCTTCGCGTTCCTGATCATGACCAAGGACGTGCTGATCGCGGCCTGCGACCCGAACGGCCTGCGTCCGATGGTCATGGGCCGGCTCGGCGACGGGTATATCTTCGCGTCCGAGTCCTGCGCCTTCGAGGTCATCGGCGCGGAGTACGTCCGCGACGTCGAACCGGGCGAGATGATCGTGCTGGACCGGCACGGCTACCGCGAGGAGCGGTACGCGGTGCTGCAGCGCCGCTCGGTATGCGCGATGGAGTATATCTATTTCGCGCGGCCGGACAGCGACATCAACACGATCAACCTGCACAGCGCGCGCAAGCGCATGGGGCAGCAGCTCGCGCTCGAGGCGTTCGTCGACGCCGACATCGTGACGGGCGTGCCGGATTCGAGCATCTCGGCCGCGATCGGCTATGCGGAGCAGACGGGCATTCCGTACGAGCTTGGCCTCATTAAAAACAAATATACCGGACGCACCTTCATCCAGCCTTCCCAGGAGCTGCGCGAGAAGGGCGTCAAGATGAAGCTGTCCGCCGTCCGCAAGGTCGTGCAGGGCAAGCGCGTCGTCATGATCGACGACTCGATCGTGCGGGGCACCACTTCGCTGCGCATCGTCAATCTGTTGCGCGAAGCCGGCGCGCTCGAGGTGCATGTGCGCATCACGTCGCCGCCTTTCGCCAACCCTTGCTACTACGGCATCGACACGCCGGACCGCCGCGACTTGATCGCGTCGAGCAAGACGGTCGAGGAGATCCGCAAGGCGATCAATGCGGATTCGTTGTCCTTCCTCAGCAAGCCGGGTCTGCTGGAAGCCGTCGGCGGCGCCGAGGGCGAGTACGACCGCGGCCTGTGCCTCGGCTGCTTCACCAACGACTACCCGACACCGGTCGAGTTCGAGGACGCCAAGGCGACGAGCTGCAGCTGCGACTGAGGCCTGGCGCGACGAGTGACTGACTGGCTCAATCGCGTGTGCCTCGTGGTAGGGGGGCGGATAGCGGCATTTGGTGCCGCTATCGGCCTACACATAGGCGGTTGATTACTTTAAGTGCCTGCGTCGTGGTGAGTGTATTGCGAATAGCGATACGGTTTGGTTTTACAATAATACCAAGGGGGCTTAACCCAAGTGTCCGAAGCTTACAAACAAGCCGGCGTCGATATTGCCGCCGGCAACGAAGCGGTCGAACGAATGAAAAAGCACGTGAAGCGCACGATGCGTCCGGAGGTGCTGACTGGACTCGGCGGGTTCGGCGGGCTGTTCGGCCTGAACAAGGACAAGTACGAGGAGCCGGTGCTCGTCTCCGGCACGGACGGCGTCGGCACGAAGCTGAAGCTGGCGTTCGAGATGGACAAGCACGACACGATCGGCATTGATGCGGTGGCGATGTGCGTGAACGACGTGGTCGTGACCGGGGCGGAGCCTCTGTTTTTCCTTGACTACCTGGCTTGCGGCAAGCTGGTGCCCGAGAAGATCGAAGCCATCGTCAAAGGTGTCGCGGACGGCTGCGAGCAAGCCGGCTGCGCCCTGATCGGCGGCGAGACGGCGGAGATGCCGGGCATGTACCAGGACGGCGAGTACGATATTGCAGGCTTCACCGTCGGCATCGTGGACAAGCCGAAGGCGATCGACGGCAGCGGCATCGCGGCCGGCGACGCGGTCATTGGCCTTGGATCGAGCGGCGTTCATTCCAACGGTTTCTCGCTCGTTCGTCGGCTGCTGCTGGACACGAAGGGCTACAAGTTCTCGGACAAGCTGCCAGAGCTCGAAGGCAAGACGCTGGGCGAGGTGCTCATCGAGCCGACGCGCATCTACGTGAAGTCGGTTCTGAAGCTGATCGAGAGTGTGCAGGTGAAGGGCATGGCGCATATCACAGGCGGCGGGTTCATCGAGAACATCCCGCGCGTGCTGCCTGAAGGCGTCAACGTCGATATCGATCTCGGCGCATGGCCGGTGCAGCCGGTGTTCGGGCTTATGCAGCGCGACGGCGCAATCAGCGACCGCGATATGTATACGACGTTTAACATGGGCATCGGCATGGTGCTGGTCGTGCCCGCCGACCAGGCGGAGCAGGCAGTCAAGCTGGCGGGCGAGCTCGGCGAGAAAGCTTACGTTATCGGCCGCGTTACCGAAGGCTCGCGCGTCGTGACGTTCGGAGGCGCCGAATTCGAATGAGCCGCGACAAGCTCCGCATCGCCGTATTCGCGTCCGGCAGCGGGAGCAACTTCCAGGCGCTGGCCGAAGCGGCGAGGGCAGGCGAGCTCGGCCCTGCAGAGATCGCGCTGCTCGTCTGCGACAAGCCGGAGGCCAAGGTCATGTCCCGTGCTAGCGAGCTTGGCATCGAGACGTTCGCCTTCCGGCCGAAGGAATACGCGTCCCGCGAGGCGTACGAAACCGAGATCGCGGCCGAGCTGGCCGCGCGCGGGATCGGCCTGATCGTGCTGGCCGGTTATATGCGAATCTTGACGGACGTGCTGGTCGGCGCCTACGAGGGCCGCATGATCAACGTGCACCCGTCGCTGCTGCCCGCGTTTCCCGGCGTCCGCGCGATTGAGCAGGCGCTCGACTACGGCGTCAAAGTTACGGGCGTAACGATTCACTTCGTGGACGGAGGTCTCGACAGCGGCCCGATCATCGCGCAGCGGGTCATCGAGCTCGCTCCCGGCGACACGGCGGAGACGCTCGCGCCGCGTATCCATGCGATCGAGCACGAGCTTCTGCCGCAAACGGTGCGCTTGATCGCAGAAGGCCGCGTCAAGCTGGCCGGGCGTTTCGTCACGGTCGACGCGTAGACGGGGAGCGCGGATTTAACGATGTGCCGTATCGCTATCGATCGATAATCGCGCGGGGGCCGCTCGATAACGATCTGCCGCACCGCTATTTGCCCAATGAAGCGCCACATATGCCGCATAACGCTCTGCCATACCGCTAATCGCACCGGAGCGCATCACTTGCTCCATGCAAGAAGCGCCGTATCCGCTATTTCGCTTTAACGAACTAGCCGCTCGCCGGTCTCAAGCGTCACCCCAGACTTATCGCAAGCCCGCCCCGTGGTGGGCTTATCCCGTTCGCTCAGGTATCGTGCGGCTTCCGCCCGCGCCGTCCTGTGTGAAGGGGATAACCCCACCCCGGCGGCATTAATCAACCATTTAGGAGTGGATGAAAAGTCATGGCTATCAAAAGAGCGCTGGTCAGCGTATCCGACAAGACGGGCATCACCGAATTTTGCCGTGCACTCGCCGCGCAAGGCGTGCAGATTATCTCGACGGGCGGCACGCATGCACTGCTCGAACGCGAAGGCGTGCCGGTCATCGGCATCTCGGACGTGACGGGATTCCCGGAAATTCTCGACGGCCGCGTCAAGACGCTGCACCCCGCCGTTCATAGCGGACTGCTCGCGATCCGCGACAGTGCCGAGCACGTCGAGGCGATGGAGAAGCTCGGCCTCGACTACATCGACCTCGTCGTCGTGAACCTGTACCCGTTCAAGGAGACGGTGTCCAAACCCGACGTCAGCTACGAGGACGCCATCGAGAACATCGACATCGGCGGTCCGACGATGCTGCGCTCCGCTGCTAAGAATCATGCATTCGTCTCCGTCGTCGTCGACGCAGGCGACTACGCCGAGGTGCTCGCGCAAATCCAAGCGAACGGCGACACGACGCTCGAGACGCGCAAACGCCTTGCAGCCAAAGTGTTCCGTCACACCGCCGCCTACGATGCGCTCATCTCCGAATACTTCGCCGAACAGCTCGGCGATCCGCTCCCGGAGAGCCTGACGTTCACCTACGAAAAAGTGCAGGAGCTGCGCTACGGCGAGAATCCGCACCAGCAAGCCGCCTTTTACCGCAAGCCGCTCGCCAAGAAGGGTCCTAGTATCACGACGGCGAAGCAGCTGCACGGCAAGGAGCTGTCCTACAACAACATTAACGACGCGAACGCGGCGCTTGCGATCGTCTCCGAATTCGACGAGCCGGCCGTCGTGGCGATCAAGCATATGAATCCGTGCGGCGTCGGCATTGGCGCGGACATCGACGAAGCGTATGTCAAAGCGTACGAGTCCGACCCGACGTCGATCTTCGGCGGCATCGTCGCGGCGAACCGCACGATCGACGTGCAGACGGCGGATCGCCTTGCGCAGATTTTCCTCGAGATCATCATCGCGCCGGACTTCACGCCGGAAGCGCTGGACATTTTGAGCCGCAAAAAGAACATTCGCCTGCTCGCCACCGGCACTGACAGCCAGGTACAGAGCGCAGCGGAGCGCAAGCCGGAATGGCTCGTGACGAGCGTCGATGGCGGCATGCTCGTGCAGCAGAGCGACGTTCATTCGCTGGACGAAGCCGACCTGCAGGTCGTCACGGAGCGAGCGCCGACGGCCGAAGAGCTGAAGCAGCTGCTTTTCGCATGGAAAGTCGTCAAACACGTGAAGTCGAACGCCATCCTGCTGGCGGCGGACAGCATGACGGTCGGCGTAGGTGCCGGTCAGATGAACCGCGTCGGCGCAGCCCGCATCGCCATCGAACAAGCCGGCGACAAGGCTAAAGGCGCGGTGCTCGCCTCCGATGCGTTTTTCCCGATGGGCGATACGGTCGAATTGGCTGCGCAAGCGGGCATCACTGCGATCATCCAGCCGGGTGGATCCGTCAAGGACGCAGAATCGGTTGCGGCTGCGAACGCAGCCGGCATCGCGATGGTCGTCACGGGCGTCCGTCACTTCAAGCATTGATCGGCGAGGGGAGAACGAGTACATGCGTATTTTAGTCATCGGCCGCGGCGGCCGGGAGCATACGATTATTTGGGCGCTCCGCAAAAATCCGAAGGCCGAGCACATCTTCTGCGCCCCGGGCAACGCGGGGATTGCGCAGCTTGCCGAACTGGTGCCGATCGGCGAGCTTGAGTTCGACAAGCTCGTGCAGTTCGCCAAGGATCAGGCGATCGACCTCGTCGTCGTCGGGCCGGACGATCCGCTGGCCGCGGGTATCGTAGACGCCTTTGAAGCGGCAGCGATTCCGGTATACGGGCCGAACAAGGCTGCAGCGGAGATCGAAGGCAGCAAGATTTTCATGAAAAACCTGCTCAAAAAATACGATATTCCGACCGCGAAGTACGAGACGTTCACGGATTACGCGTCGGCGCGCGACTATCTCGCTTCACAGCCGGTCCCGATCGTCATCAAAGCCGACGGGCTGGCGGCGGGCAAGGGCGTCACCGTCTGCTTCACCCGCGAGGAGGCGGAGCAGGCGCTGAAGGACACGATGGTCGACAAATCGTTCGGCGCAGCCGGCGATAGCATCGTCATCGAGGAATTCATGACCGGGCAGGAGATGTCGATCCTGGCTTTCGTGGACGGCGAGACGGTGCGGGCGATGCCTGCGGCGCAGGATCACAAGCCGGCATACGACGGGGACAAAGGTCCGAACACGGGCGGCATGGGCACCTACTCGCCGCTGCCTCACATCCCGCAGTCGGTCATCGACGAAGCGATCGAGAACATCGTGAAGCCGACCGCGCGCGCGATGGTTGCCGAAGGCCGCCCGTTCCGCGGGGTGCTGTTCGGCGGCCTCATGCTGACGCCGGAAGGGCCCAAGACGGTCGAATTCAACGCGCGCTTCGGCGATCCGGAGACGCAGGTCGTGCTGCCGCGCCTGAAGAGCGATCTGCTGGAGATTATTCTGGCTTCGCTCGAAGGACGTCTCGGCGACATCGAGATCGAATGGAGCGACGAAGCGGCGGTATGCGTCGTGCTCGCATCCGGGGGTTATCCCGGATCCTATCCGAAGGGGCTGCCGATCGACGGGCTCGATACGGCAATCGAAGGCCTCGTTTTCCACGCAGGTACCGCGGAGAAAGACGGCCGGATCGTGACGGCGGGCGGTCGGGTGCTGGGCATCGTGGGCCTTGGCGCCGGCATCGCCGAAGCGCGCGAAGCGGCTTACCGGACCGCCTCCGGCATCACGTTCGAAGGCAAGCAGAACCGCACGGACATCGCCGCAAAGGCATTGGTTTAATCGCCATATAACACAGGAGCCGCATCCGCGCTATCGCAGCGCCGGGGCGGCTCTTTCGTTTACTGCTTGTAAAACAGCGCTTTGCGGTTCGCGAACACGAAAACGACGGCGACGACCGATCCGACGATCAGCATAGACGTGAGTACATGTGAGGACACCCAATCCGTGAAAGCTTCCATCCGACGACCTCCTCGCAGGTTGATGAGTCGATAAGGCTAGTGTTGCCCAGTCGCGCCTTAATTTCTCATCGACTATGTTGACAGGAAGGGCGGCAGGCGGTATATTTAATACATAGTATTTTAATCGGAATTAATGGAAAAGGAGGTCGTTCTTATGGAACGCTCTTTAACGATACGATACGGCGAGTTGTCGCTGGCCGCGACGATTCATTATCCGTCTGCCGAGGGAAAGACCGAGTGCAACAAGCTGCCGCTCGTCATCATTAATCACGGTTTCGTGGGCAACCGCATCGGCGTGGATCGGCTCTTCGTGCTGGCGGCGCGGGAGTTCGCCGGGCGGGGTAGCCTCGTGATCCGCTTCGACTTCGCGGGATGCGGGGAGAGCGAGGGCTCATACGGGGATCACGGACTCGATTCGATGATCGAACAGACGCGGGCGGTGCTTGATTATGCGCTGAGCCTTGATATCGTCGACCCGACGCGCGTTACGCTGCTGGGTCATAGTCTGGGCGGCGCGGTCGCCCTGCTGACGGGCGTGCGCGACCGGCGCGTCAAGTCGCTGGCGCTCTGGTCGCCGGTCGCCTACCCGTTTAACGACATTCTCCGAATTGTCGGACGCAAGGCGTACGACGAAGCCGTCACCAAAGGCCGGGCAGACTATCTCGGCTACTCGATCAAACCGGCGTTTTTCGATGCGCTGATGAAGCATCAGCCGTTTCAGGAGACGCAGAAATTCCCGGGCGACGTGCTCCTGGTACACGGCACGGGGGACGAGACGATTCCAGTCGACTATACGTTCCTGCTGGAAAAGACATTTTGGCTTCGCGGCGAAGGGCGCTGCGAGAAGTCGATTATTTTCCAGGCGGATCATACGTATTCGAAGGGCGAGCATAAGGAACAGCTCTTCAAGGCGACGGGCGATTGGCTCGGCGGGTACGAGCAGCGGCAGCGGGACTGGCAGCATTGGAGCATTTGATGCTTAATATGGCGAAGCAGCGGCCCAGGCCGCTGCTTTTTTGCGCGATGCGATCGGTTTTGAACGCGGTTCGCTTTGCCGTGAGCACACATTGGTTCAGTCCCGATGGACGCACGCAGCCGATTCGGCGTACGGCGATTGGCTAGCCGGTGAGTGATCAAGGGGTAGGATGGTTCGAAAATGGCTCGGGCATTCTGTTCGGACGCAGCGGCGTGCATATGCCGAGAGAAGGCTATACCGAGCTCGATATGTTCGAAGAAATCGCCGAAGAGATCGGCGTGCCGGTCGCGTACGATATCGACTGCGGACACAAGCCGCCGCAGCTGACGCTTATCAACGGAGCGTATGCCGAGGTTACCGTCGAAGCGGGACGGGGGACGCTGGTGCAGACATTTAAGCATTAAGCGGAGCGGATCGGAGCGGATCGGATCGGATCGATGACGCCGCGGGCTCGACCGCCGCGAGTGTAAGCGAGAAAAGCACGGCTACAGAGAAGCACCGGGTCACAAACAGGCCTGTAAGCGAGAAAATGATCGTTACAGGCGCGGGCCGCATCTGTAAGCGAGAAAAGCACGGCTACAGCGAGGAACAAAGGCTTGGTCCCAGCTGTAAGCGAGAAAACCAACGCTGCAACGGTACGATCGAAGCAAGGGAGCAAGCGTGGCCCGTAAAGCAAAAAGAACCGCCTCGCAGCGGTTCTTTTTGCTTGCCATCTTCGCTCATTCCTTGCCGGACCAATACCCCGCTTCCGCAAGCATCGACACCGTCAGCACGAACATCGCATGCGACCAGGTGAGCGGTACGATCCAGGCCGGCTCGCCGGTGACGCGGTCGATCTGCTCCGGGAGCAAGCCGGTCTCCGTGCGATGCTCGCACGCCCAGCGCAGCAGCTCGCCGGCTTCGGCCAGCTGTCCATTCTGCACGCGGTATTGCGCAAGCCACAGCGTCGTCAATATCCACGGGTTGCCGCCGATGTAACCGTCGTTCTCGTAGCGCTTGATGCCGCCCACGCCTTCGACGTGCAGCAATCGGGCGATCGTATCCGCCGTTCGCTGCATATACGGATGCTCCGCCGGCAGCACGCCGAACGGCACCGATACGCCGAGCAGGCTGATATCGACGATTGGATCGTGTCGCAGCTCGTAATGCTCGTAGCCTTTGGCAGTCCTGCCTGCGCTGCCCTCCGAGCCTTGAGCGACCGCATGCGCGAAGACGCCGCCGTCCACCTTGAGCTTCAGCCCGCGGTAGAAGCTGCCGGCCGATTCGTTCCAGCATAGCGACTCGATCGATGCGGCGATCCGGTCCGCGATCTCCCGCCAACGGCCGGCCAGCTCGGCGTCCTCCATCAGCTCCGCGAACGATGCAGCCGCTCGCAGCCCGCCGCACACCGCTGCCGCGGAATACGTATGCTCGGCCTTGCGCTCCTCCCACAGGTCCATGCTGGGGAGCGGCAGCCCCGTCTCCTCGTCGATGTAGCCCGCGAGGAACGCCGCGCCCTTGGCGACGGCCGGCCACATCCGCTCCGCGAACGCCGCGTCGCGAGTTTGTTCGTACAGCTGCCACATGCCCCAGATGACGGAGGCGCCTTCGTCGATCTGCAGCCCCCATGAGGGCGCGAGGCTGCCGTCGTGATAATGCCGCTGCTGCCAGGAGCCGTCGGGCTCCTGCGCGCTCAATGCCCATTCGTAAAATTTTTCCGAGACGCCCGACAGTCCGGATTTGTTAAGCGCGGTCGTAATAAATGCCGCATCGCGGCCCCAGCAATAAGCGTATCCGCCGCAGCGGGAAAATTGCTCGTCGGGCTCCGGCGCCGCCAGCAGGCTGCCAGTCCGTTCGTCCGCCATCAGCCTGAAGGTCAGGAGCGAACGTTCGTATGCATCGGCAATCGCCGGATCGACGCCAGCCGACGCGCGATTGGCATCGCGAAGGTACTGATGCCAATAGTCTGTCGTCCGTTCGAACCATTCGGAGACGGAGCGGCTCTTGGCGTGCGCCAGCGCGCCGAGCGCTTCCGGCCGGTTATGGCCCGCCGCGATGTACACGGGGAGCGTGAACGATTCCCCGGGCTGAAGATCCTCGATGCGCCAGACGAGCGCGCCGTCCGGCTGCATATCGATATCGTTGCCGTTCAGCCAGGCATGCTCCGCCTGCTCCCTGGACGATCCGCACTGGAAGCCGACGCATTCGCGATCGCTGCCGACGGCGAAAAAGTAGCGGTGACGGTAATGGACCATCGCATCGTTCGTTTCGTCGAACAGGGTCGTATTGTACAGCGCGCTCTCCGCAATGCGAAACGAAGCGTACCAGACGAAAGTAAAAGAGAGCGGCTCGGCGGAACGATTGTCGATCTTGTACGACCGCACCATAAAATCCTGATCGGGCACCGCATAGTCGCTCTGTTCGACCGCGAGCGGAAAACTCGGATGTTCGGCGCGCACCTGGACGATATTGGTGTGCGGCACGTATTCGATGCGGTGCTGCCAGCCGTCTTCGTCGGCGTCGAACCAGACTGTGCCCGAAGACGAATGGTCGAGCTTAAGGCCGGTTCGAATCTCGTCGACGTGCTGCGGGAAGTCTACGTGCGGCCACCAAAGACGGTACAGACGTCCTGTACGTCCCAGCGAGGCAAGCATGCGTCCGTTGCCTGCGACGGCGTCGATCAAATGCGGTTTGTTAAGCGTAAAATCGTTCAATGAGGTTCAGCTCCAATTGCGTTTGAGATTAACGGAAGATTCGCGGACGATCAGCTTATGCGGCACGATCGTGCGCAGCTGCTGGGGCTTGTCTTCGTCGATGTGTCGAATGAGCAGCTGCGAGGCCATGTAGCCGAGCTGATAAATGCCGATGTCCACGCTCGAGAGCGGCGGCGACGATAGCTCGGAGAGCGCGATATTGTTGAAGCTGACCAGGCTGAGATCGTCGGGGACCTTGTAGCCTAGCTCCGTCAATCCGCGCAGAATGCCGAAGGTGACGATGTCGTCGATGACGACCAGCGCGGTAGGCCGCTCCGGAAGATTCATGAAGAAGGCCATCGCCCGATAGCCGCTCTCCTGAAGGAATTCTCCCTCCACGATCCAGTCCGGCTCCATCCGGAGCCCGTGTTCGGACAGCGCTTTTTTGTAACCCTTGAGACGGTCGTCGGATACGGTGAGATTGGTCGGTCCGCTGACGAATCCGATCCGCTCGTGTCCCTGCGAGATCAGGTGAACGGTGGCGTCGTAGGAAGCCTGCTCGTTGTCGTTGTCGACGCACAGGATCTCCTCGTTCCCGTAGTGACCGATCAGAATAAAGGGGAACGCTTCTTTTTGCAAAAACGAAATGATCGGATCGTTCTTGCGGGATTGCAGCAGTATAATGCCGTCGACGCGCCTTCCCCTGACCAGACGCGTGACCGCCTCCACTTCGTCCTGCTCCGAGCTGCCCGCGGTCATCAGCACATCGTAGCCCTGGCGGGAAGCCTGAGTCGTAATGCCCCTGATGCTCTCCGAGAAAAAATGATTCTGAAAAAGCTCTTCGGCCGGACGCGGCAGCACCATACCAAGCGTGTACGTCTTGTTGCTGATGAGACCGCGGGCCATAATATTCGAATGATAGCCAAGCTCCTCGACGATCTCCTTCACCTTCTGCGATGTCTCCTTGCTGATGCGCGGATGGTTGGAGAGCACGCGGGAGACGGTGGACGGGGATACGCCCGCCTTCTTGGCGACGTCCTTAATCGTGACTGTCATGGCGACCTCCACTTATGCAAGCGTTTGAACTCATGAATAATTCTATGTTACATGAACGCTCCGTTATTGTAAACGGTACCTTGGACTGGAAAAACACGAATGAGGGAAACCGGTACTACTTCTGCGTTCCTGCTTTTATAAATGTAATAAAAAAGAAATTGAATTTTAGAATGAGTGAGAAATGATGAGAATTAATGAGAAAACAGAAGTTTGTTAGGTTTTCGAATCTGTTTTTGGCATGCGCAATCGTTTTTACATACCGGGAAAATGTTGTATATTATTTGTGCGGCACATAAAGCGCTTCCAAATGAACGGCAGGGAGATGCGGGACAACTTAAACGGTTATCCAAATCGTTCAAAGTCGATGTTCCGCCTTTTTTTGCCCCGTAGTACAAACGTTTGCGCATTGTGCCCAAGCTTGAACTCGATCTGAAGAGAGGGGAAAAAGCAGTGAAATTAAACAAATCTTTGGCTATGATCTCCGCCCTGTCCCTGATGGCCGCATCGCTCGCAGCTTGCAGCGGCAACAACGGGAAAGGAAACGCCTCGCCGTCGGCATCCGCCGCGTCTCCTTCCGCCAGCGCGTCCGCATCGGCGCCATCCGAATCCGCATCGCCGGAAGCGACGGACATCGAGCCCGAAGCCGGCGCCAAGCTCGTTGTATGGGCAGCCCAGGAACAAAAAGATTTCCTGGAGACGATGGGCAAAGAATTTGAAGCGAAATACGGAATCAAAGTCGAATTCCAAAAAGTGGGTTCCGCGGACGCGCTCAATAAAATCGTAAAAGACGGCCCCGCAGGCGTCGGCGCGGACCTGTTCATGCTTGCTCACGACCAATTGAACCGCGCCGTTCAAGCGGGCGTTGTTCTTCCGAACGACTTCTACGCGGAAGATACCCAGGCGAACTTCGCAAAGACGGCGGTCGATGCGGTGACGGCGACCGACGGCATCTTATACGGCTATCCTCGCAATATTGAGACCTATCTGCTTTTCTATAACAAAAACCTTGCCAAAGCCGAGGATCTGGCGTCCTGGGACGCGATCAAGGCATTCTCGAAGGCGTACAACGTACCGGCGGAGAAAAAATTCGGCATCATGTGGAAGCTCGACGACTCCTACTTCAACTACGCATTCATGGGCGGCAACGGCGGCTACGTATTCGGCAATAACAATACCGATCCGACCGACATCGGCCTCAACAACGAAGGCTCGGTAGAAGGCCTCAAGTTCATGCAGAGCATGAAGGAAGTCATGCCGTTCAAGGTGGCCGACGCGACGCCGGACGTCAAGACGGATTTGTTCCAAAAGGGCAAGCTCGCCATCGATATGGACGGCATCTGGCAGCTCGGCTCGTTCACCAAGGAGAAGCTCGGCTTCGACGTCGGCGCCGTGCCGCTGCCTCCGATGCCGAACGGTAAGTCGCCCAAGCCGTTCGCCGGCGTGCAGGCTTACTTCGTCAGCCAGTTCTCGCAATATCCGAACGCGGCCAAGCTGTTCGCCCACTACGTCTCGTCGCAGGACGCCGCGATCAAGATGTACCAGATGTCCGGCGTCGTCTCCGCCCGCAACGGGCTGGATCAGGATCCGGCGCTTAAGGACAACGAGCTGGTCGCCGCGTTCGTCGAGCAGTTCAAAAACGTGGAGGCGATGCCTTCGATCGCGGAGACCGCTTCGTTCTGGACCGCGATGGGAGCCGTCTATCCGCAAATCTGGGATAACAACGCGGACGTGAAGGCAACGCTCGACAAAGCCGTCTCCGACATGAAGACGCTGATCCAGCAAGCGAAGTAGTCTTTTTCCGACAGGCAGAAGTTAGATTAACCGACAATCACCCGTAACCTGCTGCGGGTGATTGTCCAATGAGAGGAGAGTCCGACATTGCGCCAGCATCGGATTACGGCAGCAACGCTCTCGGCTGTTTTTATGGGCTTGGGCCAAATATACAACCGACAATACGTAAAGGGATCGGCGTTCGCCGCTTTCTACGCGTTCGCGGTCTACTTTACGATCGCCAATTGGCATCACGCGATCTGGGGGATCACCACGCTCGGAGAGACGCAGCAGAAACTTGTGCTAGTCGGCAAGATTTACAAGCCCGTCAAGGGCGACCACTCGATCTTTTTGATGATTGAAGGGCTCATCATGCTCTTCATTTTCGCGCTTTTTGCCTATTTGCTCGTCATGAACGCGATCGACGCCTATCGCGGAGGCAAGCTGCGCGATGAAGGAAAGAAGCTTAACAATATCAAGCAGACGCTTCGCTATATTCCGGACAAAAAGTTCGCGCACTTAATCATTACGATTCCGCTGGTCTTCGTGTTCTTTTTCAGCGTGCTGCCGATTATTTTTTCTGTCATGATCGCATTCACCAACTATAACAATACGCACGAGCCGCCGGGCAAGCTGGTCGATTGGCAAGGCTTTCGCGCTTTCAAGGATCTGTTCAGTCTGAGCCAGTGGGCGCATACGTTTTTCGGCGTCTTCACGTGGACGATGACCTGGGCGGTGCTTTCCACGTTCACCACCTTTTTCGGCGGGTTTGCCGTGGCGCTGCTCGTGCAGCAGAAGGGCATCCGTTTCAAATCGTTTTTCCGCGCCATCTACATGGTTCCATTCGCGATTCCCGCCTTTTTGTCGCTGCTGATCATGCGCAATTTGTTCAACGCCCAATTCGGACCGATCAACTCGACCTTGCTCAAGTTCGGAATCGTCGGCCCGGAGTGGCTGTCCGATCCGTTCTGGGCCAAGGCGACGATCGTCATCGTCAACCTGTGGCTTGGATTTCCGCTCTCGATGCTGCTTATAATCGGCATCCTGACGACGATTCCACGCGACCTGTACGAAGCCTCCGAAGTCGACGGAGCTTCGGCGTTTTATAAATTTCGGAAAATTACGTTCCCGAGCGTCATGTTCTCCCTGTCGCCGATCCTCATCGGACAATTCGCGGGAAATATCAACAATTTCAACGTGATCTTCCTCTTGTCTGGAGGCGGCCCGACGAACAGCGAGTACCAGTTCGCGGGACATACCGATATATTAATCACTTGGCTGTACAGCCTCTCGATTACGAACGGCAGGTACAACTTCGCGGCGGTCATCAGCATTTTCCTGTTTATCATCATCGCGCTTTTCGCGCTTTTCAGCTTCAGGCGCACACGCTCGTTCAGAGAGGATGATTTGTTGCGATGAGCGGATATCGTTTTAGAAAAAACGCTTGGCTGACGGTCAGCTACGTGCTATTGATTCTGATCGCCGTCTTTACGATCTATCCGGCGCTTTGGATCGTCCTGTCCTCGTTCCGCGCGGGCACGTCGCTGTTCAGCGAGACGCTGATCCCCGAGAAATGGACGGTCATTCATTACAAGGAGCTGTTCGAGAAGTTCCAGTTCGGACGCTGGTACATGAACTCGCTCAAAATCTCGCTTACGACGATGGTGCTCAGCGTATTCTTCCAACTGCTGACCGGTTACGCCTTTTCCCGGTTCCGATTCAAATCGCGCAAGTCGATCATGAGCGGCCTGTTCATCATCGGCCTGTTTCCCTCGTTTCTCAGCTTGACGGCGGTATACGTGCTGCTGCTGAACATGAAGCTGCTCAATACGCACACGGCGCTAATTATGGTGTCTTCGGCCGGCGCGGCCGTCGGTTACCTGCTGGTAAAAGGGTACTTCGATACGATTCCGAAAAGCCTCGAGGAGGCCGCCATCATCGACGGTGCAAGCAACTGGGGCGTATTCGTCCGGATTTTGCTGCCGCTGTCCCGTCCGCTCGTCGTATACATGGCGGTCACTTCGTTCGCCGGCACGTTCAGCGAGTTCATCTTCGCGCAGACGGTGCTTCGGACGGAGGCCAAGCAGACGCTGGCGGTCGGCTTGTTCAACATGGTCAACACGCAGACATCGACGGAATTCACCGTCTTTGCGGCAGGCTCCGTGCTCGTCTCGATTCCGGTCGTGGTCATTTTTATTATCTTCCAGCGGCTGCTGGTCGAAGGCTTGACGGCCGGCGCGGACAAAGGATGAGGCGCCGCCGGCGGAGGGGGAGGCGTCTCCCGCTGGCGTTGGCCGTGTCGCTGTGCGTGGCTGGGACGGTATGGCTCACAGGTTGCGAAAGGGCGGATGCGCCGGGCGGCGCTGCAAGCGGTTCTGGGTCTCCCAGGATATCGACTAAAGCTTCGGCGCCTGCCTCTGCCACGGTGCCGGCTTCGCCCGTCGCCGAAGCTTCGGACGCAGGAACAGCCCCGCTCGGCGAAGCGAACAAGCCGGCGATGGGCCGGAGCAGCGGCGTATTCTACGAGATTTTCGTACGCTCGTACAGCGATTCGGACGGCGACGGCATCGGCGACCTGCAAGGCGTCACGGACAAGCTGGATTACCTGCAGCAGCTCGGCATCAAGGGGATCTGGCTCATGCCGATCAACCCGTCCCCCTCGTACCACGGTTATGATGTAACCGATTATTACACAGTCAACCCCGAATATGGGACGGTCGACGACCTGAAGACGCTGCTCGCGGAGGCGCACGATCGAGGCATCCAGGTCATCATGGACTTGGTCTTGAACCATACGAGCAGCCGGCATCCCTGGTTCGTTGATTCCGCCGGTGGCGAGAGGAGCGTCAAGCGGGATTGGTACAAGTGGGCCTCGGACGGAGCGGACGTATCCGCGCTCGGTCCGTGGGGACAGGCCGTGTGGCACCGTGGGCCATCCGGCGGCTCTTATCTCGGCGTATTCTCGGACGGGATGCCGGATCTGAACCTGGACAGCCCGGACGTGCGCGCGGAACTGATCCGCATCGGAAAATACTGGCTCGGGCTGGGCCTGGACGGCTACCGTCTGGATGCCGCCAAGCATGTATACGAAGACTTCCAATCGTCGTCGGCCGATCCCGCGACCTCGCAGCAAAACGTCGCCTGGTGGCAGCAATTCCGCCAAGGCGTCCCGGAGAGCGGGCGCGAGCCGTATCTCGTCGGCGAGGTATGGGACACGACCGCGGTCGTCGGCCCCTTCCTCGACAAGGCGCTGGATTCGGCGCTGAACTTCGAGGCGGCGAAGCTCGTATTGGACGCGGTCAAGACGGGCGACGCCTCCTCGTTTGACTCGGTGCTGGCGCGTCAGCTTGCCTACTATCGTAAAGTGTCGGGCGGCGGGTTCGTGGACGCGCCGTTTCTGGGCAATCACGACCAAAACCGCGTCATGAGCGAGCTGGGCGGCGACGTCGGGCGGGCTAAGCTGGCAGCGGCTCTCTTGCTGACGATGCCGGGCAATCCGTTCCTGTATTACGGCGAAGAGATCGGCATGAAGGGCGTCAAGCCGGACGAACGCATCCGGGAGCCGATGCTCTGGAAGAAGGACCGCAAGTCGGGCGGCCAGACGTCGTGGGAGAGTCCGTCGAGCAATGCAGATACGCCATCCGTAGAAGAGCAGCTCGCCGACCCGGACTCGCTGCTCAGCCGTTACAGGCTGCTGATCGGCTGGCGCAACGAGGAGCCGGCGCTTGGGGACGGAGGCTTCGCTCCGTACGAAGTCGAGGCGGACGGCATACTCGCTTTCGCACGGGTAAGCGCGTCTGCGGCGCTGCTCGTCGTGCACAATCTGACGGGCGAGACGCGAACCGTCGATCTGCATGCCGTCGGCGCGAGCTCCGTCGGCGGCGTACGCTTTGCCACGGACAGCGAGTCGACCGCGTTCGCGGACGGCAAGCTGCGGCTGCCGCCCTACGGTACGGCGATTTTGCAGTGATCGCAGAAGCAGGAGCGCCAATGGCCGCATTCCGCAAGGAAGCGGCTCTTTTTTTACCCGATTCCATCCATAAAGGAGACCTGGGCATGTCTGCCGCCACTCGTTCGCTCGGACAAGCATGGAGAGAGAAGCGCAAGTCGCTGGGGGTCCAGATGCTGGGCATCGTGTTCGCCAGCATCGTCGTCATCGTGACGGCGCTCGGTCTCAGCTCCTATCAGCTGGCAAAAAGCATCATCCGCGACAAAATGTCGCTGTCGTCGCAGCAGACGCTGCAGCAGGCGAGGGACAAGCTGGACTTCCTCTTGTCGATGTACGGGGGACTTAGCCGGCAGTTCATGGTCGATACTTCGCTGCGTCAGGATCTCGTCGCCTTTTCGAGGACGGATTCGCCCCTGGGCGAGAAGCAGGCGGCGCAGGATCGCATCGTCGACCGTTTCAACAGCATGCTGTCCGCTGAGCCCAACATGATGTCTATCCGCATCGTGCCGAAAACGCTGGACAATACGGGGGCGTTGTCTTCGACAGGCGCAAGCGCGCTCCAGATCTCGGACGGCAGCAAGGCATGGCTGCAGAAGATGGCGGAAGCCAAAGGAGAGATCGTCTACGTGCCGACGATGAGCAAGGGGCTGTTCGGCTACGCCTCCGAACCGTCGGTGACGTTGGGCCGTCTGATGAAAAACCTGCAGCATCCGGACGCCGAATTCATTTTGCTGATCGAGTTGAAAAGCAAGCTGCTCGGCGATGCCTTCGCCAACTTCAAGATCGGCGAGACGGGCGAGATGCGGGTCCTGGCAGACGACGGCAAGGTCGTCTACGCTGCCGATACTTCGCTGATCGAGCAGACGCCCCCGGCCTGGGACGACGACCGTCTGATCCTGAACGAGCCGTCCAGGCTGGCAGCCTGGAAACTGGTCGGTTCGGTGCCGCTCGGCGAGCTGGAGCGCGACTCCAAGACGATCCTCAGCCTAACCGTCTGGATGATCGCTGCCGCGGCCGTCGCCGCGATCGCCATCGGCTATCTCTTAATACGTCTGGTGGGCAATCCGCTGGAGCGGCTGTGCGCACTGATGGAGCGAGGAGAGAAGGGCGATTTGTCGGTCCGCATGGACTACAGGCGCAGCAACGAGATCGGGCGGCTGTCCGGCAACTTCAACCGGATGATGGAACAGATCGGCGCGCTCGTCGGCCGAACGAACGAGTCGGCGCTGCGCCTCGTGAGCTCCGCGAAGGAGCTGAAGGCGGTCTCGCAGGAGACGGCCGCCACGGCGGGCGATATCGCCGCGGTGACCGAACAGATCGCGCTAGGCGCGTCCAGTTTGGCGACGGAGGCCGAGCGCGGCATCCGGCAGACCGAGACGATCGGCGCCAAGCTTCGAATCGCGATCGATACCAACACGCGACTGGAGTCGTCGGCAGGGCGCGTACAGCAGATTAGCGGACGCGGTACCGCCTATATGGCGGAGCTTATCGGCAAGACCGAGGAGACGGAGCGGCTGTCCGGTTCCCTGGCGGCGCGCGTCGGCAAACTCAAGGAGCGGGCGGGTTCGATTCATACCGTGCTTAACGTCATTAACGAGATGTCAAAGCAGACGAACATTCTGTCGCTTAACGCTTCAATCGAAGCTTCGCGCGCAGGCGCCTACGGCAAGAGCTTCGCCGTCGTGGCGGACGAGATCCGCCGCCTGGCGGCCGAATCCAAGGATTCGATCGCTGTCGTTTCCCGCATTATTGGCGATATCCGGCAGGAGATCGACGCGACGGTCGCCGAGCTGGGCGCAGTGTCCCCCGTGCTGCAGGAGCAGGGAAGAGCGGTCAAGGAGGCAGCCGATATTTTCGGCGGCGTCAAACACGAGATGAGCGAATTCGCGGAAGAGCTGGCGCAATCCTCGGCCTCTATTGTCGAGCTGGACGGCTCGCAGCGAGCGCTCGTGGAGGCGATCGGCACGGTGAGCGCCGTCTCGGAGCAATCTGCCGCCTCGTCCGAGGCGGTCGCGAGGATGACGTCCGGCCAGTTGGGCGTCAGCGCCAGCCTCGTCGCGCTCGCCGACGAACTGGAGTCGCTGTCGCAACAGCTGATCGCGCAGTTGGAGATGTTCGATCAAAAGAAGGCTTGATCGATTAAGTTTCGGTCAGGGTTTAAAAGCGAAGCCAAAAGAGGAGAGGCGGATGATCCCGCTTCTCCTCTTTTTGAGTACGCTTTGCGCTCAAGCTTCTGCTACTGCCAGTTCACCGTCACGGTCGCCGTGCCGCTCGAAGGCGTCGTGAACGTATGATTCGAGCCGCCCTCCCACGTGACGACAGAGCCGTTTTTCTTGAAGAACTTGAACTGCAGCGCCGTGTTCGCCGGCACGCTGACGTCATAGTACCAATTCGGGTAAGCGGCGATGACCTGGTTAAAGATCGGGCCTACAGCCGAGGCCGGCGCCCAGTTGCCGAGCTCGGATACGCTGCCCGTCAGGTAGACGTTCTCGCCGAGCGACGTCGTCGCGTTCTGCACGATGAAGCGGATGGAGACCTGGTCGCCGCTCAAAATGTTGAACCCGTTGTAGGCGTTGCTGTCGACGGCGCCGGAGGTGCGGACCTTGACGTTGTACTTGCCGGCCGCTACTGCGGGGACGACGGCCTTGATCTGGGTATCTTCCCAGGAGACGATATTCGTTCCCGTCACCGCGTTCGTGCCGAAGTATACGGTTCCCTTGGTGGTTCCGAAGCCGCGGCCGTCGATCGTGACGGTGTTGCCCGCTTTGCCCATAACCGGGCCGACATGGCCGATGACGGGCGTCGTCGTGGCCGGCGTCGACTGCCAGACCGCCACGCCGCCGGCGGCAAGCGTGAAGGTGCTCACGGCGCCGCCGCTGCCGGCCGTGATGCCGCCGCCGCCGAGCAGGCCGCCGAGTGCGTCGCTATAGGTGCCGGCAGGCAGCGACGTGATCAACCCGGAGATTGAGGCGGAGGCGCTGGCGCTGCGGTTGATGGCGACGACCGCCACGCTGCTGCCGAATTTGCGCTCGTAGACGTACACGTCGTTGTTGATCCAGCGCTGCTGGGTCGTGCCGTACGCGATCGCAGGGTTGGACTTGCGAAGCGGCGCGAGCGCCTTGATGACTTTGAACGCAGTTGTGGTCGTCGAGAACGAGCTCATCATGCCGCGATTGTCCGGATCGGTGCCGCCGGTCATATATTGCTCCGTGCCGTAGTAGATAGCCGGTACGCCGCGGCTCGTGAGCGTGAAGGCGAGCGCCTGCTCAAGCCGGCGGTCGCTGACGGCGCTGTTCTTAAAGCGCTCCATGTCGTGGTTGTCGATGAAGGTGACCTGATCGGCCACTTGCGCGTAATCGGCGGCGGTCGCCGAGATCATCGAGTCTAGGCCGTACATCGTATCCGAGTTGTCGCGGAACACGTTGCGCACCTTGGCGTTGAACCGGAAGTCGAGCAGGCTCATGCCGGATTCGTTCGCGAATTTGGTGTTGTCCGCATCCGCAGCGGCCGAGCCGAGGAACCACTCGCCGAAGACGAAGACGGGCTGATAGCCGTAGATGGAGGAGAGCCAGTTTTTTTGCCAGCCCATGGACATATGCTTGACTGCGTCGACGCGAATGCCGTCTACGCCGAGATCGAGCCATACTTTAATGGCGTCCTTAAAGTAAGTATCGAGCGTGCTGTTCTGCTGTTCGATATCGGCCAGGTCGTACAGGTTTTTGTAAATGCCGTTCTCGAGGCTGGAGAAGTCGGAGCCCCCGTTGTGGTGGAAGTAGCCGTTGGTGTCGCTCGTGTAGCCGCCCAGCAGCGTGCCGTTGTTGTACAGCTTGCCGTTTTCGGCGAACGTGGTGTCGGTCTCCATCGCGGGCGACGTATGGTTCGGGGCAAAGTCGATGACGATCTTGATGCCTTTGGCGTGCGCGGCATTAATCAGGTTCTGCAGGTCCGTGAAGCTGCCGTAATAAGGATTCGTCTTCTTGAAGTCCCGGGCCCAATAGCCGTGATAAGAGGCGTTGACGACGCCGGAGTAGGTGACTGCGGCATAAATATTTTCGACCGGCTGGGAGATCCACAGCGCCGTGATGCCCATGTCGGTAAAGTAGTTGGCATTGATCTTGTCGGTGATGCCCTGCCAGTCGCCGCCGCAGTAAACGCGCTTGTTCGTGCATCCGGAGCTGAAGGTGGAGCCGGAAGGATTGTTGGACGTATTGCCGTCGTAGAACCGGTCCGTAAAAATCTGATAAATGACGTCCGTGCTGAAGTTCTGCTTGTTGGAGACGGCGGTGTCGGCCGCTGCGGAGGCGGTGCCGATCGGCGTGCCAGGCGCAGCGAGCCCCGCGACGAGCAGCCCCGCGATGGCCGCGGAGATCAATCCCTTTTTAAGCCATTTGTACATGAGAAAATCCACCTTTCTGAAATGGGGTGCCCTGGACAAGTCTGAAGCGGTTACAAAACGAGTTCCGAGTCGCCGTACTTTGCGAAATGCGTCCGCGCCACCTCCTTTTGCGCAACGGCAAAAACCCCGGCAGCTCCGAAGGGAGTTACCGGGGTTGTTTTAAACCGTCAGGTTTAAAAAGCAGTGCCCTCAAATTATGATTAGCGACCTAATAATAAGAAAATTTTGGTCGTTTTGTCAATCAAAAAATAGCGGCGTCATGACGTGAACAATTTAAAACGGAATTTGCGAATCTTTTCTTCGGGCTCGTAAGGCCGGTGAAGCAGCTGTTCCATCGTCGCGTAGGCGACGGATGCCTTGGAATCCTCGAGGACAAGAAGGCGGATCCCTTCCGGCAGGTAACCGGGCGCCTCGGAAGCGCAGACGACGACCATGGCGGACGGATCGACGCGTCCGAGCAGCCGCATGGCGAGGAACTCGTTGAACACGACAAGCGGAAGCCCCCGGTTGCGCGCCAGAAAGGCGGCCAGGTCCCCGTCGGCGTCCAGGGCAAGCAGCCGCTCCGGAGGAACGTCCGCTGCGGCTGCCAGCGACTCGGTCATGGACCGGTTGTGGTAGTTTTCGCAGATGACGGCGAAGGGACTGCCGGCGAACGTCTCGCGGACAAGTCCGAACAGCTGGCTAAAATCGGGCATGAGCCTGCGAAAGAGCGGATCCTCGATGTTGCCGTCCACCAGCACGAGCGGCGAACCGTAGGGAAATTTCTCGGAGACCGAATAAAACGAGCCTTCCCGCGCGTCGATCAGGAATACGCCGTCCAGCTTGCGTTCGGCGATGATGGCAAAGTTGGGGGTCACCGGGTCGATCTGCGAAGTCATAAGGTGGTAGCCCTGCGGTTTGCTCATCCGCTCCAGCTCGTCGATGAACTTGCCGTAGCTGATGTACTTGGAGACGAGATCGCGCTCGCTTCCCACCAGCAGGACGCCAAGGAGCTGCGTCCGGCCGGAGGAAAGCGAGCGGGCTGCGAGATTTTGCACGTAATTCAGCTTGCCGACCGCCTCGAGGACGCGACGCTTGGTCTCATCGGGGATCGTCTGGTGGGCGACGTCGTTCAGGACGTAGCTCACCGTTGCGACGGAGACGCCGGCTTCCTTGGCGACGTCTTTGAGCGTCGGTTTTTTCATGGGCGGCACTACCTCGTTTCCGGTCCGATTTCGCGTATTAGATCTATCATAGTTGGCCTCTAGAGAGACTGTCAAACGAGCAAAACGCGATTGACATTTTTAGGGAGAGTTATTATACTTAAGAAACTTAAACGTTTAAGTTGTTGTCGCTCAAGCGAATTTCAGAAAGGGGGATACGAATGCAAACGCCGCTTCAAGCCGCGGACGCCCGCCGGCAGGCGGGACCGACGGCTGTCGGCGAGACGCTGCCGGTATGGCGCAATCGCTCGTTCATGCGGCTGCTGACCGGCTATACGGCGTCCGTGTTCGGAGACAGCTTCAACGGCATCGCCATCAGCCTGTGGGTGCTGCAGACGACCGGCAGCGCGCAGCGAATGGCAGCCGTGCAGATCTGCTACCTGAGCGTCGGCTTCCTGTTCGGCTCGTTCGCGGGCACGATCGCGGACCGGATCGACCGCCGTCGCCTGATGCTGTTCTCGGAGCTGTCGCGCAGCGCGATCGCGGCGATTCTGGCCGTCTCGTTGTTTGTTTTCCACGCGCCGTTCCCGACGCTGCTCGTGCTGGCTTCTCTGTCCATGTTCTGCAGCCTGCTGCTTAGCCCCGCCTTCCATGCGTCGACGACGGCAATCGTCGGTCCCGCGCGCGTTCAGCAGGCCGCGAGCGCCATTCATATTGCCGACAATGCCGCACGCATCTCGGGGCTGGCGGTTGCCGGCGTCGTCGTTTCTTCCTTCGGGGGATTGACCGCCATTTTGACCACTGCCGCCGCCTTCTTGTTTTCCGCCGTTTGCACGCTCTTCACGCGAGGATTTCCGCCGGTGGAGCGCACCGCCGTCGATACCAGGCCCACTTTTTTGCAGGATTGGCGAGGCGGAATCGACTATATACGGCAGGATGCGCTCGTTCGATCCATTGTGTTTTTGGCGCCGCTGCTGTCCGCCTTCTTTCTGAGCGCCATCATGCTCGTCCAAGTCATCGCCGTCGGCCGGTGGCGGGCGAATCCCGTCGAGTTCGGCCTGCTCGAGATGTGCATTCCGCTCGGCTATCTGGCCGGGGCCGGCATCATCCTGAGTTTGGGCAAAAGGATGGGCAGGAGGGGGCGGCTTGTATTCGCCGGTCTTCTGCCGCTCGGACCGTTATACGCCGCCGTATCCTTTATCTCGTCCCCGCTGCTGGCGCTGCCGTTGATCCTCCTCGGCGGTCTGCTGTTCGCCTTTTGCTCGATGATGATCCAGATTATTCTGAAGTCGGAGGTTCGAGGAGAACTGCAGGGCCGCATCTACGGGACGCTCGGCGCCATCACGAGCGTGGCGCCTACGCTGTCGCTGGCGGCCGTCTCCATACTCGCCGACCGCTGGGGCGCCGGGCGCGTGCTCGTCGTTCTCGGGTTGCTGCTGCTGGCGCTGGGCATTGTTGCCGCAGCGCTGCTGAAGCCGATTCGCAATTATCGATAAGCATGTCGAAAATTAAATATTTACAAATTATCCAAATTGTATTAAGTTGGAAGTGCGTCGTTCACGTACAATCTGAGGGCCATGAATTTTTAAAACATGGTTGTCATGTTTTAAAAACAACCCCGTTTTCCCGGCATGCTTCGGGAGAGCGGGGTTTTTTGGCGCAGCTCGGAGTGGGGAGGCGCGGAAGGAGGAGAGGAGAAGAGGAGGAGGAGAGTAGTTTAGAAAGATAGCAGATTGGAGGGAGAGATATGCCGCTTCAAGCAGCTGTACTGACGGTAGATGGATTTCGCGCCAGCCGTTTAGACAATGAAAGGAGGTTATTCATATACTTGCCCCCGGGCTACGAGCGTGAGACGTCCACGCATTATCCGGTGCTCTATATGCACGCGGGACAGCGCGCCTTCGATCCGGCCGCGCCGGGAACCGAGTCCTGGCGCATTCATCGCGCAGCCGACCGGTTGATCGAAGCGGGGCTGATGGACGGGATCATCATCGTGGCGATCGCCCATGTCAGGCCCGCCGAAGTCAACGAGTATTATCACTTCAAAGCCCCGGCCGAGGAAGCGAACGCTATCCGGTGCGCAGGACTTGACTATGAGGATTTTGTCGTCAGCGAAGTGAAGCCGTACATCGACGCCCGGTTCCGCACGCTGCCGGATCCGGCGAATACAGGCCTGATCGGGTCATCCGCCGGCGGCTTGTGCACCTACCACATGGGATTCCGCCGTCCGGACGTATTCGGCAAGCTGATGCTGCTGTCGCCCTACTTCGTCAAGGCGCAGCTGGACGACGAGGCGCCCGCCGGCTTGCGGGAAGAACGACTTTATGAATCGTACAAGAGTCGCTCTCCCCTGAAAGTATGGATGGACATCGGGGATGCGGAAGGACTGTTTCTGCCGAGGCACGTACGCGAAGTCGCCGTCGACCTGATCGGGCAAGGCTTCCGCTACGGCGATGATCTTGCTTATCTCGAGCAGCCGGAGGCCGCGCACCAGGAGACCGACTGGGGCGATCGGGCGCATATCCCGCTATTGTTCATGTTCGGACGAACGGGAAGACCCGTATCGCTTGAGCTGCGCGGCCGGACTGAGATCGGCCTGGCGGGCGGACACCGGGCGCATGTCAATGCGATTTTGCGCTACGACAGCGGCTTCGCGATGAGCGTGCTCAACGGCGACTACCGCGTCGGAGATCCGACCGTGCTGGAGGCGCTGCCCGACGGCACGTTGATCCCGCTGCGGCCGGGCACGACGACTTTGACGCTGTCGGCCGGCGGGCTTGTGGCGACCGGCGTCTACACGGTAGTTCCCGTTCTGTCCGATCGCGTCGTCGTCGAGATAACCGCCGACGTGTCGCCGGGGGAAGAGCTGCCGGACGCCATCTACGGGGCGATGGGCATGCGCCTGGAGCATAGGGGCGGTACCCGGTATGCCGGACGATTCCGGGTGCCGAGGGACACGGGCTACCGCTTCCGCTTCACCAAAGGATTCCGCAAGTTCGAGACGGATGCCGAAGGCGGCGTCCTGCCGAACCGCTCGTTCCGGGCGTCGGGCGATCTGTCGCTTCGCTACGAGATCGCGCGCTGGGAAGAGACGCGATCCCGCACGACGGAAGGGAGGGGCCGCGTTGATCCGACCTTTTGAACCGCTGATGGACATTCCCTATTACTTTCCCTGCAATTTTCCGCTCATCCGCGAAGTGCTCGAACGGCAAGGCGTGCGGAGCGGTCTCGGCCTGCTGGCTGCTGCGCGTTTGTACGGCGTGACTGCCTGCTCGGACACGGGTCTGGTGAAGACCTACTTCAACAAGCTGGATTATTCAGAGGCCGTCTGGCGCCAGACGGGCAAGACGGAGTTCGCGAGCCTCGAGGAAGGCCTGCGGGAAGGGCGCCGGCTCATTGGCGAAGGCGAGCTGTTCCTGGTCACCGGCACCAGCTACTACCTGCCTTATTGCGAAGATTACCTGTCTCCCAAGTATATCGCGAAGCTCGTCGATCCCGCCTCGCGCCAGTATCTGGTCGATCATTGGCTCGCCGTGTACGGCATCGAAGAGACGCGGCTGCACGTCTACGACCCGGTGCCGGCACGATATATCGGTCCGCTGTCGCTGCAGGCGTTCGACGATTTCTGGAAGGGCAACAAGGCAATCCCCGAGCTGGCGGGCGCGAAACGCAAGGAGGAGCTGCATTCGTACTGCTCCATCGGCATCGCCGCCTCCGACGATACGCGTTCCTCTTCCTATGAGGAGCTGCTGCTGCGAGCGGTAGCCACGCATGCACACGAATACTTGTCGGCCCGGGAGATCGCGGAAGGGGAGCGTACGTATTATTTCGGCCACGCGGTGACAAGGAGACTGCTGGGCCAGCTGCATCTTATTCTGGCTAAAGGGACGGCGTCTCTTGGCACGCTGTCGGCTTTCGTGTTCGACATGCGGTGGAGCCGGTATTTTTTCCGCGACTTGCTGCGGGAGGCGGCGGAGACGCTCGGTTCGCCGTTCAAGGCGCATGCCGAAGCGTTCGAGGCGATCGTCGCGGAGTGGGAGGAGGCGCACAAGCAATTGCAGGGCCGATCGGCCGCCGAACGACTGGCGCAGCTCGGCGCCTCGCTGGAGGCATTGGCCGGTCGCGAGCATCGGCTGTACGAGACGCTCTGGGCGGATTCGCGGACGGCGGGCTTGTTCGGCAAGCGAAGGCGTCAGGAAGATGGAGACACGGGCGTTCGGCAAGCGCTGCTGCGAATCGTACTCGATAGCTGCGAGGACGTGAATCGGCTCCATGACGGCGCCATTCCCGTCGAGCTCGGCACCGAAGCGCCGCTCTACGGCCGCAACGGCAATCTCGACTCGCTCGGACTCGTCTCGCTGCTCGCTTCTGTCGAGCAAGGCATCGAGGAGACGCTCGGATTTGCCGTGGCGCTGTCGGATATCGCTGCCGCCGCCGTGCCCGACAGTCCCTACCGCACGGTCGGCACGTTGGTCGAATATTTGCTCGAACGACTGCCGGAGGCGGAGCGAGGAGGAGCGCGATGGAAGAATACAGCATGCTGACGGAGCGGTTCGGACGGTACGGCGAACGATCGGCGATCGTTTGGCGGGACCGGGCTTATTCTTACGCTTGGCTGATCGGACAGATCGAGGCGATGAGAAGGCGGCTGCAGGCCGAAGGTCTCGAGCGCGTCGTCGTCTCGCTCGAGACCGAATATTCGCCTTATGCCGCAGCCGCTGTGTTCGCTTTGTTCGGTCAGTCCTGCATCGTGCTGCCGATCGACGATAGCCTGGTGGCGGCCAAGATCGAGGAGTACCTCGACGTCGGCGAAGCGCAGGCAAGGATAGGCGCGAGCGAGTCGGGGCTGTCGATCCGCCGCATGGACGGCAGGGAGGTTCGCAGTCCCCTGCTGCGCGGTCTTCTCTACCAGCGCGTACCGGGAATCGTACTTTTTTCCTCCGGCTCGACGGGCAGAAGCAAGGCGGCTGTGCACCGCGCCGACAGGCTGCTGGCGAAGTTCCGCACCGAAGGGCGAGCCGCGAGGACGATTCCCTTCATGATGTTCGATCATATCGGCGGGATGAACACGATGCTGACGACGCTGGCGAACGGCGGCTGCCTGCACGTGCTGAAGGACCGGTCACCGGAGGAGGTGTGCCGGACGATCGAGCGCTATCGGATCGAGGCGCTGCCGGTCTCGCCGACCTTTATGAACCTGCTGCTCCTGAGCGGCGCGCATCGCACATACGATTTAAGCAGCCTGAAGGTCGTCTCCTACGGCTCCGAAGTGATGCCGGCTTACACGCTTGCAGCCTGGAACGCGGCGTTCCCCGATATCCGCACCGTACAGGCGTACGGCATGTCCGAGCTCGGCGTGCTCAAGACGAAGTCCAAAAGCTCGGATTCGCTGCTGTTCTCGCTGCAGGGAGACGGGGCCCAATACCGGATCGTCGACGGACTGCTCGAGATCAAGGCCGAATCCGCGATGATCGGCTATCTGAACGCGCCCGACCCGTTCACCGAAGACGGATGGCTGCGCACGGGGGACGAGGCGGTCGTGGAGGACGGCTACATCCGCATTCTGGGGCGGCGATCCGAGATCATCAACGTCGGCGGCGAAAAGGTCTATCCCGCGGAGGTGGAGAGCGTGCTTCAGGAGCTGGCCGGCATCGAGGAAGTCGTCGTGAGCGCGGAGACGAGCGGCATCACGGGGCAAATGGTGATGGCGACCGTGAAGCTGCGCGAGGATGCGGATCCGAGCGTGAGCGAGCTTCGAAGGCGGATATGGGCATTTTGCCGGGATAAGCTGCCGGCCCACAAGATCCCGCAGAAGATCGTCATTACCCGGGAATCGTTGATCAGCAGCCGGCTGAAAAAAATTCGCAATCCGCAAGCGCAGGCAGGCATGCCATATATGAATGAACGAAGAGAGGCGGAATCAAAATGACGACGATCGCGACGCATTTTGCCAAAGAGTTGGAGCAGCTTCATAGGGACGGTTACGTCTTATTTAAAAACGTGCTGGACCGAGGGCAGACGGCTGCGCTCAAGGAAGGGATACGATTGGCGTTTGAGGGCAAGGACGACCATGTCATGATGCAGGGGCCGATGTTCGAACGCGGCGAGATATTTGAGACGCTCGTCGACCATCCCGTCATCAGCGCCTTCATCGAGGAGGTGCTCGGGCCCGATTGCCAGTTAAGCAGCATGAACGGCATGCGTACGACCAGGAACAACGGCGTCAGCAAATGGCATGTCGACGAGGCGCTGTTTTTCCCGCTGCCCGAGGGCGCCGAGCTGGACGCGAGCATCCCGATGCCGGTATTTCTGTTGAACGCGTTGTATTATCTGGACGACGTCACGGAGGATCAGGGTCCGACCCAGGTCGTGCCGGGCTCCCACCGCGCAGGCCGGGCGATCCGCTTCGCCGAGGAGATCGGCGAATACAAAGGGCAAGGACCTGTGTCGATCTTGGCCGAAGCGGGAGACTGCCTCGTCTTCAACAGCCAAATCTGGCACCGGGGCGCGCGCAATCAAAGCGACGATCCTCGCTACGTGCAGCAGGTCATCTACCGCAAAAAGTTTATTGTGCCGCACATGACTTACGATATCAACGGAGCCTATCGGGTGCCCGAGGAGATCGCCCAGCGCAGCAATCCGCGCAGGCGGCGGCTGATGGGCTACAGCGAGCAGGTGTTTTAAGCGGCCAAGCGCGGAAAGTGTAAAGGCGCGGAAAGTGTGAAGGTGCGAAAAGCATGAAAGCGTGAGAAGCGTGAAAGCGTGAAAAGCGTGAAAGCGAGAAAAGCATAGAAGTCAGGCCGACGGATCGCGATATCAGCGTCCAGTGGCTTTAGTAGGATGCCGGTATCGGCAACAAGCGGCAGGCGGAGAGCCTGCCGCTTTTATTGCACCTATCAGAAAAATTCGGTGTTGGATGCTGCCCTATTTCAGTTTGCTTCAGTAGCAACCCAAGAGACGGTTTCACCGTGAGTTGCCGAAGTATTCTCGGCTAGAAACAAACAACTACGCTCGCACTGTCGCCCCGCCGCCGAAGTCTCGATTAGGAACAAACTGGCCCTCATGCGCCATTGTGCGGTCGCCGAAGTCTCGGTTAGGAACAAACTGGCCCTCATGCGCCATCGCGCGGTCGCCGAAGTCTCGGTTAGGAA